>CAWBBS010000011.1:0-221369 GCA_963787115.1 uncultured Solirubrobacteraceae bacterium
CCGGGCGCCGTAGCTCCGATCACGGCGGCTGCTGCTCAGGCTGACCGGGAGCCTCCAGCAGGCACGGCGTGGCCGACGCGGTCGATCCGAGGCGGGGCAGCCACTCCAGAAAGCCGGGCAGGTACCAGGCCGTCTCTCCCAGGAGGCTCATCACGCTCGGTAGCACGACCACCCGGATCAGGGTTGCGTCCAGCAGAAGCGCGACCGCGACGCCGAAGCCCATCTGTTGGAACATCACCAGCTGGCCGCGAGCCAACCCTGTGAAGACGATGATGATGATGAGGGCTGCGCCGGTGATGATGCGCGCGGTCGAGGCCACGCCGGAGGGACCGCCTCGCGGGTGCTGTGGAGCTGGTCGTGGGGACTCCTCGAGCGGCTGAGCAGGACACCTGGTAGTCCATCGACAGCCCGAACAGAACCGAGAACAGGAACAGCGGCGACCCACGCTTCGATGGTGCGGCCCTCTAAAGCCGAGCGCGCCCACTCCGACGCCGTGCACGAACACGAGCGTGAGAAGGCCGTAGGCGGCCCGACGGACAGCAGGTTCCAGCAGGATCGAGATCAGCGCGACGACGATCGAACGGAACGCCACCATCAGGACGATGAAGCTGAGTCCCAGGACGAGCGCGAGCACCACCGGGGTGGGGTTCGTGACCGCCGCGAAGTAGTCGGCGTTCTGCGCGATGTCGCCGCCGACCAGGAAACCGGCGCCGCTTCCCGCCAGGGCGGCGGGGAGGACTGTGCACGCAGTTCGCGGATCGCCGCGACAGCGCGGGGGATGCGGATCGCCTCGCACCGGCACCGACAGCAGGGTCACCGGCTCGCTTGTGGACGGGATGAGCACGCCGGGGCCGAAGCGCGGGTCCCCGGCCAGCCGCGACTGCAGCCTGGCCAGGTCGGCGCACGCCCCGCCCGTCGCCGCACGACGATCTGGGCTGGGTACGTGCTCGCCGCCGGGAAATAGCGCTGCAGCGCGACATAGCCC
Source organism: uncultured Solirubrobacteraceae bacterium (assembly GCA_963787115.1). Classification (GTDB taxonomy): domain Bacteria; phylum Actinomycetota; class Thermoleophilia; order Solirubrobacterales; family Solirubrobacteraceae; genus Palsa-744. The sequence goes on from CAWBBS010000011.1 coordinate 986, forward strand.
TGCTCGGAGGGAGGCTGTCCGGCAGCGAACTGACGCCGCTCGCGCCGATGTGCAGGCCGAGCAGGGGATGGCGGCGAGGAGCATCGGGACAGCGGCCAGCACGAGGCTGAGCGCCGGACGGGTCAGCACACTGTCGATGATTCGCCGCCAGACGCGGCCCTTCGGCCGCTTCGCTGCTGCCCGAGGTCCCGGCCCAGCAGCGGAACGCGCAGGGCGTTGACGCGGTCGCCGAGAGCCCGAGCGCGGCCGGGAGCAGGGTCAGCGCGCCGAGCACGGAGACGACGCCGACGATGATCGCGCCAACGGAGAGGCTCCGCATGATCTGAGTCGGGACGATGAGCATCCCGAACAGCGCGATCACGAAGGTGCTGCCGCTCAAGAGCACGGCTTTGCTCGCGGTCGCCCGGCGCGCGCGATGGCGTCCTGCTCGCTGAGCCCGTGGCCCCGCTCCTCCCGGTAGCGGGAGATGACGAACAGCGAGTAGTCGATTCCCAGGGCCAGCCCCATGCCCGTGAGCATGTTCACGATGAACACCGACAGGCTGAACTCACCGAGAGCAGAGCGACGAGCCCGAGCGCGACGAGGATCGCCACGAGCGCCATCAGAACGGGCATCGAGCCCCGCCACCACCGATCCGAACACGAGCACCAGCACCACGAGGGCAGCAGGCAGGCCAAAGGAGAGCTCGCCGTGTCCCAGGTCGCTTTTCGAGAGTTCGGCGAAAGTCGTCTCGAGCCGGGTAGGCGCCGGTTATCGAGAGCGGCGAAGCCGCGCGAGTCGTCGTAGCGATGCACCACCGCCACCACGGGCTTCGACGTCCCGCGCTGCTCGGCGAGGACAGCGAGATGAGCGCGGAGTGCCCGTCGGCGGAGACCGGCGCCTCACGGGTCCAGGTAGCTCCTCACTTTCACTCGCATCCCCGGTCGCCTCGCACGCACGGGCGAGTTCGCCGACAAAGGCCCTGAATGCGCGGCTCCCCGGCGGTCCAGCGCGAGGAGTGCACGATCACCACGTCTCCTTGGTCGCCCGACACCACATAGCTCGACCCGGGTGGGAAGGCGCGCGAGAGCACCTCGGCGGCCCTGGCCGACTCCGGTTTGCCCACCGGCTCGTAGCTGGAGTTCAGGTTGTGCAGGTTCGTGACGACGAGCGCCAGCGCGAGCACGAGCGCCGCGCCCCACGCCGCGAGTGTTCGCCCCGGGTGAGCGGCGCAAGCCCGCGCCAGTCTCTCGGTGCTCGCGGCTGGCCGCTGGCCGCCGGCAGGGGTTCATTCCAACATTCGACCGCTGCTCCGGCGAGCCGTATCCGCGACGCGCGCCGCAGCGGGGGACGAGCCCGCGGGTACCGTCTAGCTCAAACCGGCAACGGAGGTTCAGATGAGAGCGCTTGTGGTGATCGAGTTCGTCACGCTCGACGGCGTGATGCAGGGCCTCGGCCTCACCCGAGGAAGACCGCGACGGCGGCTTTGAGTACGGCGGCTGGAGCGCACCGTATGGGGATGAGGTGCTCGGCAGGGCGGCCGGGGCGGGGATGGTCCAGACCACGGCCTACCTCTTCGGCCGCAGAACCTACGAACACATGGCTTCGCACTGGCCAAATGAGCCGGATGACAATCCGATCGCGGCGCACCTGAACGCAACCCCGAAGTACGTCGTCACCAATACGCTGACCCGGCTCGACTGGGCCGGCTCCACAGCTCTCCACGGCGACGTCGCCGGGTCGGTGAGCAAGCTGAAGGAGGAGGGGGAGGGCTCGATCGCCGTGCTCGGCAGCGGCGTCCTGACACAGACCCTGATCGAGAACGATCTGATCGACGAGTACCAGATCTTCATCCACCCGATCGTCCTGGGCGCCGGCAAGCGCCTCTTCCGGCAGGCTCCCGGGCGGCGCCCGATGCGGCTCATCGACTGCACGCCCACGACCACCGGCGTGCTGCTGACCCGCTATGGGCCTGCCTGACGGCGCTCTGCAGGAGCGCGATCAGCACGGGCCGTTCTAGACCCAATGCCCCGTGCGGGACTCGAACCCGCCCCACCGGATTAAAAGTCCGGCGCTCTACCAGATGAGCTAACGGGGCCAGCGCGCGACAGTGTGGCAGACGCGCGTCCTGCTCAGCGCAGCTCTTCGACCGCGCCCCTAAGGTTCCTGCGCCGCCGCGGCACGCAGAAGCTCCTCGATGCGGGTGAGCTTGACGCGCGGGCGGCCGGCATTCTCGCCGAGCTCCCGCTCATGACGGTCGATGGCCTGCCAGCCCGCGTAGGTGATCATGCCGGGTGCCCGCTCGCCCAGCAGCTCGACGATCGCGTCCGGATCCGGATTGGCCGGAGCATGGCTGCGAGGCCCGGGCTCCTCGGCCAGGAGGTCGGCGAGCATGGCGTCGACGGTCTCCTGTGCATCCTTCTTGTTGGTTCCGATCACGCCGGAGGGGCCGCGCTTGATCCAGCCGACCACATACTCGCCCGGGCAGCTCTCGCCGCTGTCCGGATCGACGACCCGGCCGCCGTCGTTCGCGATCACCGCGCGGCGCTCGTCGAAGGGTACGCCCGGAAGCGCGATGCCGCGGTAGCCGATCGCGCGGAAGACGAGGCTCGCGGGGATGCTCTCGTGCTCGCCGGTGGCCTGGGCGCGCAGGCCGCCCGTGTCGGTCGCCACCAGCTCGTTGCGCGCCAGCTCCACCGAGCCCAGGCGGCCGCCCTCGGCCGGGAAGGAGCTCGACGGGCGAGAGCAGGAACCGCAGCACGATCCGCTTGGGGTGCCCGGCGGGCTCGCGTTCTGCGTAGCCACGGAGGATCTCGACGTTGCGGCGCGAGGTCGCATCCTCCGCTGCGGCCGGGTCGGCGACCGCGAGGCCCCGCTCGAGCTCCTCGCCGTCGACGATCACGTCGGCGCCGGCGAGCTCCCCGAGCTCGAGCAGCTCCGGGTTGGTGAAGGCAGCCTGCGCGGGCCCGCGGCGCCCCACGATCACGACCTCCCGAACCGCGCTGCGCGCCAGCACCTCGAGCGCGTGATCGGCGGTGTCGGTCGGGGCGAGCTCGTCCGCCGTCAGCACGAGCATTCGGGCGACGTCGATCGCGACGTTGCCGTTTCCGATCACGAGGGCCCGCTCGCTGGATTCGAGGTCCACCTCGAGGTCGGTGTGGTCCGGGTGGCCGTTGTACCAGCCGACGAACTCGGTGGCCGCGTGTGACCCCGGCAGCTCTTCCCCGGGGATGCCGAGGGGGCGGTCGGAGGGCGAGCCGGTCGCGTACACGATGGCGTGGTAGTGCTCGAGCAGGTCCTCGCGGGAGACGTTCTCGCCGAACGCGACATTCCCGAAATAGCGAAAGCGCGGGTGGGCGGCGGTCTTCTCGTAGACGCGCGTCACCGACTTGATCTTCGGGTGGTCAGGCGCCACCCCCGACCTGACCAGTCCCCACGGCGTCGGGAGGCGCTCGAACATGTCGATCTCGATCCGCTCAGCCGGATGCTTCAGCAGGTGTCCGGCCGCGTAGAACCCGGCCGGGCCGGAGCCGATCACGGCCACTCGAATCGTGGGCTGCTCGTTCATGGGGTCTGGTGTTTCCTTCGGCTGCGCGGAGAGGATGGGCGCGGCCCGACTCGAACGGGCGACCCCCTCGGTGTAAGCGAGGTGCTCTAGCCAACTGAGCTACGCGCCCTCGTGGAGGATGTAAGGCTAGCGGGCATTGAGCCCCGGCCTGCCAAGCTGGCGTGCGTGAACGATGCAGGACGGATAGGCGCGGCCGCCGCCGGGGTGCTCGGGGTCGTGCTGGTGCTCTCCCAGCTGCTGCTTCCGAGGATCGTGGCCAGCCGCATCTCCTCCCGCGTCGGCCGCTACGGCACCGTGCAGAGCGTCAGCGTCAGTGCTTGGCCCGCACTCAGGCTGCTGTGGGGGAGCGCCGACTCCGTGACGGTGGAGGCTAGCCTCGCTGTCGATGACCCCGTCACAGGCCGCGGACCTGCTCGGCGAAGACCGCGGGGCCGGGGAGGTCCACGCGAGCGCGCAGCGGCTCCAGGTCGGGCCGCTGGCGCTGACGGACGTGAGACTCACAGGCAACGGCCGCGATCTCAGCGCGCAGGCGAGTGTCAGCTCCGCCGCGATCGCCGCCGCGCTCCCGCCGGGTGTCGAGGTTCAGCTCCTCGAGAGCGAACTGGGCCACGTGCTGGTGAGGGTCACGGGAGGGCTGTTCGGCATCAGCGCGACCGTCGACGCGGTCGCCGAAGCCAGTGAAGGCGCGATCGTGGTCCATCCCCGGGGCCTGCTGCTGCAGTGCGCTTCAGCTGAATCTCTTCTCCGACCCGCGCGTGCACGTCCAGAGCATCGGCGCGAGCGCCTGCCCGGTGCGCCCGCGTCCTACAGGCTCGCTGTCTCGGCGACGCTCGGCTGATCCGGAGCGCCCGCGCCGGCGCGCGGGCCTACGAGGACCGGCAGTCCGTTCTTCGGGCTGATCGTCGGCATCTGGTGTATCTCCAGGCGGAAGTCCTCGGGGACCGTGAGCGTGAAGCGCGAGAGGATCAGGCTCGCGATGGCCCTGATCTCGAGCTGCCCGAAACGCATCCCGATGCAGGTGCGCGACCCGCCGCCGAACGGCACGTACGCGCCCTTGGGGAGCGCGGCCTTCGCCTCGGGCGTGAAGCGCTCGGGGCGGAAGCTCGACGGGATCCTCGAACACGTCCGGCAGATGGTGCGACGCCCAGGAGGAATAGTTCACGAACGCTTTCGCCGGCACGGTGTGACCGCCGAACTCGAACGCCTCCACGGACCGCCGCGGACCCACCCAGGCCGGTGGATACATGCGCAGCGTCTCATCGAGCACCATCTCGAGCTCGCCGAGCTCACCGGACATCAGCTGCGAGGCCGACGGCGCGCCGCCGGTCACGTGCCCGTCCTGCTCGGCCACGAGCCGGTCCACGACGTCAGGGCGCCCAGACAGCTCGTAGAACATGAACGACACCGTCGAGGTCGTGGTGTCGTGGCCGGCGAACAGCAGCGTCATCACCTCATCCCTGATCTGGACGTCGCTCAGGCGGCTGCCGTCCTCGTCCTGGGCGTCGAGCAGGAGGCTGAGGATGTCCACGCCGCGTTTGCCGGTCGCCCGCCGCTCGGAGATCTCCGAGTAGATCAGTGTGTTGAGGGAGCGGGCGGCGCGCTGCATGCGCGCGAACGCGCTGTGCTTCCCCCTCAGCACCCGCAGGTAGTAGGGCGTCGAGTAGAAGGACAGGGCCGTCTCGAAGAGCCCCGCCGCGTCGATCGCCCTCGCGCGCTCGCCGTCGGGGTCAAGGCCGAAGAGCGCGCGCATCGCTATCCGCAGGGCCAGCCTGCGCGTCCAGGCATGGAGGTTCAGGCGCATCCCCTCGCGGAGCTCTCCGACGGCCGCCGAGGCCTCCGACAGGACAGTGTCCACGGAGGCGGCGAGGTGCTCGCGGTGGAACGTCGGCAGCATGATCATCCGCGAGCGCCTGTGGAACTCGCCGTCGATCGTCAGCAGCCCGTCGCCCATCAGGGCGATCAGGTCACGGAAATGCCCATCGCGCCAGGTGAAGTTCGAGGCTTCGGCGACCAGGAGATGGTGGTTGGCGGCGGGTCCCAGCATGAACACGACGTTGCCGTGGAGAAGGCGCAGCGTGAAGATGGGGCCGAAGCGTTCGTAGGCCTCGACCAGCATCGGCATCGGTTCCGTCTCGATCCGCCGCGTCCGCGCCAGCGAGAAGCTCGTTTCGCCCGGCGGGAACGGGACGGTGGCCGCGCGCTCGTCGCGCAGGTCGCGCAGCAGCACCGCCGCCAGCGTGCTCTCCTGCATGGGCGGGGGGCCGATCAGCGCCATGGCGCAAGCGTAGAACACCGCACCGCCGCCCTCGCGGCCCGGCGCGGAGCCGGACCCTGGCATACTGAACGGGCACGCACGCGCCCGATGGGCGGTGCTGGCCACCGCGGGGGCGTAGCTCAGTCGGTTAGAGCGCTGCCCTGTCACGGCAGAGGTCGCGGGTTCGAGTCCCGTCGCTCCCGTCATTGACCCCCGCCGTCCCCGTGTGTGGGGACGGCGGTTTCAGATGGCGTGTCCCCGCCAGGTGCCTGCGGCACGACGCACTATCGGTCCTCGCCGGGGCTCTGGGTCCTGGAGCGCGGATCCGCCATCATGGTCTGGTGAGCGCGAGCGAGGATCTCCGCGACATCGAGGACCGGGCAGACGTGGAGCGGCTCGTGCGGGCGTTCTACGCTCGCGCCATGGCGGACCCGATGATCGGGTTCATCTTCGTGGACGTCGCCCGGCTCGACCTCGAGGCCCACGTGCCGGAGATCACCTCTTTCTGGGAGACCGTGCTGCTCGACGCCCACTCCTACTCAGGCGGCGCCTTCGCGCCGCACGCGGCGCTGAATGAACGCGTGCGGCTGCGGGAGGGGCATTTCGAGCGCTGGCTGCTGCTGTGGTTCGAGACGGTCGACGGGATGTTCGCGGGCGAGCGGGCGAATCTGGCGAAGATCCATGCCCTGCGTGTGGCGCACGCCTTCCACGGGCGACTGCAGAGGCTGCCGGGCCCGCCGCAGGACGGCGGGGAGTCCGCTCTCGACGGTCACGCTGCACGGGCCGCCTGCCTGACGGTCCTCAGCGCTCGGAGTCCAGCCCCGCCATCGCGTGCTCGTCATAGCGCGTGCCGCGGATCTGGTCCGACGGGATCGCGGCCTCGATGCGCGCGAGGTCCTCGCCGCTCAGCTCCAGCTCGAGCGCCCCGAGCGCCTCGGCCAACTGCGCCCGCCTGCGCGCACCGATCAGGGGGATGATGTCCTTCCCGCGCGAGAGCACCCATGCGATCGCGAGCTGGGCGAGGGTGGCATCGCGCTCCTCGGCGACGCCGCGGAGCTCGCCCAGGAGCTCGCGGTTGTGGGCCAGGTTCTCGCCGCTCAGGCGCGGGAAGCGCCCGCGGGCGTCGCGGCCCTCGCCGATCGAGCTGGTGTCGCTGATCAGCCCGCGCGAGAGGACGCCATAGGCGGTGACGGAGATTCCGAGCTCGCGCGTGGCCTGAAGGATCGGGCCCTCCGGCGTGCGGCTGATCAGCGAGTACTCGATCTGCAGCTCGGAGATCGGGTGAACCGCGTGCGCACGCCTGATCGTCTCCGCGCCGACCTCGGAGAGGCCGATGTGGCGGACGTAGCCGGCCTGAACCATCTCGGCGATCGCGCCGATCGTCTCCTCGATCGGTACGCGCGGGTCAAGGCGGGCGGGCTGGTAGACGTCGACGTGGTCAGTGCCGAGTCGCCGCAGCGTGTAGGAGAGGGCGGTCTTGAGCGCCGCCGGGCTGCCGTCGAAGCCGAGGAAGCCGCCTTCGGGGCCGCGCTGGGCACCGAACTTGACCGCGATCACGGCGCCCTCGCGCCGGCCCCCGGCCAGGGCCCTGGAGATCAGCATCTCGTTGTGGCCCATCCCGTAGAAGTCGCCGGTGTCGATCAGCGTGATGCCGTGATCGAGGGCCTCGTGGATCGTCGCGATGCTCTCCTGCTCATCGCTCGGTCCATAGACGTCGGACATGCCCATGCAGCCGAGACCCAGCCGTGAGACGACGGGACCAGCGGCTCCCAGCTCGGTGACGGGCATGCTCACGAGCTCCAAGCTAGCGGCTCTTCACGCGGGCCTCGGGGGCCGGCCCGGAGTGCGTTATAATGCTTGCTGGCAAGCAACTATTGGAGGAAAAGATCACGCCCACAGCTCCCATCCTCTCGCCGGATACCTCCGGCGGCGCCCAGGAGGAGGCGAGCGCGCGCCTGCGCGCCGTGATCGGCAGGCTCGCCAGGCGTCTTCGCCCCACCGTCGCGGGCTCCGGGCTGACGCCCTCGCAGACCTCGGTGCTCTTCACGATCGTCAAGCTGGGCCCCATCCGGCTGACCGACCTCGCCCGGATCGAGGACATCAACCCGACGATGCTCTCGCGCATCGCGGCGATCCTGGCGGACGGCGGCCTGATCACCCGCTCGGCGGACCCGAGCGACCGGCGCTCGGCGTTCGTGGAGGCCAGCCCGGCGGGCCGGCGCATGCGCGAGCGGATCCGGCGCGAGCGAGCGCTCGCACTCGACGCTCACGTGCAGGAGCTCGATGAGGACAGCCGCCGGCTGCTCTGGCAGGCCCTGCCCGTGCTCGAGGACCTCGCCGAACGGCTCCCGGGGCCGGGCCAGTGACGCGCCTGAAGCACGCCGGGAGCGTCACCTTCGCGGCACTCGCGATCCCGAACTACAGGCGCTACATCTCCGGCCAGGCGATCTCGCTGGTCGGGACGTGGATGCAGATGGCGGCGCAGTCCTGGCTGGTGCTCACCCTCACCCACTCCGCCACCACGCTCGGGCTGATCATCGCCCTGCAGACGCTCCCTGTGCTGCTGCTCGCCCCCTACGGCGGCGTGGTCGCCGACCGCGTGGACAAGCGCAAACTGATGATCGCCCTCCAGAGCGCGATGGGCGTGCAGGCTCTGATCCTCGGGGTGCTCACCGTGACCGGCGACGTGCAGCTGTGGGAGATCGGAGTGCTCGCGGTGGTGCTCGGCCTGAACAACGCGTTCGAGAATCCGGCGCGCCAGTCATTCATGCTTGAGATGGTCGGGCCGGAGAGCCTGCGCAACGCCGTCAGCCTGAACTCCGTCCTGGTCAACGTCGCACGGATCATCGGTCCCGCCGTCGCGGGCCTTCTCATCGCCACCGTCGGCGAGGGCATCTGCTTCCTGGCGAACAGCGCGAGCTTCATCGCGGTCGTCCTCTCGCTCAGCACACTCGACGTCGGCGCGATCAACCCCAGCCCGCCCAGCGGCCGCGAGCCCGGCCAGCTGCGAGAGGGCCTTCGCTACGTGTGGCGCACGCCCGCGCTGGCGGCCCCGCTGGCGATGATGGCGCTCGTCGGCTGCCTGGCCTACGAGTTCCAGGTGAGCCTGCCGGTCATGGCCCGCGAAGGGCTGCACGTCGGCGCGGCCGGTTTCGGCTTCATGACGGCCGCCATGGGCGTCGGCGCCGTCGTCGGGGGGCTGCTTGTCGCGGGCATGGGCCGGACCGGAATGGCGACGATGGTGCTCGCGGCCACCGCCTTCGGCCTCTTCCTGCTGCTCGCCGGCATCGCGCCGACGCTCCCGCTGGAGCTGTGCGCGCTCGCGCTCGTGGGGGGCGCGAGCATCGCCTTCATGGCCACCGGCAACACCACGCTGCAGCTGGCCGCCGACCCGAGCATGCGCGGCCGCGTGATGGCGCTGTGGTTCGTCGCGTTCCAGGGCTCCACGCCGATCGGCGGGCCGATCGTGGGGTGGGTCATGGAGCAGGCCGGCGCGAGGGCAGGGCTCTACCTGGCGGCGGCAACCTGCCTGCTCGCCGCGGGCCTGGGACTCGTCACGGTCCGCCGGCTGGCGCGGCGCTCGGGGCGCTCACGGCTGCTTCCCAGCGCCGGTTAGCGGCTTTCCGCGCCCTCGCTAGAGTGGCGCCGTGCTGGACCTCGATGCCTACCTCGAGCGGATCTCGCTCAGCGGCCGCCCCGGCCTGGCCGAGGTGCATCGGGCTCACAGCACCACCATCCCCTTCGAGAACCTCGCGCCGCACCAGGGGCAGGCCGTGTCGCTCGAGGACGCCGAGCTGGAGCGCAAGCTCGTCGCGGGACGGCGCGGCGGCTACTGCTTTGAGCAGAACATGCTCCTCGCCAGGGCGCTGCGCGAGCTCGGCGCCGAGGTGGACCTGCACCTCGCACGAGTCAGGTTCGGCGCCCCGGCCGGCGTCGACGCGCCCGCGGACCCACCTGGTGCTGCGCGTGCGCACCGCAGGCGAGAGCTGGCTCGCGGACGTCGGCTTCGGCATGGGGACGCTTCTGGACCCCGTCCCCTTTGACCGGGGAGGAGCACGAGCAGGCGGGGTGGCGATTTCGGCTGGTGTGGCAGGCGCCGGAACTCGTCCTGCGGGGAGTGCACGAGGGCGAGTGGGTGGACCTCTACGCGTTCGCGCCCGACCCGGTCCCCGCCGTGGACGTCGAGGTCGCAAGCTGGTGGGCCTCGACCCACCCGCGATCGCCGTTCGTGGCGGGCCTGATCGTCGCCTCCCACGACGGCGAGGGAACCCGCCTCTCGCTCAGCGACTGGAATGGCCTGGCTCTGACCGAGCGAACCCCGGACGGAGCCCGCGTGACGGAGCTTGCCCGTGAGGAGATACCGGCCGTGCTGTCCGAGCGCTTCGGCCTGCCGGGCTTCGCCGTCGGGCCAGGCGGCAGGATCGTCAGCGCTGCTTGACGCGAACGCCTTCGGGCACGGTGATCACCGGCACGGGCGTCGACTTCAGCAGGTCGCCGCTGACCACGCCGAGGGCGCGGTGCAGTCTCGAATGGGGCTCTGAGCCGAGCACGATCGCGCTCGCGCCATGGCGCTCGACGGCATCCACGAGAGCCTTGATCGGATCCTCGTCGTGCACCTCGGTGACGACCTCGATTTCGCTGAGGGCGTTGCTCCCGCCGAGCAGGAGCTCGTCGATCATGGCCCTGCCGATGTCGACGCGCTCGTTGGCGCTGGAGAGCGGGTCCGGCGGGGCGTGCAGAGGCCGCGAGGCATGGACGATGACCAGCAGGCCATCGGGCGCGAGGTCATGCGCGGCCCACTCGGCGGCGTGCCTGGAGCTCTCGGTCCTGTCGTAGCCGAGGACCAGGCAGCGGCGGGTCTTTGCAGGCTCGCTCATCCGGGCCTCGCGGAAGAGCTCTCGTGCTCGTCGAGATAGGGCGTGAGATACCTGGAGGCGATCTTGGTCGGCGGCGACCACGTCGGCGTGTCGGAGACCTCCGAGCTGAATCCCTGCCCGCCCGTGATGCGCGCCGTCAGGTAGAGGGGCTTCTCGTCGGTGAGGAGCATCCCGTGGACGACCGGGTGGAAGGGCTTCGGTGTGAGCGCGACGCCGGCGCTGGCAGCGATCTTTTCGGCGACCACGTCCGCCTGCTGAGAGGAGACGCCGCCATGCTTGATCGCGAAGTCGGTCGCGTCGCCGGCGGCGTAGACGCCGTCGAGCTCGAGGACCTGGCCGAACTGGTCGACGCGGAAGAAGCCGTGTTCGCTGAGCGGGATCCCGCGCACGCCGGGCCCGTACAGCTCGGGCAGCGCAACGACGCGGTCCGCCTTCAGGTGGCGGTCGCCGGGGTTGATGATCACCTCGCCCGTGTGCGGGACCTCCGCGTAGGCCGAGCTGATGACGGCGATGCCGGCTCGCTCGAGCAGCTCGGCGACGGCGTCGCTGGCGGTGGTGCCGAAGAGGCCGAGCGGGCGGTCCTCGGGCGTGGCGACCGTGATCGCGACCTTCACGTCCATGTCGTAGGCGCGCCCGGCGGTCATCAGCGCGAGCTCATACAGCGGCAGCGGCCAGGCCATCCGCGGCGGTGCGAGGAAGACGACGTGGTCCACGTAGCCGCCCTCGACGTCCTGGATCAGCCCGTGCACGGTCTCATCGATCCGCTCGTCGATAGTGATCGCGTTCTTGTAGCGCGGGCGGGCCCGCGCGCCGAGCGCGAGCACGAGCGCGTCGTACTGGATCTCCCTGCCGCCCTTGGTGTGCACCACGCTCATGGCGGGGTCGACCCACTCGAGCTCGTCCACGACGAGTTCCGCTCCCGCGTCCCGGGCGATCGGCCCGATCGCCCATCGTTCGGCCTTCGGGTAGGAGAAGGGCTCGCGCACGGCCATCGGGCGCATCACGAAGTCCTCACGCGGAGCGAGCAGGATGCGCGAGGTCTCCGCGTCGGCGAGGTCCTTCAGCGCAAGGGCGGCCTCCAGGCCCGCCACGCCGCCGCCGGCGATGACGACGCGGAGCGGCGCGGCTGCGTTCTCGCTGCTCATCGGCCCAGCCTAACGTCCTGGCTGCTCATGGCCCTAGCCTATCCAGCCCTCCGGGGCACGAAGGCGAGGAAATCCGCCGCAGCGGTAGTGAAAACTACGGCGATGCGGGCGGATGCCGGCGTCAGTCGGGCGCTCTTCGAGCGCCGCGCGCTGCTGGTAACAGGCTCGGTGAAAGCATGGCCGCCCGAGTCGCCCGGATTCGGGTGGGCCGCACGGGAGGTCTCGTGAGGGTGGCCGTCACTCAACCTGACCAGTGGCTCATAGACCCCGATCAGGTCTCCACAGTGCTGGCAGCGAAGCTCGTCCTTCATCGCTTCTTCTTTCGCGTTCGGGGTGAGCAGGACCGGCGGCAGACCTCGCCCAGGCCCTCCGCCGGTTCCACTTTCCCGACAACCCATCCTGTGGTTGTGCTCGCAGGTCGAGGATAGGTTCGCCCGCCTTTCGGCAATCGGGGAAACCTCCCGCGCAGCGATGTGGATAACTACGCGGGCGTACCCTGGAGTCCCCCGATTTTCAGGGCTGTCGGGGCACCGCGGCGCTCACCCTCCGGCGGGAGGATAGGCTCCCGGTAATGGGTGCTTCCTCCGAGGAGGTCTGGATCAGCCGCCTCATAGAGGTGGGCCGCGGCCTCGTAACCGATCTCGACCTCGGAGTCGTCCTCGACCGCGTGCTCGAGACGGCGCGCGAACTGACCGGAGCCCGCTACGCGGCCCTCGGTGTGCTGAACGACGACCGAACCGAACTCTCCCAGTTCCTGACCTCCGGAATCGACGAGCGCACGCGAGAGGAAATCGGAGACCTCCCGCGCGGGCGGGGCATCCTCGGGGTCCTGATCGAGCATCCCGAGCCGCTGCGGCTGAAGCAGATCTCCAGCCACCCCGACAGCTACGGCCTGCCGACCGCGCACCCGTCCATCAGCACCTTCCTGGGTGTGCCCGTGATGATCCGGGGTCTCGCCTGGGGGAACCTGTACCTCGGCGAGAAGGAGGACGGGGAGGAGTTCACCGAGCGCGACGAGCAGGCCGCCGTGATCCTGGCCGACTGGGCGGCCGTCGCAATCGACAACGCCCGCTTGTATGAGACGAGCGAGAACCGCCGGCATGAACTCGAGCGCGCGGTCCGTGGCCTGCAGGCCACGCGCGACACGGTCGAGGCGATCGGGGGCGATATCGAGCTCGACAACGTCCTCGCGCTGATCGCCAAGCGCGGCCGTGCCCTCGTGCAGGCGCGGAGCCTGGTGATCCTGCTGCGGGAGGGCGAGCGGCTGGTCGTGCAGGCCTGCGCCGGGCGGGTGGATGACCGCCGCGGGGCCCGCGTGCGCATCGCGGACTCCACATGGGGCCGGGTCCTCGAGCATCGGGAGCCGGAGCGCATCATGGACGTGGGGTCAAGGCTCGCGATGGCGGCGGGAGAACTCGGCGTGGGCGAGGCCAGCACGGCGCTGCTGGTCCCGATGCTCTACCGCGGCACCCCGGTCGGCGTGCTCGGCGCCTTTGACAAGGGTGAGACCGCGAGCGCCTTCACCGAGGAGGACTCGCAGATGCTGCGTGTGTTCGCGACGAGCGCGGCGACGGCCGTCGCGCTGGCCCAGAGCGTGCAGGCGGACCGTCTGCGCAGCTCGCAGGACGCCGCGGACGCCGAGCGCAGGCGCTGGGCGCGTGAGCTGCACGACGAGACCCTGCAGGGTCTGGGCGGCCTGCGTGTGCTGCTCTCCGCGGCGCTCAGGCGAAAAGATCCCGAAAGCGCACAGGAGGCGATGCGCGAGGCCGTCGGCAGGCTCGAGCAGGACATCGAGAATCTGCGCGGCATCATCACCGACCTGCGCCCCGCCGCCCTGGACGAGCTCGGCCTCTCGGCGGCGATAGAGGCGCTGCTTGACCGCCACCGCGAGCAGACCGGGCTGCGCATACAGATGCAGCTCGACACGGCCGCCCTGGGCGGCGGCAGCGGGCGCCTGGGCCCGGAGCTGGAGATGGCGGTCTACCGGCTGGTGCAGGAGGCACTGACGAACGTGTCAAGGCACGCGCAGGCCACCGAGGTGATGGTGCGCGTGGGGGAGAGCGACGGCGAGGTCACCGTCGAGGTGAGGGACGACGGCGTCGGGTTCGACACCACGGCATCGAGCTCGGGCTACGGCCTGGCGGGCATCCGGGAGCGCGTGGCGCTCGCGGGCGGCACGGTCAGGATCGAGTCCGGAGAGTCAGGGACAGCGGTGCTCGCGCGCCTGCCGGCGCGGCGGGCAGGCGAACGCTCAGGCTCCGACGAGGCCGCGTCTTAGGGCGTAGCGGACGAGTTCGGCGCGCGTGACGAGTCCGAGCTTGCGATGAATGTGCGCGCGGTGAGTCTCGATCGTCCTCGGCGAGAGGTGCAGTTGCCGGGCGATCTCGACGCTCGTATGACCGAGTGCGATCAGCCTCAGCACCTCGACCTCGCGCTGGGTCAGCTTGTTGTCGGTGAGAGCCTGCTGAAGCGCGTCGAGCCGTGCGGCCACGCGGGGGCTCATGTACTGCTCACCGGCGGCGGCCTGACGGACGGCCTGCGGAAGCTCCTCGTCGGCGAGGTCCTTGGAGACATAGCCGAGCGCACCGGCGGCCAGCGCACGCTGTGCGAACACGGGGCTGTCCTCCATCGTCACGACGACGATCGCGGTCTCGGGCGCCCGCTCGCTGAGGGAGCGGATCGCCTCGATGCTCGCGCCGCCGCGCGTGTGCAGGTCGAGCACCAGCACCTGCGGGTGGTGGCCCCCGATCTCGCGGCCTGCGGCGGTCAGCTCACCCGCTTCGGCGACCACCGTCACCTCGGGCTCGTCCTCCAGCAGCCGGCGCAGGCTCCTGCGCATGAGGGCGTGGTCGTCGGCGATCACCACGCTGATCGCATCAAGCGACTCCAGCGGTGCAATCGCCGGCTTTGCCCGGTCGGCCAGGTCCAAGGATGCGGCCATGCGATAACGCTAGAGCGGCGGATGGCCCTAGGCCAGCGGGTTAACTCTCCGATAGGGCGCGGATTTGCACGGATACGCGTGTGGTGGAGTGTGCCCGCCGGGGGGAGGGGTTTGCGCCCGATTCCGGGCCCGCACGCGGCCTGCCGGGCGCCCCATGGGGGCTTAAGCGGATGCCCCGCGCACGCGCCCGCCTCCATGCTGAGTCGATGCGCTCGCTGGGACATCGATGACGAGAGAGGTGTCGCCGGGGAGCGGGCCATGACGTTCGGGACGCTGACGGTGATCGTGCTCGCAGGGCTCGGCGGGCCGCTGCTCGGCGCTCTCGGCAGGCGTTTCGTGCCCGTCGTGATCGGCGAGATCATCGCCGGGATCCTCGTCGGGCCGGCCGTGTTCGGAGTCGTGCATCCGTCAAACGGCACGACGCTGTTCCTGGCCGGCGTGGGTTTCGCGATGCTGATGCTGACGGCCGGGATGCACCTGCCGCTGAGCGACCCGCGGCTGGCGCTCTCGGCGCGCGCGGGGGTCATCGCGGCCGGCATCGTCTGCTTGCTCGCCATACCCGCCGGCTTCCTCGCGGCCGCGATCGCGGGCGGCGGCCACGCCGCCGTCTACGCCGCCGTGCTCGCCTCCGGCTCCGCCGCGGTGCTGCTGCCGGCGCTCGAGGAGAGCGGGCTCTCCGGCCCGGAGGCCATGCGCGTGATGGCGCAGGTCACGGTTGCGGACGTGCTGACGATCCTGTCGGTGCCGATCGTCCTTCAGCCCAGCCGCGTTGGACACGCGGCGCTGGCGGCTCTCGTCATCGCGGCGGCCATCGTGCTGCTGCTGCTGGCCGTTCGCGAGATCGAGGGCGCGGAGTGGATCCACAGGGTGCGCCATCTCTCCAAGCAGCGCCACTGGGCACTCGATCTGCGTCTGTCGCTGCTCGTGCTGTTCGTGCTCGCGTGGATCGCGCAGAAGGGAGGCACGAGCGTCCTGATCGCCGGCTTCGGCGCGGGTGTGATGGTCGCCCTCATCGGCGGGCCCAAACGCCTTTCGACCCAGATGCGCGGGATCGCAGACGGCTTCTTCATCCCGCTCTACTTCGTGGTCCTCGGCGCGAGCCTGGACCTCGGCGGGCTCTTTGACAGCCCGTCCAAGCTGGGGCTGGCGGCGGCGCTGTCGGTGCTGATCGTCGCGATCAGGCTGCTGGCGGCCCTGGTCCTCAGGCGTCCCGTCGCGGGTGCCCTGGCGGCGTCGGCTCAGCTGGGCGTGCCCGCCGCCGTCGCCTCGCTCGGCATCGTCGAGCATGTGCTCTCACCGGTGATCGCGACGGCGATCGTCGCCTCGGCGCTGGTCAGCCTGCTCGTCTGCACCGCGGGCGTCGAGATGCTGGGAACCCTGGAGGCGGCGCAGGCGCCCGCCGGGGAGCGCGCCGGCTGACCCTCAGCCCGCCGGCAGCTGCTGCGCTGCCGGGACGCTTCCGTTGGGGGAGTCCTCCTCGCGCTCGGGCTGCGGCAGCCCGGCTGCGGCGTAGGCCTCGGGCGCGTCGAGCGTCTCGCCCGCCAGCAGCGCCCGCGCGAGGCTCTCGAGCTGGGAGCGGTGGGCGGTGAGCAGCGCGGTGACCTCGGCGTGAGCGTCCTGCACGAGGCGGTGCACCTCGTCATCGAGCAGGCGCTGGGTGTGCTCGGAGGTCTCACCGGCCCCCGGAAGGAACGGCCCCCGCCCCTCCTCGGGCAGGATCGCGATCGGCCCCACGGCCGGGCTCATACCCCACACCCCGACCATGTGGCGGGCGATCTGCGTGAGCTGCTGGATGTCCGACTCGGCTCCGGTCGTGATGGTCCCGTAGATGATCTCCTCCGCCACACGGCCGCCGAGCGCCACGCGTATCTTCGCCTCGAGCTCCTGCAGCGAGTAGGAGACGCGGTCGCTGTCCGGCGTCGCCAGCGTGACGCCGAGGGCCATCCCTCTCGGGATGATCGAGACCTTGCGCACGGGGTCGGCTCCCCTCGTGAGCATCCCGACGAGGGCGTGCCCGGACTCGTGGTAGGCCGTGCGCTCGCGGTCAGCCGGCGAGAGGACGATGCCGCGGGGAGAGCCGAGCATGATCTTCTCCAGCGAATCCGTGAGGTCGCTCATCTCGACCTTCTCGTGGCCCCTTCTGGCCGCGAGCAGGGCAGCCTCGTTGGCGAGGTTCGCCAGATCCGCCCCGACCATCCCCGGGGTGCTGGCGGCGATCGCCTGAAGGTCGGCGTCCGGCGCCAGTGGGATCGAGCGCATGTGCACCTGCAGGATCGCGGCGCGCCCCGCGCGGTCGGGCGGCTGGACGGCCACACGGCGGTCGAACCTGCCGGCCCGCAGCAGCGCCGGGTCCAGGATGTCCGGCCGGTTCGTCGCAGCCAGCACCACCACGGCCTCTGAGGATTCGAAGCCGTCGATTTCCGTGAGGATCTGGTCGAGTGTCTGCTCCCGCTCGTCGTTGGCGCCCGTGACCGACACCGAGCCCTGGCGAGAGCGCCCGATCGCGTCGAGCTCGTCGATGAAGATGATCGAGGGCTCCGCCTCCTTGGCCTTGGCGAAGAGATCCCTCACGCGGGCCGCCCCGACCCCGACGATCGCCTCGATGAACTCCGACGCGGAGATCGAGAAGAAGGCGGCGTGCGCCTCCCCGGCTACGGCTCGCGCGAGCAGTGTCTTGCCGGTTCCAGGCGCGCCGGAGAGCAGCACGCCGTGGGGCATGCGCCCTCCGAGGCGCCCGTAGCGCTCGGGATTTCGCAGGAAGTCGACGATCTCCGCAAGCTCGGCCTTGGCCTCGTCGATGCCGGCCACGTCCGCGAACGTCACCCGGATCGTTTCGGGATCTACGCGGCGGGCCTTTGTCTGCCCGAACGCCCCGAGGCCGCCCATGCCGCCCGCGGCACCGGCGGCGCGGCGGGCGAGCAGCACGAACAGGCCGACGATCAGCAGCGTCGGCCCGAAACCCAGAAGCAGCTCGGTGAACAGCGACTGGCTGGAGGAGGTGGGCTTGGCGTTGATCTGCACGCCCTTTTCCTGCAGCAGAGCCGACAGCTCGCTGCCGTTCCAGAAGGTGGGCACCTCGGTCGAGAACAGCTTCGTCTCCGGGGCCTTGGTATCGCTCGCCGGGTAGCGTTCCTTGGCGGTCAGCGTGCCGTCGATCGTGTTGCCCTTGGAGGAGATGGAGCTGACCTTCCCGCCCTTGACCTGCTGCAGGAAGTAGGGGCTGAAGGGGACCGTGACCCGCTGTTCGCCGGAGGACGGCGAATACAGGAGCACGGAGATCCAGTTGATCGCCAGCACGATGAGCACGAACCACAGGAACCCGGGCCTGCGGTGCGCGGGCCGCCCGGCCGGGGCGTGCTCTGGCATCCCACGTCCGTCGGGTGCGGGCTGCGTCTGCCAGCCCCGCTTGTCGCGCGGCATGGGTGGATGGGGATCGGGCCTCGTCCTGCTCGGCGGATCCGGCCCCACAGGCGGGTCGCCCGGCACACACCGAATGGTAGTCTGCGGCCGCTCTGCGGGCTGCGTAGAAGTCCGCAACCGCCCGTGTGCCTATTTCGGACGCCCGGACGGCGCTCGCGGCCTAGCATCGGGCCTGGCAGCTATCCAAGGAGACCCTTCATGTTCAAGAACGTGCTGGTCGGAGTCGACGGGAGCACCAACGGTCGCGATGCCATCGCACTCGCGTCGCGTCTGATCGACGCCGACGGCAAGCTCACGCTCGGACACGTCCACAGCGGAAACCTCCACCCGCTGCATGCCGTCTCACCGGGCGTGGTCGACGAGGAACGCGAGGCCTCCCAGAAGCTCCTGGAGGCAGAGCGCGCCGAGGCCGACGTCACCGCCGACCTGGTGAGCATCGTCGCCTCCTCGCCCGGCGCCGGCATCCACTCCCAGGCCGAGGAACAGGGGGCGGACCTGATCGTCGTCGGCTCCTGCCGCCACAGCGCACTGGGAAGGGTGATGCTCGGTGACGACACGCGCGCGGCGCTGAACGGCGCGCCGTGCGCCGTCGCCATATCCCAGAGCGGCTACTCCCAGCACCCCGCGCCGCTGGCCAGGATCGGCGTCGCCTACAACGGCTCGCCCGAGAGCATCCGTGCGCTCGACTGTGCCCGCGAGGTCGCGGCACCTACCAGGGCGAGCATCCAGGTGCTGGAGATCATCGCGATCCCGACCTACGCATACACGGGGCTGATGGTCCCCACCGCCGGCGGCGGGCTCGACGAGATCCTCTCGGATGCGAACAGCCGCCTGCAGGAGCTCGATGGCGTGAGCGGCCGGGCCATCTACGGCCTCGCCGGCGAGGAGCTAGCGGCGTTCGGCGACGAAGTGGATCTTCTCGTCGTCGGCTCGCGCAGCTACGGCCCCCTCAAGCGCCTTGTGATCGGCAGCACCTCCGACTATCTGGAGCGCCACGCGCGTTGCGCGCTGCTCGTGCTTCCGCGCGCGGGCGAGGACGGCGACGGCGCAGCGGCATAGGCCCGCTGCTCCGCCCCGGCCGGCCTCTGCCCGGCCGCCCACCTCGCCAATTGGCCGCCGGAGCCGATACCTTCAGGTAATGACTGACGACGATTTGTCACAGAACGGCGGCGCCCAGCCCACGGGAGAGAAGATCCGGATCGTCCTCGCGGACGATCACGCCGTCGTCCGCAGCGGGCTGCGCATGGTGCTCGAGACCGAGAGTGACCTCGAGGTCGTGGCCGAGGCCGGGGACGTCGAGAGCGCCCGCCGCTATGTGCGCGGACACCACCCTGATGTGCTCGTGCTGGACCTGAACATGCCCGGAGGCTCCAGCCTGGAGGCGATACCGGAGATACGCGCCGAGTCGCCCGCCACGCAGATAGTCGTCCTGACGATGCAGCAGGAGCCCGCCTTCGCCCGCGAGGCACTCGGCGGAGGAGCACTCGGCTACGTGCTGAAGGAGGCGGCCGACGACGAACTGGTCGAGGCCGTCAGGCGAGCCGCCGCCGGCGAGAGCTATCTCACGCCGAGGCTGGGAGCCCGCATTGCCTCCGAGCCGCCACCGGGCCCGCCCGACGACCTCTCCGACCGTGAGCTCGACGTGCTGCGGCTGATCGCCCTCGGCCACACCAACTCCGAGATCGCCGGCCAGCTCTACCTGAGCGTCCGCACGGTGGAGACCCACCGCTCTCACATCCAGCAGAAGCTCCGGGTCTCAACGCGCGCGGAGCTCGTCGGCTACGCGCTCGAGCGCGGCCTGATCGCGACCTGAGCAAGCGCCCGCCGGTGGCCCTGGGGGGTTGGGCCGCCGGCGGGGCATTGCTCGCGCTTGGTTCAGGAAAGCCTCAGGACTCCGTCGTGGGCGGCGTCGGCGGAGCGGCATAGTGCTCGCGCCAGATGAGCTTGTAGAGCGGGATCCACTTGGGAATCCGGTTGATCCCCGGGATGAACGGCATCAGGATGAATGCCGTGCTCAGCAGGCCCATGATCATGAGGACTTCGATGTCCGCGTTCGACGAGCTCTTCATCGGTTCGACCTGGTACCAGAGCGCATAGAGCCACAGCCACGGCTGGCCCGGGTAGCTCCCGGTCTCGTTCATCAGCCCCCACTGCTCGCCGAGCAGGTGGTTCGCTTCCGCGCGTTCGGCGAGAAGACCGCCGTCCGCCATGAACAGGAGCGGCTTGGTGTAGTCGGTCTGGAAGAACTGTTTGCTGCTCACCAGTCCGCCTTCCAGGCCGCCGCTCTTCGCGAGGCTGGCCAGGCTGGCCATCATGACGGGGACCGGTCCTGCGCCTGGCGCCTTCACCGTGACGGTGCCGGTGCTTTCGTCGATCGTCACCGTGCTCGGCAGCGGCTTGTTTTCTTCCTTTGCCGCCGCGTATTCTTCGAGCGGCGCGGCGTAGGCTGCCGCCCATTCCTTTTTCTGCTTTTCGGGCGCGGCCTTGTATTCAGCCAGCGCGCTCTGCAGAGCCGGGTCGTTGGGTACCGTTTCGAGCGGTTTGACGACGTAGTCTTCGGCCGTGTTGATGGGGTGGCTCACCCCCAGCCAGCGCTGCGGATGCAGGAACAGGAAGTGCTGGACGCTGCCGGAATTGTGGTTGTAGGGAGGCCCGTATTCGGCCGTATCACTCGTTCCGGCGAGCTCCATCGCCGCCGTCGTCGCGAAATCCGCCGGCAGTTCGTGCGACCACTGCGCGATCGTGCTCGACTTGTCGTCCGGCGATGAGAACGCGATCGCCAGCAGGACCGCCAGCAGGCCGATCACTCCGACGGCGACGCACAGCTCTTTGACGAGGTCGTAGGGGTAATAGCGCCCTTTCCAGGGCGGGGTGCTCTCCTCGGTCTTCCAGATGCTCATGACTGGGCTCCCGTCTGGCCGGCGGCGGCATCCTGCCCGCCCGCGGGGGTCTGGGCTGTCTGGGCCGCAGGGATCTTCGCCTCGAGCTCAAACGGCGGAACCACGCCGTTGCGGCGCACGAGCAGCACGTGGCCGCTCACGAGCAGCACCACCGCAATCGGCAGGATCAGGATGTGGTAGCTGTACATCTGGCCGAAGTTGGTGACGTTGAAGAACGCGCCCACGCCGACCGAGTTCAGGGCGTCCTTCGCCTGTGTGGAGATCCACTGGGCGTCGAAGTTCTGCTGGGAGACGTAGCCGGTGAGCGCCGCGGGCACCGCGACCAGGAACGTGATGGCGCCGGTGATCCAGACCCTCGCTCGACCTCCCCGCCATGCGGCCATCCAGTACTTGCCCCACAGGTGGACCACCATCACGAAGAAGAAGAGCTCGACGGACCAGAGGTGAATGCTGTTCGAAGAAGTGGCCGATGCTCGTGTTGTGCCACCAGGCCGGGCCCTTCAGCGCGATGATGCAGCCCGAGCCGATGATCACGATCAGCGAGGCGATGCTCGCGACGCCGAACACGTAGATCCAGGAGGCGACGTAGGTCGGCTGCCCGTCGGGCAGCAGCCGCTCGGGGGGAAGCGCGTCGACGGCTTTCTCGCGGATTTTTACCGTCCACGAATGTGAGGGTGTGGTCGGGGATGCGCTCATGAGGCACCCCTGCGGCGCTTGGCGGCTCCGGGGAACGGCAGCAGGATCGCGAGGAAGAACACGAGGATCATCAACCCGATCACGATCACGTTGGCGACCGAAAGGTGGATGAAGTTCCAGTCCACCGTATGGGATGGGTGGTTGAGATTAAAGACCGCACCCATGACGGTCGCGCCTGCGCTGGTCAAGACCAGCCTCCTCTGCTCAGGGTGGACACTGGCGCCGATCGTACGTTTGCGCCCATTGGCACTCATCCGTATTTGTCCGCTTGTGGCCCGCGGAGAATCGCCGCAGGTGAAACCCTCGCTAGGGTGGTTTGCGTGCGGCGCATCCCAACAGCCCCAGTGGCCGCCGGCTCATTGATCGCCGGCTATGCCGTCGCCGCCGGAACCGGTTCGCGCCCGCTTGGCGGCGTCGTCCTCGCGGCAGGCGGCATCTGGTGCCTGCGCGAGTGGTACACGCGCCACGACACCCGCACGGCCGTGACCCTCGGAGCGGTCGGCCTTGGAGCGTTCGCCGCATCGCACGTGATCGCACTCGCGATCGGCGCGTGGCCGTCGGTCCTGCTGGTATCGGCCGTCACCGGCGCGGTCACCTGGGTGCGTGCCGACGCACGCGACGGCGGCGGCGCCGCCCTCCACGGCACAACCTGAGCAGAGGTGGATTTCCGCCCGGGCAGGCGGTAGATTTCCGCATGTGGCCCAGGCCGTAGTTACAACACCGGGACCCGGGCAGCCGGGAACCGCCGGACCGCCGGCGGGAATGGCGCGGCCGGACTTCGAGATCGTCCCCCGCAAGGGTCTGCCGATCGTCGCCTTCGTGGCAGTGATCCTGATCGTGGCTATCGCGGTCAACGACGTCTGGCCGCTGATGTTCCTGCACGTCGTCGGCGGCGCGACCTGGACGATCGTCGACCTGTTCCTCGGCTTCGTGCTCGGCCCGATCATCGGCAGCATGTCGATCCCCGCGCGGGTGGAGTTCACAACGAAACTGATGCCGAAGATGGTGCTGATCATGCCGACGGCGGTGACGGTCACGCTCGCCGCCGGCTGGCAGCTCGCGACGCACCTCGGCTACAACCTCACGAGCTTCCACCTGCACGGCTGGATCGTCGCCAGCTACATCGTGGTCGGGGTCATGGCCGTGATCGCGCTCGGCCTGCTCGAGCCCGCCAACATCGCGGTCCTGACCGAGCTGAAGAAGCCCGAGCCCAATCCCGCTGTTATCGAGAAGCTGATGAAACGCTTCATCTACACCGCCGGGGCGACGGGCCTGCTGCAGGTCGCGACGCTCGTGATCATGACCTACCTGGGCGCGTTCGCGTGAGCGAGGAGAGGCGCCTGCCGCCGGTGACGCAGCTGGGCATGCTCTCGCTGGCGCTGATCGTGGCGGCCGTCATCTACCTCTCGGCGCACCTTCCCGAACATGTGCCGCTCGGCCCCGCCGTGGCACTGCTCGCGCTGTCGGCGCTGCTGCTCGCGGGAAACGTGCTGGCACTCGCGAAAACCGAGGGCTTCGCGTGGGCGCGCTTCATAGAGGTGGGCAGGTGGGCGCTGCTGGCATACCTCGTCATCTCGGCGATGATTGAGTACGTCTTCCTGCGCAACAACACCAGCGGCGGCCCGCTGATAGTGCTCACCCTCTCGCTGGTCGTGTTCGCGCTGACCGTGCCGGTACTGATCGCGTTCACCGTCGCGCGCTACGACTGAGCTGCCCGCGCGTATCATCGGGCGGATGCTGGCGCTGACGGCATCCCCCGGGTCACCCGCGAACGTCGCCCTGCGCGAGGTGCCGGACCCCGTCCAGCACCACAACCAGGCGCTCATCAGGGTCCGTGCCTTCTCGCTCAACCGCGGCGAGTGCAGGCGCCTGGCGGACATGGGGGAGGGCGAGATCAACGGCTGGGACGTGGCCGGGATCGTCGAGCGCGCCGCCCCGGACGGCAGCGGCCCGCAGGAGGGAACGCGGGTCGTCGGCCTCACCCTCAACGGTGCCTGGGCCGAACTGGTCGCGATCAACAGCGATGCGCTCGCGCCGCTGCCGGCAGAGGTGAGCGACGCACAGGCCGCGACCCTGCCGGTCGCCGGCCTGACCGCGCTGAAGGCACTGGACATCATCGGATCGGTCATGGCGCTGCGCGTGCTGATCACCGGCGCCAGCGGGGGCGTCGGACGGTTCGCGGTCCAGCTGGCTCACATGGCGGGAGGCCACGTCACGGCGATGTCCGCGAGCGCCGAGAGGGCGCGGGGCCTGCGCCAGCTCGGAGCGGACGAGGTCATCACCGAGCTGCGGCCCGAGGGCTCGCTGTTCGACGCGATCATCGAGGGCGTCGGCGGCGTCACGCTCGGCACGGCGATCCAGCGCGTCGCCCCGTTCGGCGACGTCGTGTCCTACTCCTCCAGCGACCCCGGCCCGGTGGAGTTCCCCACCCGCTCGTTCTTCGGGCGAGCCCCGGGAGCACGCCTGCACGGGCTGCTGTTGTGGGGGGAGATCGGCCGCCGGCGCTCCTGCGGGAGCGACCTCGCGCGCCTGGTCGCCCTCGTCGAGGAGGGAAGACTCGACTGCTCGATCGACCGCGAGGCCTCCTGGCAGGACGCCGCCGGCGCGATCGAGGCGCTGATGGACCGGCGTATCGCCGGCAAGGCCGTCCTTCACCTCTGAACGCGGATGACTGAGACGGTCAACAACCCCATCTTCGCCCGCCTCTACGCGCGGGTCGCGAAGGACTCCGAATCACGCGGCGCCGACGAGCACCGCCGGCGCATGCTCGCGGGGGCGAGCGGCCGCGTGATCGAGATCGGGGCCGGCGTGGGCTCGAACTTCGCCCACTACCCGCCGCAGGTGACCGAGGTCATCGCCGTCGAGCCAGAGCCGCACCTGCGAGGCAGGGCCCAGCAGGCGGCGCATGCCGCGCCCGTGGCCGTGCAGGTGATCGAGGGCCACGCCGGAGAACTGCCCTGCGCGGACGGCGAGTTCGATGTCGGCGTGGCCTCGCTCGTGCTCTGCACCGTTCCGGACCAGCAGCTCGCGCTCGCCGAGCTCCACCGGGCGATCCGGCCCGGAGGCGAGCTGCGCTTCTACGAGCACGTGCGCTCACACAGGGCGCGCGAGGCGCGGATCCAGGAGTTCGCCGACGCCACGCTGTGGCCACACATGGCGGGCGGCTGCAACCTGGCGCGCGACACCCGCGCGGGCATCGAGCAGGCGGGATTCGAGATCGAGAGCTGCGAGCGCTTCCCCTTCAGCCCCGCCCGCCTGATGCCCTCGGCCCCCCACATACTCGGGCTCGCAAGGCGCACCTGAGCAAACCTCAGCCCCGCGGCGGGCCCACTCGGACATAATCCCGCCGATGAGAGCTATCCAGATCACCCAGGAGACAGGTCCCGACACCGCGCTGGCGCTCGTTGAGCTGCCCGAGCCGGAGGCCTCCCACATGCTCACGCCGGGCGAAGGGGTGCTCGTCGAGGTTCACGCCGCGGGAGTCTCCTTCCCGGAGCTTCTGCAGAGCCGCGGCATGTATCAGCTCAAACCGCCGCTCCCATTCGTGCCCGGCAGCGAGGTCGGCGGCGTCGTCATCAGCGCCCCGGAGGGCGCGGCTGTCAGCGCAGGCGACAGGGTGGCCGGCTTCTGTGCGCTGGGCGGCTTCGCCGAGACCGCTGTAGCTCCCGAGTTCTTCACGTTCGCGCTGCCCGACGAGCTCGACTACGCGCAGGGCGCGGCGCTGGTCCTGAACTACCACACCGCCTACTTCTCCCTGCTGCTGCGCGGCCGCCTGCGCGAGGGCGAGAGCGTACTCATCCACGGCGCCGCCGGCGGGGTCGGCACGGCGTCGATCCAGGTCGCGCGCGCCACCGGCGCCCGCACGATCGCGCTCGTCTCCACGGAGGCGAAGGCGCAGGTCGCCCGCGAGGCCGGCGCCGACGATGTCGTGCTGCTCAGCGACAGCTGGAAGGACGAGGTCAAGGAGCTCTCCGGCGGGGGCGTGGACCTGGTCCTGGACCCGGTCGGGGGCGACCGCTTCACCGACAGCCTGCGTTCGCTGCGCGAGGACGGGCGCCTGGTGGTCGTGGGCTTCACCGGCGGCTCGATCCCCGAGGTCAAGGTCAACCGCCTGCTGCTCGGCAACACCGAGGTGATCGGAGCCGGCTGGGGCGCCTATGTGATGGGGAAGCCTGACCTCACGCGCAGTATCGGAGCGGCGGTCGCGAAGATGATCGATGACGGCTTCATCCGCCCGATCATCGGCGAGCGCTTCCCGCTGGAGCAGGCGGCCGACGCGCTGAAGGTGCTCGACGAGCGCCGCGCGACCGGCAAGGTCGTGCTCGACGTCCGCCCCGCCTAGAGCGACCCCTCCCGGGCTCTGGTTTCCCCCACCCCCGGCTCGGGGGTCAGCCGCGGCGATCCGGTGGGCGCCCGCATCGACAGCGCACCCGCGGCGCCGGAGAATCCCGGGGGCATGAGCACCGTCGCCGAGCCCCCCGGACCTCCCCTGCCTGAGGAGCCGCTCGCGCCCGCGGGCCCGACACCGGAGGAGATCCAGGAGCCCGTCCTTGAGAACCTCGACAGGGCCGTCACCGGCCTGATCACGGTGCTGCCGCCGCTGATCCTGCTGCTCGCGGTCCTTCAGGCCTGGAACAACACGCTCCACTGGAGCGACGTGGCGCTCTTCGTCCTCCTGTACATCCCGACCTGCCTCGGGATAACGGTCGGCTTCCACAGGCTCTTCACCCACCGCGCCTTCAAGACGACCCCATGGATGCGCGGCCTGCTCGCCGTCTGCGGGACGATGGCGATCGAGGGCCCCGTGATCTCGTGGGTCGCCGACCACCGCAAGCACCACGCCTACTCCGACCGCCTGGGCGACCCCCACAGCCCGCACGTCGATCACGGCGGCGGCTGGCGAGGAGCGCTGCGAGGGCTCTTCCATGCCCACGTCGGGTGGCTGTTCGACCATCAGCAGCGGGGCGCGCGCGAACGCTTCGCACCGGACCTGATCGCCGACCCGGTGGTCTCCTTCGTCGACCGCACCTTCATATTCTGGTCGCTGCTGGGCCTGGCCATCCCCTTCGGGCTGGGCTGGCTGATCGGCGGGAGCACCGCTGCGGCCCTCGAGGCGCTGCTGTGGGCCGGGGTGGTGCGGGTGATGGTGCTCCACCACGTGACCTACAGCATCAACTCCCTGTGCCATTTCTTCGGCCGCCGGCGCTTTCAGACGGCCGACTACTCACGGAACCTGTTCTGGCTCGCGCCGTTCTCGATGGGTGAGGCCTGGCACAACAACCACCACGCCTTTCCCACCTCGGCTTTCCACGGCATGGGCCGCGGCGAGCTGGATCTCTCGGGCCTTGTGATCCTCGCGCTGGAGCGCGTCGGCCTGGCCTGGGACGTGCAGCGGGTGAGCCCCGAGCGACAGGCCGCCAAGGCGATCACGACCTGAGCTCCGCCGCGCTCGCGCGCGTGCCACCATTGCGCCATGGACGATCGCGCGCGGATGCCTGCCTCCATGAGCATGAACCCCCTCCCGCGTGCGCGCCGCTGGATGCCCACGCTCGCCGCAGGGCTCTCGATCGGGGAGTACGCCCGCTCGCTCGAGCGCAGGCTCGCGCTGCTGGCGGCGGTCGTGGTGGCCGCGATCTGGGCGCTCGCCGGCCGCGGCTACCTGTGGCCGGCCTGGGCGTGGCTCGGCCTGGGAGTGGTGGTCCTGATCGACTGGGCGGCGGGATGGGCCTGGCGGCGCCCGCCGGGTGCCCTGCGCCGGGTCGCATGTGTGTGGGCGGCCATCGGCGTCGCCACCGTGATCGTGATGGCCACATGGCTGCTGACGTCCCAGCTCGCGGGGGTGGGCGGCTTCTGGCCGGCGTGGGCACTGTTCGGGCTCGCGACCGCCGGCAGCGCCTACTCGCTGATCGCGCTGCACGACCGCGTCCTGGTCGCCCGCGGCCGGCGCGCGCTGCGCGCACGCATTGACCTGCTCACGCGCACCCGCCGCCAGGCTGTCGATGCACAGGCCGATGAGCTGCGGCGAATCGAGCGCGACCTCCATGACGGCGCGCAGGCAAGGCTCGTCGCGCTCACGCTGCAGCTCGGCCGCGCCGAGATGCGGGCCGCCGATCAGCCCGAGGTGCGCCGGCTCATCCACGACGCCCAGCGTGAGGCTCGCCTTGCGATCTCCGAGCTGCGCGACCTCGCCCGGGGAATCGTGCCGCCGCTGCTCGCCGACAGGGGGCTCGTGGCGGCAGTCGAGTCGCTCGCCGCCCGCTACGGGCTGGGGAGCACGGTCGAGGCCGAGACCTCACGCCAGCTCGCGCCCGCGGTGCAGAGCGCCGCCTACTTCGTGATCGCCGAGGCGCTGACGAATACGGCCAAGCACGCGTGCGCGCAGCGCAGCTGGGTGAGCATCCGCGAACGGGACCGCTCGCTGCAGGTGCTCGTGGGCGACGACGGGCTCGGAGGGGCCGACCCGCAGGGCTCGGGGATAGCCGGCCTTCGTGCCCGTGTCGAGGCACTCGACGGAAGCCTGGTCCTCGACAGTCCCCCCGGCCACGGCACGGTACTCGAGGTGGCGCTTCCGTGCGGGTGGTGATCGCGGAGGACCTCGCGCTGCTGCGCGAGGGCCTCGTGGCCCTGCTGCGCGAGAACGGGATCGAGGTCGTCGCCCAGGTCGAGGACGGCCCGGGGCTGCTGAGGGCGATAGCAGGCCACGACCCCGACCTTGCGATCGTCGACGTTCGCCTCCCGCCGACCTTCAGCGACGAGGGGCTGCTGGCGGCGATCGAGGCGCGCCGCCGGCGCCCGTCCCTCGGTGTGCTCGTGCTCTCCCAGTATGTGGAGACCGCCTACGCGAGCGAGCTGATCGGCGACGACGGCGCCGGCATCGGCTACCTGCTGAAGGAGCGCGTCGGCGACGTGAAGGCTTTCCTGGACGCGATGCAACGGGTCGCAGAGGGCGGGACGGTGCTGGACAGGCAGGTCGTCAGCGAGCTGCTGGCGCCGCGCGGGCGAGGGCTCGGCCGTGGGGGCGCTGAGCTCGCGCGAGCGCGAGGTTCTCGCGTTGATGGCCGAGGGACGCTCCAACACGGCGATAGCCGAGGCGCTCGTTGTGACCCCCGGAGCCGTCGAGAAGCACATAACCTCGATATTCGGCAAGCTCGGCCTCCCGGCCTGCGAGGACGACAATCGGCGGGTGCTCGCGGTGCTCGCCGATTTAAGTTGATCGTAAGTAAGGGGAATATCCCGAGGGCCAACTGGTAATAATGCTCTCAGGGAACGTAGGACCCTGGGCATTTTCTAACCGATACGGAAGGGCGTGTGCCCCCTCATGAAAGTCATTGGCGCGGGGCTCCCGCGGTCGGCTACGACGACGCAGATGTTCGCGCTCGAAAGCCTCGGGTTCGGGCCCTGCTACCACATGCGGGACCTCCTGGCCGACCTTGAGGGCGGCCTGCCCCTCTGGGAAGCGGCAGCCGAAGGCAAGGCGGACTGGGAGAGGATCTTCGGCGAGGCGCGCTCATGCGCCGACTGGCCGGCGTCCCGCTACTACGCGGAGCTGATCGAGTACTACCCCCACGCCAAGGTCATCCTCAGTGAGCGCGACGGTCTCGAGTGGGCCCGGAGCATGCGCCAGACCGTGTGGGGCGTCTACCACGGCGACTCCGTCCTTCACCACATGTGCGAGGCGCGCGGCGTCGTCGACCCGCTGTGGCGCCGCTACATGGACGCGATGATCCAGCTCGGCTGGGACGATCAGACCGGCGCGCTCGCCGGCGACACCACGACCGAGGAGAGCCTCGCCGCCGCGATGGATCGCTGGCACGCCCAGGTCAAGGCCACGGTCCCCGCGGACAGGCTGCTGGTGTGGAACCCCTCCGACGGCTGGGACCCGCTCTGCGAATTCCTGGAGGTTCCGATCCCGGAGGACCCGATGCCGCGCCTGAACGACACCTCCGCCTTCCGCGAGGGAATCATCGGCGGGGCGATCGAAGCGGTCAACGACTGGTGGGACGCGCGCGAGCGCCCCAGCGAAGGGCTCCACGGGGCACCATCCCCCGTCAGCGCCGACGCGGAGGCCGCGGAGGCCTAGCCAGGGGTCGCCGGTGCGCGGGCGCTAGCCCGCGACCGTGGGGGAGATGCCCAGGACGTTCCCCGAGCCGTCGAGCGCCTCGACGGCGACGTACGCAGCGGGACCGGGCGTGTTCACGGACGTCTCAAAGCCCGTGCGGGCCGCGCTGGCCACCGGGGCGAGTTCGCTCGGCGAGGGCCCGGCCAGCACCGCCCATGCCGCGGTGCGCGTGTCCCCGTTCCAGCTCGCGTGCACGGTCAGCGGCGACCCGGCGCCGGCCGAGGACACCGCCACCGCGGGTGCTTCGGACGGGGCGCCGGTCCAGGGGAAGCGGTAGGCGCGGTAGGACTGGTAGGAGCCGTGCATGTGAGCGTCGTAGAGGAGCGCTCCGCCGGCGCTGAACTCCGAGAAGTAGGGCTGTGAGCCCCAGCCGACGAACAGGTCGCCGTTGGAGAGCGCCTGGACGTTGCCCTGGCTGCCGGAGGACAGCGGGTGGGGATGCAGGTACTGGGCGATCAGGCTCGCCGTCCCCCTGGCCGCGTCGACCGCGAGGATGATCGCGCGCGACTGTTTGTGAACGACCGGCACGGCGCCGTTGTCGAACACGCTGATGGTTCCGTTCGGCAGCACCGTCGCGTCGTGCTGGAAGGCGGTGGCGGCGCCGGCGGACAGCCGCACGGTCGAGTGGCGCCCGCCGATGCGGCTGGTGATCTGGCCCGTCGTCGTGCTCAGGACATACAGCGTCCACGTGTTGCGCGCCGAGATCAGCGTCCGCCCGCCGGCGACCTGGTCGACCGAGTTCATGTGGAAGTAGTCCTGGGGCCAGGCCCGGCTGGTGCCCGCGGCGCGGCTGAACGATTCGGACGGGCTGACGTGGTCGAGGCTGTGCCACTCGCGCCGCACGAGTCCGGTGCGAAGGTCGACTTCCTGGAAGATGCTGTCGGTGGCTGCGCCCACCGCGGGGCCACCGTAGGCGGACAGGTCGCATTCGATCGGGTGCAGGACCGTCAGCAGCGCGGTCCCGTCGGAGCGGATCTCGAATTCGTGCAGGTCCGCGAGATATCCGTTGCCGGCGAGCACGTGGCCGATCTGGGAGTAGGTGGAGTCGTCGATGATCTCTTCGCCCTGCCCGAAGCCCTGCGGCGTGATGCGCCCCTGCCACCAGGTCAGGACGGTTTTGCCTTCGTCGTGCTGCACCTGAAGGTTCGCGCCTTCGACGCCTTTCGGCAGCGGGTGGAACCACACAAGGTTGCCCGCTTCGTCGAAGATCATCGGCCCCGAGGGACCGTGGCCCGCATACGGGGCGGCGAAGATGTCGCCGGCGGCGCTGGCCGATGAGCGCGCGGTCACGACCAGCTCCGGCGGCGTCAGATCCGGGCGCGAGAGGAAATGCTGCTCCTCGCCGGGATCCTGGCTAAGCGCCGGGCTGTAGGAATAGAGCCCGTTGTCCTGCTCGGCGACCGTGAAACGGTAGGCGAAGGGAACGATGCGCCCGCGGCTGCCGGCCACCGTGCCGCGCACTGTCACGGCCTCACCCGGAGTGAACGTGGTGGTCGGCACGAAGGCGACCCCGTCTCCCTGCGAGAAGGCCTGCAGGCTCCCTGTGTGAGCGCCCGTGCTCGAGCCGATCACCCTGAGCGTGCGCAGCGCCCCGGGCGGTGCGCCGAGCATGCTGATCTCGGTGGCCGGGGAGGCCGTGTAGGTGCCGGGAAGCGGGGAGACCGCAACGTGGGTGCCGGGCAGGAGCGCCGACCGGTTCAGGGTGTTGGGCACGCATTTCACGCCCGCAGTCGCGATGTGCGCGCTGCCGACACGCAGGCCGAGCGCATAGGCGACCCCGGCAGCGAGCAGCATGGCTGCGATCGCGGCCGCAGCCGGCAGAAACAGCGCTATGGCACGTCCACTCGGTCTCAATTGCCTGATCGCCTCGGTTGCCATGCGCGCCGTCCCGCCGCAACGCCGACGCAACAGCACTACCTGGTGAACACCCGCTACCCGCCGATGATGCGGGCGAAGCGAGGCGGCGCCTCTAGAAGACCGGATTCTCCGAGTAGCTGCCGAACACCTGCTGGAGAGACTCGATTATCTCACCCTCGCTGGCGTGGGCGCGGGCGCAGTCGAGCAGTCCCTCCATCAGGTTGCGCCCGGGATGGGCGGCGTCCTCGCGCAGCGCCGCGAGCGCGCGCTCCACCGCTGCGCCGTCACGCTTCGCTCGCACCGACTGCAGCCGGCCGATCTGCTTGGCCTCGAGTGCGGGATCCACGCGCAGCGTGGGGATCGGCACTTCGCCCGAGGTCTGGAAGCTGTTGACGCCGACCACGATCCGTTCGCCCGCGTCGATCTTCTGCTGAAGCTCGAAGGCCGCGTCGGCGATCTCCCGCTGGGGGTAGTTCAGCTTTACCGCCTGCACCATCCCGCCGAGCTCGTCGATCTTCGCGAAGTACTCATATGCCCTGCGCTCCATCTCGTCGGTGAGGGACTCCACGAAATAGGAGCCGGCGAGCGGGTCCACGGTGTTCGTCACGCCCGTCTCGTGGGCGATCATCTGCTGTGTGCGCAGCGCGATCGTGACGGCCTCCTCGGTGGGCAGCGCGAGCGCCTCGTCGTAGGAGTTGGTGTGCAGCGACTGCGTCCCGCCGAGCACACCGGCGAGCGCCTCGACGGTGGTGCGCACGATGTTGTTCAGCGGCTGCTGCGCCGTCAGGCTGACGCCCGCGGTCTGGGTGTGGAAGCGCATCTGCCAGGAGCGCGGGCTCTTCGCGCCGAAGCGCTCGCGCATCTCGCGCGCCCAGATGCGCCGTGCCGCCCGGTACTTCGCGATCTCCTCGAAGAAGTCGATCTGCGCGTTGAAGAAGAAGGACAGCCGCGGCGCGAAGTCGTCGACGTCAAGACCTCGCTCGACCGCTTCCTCCACATACGTGAGCCCGTCCTTCAGCGTGAACGCGAGCTCCTGCTGGGCCGTGGATCCCGCCTCGCGGATGTGGTAGCCGGAGATCGAGATCGGGTGCCAGCGCGGCATCCGAGTCGTGCACCACTCGATCATGTCCCCGCACAGGCGCATCGCCGGGTCGATCGGGAAGCACCACTCCTTCTGGGCGATGTACTCCTTCAGGATGTCCGTCTGGATCGTGCCCGAGAGGCGATCCGGCGTGGCCGGGTGGACCGGGTCGCGTTCGGCGGCGGCCACGTAGAAGGCGAGCATGATCGCGGCCGGTGCGTTGATCGTCATCGACACCGACACCTCGCCGAGGTCGATTCCGGAGAACAGCGTCTGCATGTCGTCCAGCGTGTCGACGGCAACTCCCTCGCGCCCCACCTCGCCCAGCGAGCGGGCGTGGTCTGAGTCGTGGCCCATCAGCGACGGCATGTCGAACGCGGTCGAGAGCCCGGTCTGACCGTGGTCGAGCAGGTAGCGGAAGCGCTCGTTGGTCTCCTCGCTGGTGCCGAAGCCCGCGAACTGGCGCATCGTCCACAGCCGGCCCCTGTACATAGAGCTGTGAATGCCGCGCGTGAACGGGTACTCGCCGGGCAGGCCGATCGGGTCATCCGGTCCTCCGATCCCCTCCGGCAGGTCCGCGGGCGTGTAGAGCTCGCGGACGGGCTCGCCCGACAGCGTGGTGAAGGCGGACGTCTGGGCCTGCTCTGAGGACTTGGCGTCGACTGCCATGACTGGCTGCAATGGTACCCGTAGCGGTAGCCTCGCCCGGTGATGGTCAAAGAGCTCAGCAGGCTGCTCGGCGCCGAGCACGTGCTCCCCGCTCCGCCGGGCTCCCCCTACAACAGCGACCTTGCCCGCCGTCCCGGCCTGCACGGCAGCGCGCAGGCCGTCGCTCTGCCCGGCAGCCCGCAGGAGGTGGCCGCTCTCGTCGCCTGGTGCTACGAGCACGAGGTGCCGATCGTCCCGCGCGGCGGCGGAACCGGGCTCGTGGGCGGCGCCGTACCGACGCACGGGGGCGTCGTCTGCTCGCTGGAGCGTCTGCGAAGCGTCCGCGAGCTCGATCCGGGCCTTTGGCGGATGACCCCCGAGGCCGGGGTCATCACCCGCGACGTGCACCGGCTGGCACGGGAGAACGGGCTGATGTTCGCCCCCGACCCCGGTGCCTCCGACCAGTCGCAGATCGGCGGAAACGTCGCGACGAACGCCGGCGGCCCGCACACCGTCAAGTACGGCGTCACGGGAGCATGGGTCTCGGGCCTTGAGGTGGTGCTCGCGCCCGGTGAGCTCGTCCATATCGGCGGATGGGCCGGCAAGGACGTCGCCGGCTATGACCTGAAGAGCCTGCTCGTCGGGTCTGAGGGCACACTCGGCGTCATCACCGCCGTCCAGCTGCGGCTCCTGCCCGCACCCGACTGCGCGCTGGCGAGCGTGATCTTCCTCCCCTCGCGCCGGGAGGGATGCGATGCGATCGCCGCCGTGATGGCGGCGGGGGTGCGGCCGTCGGTGCTCGACTTCATCGACGGCGCGACACTCGAGCTGACCAGGGCGTCCTTCCCCGGCACGGTGCCGGCGCAGGCGGGCTTCGCGCTGATCGCCGAGGTCGACGGGACACGCGAGCAGGCACTCGCCCAGCGCGGTGAGCTCCTGGCCGCCGTCGGCGACGGGATGGTCGACGCTCACGAGGTCGCGGACGCCGTGGCACTGTGGCGCTGGCGGGACGGGATCAACGGCGTCGTGAGCGGCGTCCTCGGGGCGAAGGTCGCCGAGGACGTCGTGTTCCCGCTCGAGCACCTGGCGCAGGGCCTGGAGCGCTTCGAGGCCATCGCCTCAGAGCACGGACTGCGCTCCTGCGCCTGGGGGCACGGCGGCGACGGAAACGTGCACGCCAACGTTCTCGTGGACCCCGCGGACGAGCGGCAGACGGCCGCCGCGCAGGCGGTGGGGGAGGAGCTCATGCGGGAGGTGATCGACCTCGAAGGGTCGATCGCCGGAGAGCACGGCGTCGGCTGGGTCAAGCGCGGCCGGCTCGCGGAGCTCTGGCCTCCACGGGCCATCGAAATTCACCAGCAGATCAAGAACGCATTCGACCCGAAGGGGCTCCTGAACCCAGGGAAGAAGCTGGCGCGGTAGCCTGCGCGCTCGCCATTGCACACCTCATTCCCACCCAAGTGAAAGGAAGCTCCGTATGAACAAGTCCCAGCTGATCGACGCGGTCGCCGCGGACAGCGGTCTCACCAAGGCCGACTCGGCCCGCGCGATCGAGTCGTTCCTGGACACGGTTGCCAAGACGCTGAAAAAAGGCGACGAGGTCGCGATCACCGGCTTCGGCAAGTTCTCCGTCGTCAAAAGGGCGGCCCGCAAGGGTGTCAACCCGCGCACCGGCGAGGCCGTCAAAATCAAAGCTTCAAAGGCGCCCAAGTTCTCCGCAGGCGCAGGGCTCAAGGCCGCGGTCAGCCCCAAGAAAAAATAGCCGCGACGCCATGGCGCTCGTAACCGAGCTGGAGCTCCCCGCGTTCGACCACACGGACCCGGCAATGCGCGGGGAGCACTTCCATGGCGAGATGGCCCGGGCCCGCGCAGGCGGATGGCTTGCGCGGGGCCCGTTCGGATACATGACGCTCGACAGGGAGTCGGGCGAGTTCTTCCTTCGCACACGCTCGGCGATCTTCCCCGGCATGAAGATCGCGGAGATCTTCGGGGTCACCGAGGGGCCGCTGTTCGAGGAGATGCAGCGCAACATCCTGCACATCAACGGCCCCGACCACTCGCGACTGCGCTCGCACGTGAACCCGACGCTCAGCCCGCGCGCGGTCGAGCGCTACCGCCCGGCGATGAGGGGCTTCCTGCGCGAGCTGCTCGAAGACGCCGTGGCCGCGTCAGGCGGCAAGGACGTGCGCTGCGACTTCGTCGCGGCCTTCGCGCGGCCCTATCCCTCCAGAGTGATCGCGACGGTGATGGGCGCGCCGATCGCCGACGCGCCGCGGCTGCACCACTGGTCCAACTGGATCCAGCGGCAGTTCGACGCCGCGAGCATGGCAACCGAGCGCGAGGGGATAGATGCCGCCGTCGCGGAGTTCTATGACTACGCGCAGGCGCTCGTCGACGATCGCAGGCGGAGCCCCGCCGACGACCTCATCTCCAAGCTGATCGAGGCCGAGGAGCAGGGCGACCGCCTTTCAGACGTCGAGTGCATCAACCTCGTCTTCAACGTCCTGGTCGGCGGCGTCGACACGACGCAGGCGCAGCTCGCGCACGCGATCAGGCTGCTGGCCGAGCACCCAGACCAGTGGCATGCGCTGCAGCAGGACCACTCCCTCGCGACGCAGGCCGTCGAGGAGGCCCTCCGCTACGAGCCGATCACGCCATTCACCGCGCGGATCCTCACCGAGGACGTCGAATACCGGGACGTCCTCTTTCCCGAGGGCACAATCGTGATGGTCTGCGCCTTCACGGGAAACCGCGACCTCGAGGGCTCAGGCTATGAGGAGGGGGACCGCTTCGACATCACCGCCGACCGGGAGCGCGCTCGGCCGCTGACGTTCGGAGCCGGCGTGCACTACTGCCTCGGCGCCAACCTGGCCCGGGTCGAGTTGCAGGAGGGCCTCACGTTCCTTGCCGAGAATCTGCACGGCCTGGAGCTCACCGGCGAGCCCGTCTACGAGAGCGTCTCGGGGATATACGGCTTGTCGGAGCTGCCGATCTGCTTCTCTGCATAGCTGTAGAAGTTTGCAGGGGGGGCCAATGGACGGCCACGAGCGACAAGGACATGGATGTCACGAATCGAACGGATCTCGAAGCGCGCACTGCTGCTCGCCGTGCTGGCGGCAGCGACAGCGGCCACATCGGCGCAGGCGGGCCGCTACCACGTGTACTCGTGCCGAACCCCCAGCGGGGCGAGCGCGCCGGCTGACGGATGGAGCGGGTCGAAGGTGGGCCCCTACACCTATGCGGAAGACACCTGCGCCCAGCCTGACGGGGCCCTTGTTGCGGCGCTCGGGGATGAGCCGGCGAGACAGGCAAACACAGATTCCGCGACCTGGTCCTTCGCGGCTCCGCCCGAGACCACTCTTGCCGGAGCGACGCTGTGGCGCGCCGGCGACGCCGACGGTGGCGCCGCGATCAACGCGACCTACCAATTCTGGCTCGCGGGGCCGAGACGCACAGCCAGCGCAGTCTTTGACGAATGTGCGCGAGTCTACATGTCGTGCTTCGCGGCGAGGGAGGTACCGGTGCACCCGCTGGCAGCCGACAACCGGATCGCGTGCCAGCTGCCGAACGTCGGCGTCGGCGCTCTTCCTCGATGCGTCGCTGCGGCGGCGTCGCGGAATACAACTGCCCGTCCGGGAAAGGCGATGCCGATAACTACGCCGCCGCCGTCCACCTCTATGCCGCGGATCTGACGCTCGAACAGAGTGCCGGACCGTCGGCCAACAACGTGACCGGCGAACTCGCGAGCGCCACGGTCGTGAGCGGCTCGAGCGATGTCGCGTTCAGCGCAACGGACGCTGGATCGGGCGTCTACCAGGCGGTGTTCACGATCGATGGCAGCGTCGTGCAGACCAGCGACCTCGACGAAGACGGCGGGCGCTGCAGGGATGTCGGAGAGACGACGGACGGCGCTCCCGCCTTCCTCTACGTCCAGCCGTGCCTTGCCGCGGTGAGCGCCGACGTGCCGTTCGACACCACAAGGCTCGCGAACGGCGCTCACCACCTCCTCGTGAGCGTCACGGACGCCGCAGGCAACTCCGCTCCCGTTCTCGACCGGACGATCACCGTCTCCAACTCCGCCAGCTCGTCTGCTGCGGCATCCGGCGGCAGCGGGTCGTCAGGCGCGACCGGTGAGCCGAACGGCGCCGGGGCGGCGGCAAGGGCGTCCCTGACGGTCGCGTGGAGAGGCGGGACGGGTTCACGCCTGACGGTGCCGTTCGGCCGCACCGAGATCGTCTCGGGCAGGCTCACGAATCTGGCCGGAGCCCCGATCCCCGGCGCGCGGATAGACGTTGTGGCATCGCCCGCTTACAGCGGTGCCGCGGCGCTCGCGATCGCGGGTCCTCTCACAGGCCCCGGCGGTGCGTTCACATTGCGGGTCCCCGCCGGCGTGTCCTCTCGAACCCTGCGGTTCGCTTATCGAGAGCACGTTGGCGATGCCCTGCCGGTCGCCACACGCACGCTGACGCTGAGCGTCCGAGCCGGCCTGTCGATGGCGGTCACGCCGCGCACCTCCTCCGTCGGCGCGAGCATCCACTTCAGCGGCCGTCTGCTCGGTGCTCCCGTGCCCTCCGCGGGGAAGCTCCTCGTGCTCGAGGCCCGTGCACCCGGCGGCCCGTGGATCGAGTTCAAGGTCGTCCGGAGCGACGCGCGTGGTCGATTCCACGCCGGCTATCGCTTCAGGTTCGCGGGTCCCGCCGACTACCAGTTCCGCGTTCGCTCGGAACCCGAGTCCGACTATCCATTCGGTGCCGGTGCGTCGAATGTGGTGGCGGTTCACGAGCGCTGATCGGGGATGCCCGGTAGGGCATCCAATAACCTGCGCCCCATGAAGGCGGTGATACTTGCGGGCGGATTCGGCTCCCGGCTGAGCGAGGAGACGGCTGTGCGCCCGAAGCCGATGGTCGAGATCGGCGGCAAGCCGATGCTCTGGCACATCATGAAGATCTACGCCGCTCACGGGATCGACGACTTCGTGATCTGCCTCGGCTACAAGGGCTATCTGATCAAGGAGTACTTCGCCAACTACTACCTGCACACGTGTGATGTCTCGTTCGACCTCGCGGGCGGCGGGATGGAGGTCCACCGCTCCACGACCGAGCCGTGGCATGTCACGCTCGTCGACACCGGCGAGAACACGATGACCGGCGGGCGGCTCCAGCGAGTGCTGCCCTACCTCGGCGACGAGGACTTCTGCTTCACCTATGGAGATGGCGTCGCGGACATCGACATCACCGCCGAGATCGCCTTCCACCGCGAGCACGGTCGCATCGCGACGGTCACGGCCGTGCAGCCGCCCGGCAGGTTCGGAGCGCTCGAGATCGAGGACGACATCGTCACCGAGTTCGAGGAGAAGCCGCGCGGAGACGGAGGCTGGATGAACGGCGGCTTCTTCGTGCTCTCGCCAGGCGTCGCGAACTATCTCGGCGGCGACGACACCGTTTGGGAGCAGCAGCCGATGCGCTCGCTCGCCCAGGACGGGCAGCTCGCCTCCTACCAGCACACCGGTTTCTGGCAGGCGATGGACACGATTCGCGACCGCAACCATCTCGAGGAGCTGTGGAACTCGGGTGGGGCTCCGTGGCGCACATGGGAGTAGCACCGGGCGCCGCGGCCGTCGACCCGGACTTCTGGCGCGGAAGGCGGGTGCTGCTGACAGGCCACACCGGCTTCAAGGGCTCGTGGCTGTCGCTGTGGCTGCAGTCGCTGGGCGCGGAGGTGACGGGCTACTCGGACGGCGTTCCAACCGAACCCTCCCTGTATGAGCTCGCCCGGGTCGACGAGGGACTGAGGAGCATCAGGGCGGACGTGCGGGACGCGGACGCGGTCCTCGCCGCAGTGAACGAGGCGGAACCAGAGATCGTCATCCACATGGCGGCCCAGTCTCTGGTGCGGCGCTCGTTCTCCGAGCCGCGGCTCACATACGAGACGAACGTGATGGGCACGGTCAACGTGCTCGAGGCCGTACGGCTCGCCGCTGGAGACGTACGAGTCGTGGTGAACGTGACCTCGGACAAGTGCTATGAGAATCGCGAGTGGGAGTGGGGCTATCGCGAGGACGAGCCGATGGGCGGACACGACCCGTACTCGAACTCGAAGGGGTGTTCGGAGCTGGTGACGGCGGCCTTCCGGAACTCGTTCTTCTCTGACCCGTCAGGGCCGAGGCTCGCCTCGGCGCGGGCCGGCAACGTGATCGGCGGCGGGGACTGGGGTGAGGACCGGCTTGTGCCGGACATCATGCGCGCCGCGCTTGCCGAAGAGCCGGTGCGGGTGCGCAATCCCAACTCGATCCGCCCCTGGCAGCACGTCATGAACCCGCTAAGCGGCTACCTGCTGCTCGCCCAGGCGGTCTGGGAGCGGCGCGATCAGGCCGCGGGCTGGAACTTCGGGCCGCCGGAGGAGGACGCACGGCCGGTCGGGTGGATCGTCGACCGAGTGGCCGGCCTGTGGCCCGGGGATCTCACATCGGCGATCGACGACGGCCCACACCCGCACGAGGCGCGCTATCTGAAGCTGGACTCCTCCCGGGCTCGCGCCCAGCTCGGATGGCGGCCGCTGCTGGGGCTCGATGCAGCCCTGGAGAGCATCGTCGAGTGGTATTCCGAGCTCCGCGCAGGCGCTGACATGAGGGCCGTCACGCTTGAGCAGATCAAGGCGCTTCAGCAGGTTGCCGCGTGAGAGCGCCCTGAGCCGGCGCTCGCCGCGAAGGCGGCGCGACCGCCCTGGTGCTGCTGCTCTGCGGGGACGGACCCCGGTAGGGTAGCTGGCCGATGTCCACCGTCTGTCGCTTCTGCCACGCACCCCTGGATGACGTCTTCGCCGACCTGGGGATGTCGCCGCTGGCCAACTCCTACCTGCCGCCCGAGCGCGCGAATGCGATGGAGCCGTTCTACCCGCTGCGGGCCCTGGTGTGCGCGAAATGCTTCCTGGTCCAGCTCGAGGAGTTCGAGACGCCCGAGCAGATCTTCTCCGACTACGCATACTTCTCCTCGTACTCCTCGAGCTGGCTGGAGCACTGCGAGCGCTACGCCGAGCAGATGATCGAGCGCCTCGGCCTCGGCGCCGACAGCCAGGTTGTCGAGATCGCCTCCAACGACGGCTACCTGCTGCAGTTCTTCAACGACCGCCAGGTCCCCGTGCTCGGCATCGAGCCGGCAGCCAACGTCGCCGAGGTCGCGCTTGAGAAAGGCATTCCCACGCTCGTCGAGTTCTTCGGGACGCAGACCGCCTCCTCGGTCGCTGTGGAGTCCTCCGCCGACCTGCTGCTGGGTAACAACGTCCTCGCGCACGTCCCCGACCTCAACGATTTCGTCGCGGGGATGAAGATCCTGCTCAAGCAGGGCGGGGTCATCACCATGGAGTTCCCGCACCTCATGCGCCTGGTCGAGGACAACCAGTGGGACACGATCTACCACGAGCATTTCTCCTACTTCTCGTTCCTGACGGTCAGCCGGGTGTTCGAGGCTCACGGGCTGCGCCTGTTCGACGTCGAGGAGCTTCCGACGCATGGGGGCTCGCTCCGGATCTATGGCTGCCACGACGACGATGCGGCCAAGAGCGAATCGGCCGCTGCACGTGAGCTGCGCGAGCGCGAGCGCGCCGGCGGGTATGAGTCGCTCGACACGTATCTCGAGTACGGCCGCCGCGTGGAGGCCGACAAGCGCCAGATCCTCGGCTTCCTCATCGACCTCAAGGCGCAGGGGCTGAGCATCGCCGCCTACGGGGCGCCCGCGAAGGGCAACACGCTGCTGAACTACTGCGGGATCCGGGGCGACTTCATCGACTTCACGTGCGACCTGAACCCTCACAAGCAGGGGCACTTCCTGCCGGGCAGCCACATCCCGATTCGTGCTCCCGAGGCGATCCGCGAGGAGAAGCCCGACGTCGTGCTCATCCTCCCTTGGAATCTCAAGGACGAGATCATGGAGCAGCTCGCGTTCATCCGCGAGTGGGGCGGGCGTTTTGCCGTCCGTACACCGGAGCTAGAGCTGCACGCATGAACGCTCGGCTGGCGGTGCGCGACACAGCCCCGGCGAGCGCCCACGCCGCGCGATGAGGTTCAAGGCCGCGGAGCTGCCCGGGGTCTGGATCGTCGAGATCGACCGCATCGAGGACGAACGCGGCTGGTTCGCGCGCACGTTCGATGAGCAGGAGTTCCGCGAGCGCGGAATGGAGCCGTCGGTGGTGCAGTGCAACGCCTCCTTCAACTCTCGCAGGGACACCCTGCGAGGCATGCACTACCAGGCCGCGCCGCACGGAGAGCCCAAGCTCGTGCGCTGTGTGCGTGGTGCGGTGTTCGACGTTGCGGTGGACCTGCGCCCGGACTCGCCGACCTACTGCCGCTGGTTCGGCGCCGAGTTGAGCGAGGAGAACGGCCGCGCCCTGTACATCCCCGAGGGGCTCGCGCACGGCTTCCAGACGCTCGCGGACGAGAGCGAGGTGCTCTACCAGATGGGCCACCGCTACGTTCCCGAGTCAGCGCGGGGAGTGCGATGGGACGATCCCGCGTTTGCGGTCGCCTGGCCGGAGCCGGCCGGCGAGCGGGTCATCTCCGAGAAGGACGCCTCCTATCCGGACTTCGCCCCGTGAGCCGTGTCCTGCTCACGGGAGCCACGGGCCTGGTGGGCAGGCAGGTGCTCCCGTCGCTGGCGGCGGCGGGCCATGAGGTGCACGCCGTCGCGCGCCGCCCGGGACCAGAGCTGCCCGGCTGCACCTGGCACGAGGCCGACCTGCTCCAGGGCTGCGGCGTCGTGCAGGAAGTCGAGCCGGAGGTTCTCGTGCATCTCGCCTGGTATGCCGAGCATGGCCGGTTCTGGACCTCGCCCGAGAACGTGCGCTGGGTCGAGGCCTCGCTTGCGCTGCTGCGCGCATTCGCCGGCGTGGGCGGCCGGCGGGCGCTGCTGACCGGCACGTGCGCCGAGTATGGGTGGTCGCGCGAGGTCTATCCGGAGAGCGCTCCGCTTGAGCCGGCGACGCTCTACGGCGCGGCGAAGCACGGACTCCACACCGTCGCGGCCGCGTTCGCGCAGGAGGCCGGCATCTCCCTGGCCTGGGCGCGGCTGTTCTTCATCTACGGGCCCGGGGAGTCACCGGGGCGCTTCGTGCCGGCGATCATCCGCTCGTTGCTGCGCGGCGAACCGGCCCCGCTCACAGCCGGTACCCAGAGGCGAGACTTCCTGCACGTCGCTGACCTCGGAGCCGCGCTCGCGGCGCTCGCCCAGAGCAGCGTGAGCGGGCCGGTGAACGTGGCCTCCGGCACAGGGGTCAGCCTGCTGGAGATCGCGCAGACGATCGCCCGGCGGCTGGACGCCGAGGAGCTGCTCGAAGCCGGGGCCCTGCCGATGCGCGAGAATGACCCGCCCTCGCTTGTGGCCGACGTGTCAAGGCTGCGGGACGAGGTGGGATGGGTTCCTTCGGTGGACCTCGGCGACGGTCTGCAGGAGAGCATCCAGTGGTGGCGAGCGCGCGCGCTCAGCGGCGATGAGGGCCCCGAAAGCCCGCCGGCCGCGCCCAGCCGCGCGGGATAACGGCCGCTTCCGGTGCGGCTAGCATCTCGAGGATGACCTCCGTCGAGCCCGGTCCTCCGCCGGCGGAGCCGAGCGCAGAGCCAGAGCAGCCCGATCTGCTCGACACAAACGAGGCGGGCCCGGCCGCCCTGCGCGGCAGCGTCCTGCGCACCGTCGCCTATGTACTGACGATCCTGCTCTCGCTGATCTCGGTGCGTGTGCTGATCACGCATCTCGGTGAGGAAGAGTTCGGCCGCTACATAGCGGTGCTGTCGCTGGTCGCGATCGTCAGCGGATTCACCGAGGGCGGCCTGAACAGCGTCGTCCTGCGGGAATTCGCGACGCTGCCGGATGCTCGCCGGCGCGAGATGATGCGCTCGGCGATCGGGATGCGGGTGGTCGTCACGGCGATCGGGGTCGCGTTGGCGGTCGTCTTCGCGATCGCGGTGGGCTACAGCTCCACGATGGTGCTCGGCACCGCCGTGGCCGGCATCGCGTTGATCGTTCAGCTGCTCCAGAGCACCCTCGCAACGACACTGCAGGCCAACCTGCGCTTCGGATGGGTGTCGGTCGCCGAACTCGTGCGCCAGGTGGTCAGCGTCGGGTTGCTGCTGGCGCTCGCGCTCAACGGGGCCGGGCTTGTGCCGCTGCTGGCCGTCGGGATTCCCGCCGCGCTCGCGTCGCTCGCATGCACGGTGCCACTGGTGTTCCGGGACATCTCACTGCGCCCGGTATTCCACCTCGGGCACTGGTGGCGGCTGCTGCGCGAGACGATTCCCTGGGCGGTGATCAGCGCGGTCAACATCGTCTACTTCCGCGTCTCGATCGTGCTGATGTCCGTGATCGCGACCGCCGAGCAGACCGGATACTTCGCCACCTCCTTCCGCATCACCGAAGTGCTCGTCGGGATCCCCGGGCTCGTGATCAGCGCCGCCTTCCCGATCCTCGCTCGCTCCGTGCTGGACGATCGCGAGCGCTTCAGCTCCGCGTCGGCGCGGATCTTCGAGCTCGCGGTGCTGGCGGGCACATGGATGGTGCTGTGTCTCGAGGTCGGCGCGGCGTTCGCGATCCACGTCGTCGCCGGCAACAAGGCCGATCCCTCGATCCCGGTGCTCCGCATTCAGGGCCTTGCGCTGATCGCCTCCTTCATCTCGGTGGCGTGCGGCTACCCGCTGCTGACCCTGCGCCGCTTCCGG
Organism: uncultured Solirubrobacteraceae bacterium; assembly: GCA_963787115.1. Classification (GTDB taxonomy): domain Bacteria; phylum Actinomycetota; class Thermoleophilia; order Solirubrobacterales; family Solirubrobacteraceae; genus Palsa-744. Next base: position 45,173 of record CAWBBS010000011.1, read on the forward strand.
GCGGTGCTGCTGATCAACGGCGGGGCGCTCGTGCTCTCCGCCGCCCTGACCCTGGCGCTCGCGCCGGAATTCGGCGCGAAGGGCGCCGCCGTGGCGGCTCTGGCGGCAGAGGCCGCGCTCGCGCTCGCCTCTGCGATCGCGCTGATGCGCGACGAGCGACCGGTGCACCTGCCCCTTAGCGTGTTCCCGGTTGTCGTCCTTGCGGCGGGCGTCGGCGCTGTCGGCGGGGTGCTGCTGCTGCCGGTCAGCGCGGTACTCGCGGTCGTGGTCGCGAGCCTGCTGTATTTCGGCGTGCTGCGGCTCCTGGGCCGCTTCCCGGACGAGGTCCGCGAGGTGATGGCCAGCTGGGTGCTGCGTGCTCTGGGCCGCGCCGCCATTCGTTAGGGTGGCAATTTCATGAGGTCGAGCGCGACGGCGAGAGTGACGGCTGCGGTGCTCACCTACAACGGGCGAGAGCTGCTCGAAGTGGTCCTCCCCTCGCTGGCCTCGCAGAGCCTGACTGACTTCCGGACCCTGGTGGTAGACAATGGCTCCGAAGACGACAGCGTGTCGTGGCTGCGTGAGAACTGGCCGCATGTGGAGGTGGTCGCGCTGCCCGAGAACGTCGGCGTGACCGCAGCCCTGAACGTCTGTCTACGCGAATCTGAGACCGAGTTCGTCGCGCTCCTGAACAACGACATCGAGCTCGACCCCGACGCCCTCGCGGAGCTCGTCGCCGCGCTCGACGCTCACCCGCAGGCGGGATCAGCCTCCGCCAAGCTGATCGACTTCTACGACCGCGGCGTGATCGACGGGGCGGGGGACATCTTCCGCTGGACCGGAGGGGCGACGCGCCGCGGCAAGGGAGCGCGAGACCTCGGGCAGTTCGAGCACCCGCGCCCGATCTTCGGCGCATGCGGGGGCGCGGCCCTCTACCGCCGCTCTGCGATCGTGAGCGTCGGCCTCTTCGACGAGCAGCTGTTCGCCCTCTCCGAGGACGTCGACTGGTCCTTCCGCGCGCAGCTTCGCGGCTATAGCTGCCGCTATGTCCCGAGCGCCGTCGTCTACCACATGGGAAGCGTCACGATCGGGCAGGGTCTCAGCGACTTCACGCTCTTTCACACCTGGAGGAACGGGATCTGGGGAGTGGCGAAGAACTACCCCGCCACCGCGCTGCTGCGCCACGGACCCGCATTTCTGGGCTCACAGGCCAGGACCCTGGTGTGGGCGCTCCAGAACGGCCGGACCGGAGTGTTCGCCCGGGCCTGGCGGGAGGCGCTGCGCGGGATGCCCGAGGTGCTGCGAAAGCGCCGCGCGGTGCAGCGCTCGAGGACTGCGGGCCTGCGCGAGCTCGAGCGTGTCATCGGGGTGGACGGTTGAGAGCCCGGCGCGAAGGCTGATCGGCATGGCAGAAGCAGAGATATGCGTGGTTCACCTGGTCTGGGCGCCGCTGGGGCCCGGGCCGCTCGCCCGGTTCATCGGCTCCTACCGCCGCCATGCCGCGGAGGCCGAGCACAGCCTCATGGTCCTCTTCAACGGCTTCGCCGCCGGGCAGGACCGCGGTCCCTGGCTCGAGCTCCTCGAGGGCGTGGAGCATGAGCAGCTCATGCTCGGCAGGCCGATGCTGGATCTCGCCGCCTACAGGGCCGCAGCCGAGCAGGTGCGCGCGCAGCGCTACTGCTTCCTGAACTCGTACAGCGCCGTGCTCTGCGATGGGTGGCTCCGGCGGCTGCGCGATGCCCTCGAGGAGCCCGGCGCGGGCGTCGCGGGCGCGAGCGGCTCGTGGGGCAGCGTGAGCTCCTACAACCGCTTTCAGCTCGGTCTGGGCGGCCCGTATGCAGAGGTCTTCCCCGACCGCAGGGCCGGCGTCGCGGCCCTCACCGAGGCCGGCGCGAGACATGCCCCGCCGCCGCTTGTGCAGGAGCGCCGCGACAGGCTCGCCTATCCGCGGGCGCTGGTCCAGAACGCTCACGGCTTCCCGCGCTTTCCCGCTCCGCACCTGCGCACCAACGCCTTCATGATCCGCTCGGAGGTTCTCGCGGCCGTCGTGACCGGACCGCTGGAGCGCAAGATCGACGTCTACCGCATGGAGAGCGGTCGCAGGAACCTGACGGCGCAGATCACCGGCATGGGGCTGTCGGCGCTCGTGGCCGGCAGGGACGGGCGCGCCTACACTCCCGACCAGTGGCCCGCCAGCCGCACGCTGTGGCAGGGCGAGCAGGAGAACCTTCTGATCTCAGACAACCGCACCGAGGACTACGAGCTGGGCAGCACCGAGGCCCGAACGGCCCTCTCGCGCTACGCGTGGGGTGACGCGGCCCGGCCGGCACCGGCACGCGACCGGGTGGCCGGGACGTGAGCGCCGCAGAGGAGGGCCTGTGCCTGGTGCACCTGGTGTGGGCACCGCTGGGCCCGGAGGCGCTCGCGCGGTTCATCGACTCCTACCGCGAGCACCCCGCGGGCGCGGAGCACCGGCTGCTGATCGTGATGAAGGGATTCAAGGCGGGAGAGGACAGGGGGCGGTGGGAACAGGCGCTCGAGGGCGTCGCCCACGAGTCGATGGACACCCCGACAGGGATGCTCGACCTCGGCACATACCGCAGCGTCGTCGACGCCGAGCCCTACGCCGAGCGCTACTGCTTCACCAACTCCAGCGCGGTGGTCCTCGCCGACAACTGGCTTGCGCTCCTTGACCGCCACCTCTCCACCCCCGGGACGGGGATCGCAGCGGTGGCCGGTTCGCACGAGAGCCTGCGCTCGGCCGCTCCACGTCCCCTGCGCCCCTTCCGCCTCGGCTTCGATCGCTTCCCCAACCCCCACGTCAGGACCAATGGCTTCATGATGCGCCGCGAGCTAGTCCGCGCTCTCGACTGGCCGGCTCCGAGGCGAAAGCTGCAGGCGCTGCGGCTGGAGAGCGGCAAACATGGCATCTCACGCCAGGTGCGCGATCGCGGCCTCGCGCTGGTCATCGTCGGCCGCGACGGCGCCGCCTACCCCGTCGAGCGCTGGCGCGAGAGCGCGACCTACCGCAGCGGCAACCAGGAGAACCTGCTCCTGGCGGACACGCGCACTCGACAGTTCGACGACTCCAGCCCCAAGCGGCGCCTGCACCTGGAAGAGATGACGTGGGGCCCGCTTCCAGAGCCGAGGCCGGCGTGAGCTCCGATGCTCCCCGTGCCACGCTCGCGATCCTGAACTACAACGGTCGCGAACTACTCGACGTGGTGGTCCCCTCGGTGCTCGCGCTGCGCGGTGTGGACCAGGCGCGGGTGGTCGTGATCGACGACGGCTCGAGCGATGACTCCTGCCGGCACATTCGCGAACGCTGGCCGGAGGTCGAGGTCGTCGAGATCGGCCACAACGTCGGGGTCGCGGCGGCGCTGAACCGGGCGGTCAGCGAGAGCGATACCGAGCTCGTCGCGCTGCTGAACAACGACATCGAGCTCGATCCGGACTGGCTGGTGCAGCTGACGGCTGCCCTGGACGCGCATCCGCGGGCAGGCTCGGCCTGCGGCAAGCTGCTGCGCTTCCACGACCGCTCGACGATCGATGCGGCCGGTGACCTGATGCTGTGGTCCGGAGCGGTGGTCAACCGGGGCCACGGCATGCCCGACCGCGGTCAATACGACTCTCCGCAGGCCGTGTTCGCCTCCTGCGCCGGCGCCGCGCTCTACAGGCGCAGCGCCTTCGAGGAGGTTGGCCCCTTCGATGAGTCCTTCTTCGCCTACCTCGAGGACATCGACTGGGGAATCAGGGCCCAGCTCGTCGGCCTGACGGCGTGGTATGAGCCGCGTGCCGTCGGCTACCACATGGGAGGGGCCACGACGAGTCGGCGCAAGGGCTACTTCGGCCGCCTGCAGCGACGCAACACGCTGCTCATGATCGCCAAGGACTTCCCCGCCGAGGGCCTGCTGCGCCACGGCTGGAAGATTGCTCTGAACCAGCTGCTTTGGCTCGCAGCGAGCGCACGCGACGGGATGCTCGGTGAGCAGCTGCGCGCATGGGGCGAGGCGATTCTCGGACTTCCGGGCGCGCTCCGCTCGCGTCGGCGCATCCAGCGGGGCCGGCGGGTGAGCCCCGGCGAGCTCGAAGCGACGATCGACGCGTCGCTGCCGTGGGCGATGTCCGGGGCCGAGCGCCTGCTCTTCGAAGTGGCTCCGCTGCAGGCCAGCCGCCGTGCGGCGGCGCGCCTTTAGGCAGCTCAGCGCCTGGCGTAGACGCCGCGGCGCAGCGCGAGCGACTCACGCAGCCCGATCGACTCATCGACGGCGCCGGCACCGACTCTGCGCCTCGGAAGACCCCGCGCCGACCGCCAGCCTCCGATGCGACCCGACGCTGCGGCCAGGTCTCGCGAGAGGACCGCGTCCGCGGCCGACACGGCGGCCTCGGTCGCCAGGGCGCGGGCCGCGTGGCGCCCGCGCAGGACGCCGTAGCGGCGCAGGATGTAGCCGCGCGCGAAGCCGGCGTGCCGGCGCTGCCACGCGGTGCGGTGCCCGTGGGTCGCCGAGCCCAGGTGCACGCCGACGGCATCGACCGCGAGCGCGGCGCGCCAGCCTGCGGCCTGCAGCCGCAGGGCCAGATCCAGATCCTCCGAGTAGGCGAAGATCGCCTCGTCAAGGCCCTCCACCTGCTCCCACGCCCGCCGCCTGTAGGCGGCGGCCGCGCCCGCGGCGCCCAGCAGCAGCGGCTCACGGTCCGAGGCCCGGGCGACGGGAAGCCCGGCCAGGCGGGGAAAGCCCGCCAGCGTCGCGTCGGCGCTGAGCCCGACGCTGTCGATTAGCTCCTCGCCGGGCTGCACGAGCAGGCACCCGACGGAGCCCACACCATCATCCTGTTCGAGCGGCGCGATCAGGTGCTCGAGCCAGTCCGGGCGGGCATAGACGTCGTTGTTCAGGAGCACGAGGACGTCGCCGTCGCCGGCGCGGGCCCCGAGGTTGCAGGCGGCCGCGAAGCTCAATGCGCGGGGGGTGTGGACCAGCCGCACCGCCGGCCACTCGGCGGCGATCCGCTCGGCCGCGTCGCCGCCCTCCCCGTTCTCGGAGACGATCACGGTGTGCTCCCTGCTCTGGCGCGCGAGGTGCGCCAGGCACGTCCCGGTCAGCTCATAGCGCCCCGAGGCCGGTATGACGATGTCGATCGTGAGCGGCAGGGCGCCCATCCTAGTCTGGGTGCCCGGATAACCTTGCACGCCCGTGGCCGCCGCTCCGACCAGCATCCACATTGGCCTGAACCTCGTGTTCCTGGTCCCCGGCGAGACCGGCGGCATGGAGGTGGCCGCCCGCGAGCTGATCCCCGAGCTGATCAAACAGGCGCCGGCGGGGATGCGCTTCACCGCCTTCATCAACCGCGAGGCCGCAGCCGAGGGAGGCGGGCCCTGGGGAGAACTGCTGCCGGCGGTGACGGTGCCGGTCAACGCGCGAAACAGGGTCCAATGGGTGCTCGGCGAGCAGAGCGCCCTGGTGCTCGCAGCCGCCCGCTCCAGGGTCGACCTGGTCCACAGCCTCGCGAGCACCGCGCCCGCATGGGGGCGCTTTCGCCGCGTCGTCACGGTTCACGACCTGATCTACGCCCGCTACCCGGAGGCCCACACGGGCCTGCGGGGCCGGGGCATGCGCGTGCTGGTGCCGCTGGCGGCGCGCCGTTCGGACCGTGTGATCGCCGACTCGCAGTATGGGCGCGAGGACCTGATCAGGCTGCTGGGGGTGAGCCCCGAGCGGATCGACGTCGTCCCGCTCGGCCTCGGAGCGGTCCGCCGCGTCGCCCCGCTGGATGAGGAGCGCACCCGTACACGGTTCGGCCTGGGCTCCCGGCGGATCGTGCTCAGCCTGTCCGCCAAGCGCCCGCACAAGAACCTCAGCGCGCTGATCGGGGCGCTCGCGAGGATCGCGCCCGAGGACCGGCCGCTGCTGGTGCTCCCGGGCTATGTGACCTGGCACGAGGCCGAGCTGCGGGAGGTCGCCCGCCGCGCCGGCGTCGGCGATGACGTCCGCTTCCTCGGCTGGATCACCGAGGAGGAGGTCGAGGGGCTGTGGGCGCTCGCGCAGGCGTTCGTGTTCCCGTCGCTTTACGAGGGCTTCGGGCTGCCGGTGCTCGAGGCGATGGAGCGCGGCGTCCCGGTCGCATGCTCGAACGCATCCTGCCTGCCCGAGGTCGCCGGCGACGCGGCGCTGCTGTTCGACCCTGCCGACCAGGCGGCGATCGCGGCGTCCATGGAGCGGCTCATGAGCGACCCCGAGGAGGCCGAACGGCTGCGCGCGGCGGGCAGGCGGCGGGCGGCGACGTTCACGTGGGAGCGCACCGCGCGCCTCACGCTCGCCAGCTACGAGCGCGCGCTGGGCCGGTCGTAGCTCTCCAGCACCGTTCGCAGCGAGGACTCCAGGGCGAGCTTCTGCGCGTTCTCGGCAAACCAGGCCGAGGTGCTGCGGCGCAGCTCGATTCCCCCCTCGTGCACTCCCACGATCGCTTCGGCGATAGACCCGGGGTCAGAGCCCGTCGCGATCATCCCGTTCACGCCGGGCACGATCAGCTCGGTCGCGGCGTTGTCCTCTCCGGCGACGACCACGCTCGGGGTGCCGCGCGCAGCGGCCTCGACGACGACCATCCCGTATCCCTCCCGGCGCGAGGGGAGCAGCATGCACAGGGCCCTTCGCATCTCGCCGTCGACGGTCTCGGCGGTCGCGAACCCGGGTGCGGTGACGGTGTCGCTGAGGCCCTGATCGACGATCGCGGCGTCCAGCGCGGCCCTTTCCGGGCCGTCTCCCAGGAACTCGCCCCGCAGCTCGGGGACGCGGCGCTGTGCCACGGCGATGGCCGCCACCCCAAGCGGCGCCTGCTTCTCGGGTATCAGCCGGCCCGCGAAGAGGACCAGCGGATCGGCCGGGATCGCCGCGGTCGGCTCTGTGCCGCCGTCGTACATCCCGCGCAGCACCGTCACCTGCCCGCGCAGGCCCTCCTCGCGCAGGCGCTCGGCATGCAGCTCAGAGAAGCAGAAGGCCTTCTGGGGCACCCGCACGCACATTTTCTGCACGAGGTCGCCGACGCGCCCGCCGACGCCGCCGAGATAGTCGTGCCAGTAGGAGCGGCTCCAGACCTCGAACCAGTCGACGACGAGGTCAAAGCCGGCCAGCGGCCGCACGAGGGCCGCCGCCAGCAGGGAGAAGTAGGGGAAGGCGCAGGTGTGAACGACGTCGTAGCTGCTGCGGTTTCGCAGCAGATGCCACAGGACTCCGGCGCCGAAGACGAGCGGCGGCAGGATCCTGCGGCGCCCGCTGTCGGTGTAGAGCGCCATTTTCGGGCCCGCGATCACGACCTTGATCCGCTCGTCCAGGTCGGCCTTCTCGCCCCGGTCCCATTGGCGCAGGGTCAGGTAGGTGACCTCGTGCCCGTCCGCGGCCAGCCGCTCGGCGACGTTGCGATACCAGCGCTCGCCGCCGCCGACGGTGTGGGGGAAGAGGCAGTCATATACGAGGCATACGCGCATCCCGGTAGCATCCCATGTGGCCCGCGTGCCAACCGGTGCGCCACTTTCCGCCCTTCGTGGGGTTATAACCCGATGACGTGGACGACCTGTCCTTCGACCTTGGGTCAGAACGCATCCAGCCGATGAGCACACTCGCACCGACAACCGCACCCCCGCAGGCGCCGGACTCCGAGCAGGCAGACGGCCCGCTGGTGTCGGTCGTCATCCCCTGCCTGAACGAGGAAGAGAACATCGAGGCCTGCGTAAAGGCAGCCCTCGAGGCGATCCAGGACATGGGCGTACCCGGCGAGGTGGTCGTGGCCGACAACGACTCCGAGGACGACTCCGCGCGACTTGCCGAGGCCGCGGGCGCACGCGTCATCATCGAACGCCGCCGCGGCTATGGCAGCGCATATCTCGCCGGCTTCGCGGCCTCCAGAGGCCGCTACATCGTGATGCTCGACGCCGACCTCACGTACGACTTCAGCGACATCCCGCGCTTCGTCGCCGCCCTCGAGGACGGCGCCGAGATGGTGATCGGGGACCGCATGGACAACATCCAGCCCGGCGCGATGCCGTGGCTGCACCAGTACATCGGCAACCCGCTCCTCACCGGCTTCCTGAACCTGCTGTTCCGCACCGGCATCAGCGACGCGCACTGCGGCATGCGCGCACTGCGCCGCGACGTGCTTCCCCGCCTTGACCTTCGCACCACCGGCATGGAGTTCGCCTCCGAGATGGTCATCAGGGCGTCGAAGGAGAACCTGAAGATCGCGGAGTTCCCGATCGAATACCACCCCCGCGGCGGCGAGAGCAAACTCTCGAGCTTCCGCGACGGCTGGCGGCACCTGCGCTTCCTGCTGGTGCACAGCCCGAACCACCTCTTCATCTTCCCCGGCGCCGTGCTCGCCGGCCTGGGCACCTTCATCGTGCTGCTGGTCGAGTCCGGGATCGGCCTGTTCGGGCGGAACTGGGGGGTCCATGCGCTGATCGGCGGCACGCTGCTGATGATCATCGGCACCCAGGTGATCGCACTCGGGCTATGCGCACACGCCTACGGCACGTACTTCATGGGCGAGCGCGACCCCTGGTTCGACCGCATGCGAAGTCGTTTCAGGCTGGAGCACGGACTGATCCTCGGCGGACTGTTCATGCTCGTCGGCATCATCCTCGGCGGAGTGATCGTCGGCACCTGGATCTCCCACGGCTTCGGCTCGCTGTCGGACGAACGGCTGGCGGTGATCGGAGCCGCGCTGATCGTCGTGGGGATACAGATCTTCTTCTCCTCCTTCCTGCTGAGCATCCTCGGGCTCCGCCGTTCCCGATAGCGCTTCGGTGTCTCGCACGCCCGCGGTTCCCCTAGCCTCACAGCCAGCGACAGACACCCCCCCGCAGGACGCGCCGCCGGCCGCCGGCCGCGGACTGCTCGAGCGGCCCGTGCTCGTCGTGGGGGCGATCATGCTCATCGGCGCGGCGATCGCGCTGGTCTTCTCGACGCAGATCGTCGGCTATGCCCCCGACGAGGTCGGCTATACCCACCTCGCGGTCGGGATCTCGCACTCCCTCTCGCCGATCACCCTGCGATACGGCGGCGGGGCCCGCCTGAACCAGCTCTACCCGCTGCTGATAGCGCCGTTCTGGGGCGCGTTCGGGAACGTCACCGCCTTCCAGATCACCCACGTCTGGGACGTGCTGCTGATGGTGAGCGCCGCCATCCCCACCTACCTGCTGGCGCGCCAGGTCGTGGAGCCCCGGTGGGCCGGCTACATCGCCGCCGCCCTGGTGGCGGTGATGCCGTGGATGACGCTGTCTCTCGTGGAGCTGACGGAGGTGGCGGCGTTCCCGGCGTGCGCGTGGGCGTTCCTGGCGATGCAGCGCTGCCTTGCGCTGCCGAGCACGCGCCGCGACATCATCGCCCTCGCCGCGATCGGCCTTGCGACCTACGGCCGGCTGCAGCTGGTCGTGCTCGCGCCGGTGCTCGTGCTCGCGATGCTCTGCCACGAGCTCGGCTACGGCCTGGCCGCAGGCGGCGACCGCAGGGCGGGCCTGCGCGAGGCGTGGCAGCGGATGATCCGCCTGCACAAGCCGCTCAGCGCGGTTGGCGCGCTCGGGGTGATCATCGGTATCCCGCTGCTGCTGACCGGCAGGCTCACCTCGGCGGCGGGCTTCTACGGGAACACGCTCACGGGCGTGACGCTGACCGGGCCGACGTTCAGCCTGGCGCGCGCCTACGTCGTGTTCCTCGCCGTCGGGCTCGGCGCGATCCCTGCGGCTCTCACATTCGGCTTCATCGGCGAGAGCATCCTCGCGCCGGTCTCGCGGCGCGCTCACGCGTTCGCGACCATCACGGTGCTCTCGATCGTCGTCCTGACGATCCAGGTCGCGGAGGTCAGCCAGCGCTTTGACGAAGGGGTGCTGCAGGAACGCTACCTCTTCTACCTGGTGCCTCTGATCGGGGTCGGGATGTGCGCCGCGCTGCTGCTGACGCGCCATCCGGTGAGGATGGCGGTGGGCGGCTCTGCCGTGCTTGCGCTGTTGACCGCCACCACCAGCTACGAGTCGGCCCGCACGGCCTTCTGGTACCAGGTGTCGCCGGCGATGTCGAGCTTCTACGACTGGATCCTGCCGGTGTTCGGGGTCGCCTCCGGGCCGGGTGCCGACCCCGGCGCCTCACGGCAGGTGCTCGTGGGGGTTGCGATCCTCGCGGCGGGGATCCTGATCGCGCTGCTTGCGCGGCGGGTCGCCGTCGGGCGGCTGCTCGCGGTCGTGGGCGCCCTTGCGCTCGTGTTCTGCGTCGCGATCACCGTCCACTCGCTCTCCAGCGTCCTGAACGGCGTCTCCGGCGGCCGCGGATACGGGACGGGAACGCTGAAGAACGTCGACTGGGTCGACGGCGCCATCCCCTCCGGTGCCTCGGCCGAACAGCTGGTCACGAACATGGGCGGCCTGGACACCTCGCGCGGCATCTGGGAGGACCTGGAGTTCTGGAACCGCTCGATCGCCGGCGCCGACACGTTCGGAGGGATCGGCGACTCCTACTTCGCCACCAAGACCGTGCGCCTGAACCAGGCGACCGGTGCGGTGACGGTCACCTCCGGGTCCAGCTCCAGCGCGCTGCCGGTCAGCTATCTGGTCGTGCCGACGCGGGGATTCCCGACACAGATGGAAGGCACGCCCGTCGGCCGCTCGCCCGACGGCACGCTCGAGCTGATGCACCTGGCCCAGCCGGTGCGGGCCGCCTGGGCGGTGCTCGGGGCCTCGGGCGACGGCTGGCTCGCCCTCGGGCGCCCGGCGCTGATTCGCCTCTATTCGCTGGCCGGCAGGCCCGGCAGCTGCGCCGGCGTCAGCCTGACACTGGCCCTCAGCCCGCTCACAAGCACCGCGCGGACCCTGATCATGACGGGAGCCGGCCCGCGCAGGACGCTCATCTTCGCGCCCGGGCAGAGCCGGAGCGTGAGCGGGCGCGTGTGCGCCGCCGGCGACTCCCCGCCGCAGCTGGCGCTCGCCAACGTGCAGGGCGCGCTCGCCACGAATCCGCAGATAACGCTCAAGCTGACACAGGTGACGGTGACCCCCTCATGAGGTCGGCGCGAGCAGTCACGGCTGCGGTGATCGCGGCGGTGCTCACGGCGGGCTGCGGGTCGGCGGCCAGGAGCACCACCCCAACCACCTCGGCGTCGGCCACCGCGGCGGCCTCCTCGCCGGCGTGCCCGCGTCCTTCGCGGCTGCAGGTGCTGGGCCGCACGACGGTCGGCGCGGGCGTCTCCCCGCTCGCGGTCGAAGGAGCGATCGTGTGGGCGGCCCGCCCGTCTGCGGGGGAACTGGTCCGCATCACTCCCACCTCGACCACCCGCCTGCATGTGGGCGGCACGCCGATCTCGCTGGCCGCCAACCTGGGGCGGGTGTGGGTGGCCGAGCGCGACGGCGATGAGGTGCTCTCCCTCGACGCGCAGAGCCTGAAACGCCTGACCACCTCCTACCTGAGCGTCCCGGTCAGCGTCTATGCGGGCACGCTCGGGGTGTGGGCGCTGAGTCTTGACTCGGGCGAGATCTACGGTCTCAACACGATCAACGGGAACACCTCCCAGCCCTATGACTCGCCCGTCGGGCAGCCCGCCGAAATGGTCGCCGCCGGAGGGGAACTCTGGATCCTCGGCGCACAGGGCCCCGGGCTCTCCCCGTTCAACCCCGCCCTCGGCCGCATCGTCCGCACCGGCTTCGCGCTCGGCGGGCAGTCACCGAGCTCGATGAGCGCCTCCGGCTCGACGATCTGGCTGGCGGAACCCTCGACCCGCTCGCTGCTGCGGGTGGACGCCGCCGCCGTGACGCTGAAAAAGCTCACGGCACCGGGCGGGATGGCGGCGGTTGCCACCGCCACCGGACCGTGCGGTCTGTGGGTCGCCGACGCGGCGGGAGAACTGGTGCTGGCGGACCCCGAAACGGCCACCCCGCTCGGGCCGGTGCTGCACCTCGGGCACGCGATCTCCAGCCTGCAGGCGTCAGGGACGGGCGTGTGGGTGACCGACCCCGTGGACGGCACCGTCGTCCACGTCGCCGACGGCGGCTAGCGCGGATCCCGCAGGGCCGCTGACAGTGCGGCCTCGACCTGTGCTCCGGCGAGGTCCCAGGAACGCTCGGCCGTCAGCGCGAGCCCGTCGGCTGCGATGCGGGCGCGGCGCTGCTCGTCGCCGAGGAGCGAGTCGATCTGCTCACACAGCGCGGCCGGGTCGGGGGCGGTGAGCTGGAGCGGGCCGTCGGGCCCGAACGTTGCGAGCATCGACTCGCTCGCCAGCTCCACGCACGGGAGCCCGCACGCCATCATCTCCAGCCCGATCAGCGACGGGTTCGTGAGCGAGAGCACCATCCCGACGCTCGCCCGCCCATAGAGCGCCGCGAGCGCGCCTGCGTGAAGGACCCCGAGCTGCCGGCAGGGGAACGGGGCGTCCACGGGCGCGTCTTCGCCGTAGAGGGCGATGTCGAGGCCGGGGCGCCTGCGCGCGAGCTCGGACAGCGCGAGCAGGCCCAGCGGGACGGCACGCCTCGGTGTCACGGCGCGGGCGTAGAAGAGCACGCTCTCGCCGCTGCGCGGCCCGCCGGGCGGCCTGTAGACGGAGTGCTCCAGGGCGAGATCGAAGTGCGAGGCGCGCGCACCGTACCGGCTCCGCAGCAGCTCCGCGAGCCATGGGCTCGCGGCGATGCAGTACAGCCCCTGGCGGTAGCTCTGCGCCGCCCACAGCGCCTCCGCGGAGGCCGGGTAGAAGTCCGGCTCGTGATCCTGCACCAGGTAGGCGCGCGCCGACGCGCCCTCGAGCAGCAGTGAGCGCGCCACCGTCTGCCAGCCGGTGGCCAGCACGACGTCGGCCCCGGCCCACCGGCGCATGTCGGTGTGGAACTCGATGCCATCCGCCGAGAAGAACTCCGCGAAGCTCGAGGCGGTGAGCTCGGGGCGCTCGCGAACGTGGCGCCCTTCGCAGTCCTCGAGCCAGACGCTCACCTCATGCCCGCGCCCGCGCAGGGCCTGCAGAAGGTTCACGATCGTCGCGTGCCCTCCGCTGCCGCGCCTGAAGGAGGGGATCACGACCGCGAGCCTCAGCCGCTCCTGCGCCTGCGGGCGGGCGGGGACCAGCGCGGCCGGCCCGGACCGCGCGAGCTCGGCCATCGCCGCGGGAACGGCGGGCGCGCTCACCGGCGCGCCGCGGCCCAGCGCCCTGCCCAGGGAGGAGCGAACGCGCGCGGCGGCCATCAGGACAGTGCGCGGCGCACCCGTGCCGTGATGGGGTGCAGCGGCTTGGCGACCCGTTTCACCGCCGGGTAGCGGCGCAGGGCCAGCAGACACTGCACGCTGCGGGTGGCGCGCACCCGGTCGATCCGCTTCTCGAAGCGGAGCGCCCGGCGCGCGTAGTCCATGCGCTCACGCAGATGGCCGCTGTACATCTCGATGTCGCCGCGCAGGTCTGCGAGCATCCGGGCGCTCGCGGCCGCGCCGCTCGGCGCCGGCTCGCGCCCGATCGCCCGCAGCGCCGCTGCCATGAACAGGCTCGACTGCTCCCAGGACGGCCACGCCCGCGCCGTCTCCAGCGCGTTGGTGCGCAGGAACTGCAGCAGCTCCCGGTCGCGCGCCAGCAGGTCCAGCTGGCGGGCGGTGCCGAGCAGGTCATCCCAGTCGGTGATCATCCCGTTCCAGCCGTGCTCGACGTACTCCTCGTGGCCGGTCACGGGCGTCACGACGCAGGTGGCGCCGCGATGGAATCCCTCCAGCGGAGGCCCGAACATGCCCTCGACGCTCGAGAGCTTAAGGACCACGTCGCACTCCCCGTACAGCTCGGACATCTCGCGGTGGCTGAGCGGTCCGACGACCTGGTCCGCCACCACGTCGCCGAGTGCTTTGCGGTCCCCGCACACGACCGTGACGTGGTGGGGCTCGCGCATCGCGGCGGCGGCGTCGATGGCCTGGTGGACATGCTTGAACCATGAGCTTGGGGAGCCCTCGATCAGGACTCGCAGCGGCCCTGATGCGTTGACCGGCGGCTGCCCCGGCGGCGGGAACACGTCCTTGTCGATGCCGTTGCGGACCAGGTGGCAGCTGGCGTCCGGGCGCAGGGCCGCGAGAGTGTCGGCGATCCAGCGGGCCTCGGTGATGAACGCGACCGGCAGGTCCAGCGTCAGCGCCGCCCCCATCCGCTCGGCTTCGTCGTGGTGGTAGAAGCGGTCCTCCAGGCTCTGGATGAAGTAGGCGTGCCTGTCGGCCGAGATCTCGAACAGCGTGAACGTCGTCTCCCACCATGTGGCGACCGCGATGTCGTAGTGCTCGGCGAGCGCCTCCTCGCGCGAGCGCACGTGCAGGTGGGGGAGGTGTTCGTAGCCGTGCCAGCTGGGGCCGCTCTCCTCGCGCACCAGCACGAGCGTGACGTCCCATCCCTCGATCCCGCTCAACGCGCGGGCGTGCTGCACGACCACACCGACCCCGCCGGACAGCTGCAGGTCGTTGACCAGGAAGGCGACCCTCAAGCGCTCTGCTCCCCGCCCGACGGCGGCCGGCCGAGTTCGCCCTCGAGCTCGTGGATGTAGGTGCGCCACTCGTCGAAGGTCCTGGTGTTCTCTCGCAGTTTCTCGCGTTCGCGCATGATCGTCGCCTCGTGCTCGGCGATCAGCTCGCGCTGCTCCTTCAGCGCCGCCCGCTGCTCGCTGGAGGCCTGCTCCACGAGGGCCATGTTGCTCTCGCGCTGGCGCTCCCAGCGGCGCTGGCTGAGCTTGTCCTCCTGGGCCGCGACCGCGCCGAGCGCGATCTCATCGTGGCGTGGGCCGAAGGCCGCGATGAAGTGGCTGGCCACGGTGCCGTCGCCGCCGACGCTGACGCTGAGCTCGTGCTCGGCGGGCTTCGCGTCCCAGCTCACGAGCGCCGAGCCCGTGAGGGAGACCTGGCGCAGCAGGGTCTGCTCGGCCGGCAGCAGCCTGCGCAGCTCCTCGAACGCTCCCTCGCTCCACTCCGTCAGGTGGTGGGGGTTCTCGATCGCCCAGAACGCGTCGTTCGGGACGCTCATGACGAAGGTCGCGCCGCGTGAGGCGCTCAGCTCGGCCGACCACTCCAGCAGCGGCACGAAGGTGCTGAGGTGCTCCACGACCTCAAAGCAGGTGAGGATGGCCCCGTCGCCATGGCCGGCGAGCTCGCTCTCGATCTCCGCCAGGAAGCTCGGGTCCGTGAGATCCCCGGGGAGCTGGCGCGCATCCGGCACAGCGAGCTCCGCGGCTGCGCGGGCGACCGAGTCGCCGTCGATGTCCACCAGCACCGTGTGGGGAGGCCTTGCGTCTTTGAGCGCGGCACGGGACGCGACGCCGTTCCCGCAGCCAAGGTCGACCCATGCGCTGGCCTGCAGGATCAGCGGTGCGGCGGTGCGATAGCGCAGGTCGTGCTCGGCCCGGATTGCCGGCGCCGTCTCTCGCGTGATTCGCTCTTGCCAGTCGGACATGCGCAGGGGCCCAGTGCCGGGCACCGGTATCGTACCGGTGCCGATGAGCTCCCAAGCTTCACACGGTGGCGGTGCCATTGCGCCGCGGCCCGTCGGAGAGCCCCTGCGGGTCGCATTCATCGGCCCGGATGTGTGGCTGGAGAACTGCGCACCCCCGGCCTCGACACACGCCCTGGAGCTTGCGCGTTTTCCCGTCCGGCCGGCCTCAGGGCGGGACATCCTTGAGCCGATACGGGCGATGCGCCCCCACGTCTGCGTCGCATTCGACCCCGGCGCCCTTGCGCCCGCGGTCGCGGGCGAGCTTCCCGGCACGACGCTGGGGATCCTCGTGGACGGGGGTTCCAGCGCCACGCCCGAGACGGTGGGCGCGATGGACAGGCTGATCTCGTTCGACCCCGCCCTCACGGGCACGCAGGTGGGCTCGAAGGACCTCTGGCGCGCCGTGCCGCCCCCAGTCAGCGACATCCTCTTCAGCGATCCGCGCCGGCCGCACCATGCGCCCCGCGCCGTCTCGATCGGACGCGAAAGCGCGCATCGTGAGGCGATGCTGACACCCGCCAAGCACCATCAGGACATGCTGCAGCTGATCCACGGCGTCAGCGGCGCAGAGCTTGCCGGGGTGCTCTCGGGCTACGACGTGGGCATCTACGTTCCCCGCGAGAGCGGCGGGGGCTTCGGGCAGCAGGTGGGACTTCACCTGGCCTCCGGGCATCTGCTGCTCAGCGAGCATCTCGCCCCCGCCCACGGCCTCGAGCGCGGCATCGACTTCCTGCAGGTGGACTCCGCCGACGGCCTGCTGTGGACACTGCAGCGGCTCGGTCGCTTTCCCGAGATGTATCACCGCATCCGGGTGCGCGGGCGGCTGAAGGCCGAGCAGTACCGCGCCTCGCGTATGTTCGCGCGCCTGGTCGGCGACCTGCTCGCGGACGTGGCGGCGTTCGGCTCGCCTCAGCTCGCGCGCGGCTGAGTGCGCCTGCGGCGCGTGCTCCCGTGCTCGGCCACGTCTGCCTGCGCCTCGCGCACCAGCGCCGGGTAGACAGCGGATGCTCTGAAGCGCTCCGCCTGCGCGCGGCCGGAGCGCTGGACATCCTCGAACAGCCCGGGCTCCGAAGCGATGCGGTGAAGGAGCGCATGGAGCTCATCGGGGGTGTGGATCTCCAGGTAGTCGCGCCCCGCGGTGAGGCCATGGCTGGGGCTGAGCGGCTCGGAGATCACGAGGTGGCCGGCGGCAAGAGCGATGCAGACGCGGTTCTCGAAGGTCGGGTAGGGGTTGTTGTGGAGGTTCAGCTGTACGTCGGCGCGGCGAAGGAACCCGGCTAGCTCATCCCCGAACAGCCCGTGGCCGACATGCACCAGCGGGAACTCGCGCTTGACCGGCGCGAGCATCCTCTCGCGATGGTCTGTGGAGCGGCCGACGAACAGGAGCCGCGGCGGGTGGGCGCGCTCGCGCACATCCATGAACAGGCTGTCTGCGACCGGGATCGGCGTCGAGTGCCACACCGGCAGGACGCTCTCGGCGGTCTGCGCGATCAGCGGGTCGAAGGAGATGATCCTGTCGAAGTTCGCGGCGTCGACCTGCTGCAGCCACCAAAGGCGCGCGCCGAGATCGGGGTGCGCATCCTGGCCGGTCCGGGGCAGCGGCTCGGTCAGGTAGCCGATCGTGAGCGCCTGCAGGTCGTCGAACAGGCCCTCGGGAATGATCTCCGGGCGGAACACGAGCACCACGTCCGGCCGCAGCTCCTGCAGCCGTGCGAGCAGCGGCTCCGGCTCGGCCGCCGCGCGGAAGTCCACGAACACGGGCTCGATGCCGTCCGCCGCGAGCTCCATCGCGCACTGGCTGAAGAAGACGCTCTGGCCGACGAACGCGACCCGCAGCGGGCCGGCCGCCTCTCCCGGCGGCCCGGGCTCCGCCAGCGCCCCGGTGCTCGAAGCGCCCTCCATCAGAGCTGCTCGGCCACCTTCGGCGCGCGGCGGTCGAAGACGATGAACCCGACCACCACCGTCGCGATCAGGATCCCGATCGGGATCAGGATCAGGGGACCGCCACCCATCGCCGTGTATGCGCTCGGGTAGGCGGGGGATATGAGCATGTGCCGCGCCTGCACGAGGATCGCCACGAACGGGTTGGCGAGCATCACGTGCGCGATGTTGACCGGCACGCCGAGGATGTCGTAGTTCTTGTCGACCTTCGTGATCGGGTAGAAGATCGGCGAGGCGTAGAAGGTCATCTGCAGCACGACTTCCCAGATCGGGCGCACGTCGCGGTAGCTGACATAGGCGACCGACAGGATCATCCCCAGCCCGGCCGTGAAGGCGGCGAGCGTCACCATCAGGAACGGGATCCCGATCCACCCGAGGCTGATGCTGCCCCCGGCGGCGAGCAGGAAGATCAGCACGGGGACCATGTTCAGGGAGAAGTTGAACAGCGCCGTCAGCACCACGGCGAGCGGCACCGCCATGCGCGGGAAGTCGATCTTGCGGACCAGGTTCTCGCGCGTCAGCAGGCTCGTCACGGCCCCGCCGCTGGATTCGCTGTAGAAGTTGAACATCACGATCCCCAGCAGCAGCGAGACGCCGAAGAAGGGCGTGTTGAAGTTTTTGCCCAGCGCGATCGAGATGACGCCGTAGATGACGCCGAACAGCAGCAGCGGGCGCATCAGCTGCCACAGGTAGCCGAGCACCGAGCCGAAGAAGGCGAGCTTGAACTCGGTCTTGGCGAGCACCCAGGTCAGCTGGAACAGGCGTTTCGGATCGGACCCGAGCGCGGACGGGCCCTTGATCGGGCGCCCGAGGCTCTGCAGCGAGCCGACCCCCAGCTCGAGTTCCAGCTCGGGTGTGCGCTCGACGGTGCTCATCTCGCGAGCCCGGCCCTGGACGGGGCGCTCGGCGCCGCGAGCGATCGAGATCTCATACGGAAGGTCGACCAGCGCGTCGCTGCCGTGCGTGCCGGTGACGACTATCGAGACCATCCGTTCGCGCCTGTCGATCCAGGCGCCGCCATGGCGTGCCACCGACGGCGTCACCGAGTAGCGGTCCGGGGACAGGTGGTTCTCGAAGGTGATCTCGAAGGTGATCTCGTCGCCGGCGCTGAACACGCCCAGGCGCGGCTCGCTCCACAGGTTGGAGGCGGCCAGGAGGTTGTCGCGGCGGCTGTTCTGCATGTTGATGCCGAACAGCGGGTCCTCGACCGACTCGTTGAACCTCACGCGTGCCACGAAGGTGCAGCGATGGCCGGACTGCAGCGTCTGCGCGCGGGTTCCCCGCTCGTCCTCGAACCAGGCCTCCTGGATCTCCGCGCGGCGATCGCCCAGGCGCACCGGCTCCGGCTCGGCCTCGCTGACGGCGTCCGGGATCTCCTCGGCCGCCGCTGCGCCGGCCACCGCTTCCCGCGGCCGTGAGGAGCCGGTCCCGTCCTCCGCCTCGGCCGCGACCTCCTCGACCGCGCGTGCCTGCTCTGAGAAGTTGAGCTCGAGATAGCGGTTGCCGACGTGCTCAGGGTCTCCGAACTCGGCGATGCGGCCGTGCTCGAGCAGCAGCGCGCGGTCGCAGAAGCGCTGCACCGCCGACATGTCGTGCGTGACCAGCAGCACCGTGGCTCCGCTGCGGCGGATGCGCTCGAACTCGTCGAAGCACTTCTGCTGGAAGGATGGCGTCGCCGACCGCGAGCACCTCGTCGATGAGAAGGATCTCCGCGTCGACGTGGATCATCACCGAGAAGGCGAGCCTGACCAGCATCCCGGAGGAGTAGTTCTTGATCTTCAGGTCGACGAACTCCCCGAGCTCGGCGAAGTCGATGACGCTGTCGAAGCGCTTGCGCGCCTCACGCGGGCTCAGGCCGAGCATCGTCGCGTTCAGCAGCGCGTTGTCGCGGGCCGGGAGATCCGGGTTGAAACCGACCCCGAGCTCGATGAAGGTCGACATGCGCCCGTTGATGTAGATGTTGCCGCTGTCGACGCTGTAGATACCTGCCAGGCACTTCAGGAGCGTCGACTTGCCCGAGCCGTTGCGGCCGACGACGCCGAAGAATTCTCCCGGCTTGACGGCGAAGGAGACTCCCCGCAGCGCGTGCAGCGTGTCCTTTGCCGAGCGCCTGAGCGGGTGCAGGGCGCGCTCCTTCAGCGTGCTGACCTGCTCGCGCGGGATCTCAAAGCGCTTCTGGACCCGATCTACGACGACCGGTGGTGCGGAGCTATCGGGCATGAGCTCAGCTAAGGGTATCTGTGCCGACCCGTGCCTCCGCCGCACCCGCCACCGGCGCAGGGGTCGGCGCGGGCGCGGAGAATGTCCGTTTAGAGCGGCGGTGAGGCCTCAAGCGATGGCCCGAAGGGTTCGATGATCAGGTGCGATGACCGAGCACGCGAGGACTCACATGGCATTTGCAGCGCGAGCAAGCAGGTCGATCTCCGGAGCGGTCGCTCTCGCCGCCGCGATCCTTCTGATCGTCGCGTGCGGGGGCACCTCAGCCGCCTCCGCGGCACAGGCTGGGGTCAACATCAGCCCCGGCCAGAGCTCCTATCTGAGGCCTCTGGGCACCGGGTGGGTCCGGCTGTTTGCGACCTGGCGCAGCCTCGAGCCGACTCGCGGGGTCCTGTCCCCGGGTGTCACCGGAGGCTTCGAACAGGAGTTCAGCGAATACCCCGCCGGCACAAAAGTGATCCTCGACGTCGTCGGCACCCCGTCGTGGGAGACGGGCTCGGCCAACGAACACACCCCTCCGGCGAATCCCGCCGACTACGCCGCCTTCCTGAGCATGATCGCCAAGCGATTCGGTTCACGGGTGACGGCCTATGAGATTTGGAACGAGGAGGACGCCTCGGCATGGTGGGCGGGCGGCCCGAACCCCGCCGCCTACGTGCAGCTGCTGAAGGCGGCCTACCCAGCCATCAAGCAGGCCGAACCTGCGGCCACCGTGGTTCTCGGCGGGCTGACCGGCAACGACTACCCCTTCCTCGAAAGCGTCTACCAGGCGGGCGGCAAGGGCTACTTCGACGTGGTCGCCGTTCACACCGACACCGCCTGCAACGTCCTCTCGCCCTACGAATTCCTTCGCGGCGTCGGCAACCTGCTGATCCCCGACTCCTTCCTGGCCTACCGGGAAGTCCACTCGGTGATGGTCGCCAACGGCGATGAAAAACCGATCTGGATGACGGAGCTGAGCTGGCGCACGACCTCCGCGACATGCTCGGAGGGCGCGTGGGCCGGCCAGAAGGCCGGGGGCGTGACCGAAGCCCAGCAGGCCGTGTTCCTGCGCCAGGCCTACCACTGCCTCGCGCAGGACCCGTATGTGCAGGTCGCGCTGTGGTTCGCGCTCCAGGATGAAGGCCAGGCCGTGTCCGGTCTCGTGCGCTCGAACGGAACCCGCAAGCCCTCGTTCGACGCGATGTCCGCCTATGCCCGCGAAGGCGACACGCTGACCGAACCGTGCGGCAACTTCACCGGGCCGAAGATCACCGTCTCCTCGCCCCGCGCCAAGCTGCGCTACAGCGGCAAATCGCTGCCGATCAAAGTGTCCGCGAGCAGCCCGTATGGGGTCTTCAGGATCCGGCTTCTGATCGACGGCAAACTGATCCGCAACTACGACGCCAGCGGCCACGCGGCCCGCAACTACCCGTCCTACCTCTCGGGCGCGATCAACTGGATGGGCGCCCGCACCCTCAGCTACGGCAGGCACACGCTGAGCTTCATCGCCTATGACCGGCAGAACAACATCTCCCAGCTCAACGTGCCCGTCATTCACGCCCGTCCCGGGCGCAGGCACAAGGCCAAGCCCAAACACCCCTAGGCGAGATCCCAGAGCCTGAGCTCCGGCGGCGCGCCGCCTGGACACGCCAGCGCGCCGGCGGCCCCGCCGCCGATGTCCAGATCGATCAGCCGCGGCTCCCCGGCTTCCGCCGCCTGCCTGAACTTCAGGCGCGCCTCCCGGCGGGTCCACGCCCGCAGGAGCTCGCTCCTGCGCTCGGCCGCCGGCATGCGCAGCAGCTCCTGCGCCTGCGCCTCGCCGAGGAGCCGGCGGGCGAGCGCCGCCTCATTGACGTCCCGCGGCGCCTCCACGTCGACGCCGACAGGCAGGGTGCTCGCAAACGCGTACAGCGCCAGCCCCCCGGAGTGCGACAGGCTGAAGCAGAGCTCGGCGTGCGCCGCGAGCGAGAGCCTGCCGCTCCGGCCCGTGTGCAGCAGCACATCGCGCGGGTGCAGGTCGGTGTAGCGGGCTATCAGCTCTCGCAGGATCGCCCGCGAGGACGCCCACAGCCTGCCGGCGCCGGGCGATGGAAAGCGCGCGGCCCTGCTGAGCTCCTGCTCGCTGAGCGACTCGGAGAGCTCATCGCCGGCGGCGCTCAGGTCGGCGCGCCACACGTGGACGGCGTCCGCCCGCAGCGCCGGCCTCTGCGGCCCCGGCTGCCAGCCTGCTGTCTGCGCCGCCTGAGCCACCCCGCGGAATCTACGGACGCCCGGCGCGGCGGGCAAGCTGCGAGCAGCCGCGCGGGCGCTGCAGGCTCGGCGCCGCAGGGCGCCGACGGGTAGCCTCTTGCGTCCATGCAGGTGGTGCAGACATCGATGCAGGGGCTCGTCGTGCTCGAGCCACGGGCCTTTCCCGACGAGCGCGGCTTCTTCTGCGAGACCTATCGCCGGGAGTGGCACGAGCAGGCGGGGATCCCCGACGGCCAGGAGTTCGTACAGGACAATCATTCGCGCTCAACGCGCGGGGTGGTCCGCGGCATGCACTTCCAGATCGGCGCCGGTGTGGCCAAGCTCGTCAGGTGCGCCCGCGGGAGCATCCTGGACGTCGCAGTCGACCTGCGAAAGGGCTCGCCGACCTACGGCCGCTGGGAGGGCGTCGAGCTGAGCGACGAGAACATGCGCGCGCTGTACGTCCCGATCGGCTTCGCCCACGGGTTCTGTGTCCTGAGCGACGTCGCCGACGTCATCTACAAGCAGAGCACCTACTACGACCCGGAGGTCGAACGCGGGATCGCCTGGGATGACCCGGATGTGGCGGTCCGCTGGCCGCTGCCGGCCCGCGCAGCTGACCGTCTCCGACCGCGACGCCGCGGCCCCCCGCCTGGCCGAGGTGGCCGACGAGCTGCCGTTCCGGTGGCATCCTTAGGGGAGTGTCCGCCTCCATGAAGAGCCTGCGAGAGCGCACCAACGGGTACACCGTCACGCCGGCCCAATACCTGATCGTCGCCTGGGTGGCGCTGGGGGCGCTTGCGGTGATCGTCGCGACGGGCGCCGCGGTACGCCTGACCGGCTCGGGCCTGGGCTGCCCGACGTGGCCCCGCTGCTACGGCCACGTCTATCCGCCGCTGAACACGCACGCGGTGATCGAGTTCTCAAACCGCCTGCTCACCGTGCCGCTGTGCATCGCCGCGGGAGCAGCGTGGGTGCTCGCCCTGCGCCGCAGGCCCCGTCGCCGGGACCTGGTGTGGATCGGCGCGATGCTCCCTCTCGGGGTCATCGGACAGGCGGTCCTCGGCGGCTTCACGGTCAAAGGCGCCCTCGACTACGGCTGGGTCATGGCGCACTTCGGCCTCTCGATGCTGATCCTGATCGCGGCGGTGATGCTCGTATGGCGGGCGAGCAGGGAACCCGAGGAGCTCGACGCGGTGTCGGCGGCCGACCGCACCGTCCTGCGCATGATCCGGGGGCTCGTCGGGATGGCGGCGCTGGCGATCTTCGCCGGCACGGCGGCCACCGCCGCCGGTCCGCATGCCGGCGGCTCGCCCGGCCAGAAGATCAACCGCATGGACTTCGACGGCACCGGGACGATGGACTTCGTGATTCATCGCCACGCGGAGATCGCCTTCATCTTCAGCGTGCTCGTCCTCGGAACCTGGTTCCTGGCACGCCGCAGGCAGGCGCCGCAGGGCGTTCAGCGCCCACTCACGGCCCTGTGCATCCTGCTGGCGCTCCAGGGCATCGTGGGGCTCGACCAGTACTACACGCACCTGCCGACCCAGCTGGTGTGGGTGCACGTCTGCCTGGCCTGCGCATCGTGGATCACCGTCCTGTGGACGGGGTTCGCGTCCGGTGCGCTGGAACGCCGTGGTTCCCGCCTGCGGGCCGATTCGCCCGTCGACGGGCGCCTGGGCGCCGTCGCATAGCGCCCACTTCCCCGGAAATTAGGGCCTCTTCCGACGCCCGCAGGCCCGTTTTTGCCCATCGCCGTCCTGGGTAGCGGTTAGCCTGCCACCAGGTAAGACACTCGAGAAGGGATTGGTATGACCAAGAACGAGCTAGCGGAGCAGATCGCTGGGAAGACAGGACTGGCCAACAGCCAGGCACGCCAGGTGGTTGAGGCGACGATCGAAATCATCTCCGACGAACTTGCCGCCGGCGGAGAGGTCGCTCTTGCCGGATTCGGCAAGTTCTCCGTCAGCCACCGCGCGGCGAGGCAGGGACGCAACCCCTCCACCGGCGAGACCATCAACATCGCCGCGTCGAAGGCCGCGAAATTCTCGGCCGCGAGCCAGCTGAAGAAGCGCCTGAACCCCTGACGGCGCGCTGAACGTGAACGGCGCGTCACCGGCCCGCGTGGGCCGGTGACGTCCCGTCGACCCGGTCTTCCTGGACTCCCAGGGTCAGCCGGGGGAATCCTTACGGCGCGGTAAGCCACGGTTTACCCGCGCGGAGCAGGCTTGACGGCATACCCCATCGAAAGCCGGTGATGCCGTCATGAATGCAGCGAACACAGTCCCCACAATCCCCGTCAGGACGTCCTACCGGACGCTTGCGGGCTTCTACAACGCAGATGAGCGCCGTATCAGCTCGCGTGAGCTCGACGTGGGCCTGTGGTGGCGCGAGGATGCCCTCGGTCCCCTGCACAGGGCCGCGTGGGTGAGCGACACCGGCGAGCTCTACCTGGTCCGCCTCGGCCCCGGCGATGAGGGCGGCGGACGCGTGGAGGTGCTCGCAACCGTCGATGACCGGGAGCATCTGGAGAGCGCGCTGTCGGGCTGGCGCGATCGATGCGGCGAGCCGCGCTCGCTCGGCTGGCTGCGTGAGCGCTCCGCCCGCCTGGGATGCACCGCCACCCCGGGGCGCGCCAGGCGCACAGGCCGCGCGCGGATGACCGGCACGACGCTCGCGCTGCGGCCGTTCTGAGCGGCAGGACGGGCCGCCCGGCCCGAGAAAAAGATTGCCGAATCCCTATCCGTAGCAACCACTGATTTGATAGACCTTCCGCAGGGAGCTGATGCGGGCGGGATCAACACCTGAGTGCGGGGGGACATCGGCCACGAGCGCGCGGCCGGTGCGGTGGCCCTCGTGAAGAGCCCGCGCGACTCGCTCCTGCTTCACACGATGGGCGACTCGAGGCTCGCCGAGCTCGCAGCCGGCGGCCGACACGACGCGTTCGAGGTGCTCGTGCGGCGTCACAGCCCGGCGCTGATGCGCTACTGCCGGCGCATGGGATTGAGCGGTCCGCGCGCTGAGGACGCCCTGCAGAACGCGCTGATGCGCGCCTGGCTGGCGTTGGAGGCCGGCACGGAGGTGCGCGAGCCCAGGGCCTGGCTCTACCGGATCGTGCACAACAGCGCGCTGAACGTGCTGCGAAGCTCACCGGATCTGCTTCGTCCGCTCGAGGACGCCTCGGGGATCGAGGCTGCCGCTTCCGGCGCGCCCGACGCCGAGCACCGTATGGCCGCGCGCGCCGCCCTCTCGAGCGTCGCGGACCTACCCGCCATGCAGCGCGAGGCCATCCTCATGAGCGCGCTCGACGGGCGCTCGCACGAGGAGGTGGCCCACGCCCTCGGCGTCAGCGACGGAGCGGTCCGCGGGCTCCTCTACCGCGCACGCGCGACGCTCCGCGCCGCCGCGGCCGCGCTGACCCCGCAGCCGCTGATCGGCTGGCTCACCAGACCTGCGGCGACCCGCGTGGGGGACCTGTGCGCCCAGGGGTCCGGGTCCGATCTCGGCCCCGTGCTCATGAAGGGCGCGGCGGTCGCGGTGACGGCCGCCGTGCTCGCGGCCGGTGCGGCCGAGGTCCACATCCACGACCGCGGCCCCGGCCGGCCTGCGCCAGTGATCCGAGCCGGAGCTCCCGCGCCTTCCGCGACAGCCTCCGCGGCCGCGGAGATCCCGGCCGAGGGCATCGCCTCCCGCCCTGCAACGGGCGCTCGGGATGTGTCCTCCTCATCCGCCGCGGCGCCGGCCGACGCCCGGCCGGTGGCCTCGCGCGAAGCGGCGCCGCCTACCGCGACGTCCCCGCTCCCCGCTCCCGCCGGCGCCGGCACCGTGGGACAGGCGCCCGCGCCCGTGAGTGTCTCATCGCCAGCTGCGCCGGTCACCCATGTGGTCGCGGGCCCGGCGGCCGTTCCAGGCGAATCGGCCTCCGGCGCCGGCTCGAGCCCCGGGACGCCGTCCGTGGGAGCCGGCGGCGAGGAGGAATCCGGGCAGGGGGCGAGCGCCGGGTCCGGCTCCGATGACGGGCAGCAGACGCCCGAGGGCGGCGGTTCGGGGTCGAGCGACGACGGCTCGGCGGGCGCCGGCGGGAGCGATGACCCGCCCGGCGAACGTGAACACGAACAGGCTCACGAACAGGCCGAGCGTGAAACAGAAGACTCGCGGACGCTCTCCAAAGGAGACTCGTGAGGTGCCTCGGCGTCAGCCGGCGCCCCTGACCGCGCCGGGCGTGTGGCAGGATCAAGCGATGCCCCCAGGGCACGCGGCCGCCAGGCCGCCAATGCAAAGACCACAGGAGGGCCCATCGGATGGCGCTTGATCAGAGCAAGGTTGGACAGGTGGTGGCCCAGCAGATGGAGGCGCTCGAAGCCGACTACGGCGACGACTGCGAGATCGGCGACGTCTGCACGATCGTGGAGATCATCGGCCCGCACGGGTCACACGTGCGGGTGCGCAACAGCGACGCTCGGCCGCACGCGATCATCGGCCTGCTGCGTGTTGCGGAAACGAGCGTCCTGGCGAGCTACGGCCCCGGCGACGAGGGCGAGGACGGGCCGGGCGAGCACTAGCCTCCGGCGCGCGCCTCGCGCCGGGTGGCGAAGAATCCGCCCGCCGGCGGCGCAGCGGGTATTCTTGCGCACGTGACCCACACCGTGATCTGCATATCGAGCGAGGACGGCGCCGGCGCGCAGGACGCATCGCCGCTCGTGGCCGAGCAGCTCGGCTACCGACTCATTGACGAGGACATCGTCATGCGCGCCGCGCTGGAGGCGGGCGTGGACGCCGACGTGGTCGCCGACGTCGAGCGGCGCAAGTCTCGGCTGCTGCGCGTGATCGAGGGACTCGGCACGACGGGCTTCGCCACCGGCTATGTCCCGGCCGCCGACGCGGCCGCCTACTCACAGCCCGCTAGCGACGATCTGCGCAGCCTGATCCGCGCCGTGATCGAGGAGACGGCGAGCTCCGGCAAGGCCGTGATCGTCTCGCACGCCGCGTCACATGCGCTGGCCGACCGCCCCGACGTCCTGAGGGTGATGGTGACCGCCTCCCCGAAGACCCGCGAGCAGCGCCTGGCAGCCGCGGCGGATATCGACGAGAAGGAGGCGGCGCGCCTGATCAAGAAGGGCGACGCCGGCAGGGCGGACTACATACAGCGCTTCTACGGCATCAGCGCGGAGCTCCCAACCCAGTATGACCTGGTGATCAACACCGACAGGCTCGCTCCCGCGGAGGCGGCCCGCCTGATCGTGCAGGCCGCCGCCGGCCCGGGCTCCTAGCCCGGCCCCTACAGCAGCCGCCCAACCTCGTTGACGGCGGCGGCGCCCAGAACCGCCTCGAGCGTTATCCCGGCGAGCAGGAACAGCGCTCCCGCCGCGACGACCGCGAAGTCCTCGAGCAGCACGCCGAGCGCGACCAGCACCACCGCGAGCGCCGGCAGCGTGTCCAGGCCCGTGAATGGCGGCGCCACGAACGCGGCGATCGAGCCGACCAGCACGAACAGGCCAAAGGCCGGGTTGCTCCAGCGCCGGCCGAAGAGGAAGCGCAGACGGGGCCTGGTGAACCGCTCCAGCGTCCTTATGAACTTCATCAGGCCCGCGATGAAGCGCTGCTGACGCTCGCCCGCCAGCTCCAGCTCACGCCAGCGCTCGGGCACCCAGATCTCCCTGCGGGCGAAGATCAGCTGCAGCGCGAGCAGCATCGCGATCACCTCCATCACGTGGGTCGCGCCGCCCGTGGGAAGCGGGAGCGCCGGAACTCCCAGAAGGATCACGAACAGCAGCGCGAAGCTCTTCTCCTGAAACAGGTCGATGAGGCTGCCGAGCGTCCTCTTGCCGTCCTGCGCGAGCCACCGCTCGAGCTCGTCGCTGACCTTTGCGGGTGCGTCCGCGTCCCGCCGCGCCTGCTCTGGTGCCGGTCCGTCCTCGGCCACGGGGCCGGCAGGGCTCAGCGCCGTTGGCCGGGCCGTGCGCGGGCCAGCAGGGTGACCACCAGTATCGCCGCGAGCACGAGCGCCACGATGTAGCCGACGTCTGCCACTTTGCGCAGGCCGTGCACCGCCGTGGCTTCCGGCACGTTCGCCGCGATCGCCGAGGAGATGAGGATCCCGACCACGAGCAGGCCCACGACGAGCGTCTGGGTGATGCTGCGCAGCGCCTCCACATGCGGCTCGAGTTTGGAGGTGTCGACCGTCACCTCGAAGCGGCCCTTGCGGTACTGCTTCAGCCACATGCCGGTCGCCTCCTGCAGCGATGGCAGGTTCTGCAGCGCCTCGCGGCCCGCGTGCAGGGCCTGTTTGCGGGCGAAGTCAGCGATCCGGTCCTGCGTGATCGATTCGGCGGCGAGGTTCTGGGTGATTTCGACGGCGCTGTCGGCGAACGAGGAGGAGGAGCCTCGCGGGTACAGCACGCGCATGAACTCCTCCGCCTGTGTCATCGCCTTCATCGCGAGCGAGAGCTGGGGGTCCGGGCGGTAGCCGGCGTCGCGGAGCAGGTCCAGCGACTGGGAGATGATCTCCGCCAGCGCCATCTTTTCGCCCTCGCCGACGTCCATCAGCGGGCCCAGCCGCCGGGAGAATTCCTGGTCGAAGGCCGCGGCGTCCGTCTCCCTGAACGGCTGGCTCAGGGAGCGCAGCGACTGTGCCAGCGCCAGCGGGTCGCGCTTGGTGGCGGTGTACATCAGGCCGACGAGATTCATCCTCCGTTTGAAGTCGATCTCGCCGACCATGCCGGTGTCGATGAAGGTCAGCTGACCGGTCTTCAGGCTCACCATCACGTTGCCGGGGTGGGGGTCGGCGTGGAAGAAGCCGTCGATCAGGATCATTTTCACGGCGGCCTTCACGGCGTTGTCGGCGATCACGGTCGGGTCAAGGCCCGCAGCGATGATCTCCTCGCGGCGGTTGGCGGGCACCCCTTCGACGAACTCGAGCGTGAGGACCCGGGTGCGCGACAGCTCGCGGATCACCTCCGGGACGCCGACCCCCGGGATGCCCTCGAGGTTCGCGGCGAGCCTGCGCGCGTTGTATGCCTCCAGGCGATAGTCGAGCTCCAGCAGCAGCGAGGCACCGAACTCATCGACCACGCCCTGCAGGCCGACGTCGTGCGCCCAGGCGGTGCGGCGTTCCATCACGCCGGCGGCGCCGCTGAGGATCCGCAGGTCCGAGCGCACGCGCTGTTCGATGTTCGGCCGCTGCACCTTCACGACGACCTGGCGGCCTCCCTGCAGGGTGGCGCGATGGACCTGCCCGAGCGAGGCGGCGGCGAGCGGTTTCGGGTCAAAGCTCTCATACAGCTCCTCCGGCGGGGCGCCGAGCTCCGCGGCGATGACCGCGCGTGCCTCCTCGACCGGGAACGGGCGCACGTCGCTCTGCAGCTTGGACAGCTCGGCCTCCCAGTCGCTCGGGAGCGCGTCGGCGCGGCTGGAGACGATCTGCCCGAGCTTCACATAGGTCGGGCCGAGCTCCTGCAGCATCAGCCTCGCCTTCTCGGCAGAGGAGAGGGGCTCCAGCTGCACCCCGTAGAGACGGCTCTGGATGAAGCGCCGGAAGTCGCCGAGCGTGCCGCGGTCGAAGGCGCCGTCGGCGCCGTAGCGCAGGAAGACGTCGTAGACCTGCAGCAGCCGCTGACGTTCGTGGAAGCGGTCTTTGTAGCTCGATCGGCTCATCCGCTCGCCTCCGGGCTCGGCCGGTCGGTGACGATCGGCGGCGTCAGGCCGAAGAGGTTCTCGAGGATGAAGCTGAGGATGCCCAGCAGCAGCCCCGCTGCGGCGATCCAGAGGAAGCCTTCGGTTTTCAGCAGATGCGGGGTGAGCGCGTCCAGCAGGGCGAACACGACGATGTCCACCACGATCACGACCGCACCCAGTGACTGCAGCAGGAATGGCAGCGCAAGGAACTGAAGCAGCGGCTTGACGATCGCGTTCAGCACCCCGAACAGGGCTGCGAGCACGAGGTAGCCCGTCACCGGGTGTCTCGCGTCGACAGTCACGCCGGGGAGCACCAGGACTGTGACGAACACGGCCAGCGCGTCGACGACGACGCTGGCCGCGACGACCTTCCAGGGCCTGTGTCTGAGAGTCATCGCCGGGCCCCGTCAGCTCATCTTGCGCGCGCGTACCTGGTAGACGCTCGTGTGCCCGACTTCGAAGCCGTGGCGCGCCGCCCTGAGGTACAGCCGCCAGATTCGCGTGCGGTCATCGCCGGCGAGCTCGCGGGCCCGGTCCAGATGTTCGTCAAGGCGGTCGACCCAGTGCTGCAGGGTCCTGGCGTAGTCGTCTCTGAAGCCCTCGACGTGGATCGTCTCAAAGCCCGCCCGTTCGATCGCCAGCTGCATCCGCGAGAGCGGCAGCGGCTCGCCGTCGGGGAACACGTAGCGCGTCGAGAAGAGATCCTCGTGCGGGTCGTGCTCGGGGTCGAGCGCCGCGATCGCGTGGTTCAGCAGGTAGCCGCCGGGCCGCAGCAGCGTCGACAGCGACCGCGCGTACAGGTCGATCTGGCTCTCGCCCACATGCTCGGCCATGCCGATGCTCGAGATCGCGTCGAAGGAGCCCGCGGGCAGCCGGCGATAGTCGGACAGCAGGATCTCGACGCGGTCTGAGACGCCGGCCGCCTTGACGCGCT
Organism: uncultured Solirubrobacteraceae bacterium; assembly: GCA_963787115.1. Lineage (GTDB taxonomy): Bacteria > Actinomycetota > Thermoleophilia > Solirubrobacterales > Solirubrobacteraceae > Palsa-744. The sequence goes on from CAWBBS010000011.1 coordinate 75,594, forward strand.
CGCGCGCGAGCTCCGCCTGCGCCGGCGAGAGCGTGACCCCGGTGACGCTGACGCCGTGGTTGATCGCCGCGTGGATCGCGAAGCTGCCCCAGCCGCAGCCGACGTCGAGAACGCGCATGCCGGGTTCCAGGCCGAGCTTGGTGGCGACCAGCTCGAGCTTGGCCTGCTGCGCCTCCTCCAGCGTCTTGGCGCCGCGCGAGAAGACCGCGCAGCTGTAGGTCATCGACTCGTCCAGGAACAGGGAGAAGAACTCGTTGCCGACGTCGTAGTGGTAGCGGACCGCCTCCGCGTCGCGCTCGATGCTGTGAAGGTCCCCTCGCAGCAGCAGCTCGAGGCTGGGGCGCTCCGGGATGCCGGCGGGTGCCGCGGCGACGGCCAGTGCCACCCCGAGCCGTGCGCGGTTGGCGGGGCTGATCTCGCCCGGGTCCCACTCGTCGACGACGACGAACGCGGCGTCTATGTCGTCGACCGAGAGGGAGCCGTCGACGTATGCCCGCCCGAGGCCGAGGGAGCCGGGGGCTTTCAGGAAGTGCGCCAGCGCCGAGGGTGAGCGCACCTCGAACGTCGGCGAGCTCGGCGCCGTCGCCGGCAGCACGCTGCCGTCCCAGAAGCGGACGTGGAAGGGGCGGGAGGGCAGTACGCGCCCCAGTTCGCGGTTCAGCAGCCAGCTGGCTCGTATCAGTGCCATCGGTTCCGTGCCCCCCTTCTAGTGGTCGGTTTGGGTGGCTCGCGCCAGGCCCCGGATCGTATTCGCTGGCGCTCACGCGGGCTTCCAGCCCGGGCGGTCGCCGCACGGCGCGCCGGCTGCGGGGTAGTACGGACGGGCGGTGAGGACGCGCACCGATCGCGGGCGCCCTGAATGGAGCGAGGATGAGCAGATGGCAAGCACGTCCGCTCTCGTCGGTGCTCCCGAGCCGGCCGGCGCGGAGCGCAGGCCGATCATCGAGGTGAGCGATCTCACGCGCCGCTTCGGCGACTTCACGGCCGTCGACGGGATCAGCTTCGAGGTGATGGAGGGCGAGGTGTTCGCCTTCCTCGGCCCCAACGGCGCGGGCAAGTCGACGACCATCAACGTCCTGTGCACGCTGGCGCGCCCCACCTCGGGCCACGTCAGGATCGCGGGCATCGACGTGGCCGAGCGCCCCAAGGCCGTGCGCCGCAGGATCGGCCTGGTCTTCCAGGAGCAGACACTCGACGACCAGCTGACGGCCCAGGAGAATCTGCGCTTCCATGCGGTCCTCTATCGCGTGCCGTCGGAGGAGGTTGACGAGCGCATCGGGCGGGTGCTCGACCTCGTCGACCTCGGCGACCGCCGCTATGACCTCGTCTCCGAGTTCTCCGGGGGGATGGCCCGCCGGCTTGAGATCGCGCGTGCGCTGATGCACGTCCCGCGGGTGCTGTTCCTGGACGAGCCCACCATCGGCCTTGACCCGCAGACCCGGGCGCTGATGTGGAAGGACGTGCTGCGGCTGCGCGATGAGGCCAACGTGACCGTGTTCCTGACCACGCACTACATGGATGAGGCGGAGTACGCGGACCGCATCGCGATCATCGACCACGGCACGATCGTGGCGCTCGACACCCCGAAGGCGCTGAAGGCGGCGGTCGGAGCCGACACCGTGGACCTGCGCACCACGAACGACGAGGCGGCGGTGAGTGCGCTGAAGCAGGCTGGGTACAACGTCCAGGCGGGGTCGGACTCGGTGCGGGTGTTCGTCGAGCACGGAGAGCGGGCGGTCGCACCTCTGATCGCGACCGTGGGGGAGGGCGTCCTGCACGTCCACGTCCATCAGCCGACCCTCGACGATGTCTTCCTTCACTACACGGGCCGCGAGATCCGCGAGTCCCACAGCGAATCCGTCTCGCCGCGCATGCGGGCGTTCGTCCGCTCGAGGAGACGCTGAGATGAGCAGCACGACCCTGCACGCCAGCGCCCTGGACGGTCCGGACACGACCCTTCGGGACGAGGTCCGCACCGCGCGGATGGTGTGGCTGCGCGAGCTGATCCGCTTCCAGCGCACCCGCACCCGCATTCTCAGCGGCCTGATCCAGCCGGTCCTTTTTCTGCTCGTGCTCGGCTACGGCATGAGCGGGCTGGTCGGCACCACGGCCGGCTTTGACTTCAAGAAGTTCATGTTCCCGGGGATCATGGCGATGAGCGTCGTCACGACGGCGATCTTCTCCGGGGTTTCGATCGTGTGGGATCGCGAATTCGGCTTCCTGCGGGAGATGCTCGTCGCGCCCACCAGCCGAGCATCCCTCGCGCTCGGCAAGACCGCCGGCGGCGCGACCGTCGCCGCCGTGCAGGGGACGATCATGCTGGTTCTCGCTCCGCTGGTCGGCGTGCGTCTGACGCCGCTGCTGGTGGTGCAGATCATCGCCCTGGAGTTGCTGATGGCGATCGCCCTCACGGCCTTCGGCGTGTTCGTGGCGAGCCGGATCCAGAAGATGGAAGGCTTCCAGGTCGTGATGCAGCTGCTGCTGTTCCCGATGATCTTCCTCTCGGGCGCGCTGTTCCCGCTCGAAGGCCTGCCCGCATGGCTGAGGGTCCTGACCAGGCTCAATCCGCTCACGTATGCGGTGGCGCCGCTGCGGCAGGTCGTCTTCGACGCGCAGGACATGCCGCCCGCTGCGCGCGAGAGGTTCCCCTCCAGCGTCGTGGTCCTCGGCCACACGCTCTCGATGGGCACGGAGATCGCGATCACCATCGGCTTTGCGTGCCTGTTCATCGGTCTGGCGATCCGCGGCTTCTCAAAGACCGAATGAGCACCCCGCCGCAGGAGCGTTAAACTCCGGCGCGTGGGCATGGACATCGCCATAGCCAAGTTCGACGGCGAGAACACCGCGGTGCTCAGATACCAGGCCGCGAAGGAAGACTCCGCCGGGCAGCCGCGCTGGACGCGAGAGGTGGGCTTCGTCGAACATCATCACAGCGGGCGCATGCTCCTGCGCGGGACGTTCGCCGGCCACTACCTCGACGTCGACGAGACCGACCGGGTCTCGGACGTGGGCACGGGCACGGGCGCTGTTGCCGGCGGGCTCGTGGGCGCGCTGCTGGGGCCCGCGGGGATCGCTTTCGGCATCATCGTCGGCGGGGTGCTCGGATCGCACGTCAACAGCGGCCGCGTCGTCGAGGAGGAGCCCGAGGCGCTCGCCGAGCAGCTGCGCGAGGCCGTGCCGCCGTCCTCCTCGGCACTGGTGCTGATAGCTGCGCCCGAGGACGTCACGGAAATGTTGACGGCGGTGGGCGAGTCAGCCGCCGGGGTCGTGCGTGAGAGTCTCACGGCCGAGCAGGAGGCGCAGCTGCAGCGGGCGCTGAGCGACGCGCCGCCGGTCTCCCCGGACGCCTAGCCCCGGCAGTAACTTCCCCTAACCCGTGGCGCGGGTTACGCTCTTCGCATGCGCCTCTTTCGCCGCCGATCCGGCGCCGGCAAGGAACCGGAGGTCGCCTTCGGCGATCCGCGCTTTGACGGCTGGGAGACGGCGGAAACGTTCGAGGACAAGTCCACCGCCCTCGCGTGGCGAGACCAGCTGCGGGCACTTGGCCTCGACGCGGCGTGCGTCGCTGACCACCCGCTGGACCGCTTCGGGCGCGGCGACATATACCTCGTCGTGCCGCCCGGACAGTGGTCGCGGGCGAACGAGGTGCTCGAGGGGCTGGAGTGAGCTGCTAGCCCGTTTCCGGGCCGATCTGCTCCATGAACGCGGTGAGGGCTTCGACATCGTGCGGGTGCTCGGCCAGGTGCAGAGGTGCGAGCGCCCGGATCATCGGCGCCGGGTCATAGCCGGAGACGGCGCTTGACTGCGGGTGCAGCAGAGCCCCGCGCAGGAAGCTCTCGTCAACGAGCGTCCGGCGCCCGTCGGCGAGGCTCACCCGGTGACCCGCGAAGCTGTCGAAGTTCGGCCCGGGGCTCCGTTTGGCGCCCTGCAGATGGCATGAGGCGCAGCCGTCGGCGACGGCGAGCCGCGCTCCTTCGTTCACGAGCTGCTCGTTGCGCGTGAGTTCCCCGACCGCGTACTGGGGTTCCGGCGGGCTCGCTGCCTGCACGGACGGTGCCCTGTGGCTGCCGCCGCAGCCGGCGAGCGCGCCGGCTGCCGCGAACGCTGCGAGCGAACCGATCGCGCGGTTGCTCATGTGCCGACCGCCGACAGAAGCCACAGGCCGAAGCTGGTGAAGGCGACCATCACACCGAGCATCCAGTACTGGGATCTCACCGCCTCGACCGGATCACGGTAGATGGCCAGTGCCCGGTCGTGCGCCAGCGTCAGGCCGCCGACATGGCCGAGAAGCAGCGCCGCCACCTGCACGTACCAGATGGCCGCAAAGGAGATGACGTGGTAATTGATCTGCCAGCCGCTGGTGCCGATCAGGTTGGCGCCGTTCCCGAGCGGATCGGAGATCAGGAAGCCGAGCGCCTGTCCCTGCCAGACCAGGAGCGAGAAGTAGTGCGCCAGCACATACCCGAAGCCGATCGGGACCAGGGTGTGCGGCGAAGCTCCGCGTCAGCTCGGTGGAGGTGTAGAGGTCGCTGATGCTGCGCATCCCGAGCACGCCCAGACGGTAGATGCCGGCCACCAGGGCGATGCAGGCGAGCAGCCCGAGCGTGTAGGCGAACTCCACCGACGGCGTCTGGTGGAAGCCGGCGGCGGTGAACACGCTGCTCACTTCCGGTGAGAGCTCCCTCCAGTAGCCGCCATTGCTGACGCCATCGAACGTCGTCGTGCCTATGATCGTGCAGATCAGGGTGACGGTCCCGGCCACGATCGGCAGGTCGGTGATGCCGCTGAGCGGCCGGCGCAGGTAGGCCGCGCCGCTGCGGTAGTCGATGGCCGACAGGCGCGCGAGCAGGTTGAAGTAGACGCCGAATCCGTCGGCCTTGGAGAGGAACTCCTCAACGCCGAACAGGGCCGCGCCGAGCATCATCACCGCGAAATATCCGGCTGACAGCGCCGCCAGCGTGGAGGGGACGTCGCGGTGGGCGTAGATGAGCTCCAGCCAGGCGAAGCCGACGAGGCCGGCGATCGCCGGCCAGACTCCCGCCGCCTGCGGGTAGCTGAGTCTGGCCCGGCGACCGCGCCCGAAAAGCCACCACAGCAGGCGGGCGGCGGACCGCCAGGGGCTCAGTGCGCGGAAGATGTCGCCCGCCAGCACGCTCGCGAGCGGCACGCCGACCCAGAACGCGACGTAGATGAACGTGACCGAGAAGTTCGCGTTCGCGACCTGCGCGCCGGCGAACCCGCTGTATACGACCAGCGCGAAGAATCCGATGCCGATGACGTTCAGGAGCAGGGGGAGCACCGCTGGCACCGAGAAGGCACGTCGCAGGCGCTGCACCTGTAGCTGAGGCGTCGTCCACAGTGTGGACAGCGCCACGAACGAGACCACGAGGACGACGGCTGCGGCCCAGCTGAACAGCCAGACCGGGATCGGCAGGTCGGCCTTGCCGACGATGCCGTGCGCCTGCGCCGCCTCGGGAGTCGCGAGCAGTCCGCACGCCGCGCACGCAGCCGCCCACCGGAGTCTCCGGGCGGGGCTGGGCGTCCTTCGGCTGGCGCTGTCCTTCCAGGTCACGTGTGCCTGCTCTTGGTTGGGTTGCCGTGCGGGCGGTTGTCCGCCCGCACGTGGTGCGGATGCACGCGGGCGGGGTGCCGCGGCCGCGTCGCTGCGGTGCGGCCTCTCACGCGGGCGTCGGGTGGCTACTGCTGCGGGGCCACTGCAGGCGGCGGGCGCACCGCCATCGCGAACCCCATCAGCAGTCCTCCCCGTGGAAGCCGGGCTCTGGGCCGCGTGCAGTGGCTGCGGCTACGTGTGCAGCGGCCCGCCGCCCTGGCCGCCGGCAGCCTGCGCTGGAGCCTTCTCTCGCCGGGATAGCGCCCCAGCGCCAGCAGCAGGCCGAGCAATGCGAGCGGGAGCAGGTGCAGCAGTGCGAGCCCGCCGGCTCCCGAGGCTGCGCAGAGGAGCAGTGCGCTCGCCGCGAGTACGGCTACCAGCACGCGCCAGACTCGGCCTGTCATCGCTTTCACAGGCCCTGGAGCCTAGCGCCCCGTGCCGCCTCGGGCGGGTGGCTCTCAGCCTTTTTTAGTGGTGCTGCAGCGCTTGATCATCAGCGTCCGGGTTGCGTGAGCGGACCTGGTGGACGCGGTCTGCGCGGTGATGATCCTGGCGAGAACCTTGTGCGCTCCGGTGCCGAGCTTGGAGGCGCTGATCACGAGCGTGATCTTTCCGTTGTGCGCGTTCCTTGCGGTCAGAACCTTGAGCTTGTGGCCATCGAGGTAGAAGGTGACGCGCTTCAGGCCGGCGGCCTTCAGGCTCACGCGGAAGCCGCCGCGCACGCAGACGGTCGGGCCGACGAGTCCGGGGACCGTCGCCGCTTTGAAGCCGAGGACCCCGGAGGTCGCCGACGAGGAGGTGCTGCTCGCGGCGGGCTTGGATGACTGCGCCGCGGCCGGAAGGCTGGCGGTCAGCGTGTTCGAGGTGCGTGTGAGGGCCGGACCGTCAATCTGGGGCGGGGTTCCGGTGAGCATGGCGTTGCTCGTGAATGACCCTGCGGCCTGATCGACGGTGGTCACGATGTGGGAGCAGAGGTAGGTGGTGCTGGCTCCGGGCGCCAGTGAGCTCGCGCCCCCTGAGACGGTGCCGGCGTCACAGCTCGCGAGGGAGAGGTTGCTTAGCGTCAGCGGTACCGAGCCGGTGTTCTTCACCAGGAACTCGAGGTTGACCGTCTGGCCCAGCGGGGCGACGACCGCGGCGGTCGTGTAGGACGAGCCCGCGATCTGCTGCAGAGCTTCGAGGGAGAAGTCGACCGTCGGGACCGTGATGCCGGTTTCGTTGGAGCTGTGGGTGATCGCTTCACCATCGCCTTCGGGCGGCGTGCCCGTGACGCTCGCCGAGTTCACATACGAGCCGGCCGTCTGGTCGGCGGCGTTGACGACGTGGCTGCACAGGATCGTCGCGGTGGCTCCGGCAGCGACGGTGCTCGTGGCTCCGGAGACCGTCCCTTCGTCGCAGTAGCGGTCTGAGAAGTTTTCGAGGGCCAGTTCGACGTTGCCCGTGTTGGTCACGAGGAACTCGTAGTTGACCGTCTGGCCGATGAGCGCCGTGAGGGTGGAGGTGTCGTACGGGCCCGCTCCCGCCACCTGCTGAAGGGCTGCGACGGAGAACGAGGGGGCCGGCACGCTCGCCGACAGGATGTTCGAGGAGTGAGCCGACGGCGGGCCATCACCGAGGGGAGGCACGCCGACGAGCGTTGCGGAGCTGGTGAAGGATCCGGCCGTCTGGTCGGCTGCGGTCACCACGTGCCTGCACGTGTAGGTGGCGGTGGCGCCGGGCGCGACCGGGTTGGCGGCGGCGGTGGTCGTCCCGGCATCGCAGCGCGGGTCGACGAAGTAACCGAATGACAGCGGTACGTTCCCGGTGTTCTTCGCGAGCACCTCGTAGTCGACCGTCTGCCCGATCAGGGCTTTGATGGGAGCGGTCGTGAAGGGGCCGGCTCCGGCGACCTGATGCTTGTCTTCGACCGTGAACGCCGGCGCCGGCGGGCAGTTGATCCTGGCGATCATCACGAAGTGCCCGGTTGACTTGTCGCTGCTCCTCCATTTGGCGGCCGCCTTGACGGCGTGCCGGCCGGGGGACTCGACGACGTTGGTGGTGACGTAGTCCGTCACGCCGTCGAAGCTGGAGAGCGTCAGGTAGACCTGCGCATGGTCAACTTTGACCTTTTCGAGCACGGCGGTGGAGCCGGACGTGAAGCCGGTGAAAGCCCACTTGATCTGAGTGCAGGTGACCTGCACGGTGCCGTGTTCGAATTCGGCGTTTCCTTCGTCCGGCCATTCCTTGTGAGCCAGCCGTTCAGCGGCCCTTTCTGCGGCGCGAGCACTTTTCTGTGCTTCCCGTTCGGGCGAGCGCGCCTGCGCGGCCGGGGCGATCAGGAGCATCAGGGAGATGAGCACCAGGCCCGCCGTTGCAATCAGGGCCCTGAGCCCTGTGGCAGGACGAGCAGGGGTGGTCCGACGCGCCGAGGTCGGCCGTTGGTCCCTGCAGCCCGGGAGTTCCGGCTTCAGATCGCGGCGCATCAGTTTCTCCTTTCCCTTCCTTGGGAAGCTTCCCCTCGGACTGAGGATCCCAAGCCTCGCCCGCTCCAGTTCCGGCACGGTAGCACGCGGCGCCCGGCGAGTACAAGCTTGAGAGTCCGCCGAGCATGCCCTCAGAGCCCGGGAACACGGGCGAATCCGGCGACGGACGGGGCGGCGTACCGCCGGGTTCGGGCTCTACGCGGGCTCTGCTGCGAGCCGCCGGCTTTCTGCCTGTCTGAGCGCAGCCCTGCGCCGCGCGGTCTCCTCGTGGGAGATGCCCATCCGTTTTCTCACATGGGCGAACAGGGCGAGCAGGTCGGCGCACCACACGCTCGGGTTGTCGAATCCCGCCGCCTGCGAGTAGCGCGCCGGCGGGTGCCCGCCTGCGCAGGTCACCTCCTCGGGACATCCTCGGCAGCCCGTCGGCAGCGGCAGGCCATCGAGCACAGCCTCGTGGAAGGGGCTTGCGTCCGCGATCTGACTGAAGTCGTCCGTGTGGACATTGAGGCCCATTTCGACCAGCCCGTCCTCGCAGACGCGAAGCATGTCGAGCCCCTGGATCGATCCGTCTGTCTCGGTGCAGACGAACCGGAGCGGAGGGTTGCCGATTGTGTCGAGCTGGCTTGAGCCGCCCATGATCAGCCGGCCCAGGTTCCAGAACTCGCGGATGGAAAGGTCGATGGTGCTGTTCAGCCACCAGTCGTCGAAGATCGGGATCAGGAAGTCCGCGCAGGGCGTGGGCCCGAATTCTTCCCGCACGCTCCCGACCGTGTCGTGCGTGTAAGCAGGCAGCAGGTAGGAGATCGACGTGCTGCCCAGTTCGAGGAAGTGGTGGTGCGTTATCAGCGGGTCGGCTCCGGGTTGCACGACGGAGAGGATCTGCAGTGGGATCCCCTCCTCTGCCAGGAGCTTCGCTCCACGGGCGACCGCGTCATGGGAGCCCCGGCCGCGGTGGTCCACCCGGTTGAGGTCGTTCACGTCCTTCGGCCCGTCCAGGCTGATTCCGAGGTTCACTTCGTTCTCGCGCAGTACCGAGGTCCACGTGCGACTCAGACGCGTGCCGTTGGTCTGCATCGAGAGTTCGACATGGGTGACGTCGCCGAGTTGCTCACGTGCGGTCGCGCACATCCAGGCGAAGCGCTCGGTGCCGACCATCGTCGGCTCGCCCCCGTGGAACATCAGTCTCACCACGTCCTGCCCGCTGAGCAGGGCGTGCGTGCGCACCCTCTCGATCAGCGCGCTGTACGTCTCCCTCGACATCACCGAGGGACGATCACGCCAGGAGGTGTCCTCCTTGTTGTATACGTAGCAGTACGAGCAGTTCAGGTTGCACCGCGACGCAATCTTCACGATGTGGTCCAGACCGGCCTCAGCACGCATGTCGGTGAACCCGGGAGGTGTTGCGTCCTCGCCGGTTACCGCTCCGAGGTGGTGGCGATCTGTGAGAACCGGGCGGAGGGAGCCCCGATCTGTGAGAAGTGAGCCGACGGTTCACTGATCTGGGAGAACCGGCCCGAGGGGGACTGGACCTGGGAGAAGCGGCCCGATGGCTCAGTGATCTGCGAGAACCCGCCCTTGGCCGGTGCGGTCGCGCTCAGTTCGCCCTCGAGCGCGGTCGCCAACTGATCGCATACCTTCGAGGAGTCGCTGCTTGCTGGCTGCTTGGAGGTTGCGTCAGGCTGTGCTGAAGGCATTGGGTCTCCCTTTCTGGCGACAGATCTCGCCCACGCGTAGTTATTACCGGTGGGCCGTGGGCGGATCGTACGCTCTTTCGGGCGCCGGCGTCCGAGTAATTGACAGCGGCAGGACCGCGGCGCCGTATCCGCCACCGGCTGCGCGGGCTGGCAGGATAGGGCGATGTTCGCCATCGGGCCCAAGCACGTCATCTCAACCTCACCGTGAGGTGGAGGGCACCGTCTCACGTTGTGAGGCTGCAGGAGCCCGAGAGGGCCGGCCAGGAGATGATCTTCCGATGGGACGTGTCGCCGGCCAGCGAGTTCTACGAGCGCTGCGACTTTCGCCTGCGCTTCCCCGACGAGCTCGACCTCGACGGGGTCTCTCGCGCGCTGTGGTGGCGGATAGCGCTGCTCTGCCTCTACACCCATTGGGCCTTCATCCGTCCCTGCCGGGTTGAGCTTCCGGTCCGTCTCGGCGCTCGCGAGCTCGAGTTCTGGATGCGTCTCATCGATAACACGGCGCGCCAGCTCGAGGCATACGGCAGCCGGCGGCGGCGCGGCAGGGCCGCGCAGCTGGTGGAGAGCGGACCCCCGCTCCCGCCTGTTCCCGTCGCTGCAGGCGCAAACCGGGCGGCCGTCGCATTCAGCGGAGGGAAGGACAGCCTCCTGCTGGCGGCACTGCTCGCCGAGTTGACCGAGCGCCCGCTGCTCGTGATGACCACCTCACCCGTGCCCTGGACTCGCGATAACAGCGGCGGCGCCCGCAGCGACGCCCTGGCGCGAATACCGCGCATGCTTCCGGTCGACACGATCGAGGTCCATTCTGATCTGCGCACGTGCTGGGCGCCCGACTTCGCTGCACGGGACGGAGGCACGCTCGCGGTCAACCTCGTGAGCGACCTGCCGCTCTTTCAGGCGGTCACGCTCGCGGTGGGGGCGGCCGCCGGCGCGCCGCGCGCGTTCATGGCCTCGGAGACCGACTGCCAGTACAACGCCCGCGTCGGCGGCCGGCTCGTCCAGCATCAGGAGTTCGTGGGCTCTGAGGCGGTTCAGGCAGCCCTGGACCGGCTCTTCTCGCGGTTCGGGCTGCGTCAGGGATCGCTCACATACCCCGTGCACATGCCGGTGGTCCAGCGAATGATCTGGAGGCGATACCGCGATCTGGCGAGCGTTCAGTTCTCCTGCTATCAGGCGCCGGAAGGCGCGCGGGCCTGCAACGAATGCCCGAAGTGCCTGCAGATCACGATGGTCACGCTCGCCGAGGGGATCTCGCCCATCGAGGCGGGCATCGACCCCGTCGCGGTGCTGTGCGCCCGCGCCGACTGGCGCCTGGACGGCGGCGGCTCGCAGGCAGTCAAGCGAATCCCACTGCACGACAGGCGCTCCCCGAGGGACCACATCATCCGCTGCCTACGGTCGGCGAGCACCGAGGCGGTCGCATCGACGATCGGCGCGGGCGCAGGGGATGATCCGCGCCTGCCGCAGGCCCTGGCGATCTACGAGCGCCTGCGGGAGGAAGCCCTGTCGCTCACGACCCCCGAGCCCCCGGGCTACGTCCCCGGACTGCTCGAGATGGTGCACGCCGACCTGCGCGAGGGCCTGGAGGCCATCCTGCGGCAATACCTGCCCGCCGACACGAGCGAGGACTTCGACGGCATGGTCCGCCGCGCCGGCGAGCTGACCGATTGGATCACGGCGCCGCTGGACGGTCGCGGGCGATGGAGCCGGCGAAGCTGACAGACGCAGGGCGGGCTAACGCCCGCGCCCGGAGAGCAGATCCTTGGCGAGCCGCAGCGGACGCGTAGCCCGCCAGCTGACCGAGCTGAAGACTGAGTTCAGGACCTGCTCCCTGCGGGCGATCTCGGCGTCGAGCTCGGCGATCTCCCGCCCGCGCCGCACGATCAGCTCATCGCGCTCGGCGATCGCCGAGCCGGATTCCTGCAGTTCGCGGCTCACGCGTTCGGCCCAGCCGACTGCGTCGTCGCGAATGTCCTCGAGCTCGGCTATCCGCCCGAGCAGATTCCGGGTCTCGGTCATCGCGAGCATCAGCTCGTGGTAGTTCTCCTGGGCATCGTCTGCGGCGGCTGCGCCGGAGCGGTCCGCGTCCGCGAGTTCCCTCTCCACGCGCTCGGAGGCACTCTGGGTCAGCCACTGCAGGAACGGCTCCTCACCGTCGGTGAAGGGGTTGGGCGGCTCGGGGGTTCCCTCGCGCTCGGCGTCCAGCAGGGCCACGCGGAAGCGGGTGCGCATCCACGGCTCGATCGGCCGTCCCCCGCTGGTCTCGCTGAAGGCCCTGAAGTTCCTGTTCGCCTCGCGGTAGCCGCGGTCGATCAGGCGGGCCGCATATTCGCGGGAGAGGCGTGCGACCCCCGGGCGTTCCTGCAGCGTCGGCCACCAGCTCGCGTGCGACTGGGTCGTCAGCTTGTCAGGCCGCTCGGGGTCATAGCCGGCGGCGAAATGGAAGTGCCTGAGCGGGCCGCCGTCGATCCTGGCGGCGTCCTGCTCCCACCGCACGTCGCGGGAGTGCAGGTTCCAGCCGGCAACGTTGCAGCCGCGATCGCGGAGCACGTGATGCTCGAAGATGGCCGGCGCGAGAGTCAGCCAGTTCTGCTCGAAGAGGATGCCCCGCTGCTGGTCGATGATGCAGTCCCGTTCGGTTCGCTGTGCCCACCAGCGCAGGAAGCCGTCGCCCCCTGCGCCCACGCCGACGAGACCGGCGTTCATCACTCCCGCGCGCAGGAACAGCTGCTCGGGGCTCTCTCCTGCGGCGAGGGGATGAGGGTCGAGCGAGTGGGGGGAGAGGATCAGCGAGTGCTCATGCGCGAGCGCCCCGAGGTGGCCGAGATCCTCATACACACAGCCGTCCGCGTCGAGGAACACCACCGGCTCGCCCAACCGCTCGAGCAGCGTCAACAGCAGGTTCGGCTTCATCGAGGTCGCGAGCCCCTGCGTCACATACATGGTTCCCCTGCGGTGCAGCTCCTCCTGGTCGATGCCCACGTCGATCGGCCTCAGCACCTCGAAGTCCTCACCCTGCCTGCTGTCCGCGGGAGACTCGTCGATCGTGAGCACCGAGAAGCTCGAGCCCGGGTTGTGGGCCAGGAAGGACTCCGCCAGCACCCGGGCGTGGGCAAGGTATCCGGGGGTGGAGATCGTGCAGCCGTGCAGGGTCGGCGGGGCGCTCATCGCGAGCGCTCCAGCCGTCGCCGCGTGCGGCGCCTCAGCTCTGCGATCAGGGCTCGCGCCGGCAGCTCGCTGACGCCGTTCGGGGCTTGCGCATCGGCGGCGAGCAGCCGGGATGCGAGATGCTCGCGTTCAGAGCCCAGCTTCGCGAGCACCCGCCGCGCGGACTCCAGCTCGCCGTCGAGCAGCGCGACCCGGGCTGCCGCGTCCGCGAGCTGGACGTCGAGCTCGCCGACCCTGTCTATGACTCGGATGCGCTCATCGAGCAGATCCCCGATCCGTTCGCCGAACTCCGCACGGGCGCTGGCCCCCGCATCCTCCTCGCGCTCTTCTGTGGTCGTGATCGCCCGGTTCACGCGGTCAACGTACCGCGGCCAGTCCAGCTGTGTGCGCGCGCTCGCGCGTCCTGCCTCGGAGAGGGCAAGCAGCCGCGCGGGGTCGGCGAGCAGCTGCTCGACCGCCTGCGCCATGTCATCGAGGCTGTCGACGGTGATGGCTCCACAGGCCTCGTCCAGCCCCATGGCATAGATCTGGCTCGAGAGCCCGACCACCACGGTGCCGACCGAGCGGGCCTCGCGCAGGAGCCGGCCGTCTCCCTCCACGCGCGCCGGTAGGAGCAGCACCTTCGCCCGCGCGAGCTCTGCGACGATCGTGTCGCGAGGAGCCGGCGGGATCATCCGGGCGGGCGTGCGCATGCGCCCGGCGACCTCTTCCGCGAGGCTTCTCCAGCGGCTCGCCTCCAGGAACACGACGGGCGTGTCCTTGGCCGACGCAGGTGGCAGCGGCTGCGGATCGCCGTTGCCGATGAACTCACATCTGGCGCCCGCGGCGAGCGCGAGCTCGTGGATGCGCGTCATGTGCGTCCACAGATCGACGCCCAGTGCTGCCATCGCGGCGAAATGCTCCGGGCGGGCCAGCGTGTCGAGGCCCACGGTGAGATGGGGCTCGGCTTTCCAGGGCGAGAGGAACGGCCAGCCGAATTGGCCGGTGGGCGCGAGGACCGCCAGCACCATGCGGGCCGGCGAGAGCACGTAACGGGCGAACCTCAGCGGGTCTTCGCCGCCCTCGGGGATCACGACGATGTCCCGCGCTCCTGGACGGCGGGGCTCTGCCGGCAGCTCAGGGTATGCGCCGGCCGCGCTCGCGAGGGATTCGAGGATTGGGCGCGAGACAGCTCCACGGAGCTCGACCCGCCGGCCCGTGGCGGCCGCCGCAACGGCGAGCTCGTGCATCGTGCGTATGCCGCCCTGGATGTCCGTGCGTTCGTGGATCTCTGCGGCCGGCAACCCCCACACCACCGGGTGGGGGTCCACCGTCCCGATCACGATGCGCCAATTGGAAGCCTGCTCGTTGATGGAAACCCCCCGGCGCCCGGGAATCGCTGACGCGGCTGATCGTGCCACACGGCTGATCCCCGTGTGGGGCCGGGCGCCTAGTGCCTGCGCAGACGGCGTCCGGCGTCCTGCAGCAGCCGCGTCGCGCGGGCACCCGCCGGGGCGGCGGCGGACTCGGACTGCAGCTCGGCGAGCGTCCCCTTGAGCAGCTCGAGTTCCTGTGAGACACGCTCGGCCCACGCGATCGCCTCATCACGGGCATCGTCCAGCTCGCCGATACGGGCAAGCAGGCGCTCACCTTCGCGCAACGCACGCACGAGCTCCTCGCCACCGTCGCTCGACGCAGCCTCGTGCATGCGCTCTCGCGCGCGCCCGTCGAGCCAGCCCGCGAACGGCTCATCTCCATCTGAGAAGGGGTTCGGCGGCTCATCGGTGCCGTGCAACTCGGATGCAATCAGCGCACGGCGGAACTCGGCGCGCATCCACGGCTCGATCAGCGCGCCTGCGGGTGTGCGGTCAAAGGCCGGGGCATTGTCGCGAGCCTCGCGATAGCCGCTCTCGAGCAGCCGCCCGGAGTACTCGCGTGAGAGGCGCAGCAGTCCGGGACGCTCCTCGAGTTTCGGCCACCAATGGGCGTGAGGCTGCGTTGTGAGCAGGTCGGGGCGCTCGGCGTCGTAGGAACCTGCGAAGTGAAAGTGGCGCAGTGGCCGCCCGTCGATCGTCGGCGCGTCTCCCTCCCAGCGGATCTCCCTGTCCTGCAGGTTCCAGCCGGCGACGTTGCAACCGGGGTCGCGCAGGACATGGTGCTCGAACAGGCACATCGCCAGCGTGAGCCATGTCTGCCCGAGCATGAGGCCATGCTCGGAGTCAAAGACGCAGCGCCGGGCGGTGCGCTCGCCCCACCAGGCGAGGAACGGCTCGGCGCCCGCCGCCACGCCGATCAGGCCCGCGTTCATGACTCCCGAGCGCAGGAATATCTGCTCCGGGCTGTCGAGCTCCCACAGCGGGTGGGGCACGAGCGTGTGCGGGGAGAGCAGCAGCGAGTGCTGGGCCGCGAGCGGGGCGAGGGTGCCCAGTTCGCTGTAGACAGCGCCGTCGGCGTCCAGGAGCGCGACGGGCCGGGCGGCGTCTTCGAGCAGCCTCTGGAGCAGGGCGGGCTTCAGCGATGCCACCAGGCCCTGCGCGGTGTACATCGTCGCCCGGCGCGCCAGCTCCCGTTCGTCGATGCCGACGTCGGCCGGGGTCAGTCGCCGCAGACCGGTGGCAGACCCGACCGGGCAGTCGGGGTCGTCGACCACCAGGACCGTGAACGTCGCGCCCGGGTTGTGGCGCAGGAACGACTCGGCGAGCACCCGCGCCTGGGCCACATAGTTGCGGGCTGTGACGGTGCAGCCATCGATCGCGGTCGCCTCCACTGGAGGACGTACGATAGGTCCACACGAGCGCGGGAGACGTATGCGGGCTGGCGACGGGGAGGCGGTTGACGATTTTCTTCTCACCCTCTGGACGGCCGACCCCGCGCTCGCGGCGGGCGCGGACCGCGCCGGCGTCGATCGCATCGGTGTGGATCTGGAGCTGCGCGGCAAGCGCGAGCGCCAGGATGGCCTGGGGACCTGGATCTCCGACCACCGCCCGGACGATCTGCCGCTGGTAGGCGCCGGCCTGCGGCACTCGCGCCTGTTCGCTCGCGTCAACCCGCTCGGCGCCGACAGTCGCGGCGAGGTCGAGCTGCTCCTCGACCTCGGGGTGCAGGTCATCATGCTGCCCATGTTTCACAGTGCGCAGGAGCTCGAGGAGTTCGTGCACATCGTTGACGGCGGCGCGACGGTGGTGCCGCTGCTCGAGACGGTGGACGCGGCTGAGGACATCGAGCGAGTCACCAAGGTCCCCTCGATCCACGAGATTCACATCGGCATCAACGACCTCGCGCTCAGCTGCGGGATGGCCGGCCGTTTCGAGGTGCTCGACTGCGAGCTCACCGACCGGGTGTGCGCGCAGGTACTGCGGGCCGGCTGGCGCCTGGGCATCGGGGGGATCGGGCGCGTTGGAGACGAAACCCTGCCGCTCGCGCCGGACCTCGTGTACTCGCAGTACGCCCGGCTCGGGTCAACGGCCGCGCTGATCTCACGCGCCTTCGTCGACTCCTGCCCCGAGGGGGAGAGCCTGTGCGGGGCCGTCGCGATGAGCCGAGAGCGCATGGCTCACTGGCGCTGTGCCAGCAGCAGGGAGAAGCGCGAGGCGCGCGCCGCCTTCAGGGACGCGCTCACGCGGGGCCCGGAGTGGTGAGGGCCGGAAGGCGTATTCGCCGCCGCGCCGCCGCCGCCGCGGGCCTGCCTGTGATGCTCGCGCTGGTGCTTGCGCCGGCAGCGAGCCGGGCGAGCGTGACGTTCGGGGACAGCCTCGGTGTTCCGGAGGAAACGATCAAAGCTGTGACGTGCGCCTCGCCCTGCACGCTGGCCACGACCGTCTCGCCGATGGAGCTGGCCTGGTTCCGGGCGCCGGTGAGCGGGGTGATCGTGCGCTGGAGGATCCAGACCGTCGCCTCGCCGGCGTCGCAGCCGATCCGGCTGCGCGTGATCGCGCCGGTCTCGGGGGACGAGTTCACCGAAGCTCTCACCGAACCCTTCGGGGCGACGGCCGCAAGCGAATATGTCGCCTCGCCGACCGAGGCGGGAACCTTCTCGTTCCCGACGGCTGTGCCGGTGAGCGCCGGCGACTTCATCGGCCTGGACACCGAAGGACGCGCGCTCTCGGTGGTCGCGGCGGAGGAAGAGAGCGTCCGCGTGTTCGAACCTGTACTGCCGGAATCCGGTGCGCCGGCCCCGGGCCGGCATGAGGATCTCGCGCTGCTGCTCAACGCGGACATCGCCACGCCGCCCACGTCGGGGTCGCCTCCGGCGTGCACAGCGAGCGGCACCTTCGCGGTCCCGGTCACAGCGGATCCGGACCCTGCGGTGCGGGCCCGCGCGCTGTGGGTGCGCATCGACGGCTCCACGGCCCAGGCGGTCCCGGTCTCAGGGGCGCCCTCCGTTGCCGACGTCTCCGTGCCCGCCGGGGTGCACACGCTCGAATACTGGGCGGAAGACTCGCTCGGCCAGAGCGAGGTCCATCATCACCTCGTGAGCGCGCAGACCGACGCCGCGCCGCCCGTCGTCGCCGTCAGGAGCGATCAGTCAACGGGCCTGTACACGGTCGGCCAGCTGGCCACTGTGACGGTGGCCGCGAGCGACGGCGCCAGCCCGCTCGTGAGGAACCCCTCGGCCTCCAGGGAAGCGATCCCGACCGGGCGTACCGGGAGCTTTCAGATCCTCAGGACCGCGACGGACGCGTGTGGCAACAGTGCCACGGCGTCCTTCTCCTACCGGGTGCTCGCTCCTGCGCGCGTGACCCACCTGCGCGTGAGCCCTTCTCGCACCGGGACGGCGGCGCGGGTTCTGTACACGGACGCGCACGAAGCGCTCGCGCGGGTGACGATCGAACGAGCCCTAAGCGGGGTGCAGAGCGCGCACGGGTGCATCGCCCGGCCCCGCGCCAGGGTCGCGGCGCGCCCCTGCACCCGTTTCGAGAAGGCGGCGACGTTCACGCACCTCGACGGTGCCGGCGCCAATCAGGTTCGTCTGACGGGACACACCGGCGCCGTCGGTCTCGCAGCGGGCAGCTATCGCGTGCGAGTGGGACCAGAAGGGGCGGGCAGGCGCGCCGCCAGCGCCAGGTTCCGGCTGCGCTAGGGCCGCGGCCGCCGCCGCGGTCAGCCTTTGCTGGAGGCGCCGCAGCGAGAGATCGTGATCGTCCTCGAGGCGTGCGCCGCAGCCGACGTGGCCGTCCGCGCGAGCGCGAACCTGGCGAGCAGCGTGTGCTTCCCCTTCGTCAGCTTGGCTGGATTGACGAGGATCGTGAAGCGCCCATTGCGCGCGTCCTTGGCGGTCAGCGTCCTGAGCCTGTGACCGTCGAGGTAGAAGATCACGCTCGTCACGCCGGCCGATTTCACGCTCACTCGGAAGTCACCGCGCACACAGGCCTTGGGGCCGCTCAGCGCCGGCACGGCCGGTGAGGTGAACCCCGCCACCCCGGATTTGGGCGTGGTGCTGGACGTCGTGGTGGTCGTTTTGGTGACGCTGCCGGCCGGGGTGGTGGCGGTCGTGGAGGCGTGCGTTGCTCCCGGCACCGTGACGGTCAGCGTGTTGGCGGTGTGCTTGATTGCTTCCCCGTCGCCTTCGGGCGGGGTGCCGATGACCGTCGCCGCGCTCGAGTACAGGCCGGCCGCAGCGTCGGCCGCGGTGACGAGATGGCTGCAGAGGTATGTCGTGCTCGCGCCGGTGGGCAGCGGGTTGGTCGGGACGGAGACCGTCCCTGCATCACAGCGCGCGTTGCTCAGTCCGCTGAGGGTGATCGCGACGTTGCCCGTGTTGCGGATGACGATCTGCGAGTCGACCGTCTGCCCGACCTGCGCCGTGATGGCGGATGAGGTGTAGCCGCCGCCGCCGGCCACGGCCTGAAGGTCTTCGACCGTGAATGACGGCGCCGCCGGGCACCCGATCTTGGCGTGAGCGGAGAAACGCCCGGTCAGCCCGTTCGTGTGCCACTTCGCTCGCACCTTGAACTGGTGTCTGCCCGGAGCCTGCATCAGGGGGGTGGTGTGAGAGCCGGTCAGGCCGTCAAAGACGGCGAGGGCCACCGACAGCTCTGAGTGGTCCACGAAGATCGTCTCGGTGACAGCGTTGCCCTGTGCTTCGGGGAAGCCCCTGTAGTTCCACGTCACGCCGGTGCACGAGACCTGCACCGTCCCGTGTTCCCATTCGGCCGTCGCTTCCCGCGGGAGATTCCTGTGCCCCGCCGTTACCGCCGAGGCAGCAGCGTGTGCGCCTGTGCGGGCGGGCGCGGCCGCCGCCTGAGATGCCGGCAGCGCGAGGCAGGTGAGCGCGAGGGCAAGCGGAAGGGTCGGTTTCACCGACGTGCGGCGCAGCGCCGACATCACGCCACGGCGCCGAGGCTGTGGGCCACCGGACTGCCGGGACCGTGGCTCAGAATCGTGGTTCATTGATGTATCTCCCCTCCATGGGTGGGCCGCCGCCAGGTGCGGGACGCAGCGGACCCCGCCCCTCCGTATCGGCGGACCGTAGCACCCGGCAGGCCCGATTTACAAGCGGTGAACGCGCACCGAAGTGAATGGGCCGCAAACGACGAGTGCCCGCCCGGATGACCCGGACGGGCACAGATGCTTACCTCGGTTGTCCCGCGGGACGGGCCCCGCGATCAGCCGCAGCCGGTGTTGTTGCCGCAGCTCGAGCACGTGTAGCAGGAGCCCGTCCTCTGCATCATGCCCCCGCACTGGCTGCAGGCGGGCCCGAGCTCGAGGCCCTGCAGACGCGCCGGCACGACGGGCGGTGAGTCCGTGAACGCAGTTGCGGCGGGTGCGCCGGCTCCGTCGCTGGACCCTTCGAGTTCCGCGGCGGCCTGCTCCTCGGCGCTGGGGCCGGCCGTGTCCGAGACGCCCATCGCCATCGTCGCCTCCTGGGCGGCTTTGCGTGCGCGCACCTCGGGGGTGAGGATGCCCAGTTCCTCCTGGGCGTCCACGTCGAGGAAGCGCGAGGCGAGCCAGCGCATGATGTAGTCCGGCATCGACTTCGCGAACGGGATCTCCGGGTTGCCCGTGATCCCCTCCGGCTCGAAGCGCATGTAGCTGAACTTCTGGACCAGCGTTTCGAGCGGCACCCCGTACTGGAGCGCGATCGAGATGGCCGTCGCGAACGAGTTCATCATCCCTCGCAGCGTCGAGCCCTCCTTGCCGATGTCGGTGAGGAAGATCTCTCCGACGGAGCCGTCCTCGTACATGCCCGCGGTGATGTAGCCCTCGTGCCCGGCGATCGAGAACTTGTGCGTGATCGACTGGCGCTCGCGCGGCATCCGCTTGCGGCGAGGCCCGGCCTCGACCAGGGCCTTGGCCACGGCATCCTCGACGATCGCGTCCACGTCCACGGGAGCCGGAGCGTCCTGCTGGGCGTCGGTGCGCAGGGCCTGGGCGGTCTTTGAACCGTCGCGATAGATCGCCAGTGCCTTGACTCCGAGATGCCACGCCTGGGTGTAGGCGTCGGCGATGTCCTCGACCGTGGCCTCCTGGGGGAGGTTGACGGTCTTCGAGATGGCACCCGAGATGAAAGGCTGAACCGCGCCCATCATCTTGATGTGGCCCATGTGGGAGATCGCGCGCTCGCCGACCGCCACGTCGAACACCTGGATGTGCTCGTCGCTCAGACCGGGAGCACCTACGATCGTGCCGTGCTCGGAGAGATGAGCCTCGATCTGCTCGACCTGCTGCTTTGAGTAGCCGAGGGTCTGCAGCGCCAGCGGGACGGTGCGGTTGACGATCGTCATCTGACCGCCGCCGACGAGCTCCTTGTACTTCACGAGCGAGAAGTCGGGCTCGACGCCGGTCGTGTCGCAGTCCATCAGGAACGAGATCGTTCCCGTGGGAGCGAGCACGGTCACCTGGGCGTTGCGGTAGCCCAGGCGATCGCCCAGCTCCACCGCCTCATCCCAGGAGCGCCTCGCTGCGGCGAGCAGCTCGCTGTCAACGCAGCTCGCGTCGGGAATCGCACCGGACGCGTCGCGGTGCATGCGCATCACGTGGTTGTGGGCGTCGCGGTTTTCGGCGTAACGGTCATATGCCCCGAGGCCGAGCACCCCGGCGACCTCCGCCGAGCGGCGGTATGCGCGGCCGGTCATCAGTGCCGTGATGGCTGCGGCGGTGCCGCGGCCGTGGTCGGAGTCGTACGGCATGCCGTTGCTCATCAGGTACGCGCCGAGGTTCGCGTAGCCGAGTCCGAGCTGGCGGAACGCGCGGGCGTTCACGCCGATCTCCTCGGTCGGGTAGCTGGACGGCCCGACGATGATCTCCTGCGCGAGCAGCATGATGTCGACCGTGTGCTCGAAGGCGCTCACGTCGAGCGTGCCGTCGGGCCGGCGGAACTTCATGAGGTTCAGCGAGGCGAGGTTGCACGCCGAGTTGTCCACGTGCATGTACTCGCTGCAGGGGTTGGACGCGTTGATCCGCCCGCTGTTGGGCGAGGTGTGCCACTGGTTGATGGTGGTGTCGTACTGGACACCGGGGTCGGCGCAGCGCCAGGCGGCCTCGGCGATGTCGCGCATCAGATCGCGTGCGCGCAGCGGCTCGCCGACCGGCTCGCCCGTCGAACGCGCGAGGAGTCTCCACTCGCCGTCGTCCTCGACGGCCTGCATGAACTCGTCGGTCACGCGCACCGAGTTGTTGGCGTTCTGGTACTGGATCGACTTGAAGCCGTCGCCGTCGATCGACATGTCAAAGCCCGCGTCGCGCAGGGCGGCGGCCTTGTCCTCCTCCTTCGCCTTGCACCAGATGAACTCGCGAATGTCCGGGTGGTCGACGTCGAGCACCACCATCTTGGCGGCGCGGCGGGTCTTGCCACCGGACTTGATGGTGCCGGCCCAGGAGTCGGCGCCGCGCATGAAGGAGACGGGGCCCGAGGCGGTGCCTCCCTTGGCGAGGGGCTCCATCGAGCCGCGGATGTTCGAGAGGTTGATGCCCGAGCCCGATCCGCCGCGGAAGATCATGCCCTCCTTGGTGTTCCACGCGAGGATCGACTCCATGGTGTCGTCGACGCTGAGGATGAAGCAGGCGCTGCACTGCGGCGAGTCCTCGAAACCGACGTTGAACCAGACCGGCGAGTTGAACGCGGCCATCTGGTTCAGAAGGATGTGGGTGAGCTCGTGGTTCGAACGCTCGCGCGTCCTCTTCGGTGGCGAAGTAGCCGCCGGAGCGTCCCCAGCCGGTGATCGTGCCGGCGACGCGGCTGATCATCTCCTTGACCGAGCGCTCGCGCTCAGGGGAGCCGATCTGCCCGCGGAAATACTTCTGGGCGACGATATTCGTCGCATTTTGCGACCAGGTCGTGGGAAACTCGACGTCCTTCTGTTCGAAGGCGATGCGGTCGCCGTGACCGATGCGCGCGTCGCGGATCTCCCACTCGACGCTGTCGAACGGGTGAACGCCGGCCGTCGTGAAGAAACGGTTGATCGAAAGCGCCTCGCCGGGCGCTGTCTGCTGGGCGAATGCTGGGTTTGCGGATGGGTTCATCGGGCCTTCCTCCTCTGCTGCTGCGCCGGCGCTGAGACGGTCACGGGAAGCTGTTGTCGGGTCGACCATGCTCCCTCTAGTACCGGACGGAAGAGGGGTGCGGTGCAACTTCAATTGTAGGGCGCCCGGACGCCCGCTCTGGGCCTAGCGCCCGAGCCTTGCCCAGTCCAGCAGTTCGGCGAAAGTCGCCGACGCGCGAAGCCCCGCCTCGGCGATTCCGTGGCGCGCCGAGAGCACCCAGCGGGGCTCATATGCCTCCATGTGCGCGATCGCCCAGATAAGTGCGCAAAGTGCGATAACCGCCGCGATCGCCGCCGCCGCGATCGCGCCAGGTGAGGGCCCGGAGCTGCTCTTCGCCCTTCCCGGCGTGGTGGTCTTGACCACGACGGCGGCACCGGTCGGGGTGGTCGCCGCCGGCGTGGTGGCCGCCGGGGTAACAGTCGTGGGCGCGGCCGTCGTCGCCGGTGGCGTGGGCGTCGTGATCGCGGTGGCCGGCGTCGTCGTCGGGGTTGTGATCGTGGTCGCCGGGGTTGTGATCGTGGTGGCAGGCGTGCTTGTGGCAGTCACGGGAGCGGACGGGTTGGCGCCGGCTGCGGCGAGCGCGGGCGCCGGCACGGCTGCGGCGAGCACGGCGGCGGCAAGGGCGAGCGAGCGCATGAGAGGGGGGCCGTTCAGGTCACGCATCAGCAGCTCATGCTAGGCCGGAGGGCAGCAGGTCGGCAACCGCCTGGACGGCGAGGACGAGTACCTGGGCGGCCGGCTGGGAGGCGTCGATGACGCGAAAGCGCTCTGGCTCTTCGAGGGCCAGCTCCTCGTAGCAGGCGGCGATGGCGTGGAAGAACTCCTCTCCCTCCTGCTCGAGCCTGTCCGCCTGTATCGCCCGCTCGACCTGGCGCTGGCGGCCGGCCTGCGGAGATATGCGGAGAAGCAGCGTCCGGTCGGCGGCGAGGCCGCCCGTCGCGAAGAGGTTGATCGCCCGCACGTTGTCCACGCCGAGGGACCTCCCGGCGCCCTGGTAGGCGAGGGAGGAGTCGACGAAGCGGTCGAGCAGCACGAGGCTCCCGTCGTCGATGAGGGGGCGCACGCGCTCCTGCACCAGCTGCGCACGGGCGGCCGCATAGAGCAGCGCCTCAGCCCGGGCGCCGACCTGCAGAGCCGGGTCCTTCACCAGCTCCCTGATCCGCTCGGAGAGCTCGACGCCGCCCGGCTCGCGCAGCAGTACGACGGGTGCGCCCAGACGCTCGAGCTCGCTCGCGAGCGATGCGGCGAGCGTGCTCTTGCCCGCGCCGTCGATGCCCTCGATGGTGATGAGGCTGCCGAGGGCCATGCCGTGAACTTACAGGCCCAGGGCGGCGAGAGCCGCCATGCGGGCCGCCTCTAGGATGGCCCGATGGACAACTCCCCCGCCGGTAGCGACCTCCTGCCAGGCGTCCAGGCACACCCGCACGCGCGAGCGGTGCTTGTGCCCGCGCTGCCGCCGCAGGGCGAGCCCTCGCACGCATACCTCTTCCACGGGCCGGCGGGGACAGGCAAGGCGGCCGTCGCACGAGCCTTCGCCGCCGAGCTGCTCGCCGACGGCGCGCAGGACCCGGCAGCGGCGAGGGGGAAGGTGGCGCGTGGCGCGCATCCTGACCTCACGTGGGTCACGGCCTCCGGGGCGAGCGAAATGCTCGTCGCCGACATCGAGGAGCCGGTGGTGGCGGCGGCGACGCGCACCCCGTTTGAATCGACTCGACGCGTGTTCGTCATCGAGGGCGTGGATGGGATGAACGACCAGGCTGCCAATCGCATGCTCAAGACTCTCGAGGAGCCGGCGCCGTTCGCGCACCTGGTTCTGCTCACCGACCGCCGCGAGGATGTGATGGCGACCATCGCCTCGCGCTGTCAGCAGGTCCGCTTCGACCCGCCGCCGCCGGAGCTGATCGCCCAGGGCCTGTCAGGCGTCGAGCCGCAGGTCGCCCTCGCGTGCGCGAGGCTCGCGCTCGGGGACTCCGGGACGGCGGCTCTACTCGCCGGCGAGGAGGGCAGGGCCCTGCGCGCGAGCGCGGTCGCCGCGGTCCGCGCTGCGCTGTCGGGAGCGACGGCCGGACGTCCCTGGAAGGCGCTGATCGAGATGGCCAGGCAGGCCGGCATGAGCGCCGCCGCACAATCTCAGGAGCGCACGGCGCTCGAGCTCGAGCTGGTCCCGAGCAAGGAGCGCGGCCGACACAAACGGGAAGGGGAGGAGGCCGCCAAACGCGTCGAGCGGCGGGCGCGGGTGCGTGCGCTGGACCTCGCGCTGCGTCTTCAGGAGCTCTGGCTGCGCGACGTCGTGTGCGTGGTCGAGGGAGCCCCCGATCTGATCCACGCCGTGGACATGGCGGCGGAGATCGAAGCTGACGCGTCCGGCCGGCAGGCCACCGCCCTGCGCGAGGGCATCGCGCTCGTCGGTGACACCCGTCTCAGCCTGTCGGTGAATGTGTCCGACGAGCTGGCCACCGAGGCGCTCGCCTACCGCCTGCAGTCGCTGCTAGCCCTCTGAGGCGATGGGGCCGAGGTTCGGCTCGAGGCCGTAGGTCTCAAAGGCGAGGAAGCGCGAGAAGAGGCGGTTGTCGGGCCCGTGATAGTCGGCTGACCCGGTGCTGAGCAGGCCCAGCTCCTCACAGCGCGCCGCGAGCATCTCCGTCTGCTCACGCGTGTGGGTGACGTAGAAGGCCTCGACGCCGTCGATGCCGAGCTCGCGGAAGCGGTCGATGCTCGAGATCACTTCATCGGGGTCTGAGATGTCCCAGAAGGGGTGGGCCCAGACGGCGACCCCGCCCGCCTGGTGGATCGCGTCGATGGCCTCGGCGACGGTCGGAGTCTCGCGCAGTCGGAAGGCGGGCTTGCCCTCGATCAGGTAGCCCCGGATCAGCGACCCGATGTCGTCGATTTCCTCTTCCGCGAGCCTTGAGGCATTGGCGGGCGCGGACAGCACGGCTTCCGCGAGATGCGGGCGGCCTATGGGTTTGCCGGCGGCCACCCGTGAGTTCAGCTGCTCCTCATCGAGCTCGAAGCCGAGCTCCTTCAGGGCAGCACCCATGCGGAGCGTGCGCTGCTCGCGATCGGCTAGGAACTCGGAAAGCCTCTGGGTGAGGACCGGTCCGGTGTGGTCGATGTTGTAGCCCAGGATGTGCAGTTCGCGCGGTACGGGCGAGCCCTCGTCCACCGCGGAGATCTCGACCGCCGGGACCACACGGACACCGAGCTCCTCGCCGGCGGAGACAGCCTCGGAGACGCCGGAGATCGTGTCGTGGTCGGAGAGCGCCAGCAGCTGCACACCCGCGTCGGCGGCGCGCTGGACCACCTCGGCGGCCGCCAGGGCGCCGTCGGAGTGGGTCGAGTGGGACTGCAGGTCAAAGCGAACTGTCATGGGCGCCAGCGTATGTGATCAGCTCAGCAGGCGTGGTGCTGGGCGCCGTAAGACCGCTGCGAGTTGATCTGTACGCCCACCCGCACGCGCAGTGCGTCGCGCAGACTCTTGACAGCTGCGTGGTAGGCACGCGCGCTCTCGAACAGCTCGGATTGCTCCTCGGCGGCCCGGTCGAGCTGGGCGAGTGCCACATCCGTCTCGCCTGCCCGTCTGCGGGCGTCTATCCACTGCAGCTCCAGGTAGGCCAGGGCGGCGCCGAGCTGGTCATCGGGCACCCCTTCGGGGCGCTCGAGGTCCACCAGCACCGGCAGAAGCCGGGAGCTGAGCCACTGCTGCTCGCTGTGCGAGCGGAGAAGCAGGCAGATGTCGGGGGGGTGGGAGCTGTCGTCGAGGGAGATCATTGGGTGCGTGCCGGGCAGTAGATGGTTCGGGTTCGCGTCCATGTGCTGAAGGCTTCGGCGGGCCCATGTCGCTGCTTTAGGAGGCGTCCGTCCCTCTACACGCCTCTTGGGCTACGGCCCGCGTCGCAGGGCCGGCTCAAGCATTTGGGCGAATCCGGCGATGAGGGAAGAGGAACGCCTATAGACAGAAAGCGAGATGCTCGCACCCGAACCTGATCCAACTCGCCGCAACGCCGGGCAGTACGCGCGCGCGACAGTGCGGCGCCTGCGCATGCGTACCCTCGTGGCGCTGGGGGTCCTGGCTGTCGCGACGGCGTTCCTGGGGCGCGCCTTCGGGCTGCGCGACATTCGCTTCCTCGTCGCGGAGCTGGCGCTGCTCGGCGGCATGTTCGTGGTCTCGCGCTACGTGCTGCCGCTGCTGGAGCGCCGCGACACCGGGGCCGCCGGGGAGGAGCACGTCGGCGCGCTGCTGGATGAGCTCGCCTCGCCATCCTGGCGTGTGATCCACGATGCGAGCCTCGGCCGCGGCAACATCGACCACATCGTGATCGGGCCGCCAGGGGTGTTCACGCTCGAGACCAAGAGCCACCCCGGCCCGGTTCGGGTCGGGCGCGTGCACGGCGCCACCATCGAGCAGGCCAGGGCGCAGAGCCGTTCGATCGCCTCCGTGACCGGGATGAAGGTGGAGCCGCTGCTCGTCTACAGCCGTGCGTGGGTGGACAGGCCGATGGCGCGGCGCAAGGGCGTGCGGGTCGTTCCCGCGCGCATGCTCGTACAGCACCTGGAAAGAAGGCCAACGGTGCTGACACGCGAGGAAATCGGACGAGCCCACGAGCGCGTCGCCCGTGCGCTGCTCGACCAACAGGCGCGCGAGCGCGTGGCCGGCGAGCGCCGCTATCTGATCATCTGAGGAGCGCCTACGCGGTCGGCAGGGCCGCGGGGCGGTACTTTGATTGTTGAGATGTCCATCTCGCCCTTCCACGCAAGCCCCGCCTCGCCCGAGACCGAAACCCGCCGGGCCCGTCTGGTGATGGCGATCGCGGTCGTCGGGGTGGCCGCCACCCTGCTCGCCTATGCGATCTCCCCGAGCGTCCGGCACGCCGTGGGACACGCCGCCCACCGCGTGAAGGGGGCTGTCAGCAGGGCGCTCGACCACGACAGCAAGGGCGAGGAGAACAAGAGCGTCAAGACGACCGCGCCCGCCGCGACGAGCACGGTCCGCGTCAGCACCCCAAGCGGCACCCTTACCGTCACCGCGACGCGTCCCTCCACACCGCAGCCGTCGCCCTGAGCGCGGGCCGGATGCCGAGCGCTCCCGCCACGGCAACCTCCCGGCCTGCTCTTCCCGAGCGGGGGACGAGCCAGGTCCGCGTGGGCCTGCCGCCGGGGCCGCGGATGCCGCCGGCGCTTCAGACGCTGATCTGGACCGTCGCCCCCACGTGGATGATGAGCAGATGTGAGAGGCACATCGGGGATGCCTTCACGATCACATTCGCGCCGAGCGGCACACAGCTGGCCATCTTCAGTGACCCCGAAAGCGTGAAGAGGATCTTCACCGCGCCGCCCGAGCTTGCACCCTCTGGGGCAGGGTCCTCACCCGTCGCCTCGGTCATGGGCCCGAGCTCGGTCGTGACCCTCACCGGCCCCGAGCACATGCGCCAGCGCAAGCTGCTGCTGCCTCCGTTCCACGGCGAGCGGATGCGCGAGTACGAGGACGTGATCGCGCAGGCGACCCGCAACGAGATGGCCTCCTGGCCGGTCGGCTCGGCGATGCGGGTGCAGCCGAGCATGAGGCGCATCACGCTCGAGGTGATCCTGCGGGCCGTGTTCGGCGTCGAGGCTGATCGCATGGGCCCGATGCGAGGTGCGATCGGCGCGCTGCTCGCGCCCGGGCAGACGCTCGCGATGATCCGGGCCGCACTGCGCCCGCCGAGCCTTGACCGCCCCGGCGGGCGCTTCGGTGAGGCGCTGGACCAGCTGGACACGGTCGTCTATCAGGAGATCTCCCGGCGCAGGCGGGCACTCGACCTGAGCGAGCGGCCCGACATCCTGTCGCTGCTCATGCTCGCCCGGGACGAGCAGGGTCAGCCGATGGGCGATGACGAACTGCGGGACGAGCTCGTGACGCTGCTGCTGGCCGGCCACGAGACGACCGCGACATCCGCCTCGTGGGCGCTGGAGCGCCTGGTCAGGCACCCGGCGAAGCTCGGCCGGCTGATCGCGGAGGTCGACGCGGGGGCCGGAGAGCCGTACATGAACGCTGTGATCAGCGAGACCATGCGCGTCAGGCCGGTGGTGCCGCTGGTTGTTCGCGTGCTGAAGGGTGAGATGGAGGTCGGCGGCTACGCGCTGCCCGCCGGGACCCGCGTGGTGCCCTCCATCTATCTCACCAACCGCAGTCCAGCCGTCTACGAGGAGCCGGCCGAGTTCCGCCCCGAGCGCTTCCTGGATGAGGCCCCCGACACGTTCGCGTGGATCCCGTTCGGCGGAGGCATCCGCCGCTGCATCGGCGCCTCGTTCGCGCAGATGGAGATGCGGGTGATCCTCAGGACCGTCCTTGCGGAGCTGCGCCCGCGCAGGGCGCCGGGCATCATGTCGCGGCGCGGCGAGCGCACCCGCCGCCGCGCGATCACGCTCGTGCCGGCGAGCGGCGCGAGGGTCGTTTGGGAGCGCCGCGCCCCACGAGTGTCCTGAGCGGTCCGCGCCTGCCTGCCGGCGAGTCCTGGCCGGGGGTGGAGGTAGCTTGCATGGCGTGCACGCACCCACGCTGACACCCGCCGCCGCGGACAGTCCCGAGGCGCTCCTCGAGCGCTTCGGCCTTGAGCGCTTCAGGCCTGGACAGCGCGAGGCGGTGCAGGCCGCTCTGGACGGCCGCGACAGCCTGGTGGTGATGCCGACGGGCGGCGGCAAGTCGCTCTGCTACCAGTTGCCGGCCCTCGCCGACCTCGGCCTCGTGGTCGTTGTCAGCCCGCTGATCGCGCTGATGTCGGATCAGCTCTCGCGCCTGAGGCAGGCGGGCGTGCGGGCCACGATGCTCGCCTCGGGCATGGAGGACGGGCACAACGCGACGGCGCTGGCGGATATCCGCTCGGGAGAGAGCAGCCTCGTGCTGGCCGCGCCGGAGCGGTTCGCCTCGGGGGCTTTCCGCGACGCGCTCGCGAGCAGGACGGTGAGCCTGTTCGTGGTGGATGAGGCCCACTGCGTGGCCGAGTGGGGCCATGACTTCAGGCCCGACTATCTGCGCCTGCACGAGGCGATCGCCTCCCTGGGAAGGCCGGCGGTGATGGCTGCGACCGCGACCGCCACCCCGCAGGTCGCGAGGGAGATCGCCGAGCGGCTCGAGCTGCGCGACCCGGTCTCGATCCGCTCGGGCTTTGACAGGCCCAACCTCACGTTCGACGTCGTGAGCGTCGAGGGCAAGGGGGCGCTCGCTAAAAAGCGGGCAGCGCTGATGCACGTACTCTCCGATCCGGCCGCGAGGCCGGCGATCGTCTACTGCGGGACGCGCAAGGACACGGACTCGCTCGCGGGCGAGCTCTCCGGAGCGGGGATGAGGGCGGTCGCCTACCACGCGGGGATGAACCCGCAGGCCCGCCGTGACAGCCAGGAGGCCTTCATGCAGGGGAGCGCCGAGGTCGTTGTGGCGACGAACGCCTTCGGGATGGGCGTGGACAAGGCCGACGTGCGCACCGTCGCCCATTGGGCGCTGCCGACCAGCCTCGAGGCCTACTACCAGGAGGCCGGCCGCGGCGGACGCGACGGCGAGCAGGCGCGCGCGCTCCTGCTCGCCTCACGCATGGACCTCGGCAGGCTGATCAGGTTCATCAACGAGCGCGAGATGACCGTGGGCGACGTGCGCGCCTACGTAGAGCGCCTCAAGCGCACCGGCGGAGGCGAGGAGATCGCGATCGGCCACGGCGACCTCGGTGAGCGTGACCGCGTGCTGCTCTCGATAGCTGAGCGCGCCGGAGCGGTGGAGCTCAGGCCCGGTGGCCGCGACGGGCTGCTGGTGCGGCCGACCGGCCAGGGGAGCTCAAGGCTCGCCCACGAAGCGATCAAAGCCGCGAAGGACCGCTCGTGGGAGGCCTACCGGTCGATCGAGCGCTACAGCGCCGGCGACCAGATCTGCCGCAGGCGCCAGATCCTCGACCACTTCGGCGACGAACTGCAGGGCCAGCCGACGGGCCGCTGCTGCGACGTGTGCGATCCGGACCCCGAGATGCAGCGCGTGCTCGAGGCGCCCACGCCCCGCCGCTCCCGGTCCTCGCGCTCGGGCGCTGCGTCCCAGCTCGTGCTCGACCCCTCCGAGGAGCGGGCCTTCGAGACCCTTCGCGCCTGGCGCATGGACAGGGCCGACGGCAAGCCGGCCTACACCGTGGCGACGGATGCGACTCTTCAGCAGGTCGTTCGAAGCCGCCCCTCCAGCACGCGCGAGCTGCTGGAGATCAGGGGCATCGGGCCGTCCTTCTGCGAGAAGCACGGCTCCTCGCTGCTGGCCGCCATCGGCGAGCTGTAGCGGCCCGCACGGGATCGACTCTCCGCGGATCCAGCGGTAGCATCCCCCGGGCGCCGACGTAGCTCAGCTGGTAGAGCACTTCACTCGTAATGAAGGGGTCAGGGGTTCGAGTCCCCTCGTCGGCTCTCACTAAACGCCTGCAAACACGGGCGCGTCTGCAGCGACCGTAGGCGGTAACTCAGTGAACACGCGCGCTCAGCCGTGAGAGCGGGAGTCATGCGCTCCCTCTTCTTGGCGAATCGCGGGTCCGCGATGCGAGTGTGACGCCCACCTGCCATCGTCCGCGAAGTGCAGCTTGGCCCAGCTGTGCCAGGACCGTGGCGCCCTCGGTGGGCTACCAGCCCTTGGTGACTTGGATGATCGTCTTCCCGGATGCATGCGGGGCGCTCGGCCCGAACGCGGTGGGCGCTTCTGCCAGCGGGCGCACCGCCCCGACATTCGGAGTCAGTCTTCCGTCGCGTAGCAGCTCGGCGAGTTCGGTCAGCTGGGAGCGATCTGCCTCCACAACGAAGAAGATGGCCCGCCCGCTCTCGGGCTGAATCGTGGGCGGTTCGATCGTGGTGACGAGCGTGCCGCCGGCGCGTACGAGCGCGGTCGAGCGCTCGAGGATCTCGCCGCCGATCACGTCGAGCACCACGTCGGCCTTGCCGGCGTCCTCGAGGCGGTCGGTCTCCAAGTTCACAAACTCGTCGACGCCAAGGCTGAGCGCACGGTCTCTGTCGGCGGCCCGGCCAGTTCCGATTACCCGGGAGCCGACCTGACGGGCAAGCTGCACAGCGATCGAGCCGACGCCGCCCGCGGCGCCGTGGATCAGCGAGGTCTGCCCGGCGCGGAGGTGGGCGTGGTCGAACAGGGCCTGCCATGCCGTCAGCCCGGAGATCACCGCGCCGGCGGCGGCGGCATGGTCGACGCCGGCTGGCAGCGGCGCGAGGTTGCGCGCCTCCATCGCCACGTACTCCGCCAGCGTGCCGTCGCGGTTCCAGTCTGCCAACCCGAACACTCGCTGGCCGACGGTCACGCCGGTGGTCCCGTAACCCAGCGCGGAGATGACACCCGACACCTCGTGCCCGGGCACGCTCGGCGTCCGGTCCCGGCCGGCACGATCAATCCAGGTCCCGGTCCACGCCAGCTCCCCAGGGGTGAAGCCTGCGGCATGCACGCGGACGATGACGTCGTTCTGGGCGGCGTGCGGGTTCGGCAAGTCCGTCAGGGACAGCCCAGCCAGACCAGCTTCGCGATCACGGACGACAACGGCTTGCATCGAACCTTCCTCTCTGATGGTGCAGATTGCTGGCCGCGTTCACTCGGACTCCACGGCGGGCGTACTCGACAGCCACTGAGGGGGTGTCCAGTCCCCCTTGGGATCCGTGGTTTGGCCGACCTCGATCAGATGACCGTCAGGGTCGCGGGTGTAGCAACGGATCTCGTAGGCGTGCTGCTTCGGCGGCGTCAGGAACTGAGCGCCACGGGCGCTCCATGCGGCGTATACGGCCGTGATGTCCTTGACCCGCACGTTGAGGAAGCTGCCGACCCGCTCGAGATTCCGTGGCGTCTCCAGTGTCACCGCGGGCTTGTCGTCGGTCGGGCCGCCACCCCGATTGATGACGATCCAGCTGTTGGCGAGCGCGATATACGTCAGCCCTCCCGGGCCGGAGAAAATCACCTTACCGCCGAGCACCTCGGTATAGAAACGGCGGGAACGCTCCACATCATCGGAGACGATGAAGTGCGCCAAGAACAGCCCTCGGTTGGTGGTGCTCATGCTCCTCCGTCGTGAATTGAGGCCATAGCTGTGCCCTACACCCCGAGAGGCTCGGGCTGTCCGCGTCACGCCGCCCAGGTCAGGAGGCGGGCAGGGTCCGTTATCGCAGCGACCTGAACGCGGCTCGCATCTCATCCGCGAAGAGCTGCGGCTGTTCCCAGGCGGCGAAGTGGCCGCCCCGGTCGAGTTCATTGAAATAGAGCAGGTTGTCGGGATACGCCCGTTCGGCCCAGCTCCGAGGCGCCTGGTAGAGCTCGTCTGGAAAGACGCTTATGGCAAACGGGACCGAGACGCTCTTGGCTTCGAAGAAGCCAGCCTTGTTCTCCCAGTACAGCCGAGCTGAAGACACACCCGTGTTCGTCAGCCAGTACAACGTGATGTTGTCGAGCAGGTCATCCAAGGTGACGTCGCCAGGCGGGTTGCCCTGCACGACCAGTTCTACGAGCCCGGGCTGCCCGGCACCGTCACCGTGGTCGAGAATGAAGGACGCGAGGTCGATGGGCGAATCCGCGAGCCCGTACAACGTCTGCGGGCGCGTCGTCATGATCTGCGCGTAGGCGACGTGCTTCGCATAGAAATTGCTCAGCTCCTCATATGCGCGTCCCTCCTCGGCGGAGAGACCGGACGGCGGCGGGCCGCCGTGTTCGAACCCTTCTGTGAGTTCGAGCGGGGCGGTCCCAGGCATGTTGGAGTGAACACCGAGGAGCTCCGGAGCTGCTTGTTCTCCCATCGCTTGCGTGACAGCCGCGCCCCAGTCGCCGCCCTGTGCCACAAACCCTGTATATCCGAGGCGCTTCATCAGCTTCACCCACGCATGTGCGATGCGGGGCGGACCCCACCCGGTAGAGGCCGGCTTGCCAGAGAACCCGTAGCCCGGCAGCGAGGGAATCACAACATCGAAGGCGTCCGATGCGCTCGCACCGTGTGCCGTCGGGTCGGTAAGCCGATCGATGATCTTCAGCTGCTCGACGACTGAGCCGGGCCACCCGTGCGTGATGATCAGCGGCAACGCATCCTCGTGCCTTGAGCGAACGTGAATAAAATGAATGTCCAGCCCATCGATCTCAGTGATGAATTGCGGCAGGGAGTTCAGGCGCGTCTGGCACTTGAACCAGTCGTAATCCGTCCCCCAGTAGCGGGCGAGCTCCTGAATCGTCGCTAGCGGCACGCCCTGCGAATCGTCCGTGACCGTCTCCCTCTCGGGCCAGCGCGTCGCGAGTATTCGCCTGCGCAACTCGCTGAGCTCCCCCTCGGGAAAGCCCACCTGAAACGGACGGACCGCGGCCGGGTCTCTACCCGTCTGTCGCCCTGCAGAATCACGTTGAGCGGCGCTCGTACTCATTGCCTGGGCTCCTTTGCTCTGGTGGCGGAGGCCTCGCTTGAAGCGGCAACGCAGCCGGGACAGCAGGCTCCGTGTGTAAGCGCAAGACCCCCGAGATCAGGACGAGCCCTGCTGGCTGCGCGGCGTTCCTGTCGCTACGCACGAAACAGCCCGTGAGGTCGGCGGGAGGCAGCGCCCCCAGGAGCCTGCGCGAGAGATCTGAGCAGAGCGGCCGATAACGGTCCCGCGTCGATGGTACTCCCGCTCTGCGGGTTTGTACGTACCGTGAACACCGACGCCGCGAAAACTGCCGCAAAGAGCGTTGTTTATGGAAGGTGGGCCGCGAGGCACCTGCGATGGCGCCCATGCGTGAGGCAGAGCGACCGCACACCACCCGGCTGCTGTTACCGACTACGCCGCCTGCGGCACTTCCGCTGTGACGGTAGCTTGCCACGCCATCCGAGACGCGGCTTCGTTGCCTGAGGCCCGCGACGAATTCAGGGCAGCGACTTCAGCCGAGGGGACACTCGGTTCGCGGCTCCCCGCGAGAGGTCAGCTGAAGCTGACCGCTCCGCTGAACGTCCCTGCCTTTACGGCCTTGGCGGGTTTCGTGCCGACGGGCACGCCGCAGGCAGAACCACCGGTGAAGCTCTCAGAGGCGCTTCCGGTGATCG
This sequence comes from uncultured Solirubrobacteraceae bacterium, assembly GCA_963787115.1. GTDB lineage: Bacteria > Actinomycetota > Thermoleophilia > Solirubrobacterales > Solirubrobacteraceae > Palsa-744. Next base: position 110,035 of record CAWBBS010000011.1, read on the forward strand.
TCAGCGGTGAGTACGGGCCCGCGGTGAGGCTGCCCGATAGCTCAGCGCCCGGCGTTTCGGTCAGGGAGGTCCCGAGAGTGCCCGTCGTGGTCGGCGGTTTCGCCTTCGGAGTCCATTTGAGCTTCGCGGCACCGCTCGCCGCTCCGCCGGCGCCGGTGAGCACCGAGCACGACACAGGTCCCGCCGTCGTGAGCGTCGCCGTGTACTCCGCTTCGGTGAACGGCTCGCCTATGCACCCGGTCAGCGTGCCTTTGATCTTGAGTGTCTGCACCGCGGCTGTGTTCGTTCGGCGTTCGCGCCGGTCACCGGGAGGAGCAGGGCCGCTGCGCAGCCGAGCAGAATGAAGGCGAGACGCTTCACGGCGGTGAAAGATATCCGTAGATCGCCGAAACGCAACCCGCGCTCGGCCGCCTCGATCCACGCGTCACGAAGCTCAGCGCGGCGGGTCGTCGAGCCGCTTGGACATGCGGGTCGACGTCGGCGTGAAGCCGGCTCGCTCGTAGAGTTGCCGGGCGTAGTCGTTGCCGGCGAACACTTTCAGCGCGATCGACTCGTGACCCCGCTCGCGGGCGACCTGTTCGAGGCCGTTGAGTAATGCACGCCCGTAACCCTTTCCACGTTGCTCCTCGTCGATGGCGATGTCGTAGATCCATGCCGAAGAGATGTCGGGCCCCTTCAGGGCGAGCCAGGCGTAGCCGACCGGGCCGACATCGTCGGCATCGGCCATGACGATGAACATCCCGTCGGTGCTCTTGCCATCCGGAAGCAGCGCGTCGGTCTGCTCCTCGGCGAGTGCGTCCGCGTGATCCCGCGACCATTCATTCGCCGCGACCTTTTCGACGGCGTAGTCGCGGATCACTCGTGCCCTGAACGCGGCGAACTCGCGGTCGGTCATGGGGCGCAGGCGGAGAGTGGCCACGGCGGCAGTCTAGAGGCCGGCCGCCCGCTGCGAGGGAGTTCATCTCAGGCGGCCACGCGCAGCTTTGGTCGGCGAGCGCCGCATACACGTCCTGCTAACGCTTGAGCACGAAAGTCTTGATGCCGACGACCGAGAGCTCGCCGGCGGGTGTGAAGATGCACCTCGGGGTCAGCGCCATTTCGACACCGGCCACGCGGGGGCCTTCGGTCTTCGCGCACTGTGGCCGGACCGCTAGGAAGCCTGGGTGTGCCCGTCCTGCAGCGCTCGACGCTCGTCCACCAGCGCCTGCAGCTGGTCTAGGACCTCAGCGGAGATGCGCTCCAGGTCCCATTTCCTGAGCGTGATCAGGCTCATCGAGGAGGTCGCGACGACGTCGGCAGTTCGCTTGCGGCCGGACAGGATCGCCATCTCTCCGAATACGTCGCCCGGACCCAGCGAAGCGATGATCTCTCCGGCTTTGATCACGTCGGCGGTTCCGCTCTCGATGACGATCAGGGTGTACGTGTAGTCGCCTTCGCGGACGAGCACCTCGCCGGCGGAGACGGACGTCTCGCTGGCAAAGTCGCTGATCTTGTCGAGGGCCTCGTCGGAGAGGGACGAGAAAAACGGGAGCGTCTTCAGGTGATCCGAATCCATGAACTCTCAACCTTTCGCGAGTCGTCCAACTGGCCTGCGAGCTGGGGCGCTCAGAGCCGATGACGCACACTAACGGCCAGGGTGGCGAGAGTGGCGGCGCCAGCGACGCCCGAGCCGTCACCCACGTCTACCCGACCATGCTGGCACCCGTCGGCGCCCGCCGAGAAAGTGCCCTGGCCGCGCTCGAGCGGCGCCTCATCGCCCGCACCGCTTGCGGGCGGTGGGGGGAGGTGGGAAGATCGGCAGGGGCGCATCCGTTGACCGCCGACGTCGTTTGTGATGAACGGAGGAACCGATGTTCAGGATCCGCATGGCCGTTGCCCTGACTGTCCTGGCTGTCGCGTTAGCGTTTCTGGCCGCCGGTGCGCTCGCGCGCACAGCAGCCCGGACGAAGACGCCGACGATCACCGCCAAGCCGGACAGCGCGATGGTGGACAGCATGATCACGGTCAAGGGCCGCGGCTTCCCGCGGCGCACGACGATCCGGCTTCGCGAGTGCGGTAAACGGTTCTGGCTCGATCCGCGTGTGCCCTGCAACGTGGCCAATGAAACGTCTGTGACGACTGGAGCAAATGGCAGGTTTGCCGCCGGCTTCAGGGTCGAAGTGTGTCCCGAAGGCGAACCGATCGAAGTGATCACGCTGCGACGCTGCTACATCGGGGTGCCTGTGCAGGGCGAAGACACCGGTGCGCTGGAACCTTCGGCCGAGCTGGCCGTCTCCTACCCCTGACCGAGCGGAACAGATAGGTCGATCACGACCGCGTCGATTCTGATCTGATCAGCCGAGGGCGACGGCCCGCTGCTCTCAGTCGTCCCGGGTCGCGTCCGTGCGGGCAAGTAGACAGCCGGTATGGCGCGCAAGCTGAGCGGGCACCTGACCGACCAGGCACGGAGCGCCGAGGAGATCCGGGAGGCCGTGGATCTCTTCACCGGCGACGTGGGGGCCAAGCAGAGCCGGTTCTGGCTGCTGCTGGTGCTCTCCACGGTCGTGGCGACCGCGGGTGTGATCGGTGATTCCACGGCGACGGTGATCGGGGCGATGATCATCGCGCCGCTGGCAACGCCGATCCAGGGTGTGGCGGCGTCGATAGCGGAGGGCGAGATGCGTTCACTCCTGCGTTCGGCGGCCCTGGTGATCGCCGCCTCGCTGCTGGTCGTGGTTCTCGCCGCGTGTCTCGGCGCGGCGCTGCCCCAGATCGAGCCGCTTTCGCAGAACCCCCAGGTGACCGGGCGCGTGTCGCCTACGATCGTGGAACTCGTCGCCGCGGCCGCGGTCGGCCTGGCCGCCGCCTTCGCGGTGGCGCGGCGCGACATCGGCGACATCCTCCCCGGGGTAGCGATCGCGATCTCGCTCGTCCCGCCGCTGGCGGTCGTTGGGATCACCGCTGTCGCCGGCGACTGGAGCGGCTCGCTCGGAGCACTCATTCTGTTCCTGACGAACGTGCTGGCGATGATCGTTCTCGGGGCCGGGGTCTACGCCGGGCTCGGGCTGCTGCGGGCGCAGCGCGCCCGCTCACACTTCAAGCCGGTGTACGCGGTGCTCGCGGTCGCGAGCGTCATCGTGGTCGCGGCGCTGAGCATCGCCACGATCCGCGCCGTCCAGCTTCAGAGGTGGACGGAAGCAGCGACGAAGGTCGGCTCGACGTGGGCGCGCGGGGCCGGGGTACATCTGGTCGACACGCGGTTCGAAGGCGAAACGCTGGTGATGGTCGTCCAGGGACAGAGCAACGAAACGCAGAACGCCAAGCTGCCCGTCCTGCTGCACGGCTCGGTCCCGGACGGCACCCCGGTCTCAGTCGACAGTGTCGCCGGCTCGATCAACGACGTCGGGAACGTCGCGGCCGCGAACTGAGAGCCCGCCCGGCCTGACCGCGGACCCGAGCGCCGCACCGCCGGGTCGTGGGTTCCAGGGCCAGCGCCTCAGTGGGCGTCCAGCGGATCCAGCCGAGCCTTCTCCAGCTGGACCCTCCGCCCGGCGAAGGGGACACCCTCGGCCTGGAGCAGCCGGCGCTGGCGCTCGCCCTTCGCGAGCGAACCATCTGCGCGCACCACCCGATGCCAGGGAGCCTCGCCCGCGTCCAGGCGGCTGAGGACGTGGCCGGCGAGCCGCGGCGCGCCGGGAGACACGTCGCCGTAGGTGCACACAAAGCCCGGGGGGATCGCGCGGATCCGCTCGACGATGCGCATCTGGGTGTCGCTGAGCCCCTCTGCCGGCGCCATCGCGGCGATCGTCGCACAGCGGCAGGCACGCGGTGCGTGCGCCAGCCCTAGCTTCCGCGGGTTGCCCGCGCTGCCAGTTTCCCCGCGGGTCGTGCGGGTAGACGCTGGGTGAGGGCCGCCGACTTCATGGGAGGAGCAGGGTTCACATGGCTGAGCACAGGATCGGCACGCAGGAGCAGTGGCAGGCCGAGCGCGACGAGTTGCTCGAGCAGGAGAAGGAGCTCACGCGGCGCGGCGATGAGCTGACCGAGCGCAGGCGCAAGCTTCCCTGGGTACCGGTGGAGAAGGACTACGAGTTCGACACCGACAAGGGCACACGATCCCTGGGCGAGCTCTTCGACGGTCGCTCCCAGCTGATCGTCTACCACTTCATGTTCGGGCCGTCCTGGGAGGCGGGCTGTCCGGTGTGCTCCTCGATCACCGACACGCTGGATCCGCAGGTCCCGCACCTGAAGGCCAGGGACACCACCCTGCTGCTCAACTCACGCGCGCCGCTGGAGAAACTCCTCGGCTACAGGGAGCGGATGGGCTGGCGCATCGACTGGGTCTCCAGCGGCGCCAGCGACTTCAACAGCGATATCGGCTTCCTGCACACCCAGGAGGAGCTCGCGCCATTCCTGGAGGGCGACATCCCGGAGACCGTGGAGACCCAGGCGCGCCGTTGCGGGACGGACGTCGGGCACTACGTAGCCGAGGGACCGGGCCTGAGCGTGTACGTGCGCTCGGAGGGAAAGATCTACCGGACCTACGTGACCAGCGCGCGCGGCCTCGAGTTCTCGATGGCGTTCTATGCGCTTCTCGACAGGACGCCGAAGGGCCGCGACGAGGGCGGCACGCAGCCGTGGTGGCTCAGCCGCCACGACGAATACGAGGGCAACGCGGTCCAGGCCTGAGGCGTCGCCCCTGACGGCAGGCGCAGGGCTCTCCGAGGGCCCGGGGCTCGCCCTCGGACCGCTTAGGCGGCGAGCCGGCGATCACACTCACGCCGCTGCGGTTGACTACGCAGGTACAGTTACCGCAAAGGGGACTGCAGTACGGGAGAGGGAGAGAGACTGTGCGCACTGAGCAAGGGGACACGGATCGTCGGGCTGCGGACGTAGTGGAGGCGGGGGGCCGCATGGCTGCGCCGTCTCGACTGAGGCGTCGAGTGATGGCCGGCGTCATACCGTCGCTGCTGGCGTTTGCTGTCTGTCTCGTCGCTGCCGCGACGGCCTCCGCCTTCAGCGCGCATGGAAGCGTTGAACAGGTCTACGTCACCGGCCTGGCTCCGGGTGCTCAGATGTCGCTGGTCGCCTCCAACGGCCAGACGGTGTCAACGCAGTCCGCGGACGCGCTCGGGGGACTGCTCTTCCGGAAGGTCGCGCCCGCGAAGCGCTACCGGGTTCGCCTGAGTGCCACGAATGAAGAATCGGGTGCGATCACGGTTCGCACGCAGGCTGCGGCACCCTGGTCCCGCAGCACCTACAAGCAGACGATCCCCGACAGCGGATACGGGTACCTGACCACGCGCGACGGAACCCAGCTTGCGATCGACGTCCACCTGCCCGGCCTCGGCGCATCGGGCCTGCATCTCCCGGCCTTCCCTAAGCCGAGTCGCAGCGGGCAGTACCCGACGCTGATCGAATACTCGGGATACGGCTACGCGAACCCCGCCGGCCCGGAAAGCGGCATCGCCGAGCTCGCCAACCTGATGGGCTTCGCGGTCGTAGACGTGAACATGCGCGGCACCGGGTGCTCCGGCGGCGCGTTCGACTACTTCGAACCGCTCGAGAACCTCGACGCCTACGACGTGATCGAGACGATCGCCCACCAGCCGTGGGTCCTGCATCACAAGGTCGGAATGCTCGGCATCTCCTACGGCGGGATCAGCCAGCTCTTCGCCGCTCAGGAGAAGCCGCCGGCGCTCGAGGCGATCGCGCCGCTGTCGGTGCTCGACGCGACCGCGACGACCCTGTACCCGGGCGGCGTACTCAACACGGGCTTCGCCGTGTCCTGGGCGGAAGAGCGTCAGTTCGACGCGGAGCCGGCCGGTGCGTCCACGGGCGAGCACTGGGCGTACGAACAGATCCAGAAAGGCGACACGACCTGCGCGGCCAACCAGGATCTGCATGAAGAGGCCACGAACCTGCTGTCGGAAATCAAAGAAAACGCGACCTACAACCCATCGGTGGCGGACGCGCTCGACCCCGTGACCTTCGTGCACAACATCGACGTCCCGACCTTCATGGCATGCCAGTGGGAGGACGAGCAGACGGGCGGACACTGCGCCGACCTGGCGGAGCACTTCACCGGAACGACGCGCAAGTGGTTCACGTTCACCAACGGTGTGCACGCCGACTCGCTCGACCCGGCCACGGTCGATCGGTTGGACGACTTCCTGGAGTTGTACGTCGCGCATCAGTCGCCGTCCCATAATCGGTCGATCCTGCACGCCGCGGCGCCGGAGATCTTCCAGGCGGCGCTGGGAGCCCCCTCGGGAGACGAAATCACTCTGCCGGCGGACCCGATCCAGGAAGTGCCCAAGTACTCGAACGCACTCGCGGCCTTCGAAGCGCTCCCGTCGATCAGGGTGCTGTTCGACAACGGCGCGGGAACCTCGCCGACCGGCAACAAAACGGCGGGCAACCCTTACCCCGCGTTCGAACAGTCGTTCTCGGCGTTCCCGATCCCCGGCACCACGGCTCGCTCGTGGTACCTCGGCCCCGAAGGAACGCTCAACGAACAGGAAACGGGCGAAGGGGTCGACTCCTACACCTCGAACGCCAGCGCGACGCCGCTGACCGACTACACGGGCGGCACAGGTCCGGGCGGCCTCTGGGGCGTCGCCTCGCAGTGGGATTGGAACTGGGTTCAGCCCCCGGCGGGCTCCGCTGTGTCCTACGTGTCGGCACCTCTGAGCAGTGACACCACCGCAATCGGTGGAGGCGCCGTGAACCTCTGGGTGAAGTCGTCGACTCCGGATGTTGACCTGCAGGCAACGGTCAGCGAGGTGCGTCCCGACGGCAACGAAACCTTCGTTCAGAACGGCTGGATTCGCGCCAGCCAGCGCAAGCTGGCCACCACCTCGACCAACATGTTCCAGGAGACGCCCTCGCCGGTCACCCCGATCCCGACCTTCCTCGCATCCGACGTGCAGCCGATGCCGGCCGACGAATTCGTCCCGGTCACCATCCCGCTGTACTTCGAGGGCCACGCCTACCGCGCAGGCTCGCGTATCAGGGTCACGATCGCTGCACCGAACGGCTCACAGCCCGTGTGGTCGTTCAGCCAGACGCAGCCGGAAGGCACCACCGCAAAGGTCTCGATCGGGTTCGGGCCCACCATGCCCGCCAACCTCACCCTGCCGATCGTGCCCGGCGTCAACGTGCCGACGGGGCTGCCCGCCTGCCCGAGCCTGCGCAACGAGCCGTGCCGGCCCTACGAGGCGATCACGAACGAAGGCTCCTGACCGACGCGGCGACCGCGGCCCACGGCGGCCGGCTCGCGACCAGGAGCGGCGGGTACGGACCTCGACCGGGCTCCCGAGGGGCGCCGCTTCCCTGCTGATCGGCGCAGCCATTGCCGCATGACGATTTGGGACACTGCCAACGTGGTCTCCCGCTCATTTCTGTCGCGGCTCGCGGAGCCCGAACGCGACGCGCTGCTGGCGATCGGAATACGGCGAACGTTCGCGCCCGGCTCGGTCCTGCTCTTCCAGGACGAGCAGGACGACCGCGTGATCCTGATCCTCGACGGGCGCGTCAAGGTAACCCGCGCCAACAGGGACAGCCATGAGCTGCTCCTGGCGATCCGGGATCCGGGCGACCTGCTCGGCGAGCTCGCATTCATCGACGGGCTGCCCAGGGTCGCGACCGTCATCGCGCTCGAGGAGGTCGAGGCGCTGGTGATGACCGCCGGAGCTCTGCGTGAGCATCTGCGATCCAGCCCGGACGTTGCCGTCGCGCTGCTGGAATCCGTCACCGCGCGCTTTCGCGAAGACTCGGTCCAGCGCATGCAGTTCGCCGCGCTCGACACGCTCGGGCGCCTGTGCTCCCGCATCGTGGAGCTCGCCGAGCGGTACGGCGAGCCCCGCGAGGACGGGATCGTCGTGGAGATGCCGATCTCCCAGGACGAGCTGGCGACCTGGACCGGCGCATCCCGCGCCGGTGTCGCCAAGGCTCTGCAGACGCTGCGCGAGCTGGGCTGGCTTGAGACCGAGCGGCGCCTGCTGATCCTGCGCGACGCCGACTCTGTTCGCGCTCGCGCCGCCTGAGCGGGGTCCAATTCTGGACACCTGAGGACCCAGGGTTGGGTGGTGGCTCACACCCCGTCAGCTCATCCTTGACCCGTGGGGTCATTCATAGCCAGGCGCATGAACACGAGCAGCTGCTCCGCTGTGCGCCGGGGGGTGGCTGACATCGAGCTCGAGCGCTCGATCTGGGGCGAGCGGCTCGAGCTGATGTCAACGGAATGTGCGGGGCTCCGGGTCGCGGTCTTGTGCGTGCCCAGCCCGGGGCCCCCGCGCCGTCCCGTGCGGCTGCCCCTACGAGGCATCCGCTTCGATGAGGGTGAGGACCTGCTGACGATGGCGCTCGGCGGCGCCGCGGATCATCCGCCCGAGCTGACTCTCTATGTCGAGCGCCCCCGCCGGATCACCACGGGGGAGACGCTTGCGGGGCGCACGCTCGTGATCACACCGCGGCGCGGAGCCGCCCTGCGCGTGCTGCTGCCGCGCGGCGCGCGGGCGAGTGGCGTCATGCGCCCGCCCGAGCTTGCGGGGGCGCTGGGATGAGCACGCGCTTCGGGGGGAGCGCGCTCACCTACTTCGTGCGCACGGCCGAGACCGGCCAGATCTCGCGCGCCGCGTCGTCGCTTCACATGGCCCAGCCCGCGCTGTCCACGGCGATCCTGAAACTGGAGCGCGACGTGGGCGTCTCGTTGTTCGTTCGCCATCCTCGCGGCGTTTCGCTGACGCCCGCCGGCGCCCGCCTCTACGAGAAGGCCAAGGCGGCGGTGTGCGCGGAGGAAGAGGCCCTGGCAACGGCGCAGGCGCTGGCGAGGTCCGGGAGGGGCGTGATCGAGGTCGGGTTTCTGGGGGTCCTGCCGCAGCTGCTCGCTCCGGGTGTGCTCGAGCGCTTCTCCGAGCTGCGGCCGGACGCCGGCGTCACGCTGCGGGAGCTGCGCTTCCCCACGATCCGCACGGCCGACTGGCTCGGGCGGGTGGACGTGGCCCTTTGCTTCTCGCCCACCGCGGAAGAGGGTGTCTCGATGCGGGTGCTCCGCGAGGATCCTCGCTGCGTCCTGATGCACCGGGGTCATGAGCTGGCGGGCCGACGGGAGCTCCGGCTCGAAGACGTGCTCGATCAGGAGTTCTGCGGCCTTCACCCGTCGGTCGACCCGGGATGGGGCGGCCTGTGGAGCCTTGACGACCACCGCGGCGGCCCCGCCCGCGTCAGCTCCGACGGCGCGAGCAGCTACCTGGAGATGGTCGCGGCGGCCGCCTCGACGAGCTGCATCTGCGTCGTGCCGAGGGGCGTGGCCCAGTCGATCGCCGGGCAGGGTGGACATCTCCTGGTGAAGCCGATCTCCGACGCCGCTCCGGTCACCTGCGCCGTGGCGTGGCGGATGCTCGGAGAAAGCGCGCTCACCGCCGCGCTCGGAGAGCTCGCAGGCGCGGATTGGGAGGACGGCGATGACACGCGCGTTGCCGCGTGAGCGCACCGGCCCGGCGCGGGCCTAGCTCCGGGGCGGGGGCGTGATGGGCTCAGGCGCCGGAGCCGGCGGGGTGTCCCTGCTGAAGCGGCCGCTCTTCGGTGTGTGGGGCGGCTGTTCGCCGGGGCCGGCCGCTCCCCCGCGCCATTCGGCCGGGTCTTCGAGGTCGGCTCCAAGCCAGCCCGTGAGCCCGGCGATGTGCCTCGGCTCGCCGCAGATGGCCTGGGCGGCGAGCATGCCCGAGGTGACGGCCGACTCGATGCTGCCGGCGTCGATGCCGTTGCGAGTCCAGTCGCCCGCCAGGAAGAGGTTCTCGTAGCCGGACTGGTCGGGCCACAGCCTGTAGCGGATAGTGCCGGGGAGGCTGAGGACGTAGCGTTCGGTGGCCGCGAAGTTCGCGCGCACATACTGCGCGAGCAGGCGCTGGGCGTCCTTGCGTTCCTGCGGGTCGACGAGCACGTCCCAATTGAAGTGCTCGCCGAGCTTGCTGCCGGGCCAGAAGTCGCTGACGTCGCGTTCCAGGTACTGAAGGATTTCCTGCCAAGCCGCCGCGTCGGCCTTTTCCTGGGTGTCGTTGCCGTCGTGCGCCAGCACGCCGCAGAAGTAGGCGATGTCCAGGGTGCGCTGCGCCTGCGGCCAGGACTCGCGCGGCACGAGGTGGTCCATGTTGCAGTAGGTGTCGAGCGGCTCGACGTAGCAGCTCATCAGCGAGTTCGCTTCATAGCGCCAGCCGAGATCGCTCGTGCCCTTGTCGATCCAGAGCTGGAAGGCCTGGGTCATCACCGAGTGGGTGTTTTCCATCATCGCGGAGTAGCGCGGGTTGCCCTCGTCCCGGAGCAGCTCGGTGCAGGTCGTGCGCTGGACGTCCGGGGGGATCGCGAGCACGAGGAGGTCGAAGTCCTTCCCCCGGCGCAGGCGTTCGGCCCTGCGCCCGAGCGGGTTGGGTTCGCGCTCCAGGTTCACGCCCTTCTTCGAGATCGATTCCCCTTCGACTATCTGCGTCCAGTCCGGCTCACTCGGCCAGCAGCGCAGTTCCCTGACGGTGCACATCGGGTCATAGCCGCCGTTCTTGAGCCGGACCTGTTTGACGACGTCGACCGTGTCGACGGTCCTCCTGTCCTTCGCGAGGTGCAGATCGGTGACGGCGCTGAAGAACTCGAAGCGCACGCCGCGACGTTGCAGCACGTCATACATCGGCCCGAACACCGTGTCGCCCATGCCCGCCTGCATCTTCCACAGGAAGGCGCCGTTGTAGAAGACGAATCCCCGAAGGTAGTCCTGGATCGCCTTCCCGGCGGCCATGCTGGGCCGGCTCTTGTCGCCCTCCTCGTACGCGAATGAGCCGTCGTAGATGGCGCGCAGGAACGGTGAGGTGGTGAGAGTCAGCTCGGTGGCCCCGTGGCGGCGCAGCCAAGCCGTGAGCTCCTCGTCGTTGATCACGCTCCAGCCGCGGTTGACCAGGTCGTCGGCGAGGATGCCCCTGATGAGGGTTGCGATCAGGTCGATGTTCGTGAACGCGTAGCGCAGCCTGTCGTTCTCGACGCGGGGCTCCACGACGTGCCTGTAGAGGCGGGTCATCGCTGTGCCTATCGCCCGTGCCCTTCGTGCTCTCCTGCGGGCCGCGGCGGCCTCTGCGGGCGGGTCGCCGGCGCGCTCTGACTCCGCGGCGCGGCAGGCCGCGAGCATTCGCCGCCCCGCCTCGCGCGCCAGCAGCCAGCCGGTCTCCGGGATCAGGCTCAGCCACTGCCCCTCGACCGCCCTGACCGCGCCCCGGAGAACTTCCAGAGGCGTGTGCTCACCGGTGTCGCCGGGATCGAAGGGCGTCGGCGGAAGCTTCACCGAATGGCAGACCCAGCGGTCGCGGAAGCGTTCGTAGATGACCTCCTCGCCCGTCGGCTTGAACGCGTCCTGCCAGGTGGCCAGGGGAGCATCGGGCGGTCCGCCGCGCTCGGCATAGCAGCGGCGGATCATCGAGAAGGCGTTGTCGTAGCAGCCGAACCACACGTGCAGCCCGTGCTCCTCGATGCGGTCGAAGATCGCGCGGTTGCGCCCGCTCGCGCCCTTGCCTCCCAGTCGCCAGCCCGGCTGGTAGACCGTCACCTCGTGCCGCCGGCGGAGCTCGGCGGTCGCGGTCAGCTCGAAGGCCGCGGTCAGCCCTGCGGGGCCCCCGCCGAGAACCGCGACCTTCAACGGGAGATCAGCCATGACCCCCGGCGGCCGAGAGCTCGGCGATGCTCAGGCCGATCCTCGACGCCACGTCGGCCACCTGCTGCTCCAGCCCCGACGCCTCGGCTGCCCGGGCGCTCTGCAGGGCGGCGCGGAGATCCTGCTCGCATGCCTGCGCGCCGGCGACGTCGCCTCGGGCGAGAAGCATCTCCGCGCGGGTGACGCGGGTCTGAGCGAGCCAGATCGGCGCGCCCAGCCGTGCGTGCAGGCGGGCGGCGGACGCGAGATGCTCCTCTGCGTCGTCGTATCGCCCGAGCGCGATCGCGAGCAGGCACAGGTGGTGGACGACCGTGGCCCACGCGGCGCCTCCCGTCGAGACGACAAGCTCGCGCCACGGCAGCAGCAGCTCATACAGATCGGCGCATGCGTCGCGGTCGGTGAGCAGCGCGGCGACCTCGGCCCACTGGCACAGCCCGACCAGCCACACCCAGTCGCGCGGCATGTGCTCGAAGCGGTCGGCCGCCGCCGCCCTGAGCAACTCGTGCGCCCGCTCGCGGTCGCCCTCCATTGCGCAGCAGAGCGCCAGGCCGCCGCACCATGCCGGCATCGCCGGGTTCTCTGCGACCGCCTGCTCGTAGACGACCCGCACCTCGGCCATGCGTCCCTGCTGATGGCGCAGGCCGACGAGCGCGGCTGCGAAGAACGTGAGCGCGTCGGGCTGCCCGGCCTTCATGCCGAGCTGCAGGAACTCCTGTGTCAGGCGCTCGCACTCCTGCAGCTGACCCTGCAGCATCGCGAGCTGGATCCTCGGGAACATGGCCCACCAGGAGGCGAGCGGCTCGACCACCGCTGCGGCCTCAGCCTCACAGCGCTCGGCTGCCTCTTCCATGCCCGCGATGTCGCCCGCCTCAAGGCATGCTGCGGCGCGTGCCCGCAGCGCGAGCACGAGCAGCAGGGTGCTCGCCTCCCCCTGCACGTTCACGGCCTCATCCAGGTTCGCGAGCCTCTCATTCAGCGTGTCGGGAGCGTCGATTGCCCATGCTCGGTCGGTCAGCACACGCATCAGCCCCGCGCGGTTTCCGACGCGGCGGGCGATCGCGACGGCCTCGTCGCTGCGCGCCCATCGCTCGACGTGGTCTCCGTCGAACAGCAGCTCCATCGCGAGCATCGACAGCAGCTCGGCCCGCTCGCGGCTGTCCTGGTCCCCGACCGCCTCCAGCGCCGACTCCAGCACGCGTATCTGCTCCTCGTCGATGCGGCCCATGTGGGAGGCGACGCCGCGGGTGTTCGCGAGCGCCGCGGCCACGAGCATGTCGGTCTCTCCCAGCCTGCGCGCAAGGTCGGCGGCGGCGAACAGCGTCTCGCGGCACGCCGGGTCTCCCGCGCGTCGCAGGGCGGTGCCAAGGCGCAGCAGAAGGTCGGCGCGGTGCAGGTCATGCTCGCGCGTGTCCGGCGTCAGCGCCTGGCGGCTCTGCAGCAGGTCGAGCGCGCGCTGGAACCATTCGACGGCCTCGGTGAACGCCAGCTTCGCGAGCGCGTGCTCGCCGGCCGCTTCGGCGAAGTGCAGAGCCTTGGACGTCGCTCGCGCGGAGGCCTCGGCCCAGTGGTATGCGAGCTCTCCCGCCCTGCGCTCGACCTCGGCTCGCGGGCGGTTCTCGATTCCCTCGGCGACCATCTGGTGCACCCGGTGCCGGCGCGCCGAGGACAGCTCTTCATAGAGCGCGTGCTCGATCAGGGCGTGAGTGAAGGTGAAGCTCGCCGCGCTGGAGGGCACCTCCTGGATCAGGTTCGCGGCGACCGCGGCGTCGAGGACGTCGAGCAGGCGCTCTTCGTCGATGTCGCAGATCGACTGGAGCAGGTCGAAGTCGAAGTCGCGTCCGATCACCGAAGCCGTGCTCAGGGTGGTGAGCACCCTCGGGTCAAGCCGGTGAACGCGGCGAAGGACTGCCTCACGCACGCTCCCGGGCAGGGTGCTGGCCAGGACCGAGCTCGTTGCGGTCCATCCGTCGGCGGACTGCTGGAGCTCGCCGCCCTCAAGGAGCGCTCTCACAAGCTCGACCACGAACAGCGGGTTGCCGTCGGTCTCATCTCGCAGGACACGTGCCAGCGCCGGTCCCCTGTCGCCGAGGGCTTCGCCGCCGAGCCGCTCGAGCAGGACGGCGACGTCCTCGTGCTCGAGACCTCCGAGTGCCAGGCGAGAGACGCCCGGCTCGCTGCTGATGTCGGCGAGCAGGGCGGCGAGCGGATCCTCGGGGCGCAGCTCCGTGTCGCGGTAGGTGACGATCACGGCCACGCCGGGAAGGGAGTGGCTCACGAGCATGTGGCGCAGGAGCAGGATCGTCGTGTGGTCGGCCCAGTGCAGGTCGTCGAGGATCAGCACCAGCCCCCGGCCTGCGGCGGCGGACGCGAGAAGTCCGGCGAGCGCGTTGACGAGCAGGTGGCGGTTCTCTCCTTCCTGGCCCGCACGCGGGACGGGAAGCGCCGGCACGCGGTGTGCGAGTGCCGGCACGAGCAGCGCGAGCTCGCCGCCGCGCTCGGCGACGTGCCGCCGCAGCAGCGGGGAGGGCGCGTGCGCGATGAGATGCTCGAGGGCTTCGACGAGCGGCTGCATCGGGACCCCGAGATCCTCGTCGCAGCGGCCGTACAGGACGTCGCATCCGGACGCGATCGCCTCCTCACACACCGCTGCCGTCAGCCTGGTCTTTCCGATCCCCGGCTCGCCCGAGAGGAAGATCGCGCGCTGCGCACCGCCGCGGATGTCTGTGATCACGCTGCCCAGGACCTCGCGCTCCCGCTCGCGCCCGACCAGTGGCTGCCCGGCGAAGACGTCCAGGCGGGGCGGCAGTTCGACCTCGCGCTGCAGCGGCGCGGGTGATGGACCCTCGGCTGCAGGTCGGGCGGCACTCGGGTGCGTGGAGGAATGCGCGAGCGCGAGCACATGCCAGTCACCGGGTACGCCTTTCAGCCAGAATCGGCCGCGGTCCACGAACTGCAGCTCGGTGCCCTCGACGAGGGTGCTCACGGTGCTCGACACGAGGATCTCGCCGGGCTCGGCGAGTGCTGCGATTCTCGCGCCGGTGTGAACCGCGATCCCCTGGATTTCACCTGCTGCCACCTCGCACTCGCCGGCGTGGAGCCCGGCGCGCAGGTCGAGTTCGAGTTCTTCGGCGGCCGTGAGGAGCCGGGGCGCGCACTCCAGGGCGGCGAGCGGATCCTCGAAGGCGCTCAGCATGCCGTCTCCTGTCACGTTCACCACCCAGCCGTGGTGATCGCGGACCAGTTCCGAGGCCATCGTGTTGTGACGCCGCAGCAGTTCACGCCACCTGCGGTCGCCGACGGCGACGAGATGCTCGGTCGAGCGGACGACATCGACGAAGAGGACCGTCAGCAGCTGGCGGTGTGAGCTGCCGTGCATGCCCTCGCCGAGACCGGAAACACCGCCGTGTTCCATCAGCGCAGCCTCCGCGTCCTGAGACGCGGGCCTATTGTCCCCCGCCCACAGCACACCAGCCTGCCCGGGCGCGGCAGGCGTTCAGGCGTCCACTTAACTTCGAGCGCTCGCGAACACAGTGAGTCCATGGTCCCCCCTTGGACCTCGTGCCGAGGGTACCACCGCGGGAGCTCGCCCGCGAGTGCCCGCGCCAATTCTTCACCGCTTTTTCCCACCCTCCGGGGATGGCGCCCCGCAGCGCGGTGAAATGGTGGGCTCCTGCCGGTTGACGGCCCGGGTCACGGACGTGATACTCACCGCAAGGAGGGACGAGGGGGCTGCATGTGGAGCAGGGGTCGTGAAACCGGCGAAGCCGACCAGTGACCGACACCCCGTTCGCGGCGGCAGCTGCATCGAACCCTGGGAGCTGGAGAGCTACGTGAGGGGAGCAGGGATGAGTCAGGTACGAAGGAGAGCGGTGAGGGGTCCGAACGCGGTCATCGGGCGGGTGCGCGGCGCGGGTCTTTGTCTCGCAGCCGCCATGGCCATGGCAGCGGCGCAGGCGCCGGCCGCGTCGGCGAGTCCCGGCGCGGCGACCTGGGGTCAGGGGAGCTCCGGTCAGCTCGGGAACGGCAACGCGGAAAACCGCACCACCTTCACGCCCGTCAGCCTGCTCGGCGATGTCAGCACCGTCTCCGCCGGAGGCTCATTCGATCTCGCTCTGCTTCAGGACGGCACCGTCAGCTCCTGGGGCTCCGGTGTGTTCGGGCAGCTCGGCGACGGCTCAACGACGAACCGGCAGGTGCCGGGGGCGGTGGGCTCGCTCTCCGGTGTCACCGCGGTGTCAGCCGGCGACAAGGATGCGCTGGCGCTGCTCACGGACGGAACCGTCCAGGCGTGGGGCCGACAGCCGGCGAGCCTGGCCGACTGGAAAACGCCCCAGCCGGTCGAGGGGCTCGGCGGCACCGTGGTCGCCATCGCAGCTGGCGCCGAAGACCGCTCGATCAAGAAAGCAGCCGACGGGGGGGTCCACAACCTCGCGCTGATGGCAGACGGGACCGTCGAGGCGTGGGGAAACAACGAACACGGCCAGCTGGGTGACGGCAACACCACCAACAGCTATCTACCGGTCCAGGTCAGCGGGCTAAGCAACGTAACCGCGATAGCCGCCGGAGGCGGCCAGAGCCTCGCGCTGCTCTCCAACGGCACCGTCATGGCCTGGGGAGAGAACAGCTACGGGATGCTGGGAGACGGAACGTTCGGGAAGAAATACGCCTACAGCGATGTTCCGGTCGCCGTCCACGGCATCACCGATGCCACCGCCGTCGCGGCGGGAGGGGAAGACGCCCTCGCGCTGCTGGCGAACGGCACTCTGATGGCCTGGGGCAACAACAACGCAGGCGAGCTCGGGAGCACTCCCTCGGCCGGGAGCGACATTCCGGTCGCGGTGGCCGGCCTCAGCGGGGTCAGCGCGATCTCCGCAGGCACCAGTGAAGCGGGAGGCGACAAGGACCACAACCTCGCCCTCATGCAGGACGGCACCATCAGGGCGTGGGGTGAGAACTCCGAGGGAAGCCTGGGCGACGGCACCAAAGCCAACAGCTCAACGCCGGTGCAGGTGAGCGGACTATCCGACGTGACCGGCGTTTCGGCCGGCTCGCAGGACAGTGTCGCCGCCGGACCGCCGGTGCCGGTCGTCACCGGCGTCTCACCGGAAGGTGGGCCGATCGGGGGGTCCACGCCGGTCACGGTCGAGGGCTTCAACCTCGAAGGTGCAACGTCGGTGATGTTCGGCTCCGCGGCCGCTCTGGGCATCGAAGACGACCTCGCGGGATCGCTGCTCGCCATCTCGCCGAGCTCGCGTCCGCGAAAGGTCGCGGTGACGGTGACGACGCCGTTCGGGACAAGCGGCACGAGCGACGCCGACGGCTACCGCTATGCGCCCGAAAACACGCTCGAATTCGGGCGCTGCCTGACGGTTGCGAAGGGCACCGGGCTCTACAGCTCGAGCTCGTGCACAGAAGCGCAGGAAGGCGGCAAGTTCGAATGGACCACGGAAATCGCCAAGAGGGGCATCTCGATCAGCAGCAAGGGCGCGGTGACGCTCGAAACGGCGAAAGGCCCGACCGTGAAATGCAAGGGCGCGACCACCGGCGGCGGTGAATACAGCGGGCCGGACTCGCTCGCGAACGTATCGATCGTGTTCACCGGGTGCGCGACCGGGTCGCTCAAAAGCGCTCCGCAGTGCACCTCCCCGGGCGCGGCGACCAGCGAACTGCGAACCACGCTCCTGTCGGGGGAGATCGGGTTCGAGCTGAAAGCGCAGAACAACGTTGCGCTCAGGCTCGCTCCGGCGACCGAAGGACAGCCATTGCTCTCGTTCGAATGCGGCACCACGCCGATGGAAGTGAGCGGTTCGGTGTTCGGCGGGCTATCCCCGGTCGACAAGGCGAGCACCTCGCTGACGGGCTCCTTCCAGTCCTCCAAAGCTCAGCAGCACGTCGAAGAGTTCGAAGGGGGATCACCCGCGCAGCTGCACGTCTCGATCGAAGGCGGGCCACTGCAGCTGTTTGGGATCAGCGGGACCTTCGTATTCCGCAACGAAGAAAAGGTGAGCATCAACACCGTCGTCTAGAAGGGCGCGGTGCTCAGAGCGCGGGGTGATCGCCCCGCGCTCTCGCGCCGCGGGGGCATCGCACGGGGGACGGGTCTCAGCCCGCTGCTCGCCGCGCGCGTCTCTTCGGGCGCAGGATCACCGACAGCTCCTCGAGCGCATCTCCGAGGTAGATCGCCAGGCGCTGCAGATGCGGCAACGTGTCGCGCGCCCCGATCAGCCCGAAGTTCAGGGTGCCGGCGTAGCTGACGCAGGTGATGTTCAGCGCGTTGCCGTGCAGGAGCAGCGAGACGGGGTAGATCGCGTCAAGGCGCGAGCCGTTGAAGTAGAGGGGCTCGGCGGGGCCGCGGACGTTCGAGATCGCGATGTTGGCGGGTGTCGGGGCGCGCCCCTGCAGCCCGGCCAGCAACCCCACGATGTAGGGGCCGTTGAGGGCCACGGCCTGCAGCGGAAGCGTCTCATGCGGGACCGAGGCCAGCTGGTCCTTCGCGGCAGCAGTCGAGCGCGAGATCGCCTGCAGCCGCTCGAGCGGGTCGCCGACGCTGGTGGCGAGGTCGGCGACCATGAAGCCGATGGCGGTGCCCGGCCGGTTGTCATCCTCGCCGCGCAGGTTGACCGGGATCATGGCGGTGAGAGAGCGGCCCGGGAGGTGGGCGTGCTCTGTCAGGTATCGCCTCAGCGCCGTGCTGCAGAGGTAGAGCACCACATCGTTGAGCGTGCAGCCTGACTCCTTGGCGAGCGTTTTGATCTCGCTCAGCTCGTACTGCTGGGTGGCGAACCTGCGCTGCCCCTCGATCCCGCCTCCGAGTGCCGAGGAGGGAGCGCTGAACGGTGCTCGCAGAGGCCCGCCGCCGAGAGCGGCGCCGGCGAGCTCGAACGCGCTCCTGCCGAGCCCTCCGAGTGCGGCCGCGCCGCCGGCGGCGGCGCCGAGGAGACGGCTCAGCGGGTTCTCGTCCGCGCCCAGCTCTCTCGGCCGGCCGGGGCCTGGACCCACGGTCCAGAAGGCGGGGGTCTCTCGATCGTCCGGGTCGGTCGACAGCGCCCGCAGCAGCATGCGCATCGCGCTGGTGCCGTCGATGAGGCTGTGGTGGATCTTCATGTAGATCGCGAAGCGGTCGTCTTCCAGACCCTCGATGACATGGACCTCCCACAGCGGCCGGTGCAGGTCCAGCGGGTGGCCGTGCAGCCGCGAGACGAGCACGCCCAGCTCGCGCTGGCCGCCCGGGTGCGGGAGGGCCGAATGGCGAACATGCAGGTCGAGGTCCACCTCTCCGACCGTCTGCATGAGGGGCAGGCGCTCGCCGATCACCGGCGCTCCGACGAGCCTGAGGTTCCAGGGCTGCGGCAGAGTCCTTGAGGCCCGCATCCGGTCGACCTGCACTTTCAGGTAATCCGGACCCGCGTCGGCGGGACGCGTGAATTCCATCAGCCCGCCGACATGCATCGGCGTGTCGCGCGACTCGAGCAACAGCCACGCTGCGTCCACCGGCGAGACGCGCACTACAGACATATCCCCTCCTCCCATGGCTTGCGCGGCCACAGGGCCGGCAGGCGCCAACCCTACCAGCCGCCCCCGGTTCGCCGCCCGGGGGAGTGCCGCGACGCGGGCGCGGTGCTAACGTCTGCCTCGATCGGGCCTCTCATGGCCCCTCGAGCTCACAACTCCGCCAAACGCGCGCTCTGCGCACTCGTCTCACTCGCGGCCCTCGGCCACTGTGCCGTCGCGCTCGGCGCGGCCCAACCCGCCAAGCAGAAGCCGTCCGTCGGTGCGCTCGTGCAGCTGCAGGGGACCGCAGGATGTCTCTCCGGAGAAGGCAGGAGCGGATGCGCCCGTGTCCGGGCTCTGCTGGGTCCCGCGCCGTTCCTCGGGTCGGGCGCGGTCGCGATCAGCCCCGACGGCAGGAACGTCTATGTGGCCGCCTCGCGGAGCGACTCGATCGCGATCTTCAGGCGTGCTCCTGCGAGCGGCAGGCTGACGCAGCCATCAGGCACCGGCGGCTGCGTCGCGGCGGCCGGCGCAAACGGCTGCGGCAGGGCGTTCGGTCTGTACGGCCCCAACTCGGTGGCGGTGAGCCCTGACGGGCGCAACGTGTACGCGACGTCGCTCGTGACCAATGCCGTGGACTCCTTCCGCCGCAACCCGTCGACCGGCGCACTCACCCAGCTCGGCGCCGGCGCGGGCTGTCTTGCCGCCGCGCTCCCCGGCTGCACGGTCGCCCGCGCGCTCGCCGGGCCCGACGTCGTGTCGGTCAGCCCCGACGGGCGCAACGTCTATGTGGGCTCGTTCACGGGCAACGCGATCGCCGTGTTCTCGCGAAGCAGCTCAACCGGCGCGCTCTCGCAGCCGGCGGGGGCGGCGGGCTGCATCGCCGCTGCGGCGGGGGGCGAATGCGCCCTCGCCACGGCGCTCGGCGCGCCCGAGGGACTCGCCGTCAGCCCCGACGGGAGCAGCGTCTACGTCGCGGCGGCACTCAGCAACGCAGTCGATGTGTTCGCCCGCAATCCCTCCACCGGCACCCTGGCGCAGGTCGCGCAGCCCTCGGGCTGCATCGTCAACAGCCCGCTGCTCGGCTGCACGACGGGTCTCTGGCTGGGCGGCGCTGACGCCGTCGCGGTCAGCCACGACGACCGCAACGTCTACGTCACCTCGGTGCTGAGCAACAGCCTGACGACGTTCGCGCGCAGCTCGTCGACGGGGCAGCTCACCCAGCAGCCCGGCACATCGGGCTGCCTGGTCTATGTGCTGGCCGTCGGCTGCTCGCTCGGCCGTGCGCTGCAGGCGCCGGAGGGCCTCGCTCTCCCCGCCGACGGGGAGAGCGTCTACACGACGGCGTTCTCCTCGGGGGCGATCGACGTCTACAACCGCAACCTCGAAACCGGCTCGGTGATGCAGAAGCCCAGAAGCGCGGGGTGCCTCACCACCAATGCGGTCCCGGACTGCGCGCCCGCCCGTGGTCTCGCGGGCGTCAGTTCGGCCGCCGTCAGCCCTGACGGCAGATACGTGTACGGCGCCGCGTTCGGGAGCAGCGCGGTCAGCGTGTTCAAGCGGACGACGGAAAGGTGACACATGCCAGGTGAGACGAAGGGCAAAGACAGGCCGCCGGAAGAGGAGAGGCGGGAGGACGGCATCACGCGCGGCGAACTGCTCAAGGCAGCTGCGGCCACCGCGGCCGCGGCGGCACTCGGCGGGCCCGCCGCGGCCGCGAGGGCCGCGAGCGAGAAGCCCGCGAGGGCACGGACGTCGCGGGCCGCGAACATCGCCGGCATGAACGTGCTCGTGTTCCTGACCGATCAGCAGCGGGCCGTGCAGCACTTCCCGCCTGGATGGAGCAAACGCAACATGCCGGGCCTGACACGCCTTCAGCAGCACGGCATGACATTCGACAACGCCTTCACCAACGCATGCATGTGCTCTCCCGCACGGTCGACTCTGATGTCCGGCTACTTCCCGGCCCAGCACGGCGTCAAGTACACGCTCGAGACGGACATGCCCGCACCGGAATATCCCCAGGTCGAGCTCGCCACGACCTTCAAGAACCCCGCCAGTGTGGTCGCTGCAGCGGGGTACACCCCCGTCTACAAGGGCAAGTTCCACTGCAACAAGCCCGCGAACGGGTCGACCTGGGTGCCCTCTGACGTCAACCAGTACGGGTTCACACGCTGGGATCCGCCGGACGCGGGGGCAAACCAGGATGTGTCCGAGGAGGGGGGAGGCACGTACGACAACGACGGACGCTTCATGAACTCCCAGGGCACCGCGGCTGAAGGTACCGAAGGCGCGGTCCAGTATCTGCAGTCCTCGGCCTCCCAGAGCCAGCCGTTCCTGATGTTCGTCTCGCTGGTCAACCCGCACGACGTCCTCTTCTACCCGGCGACCTACACCAGCGGGGGCTATGACGAATCGTGGCTGGACGGAGAGATCGAACCGCCCGCGACCGCCGGCGAAGACCTCGCCACCAAGCCCACGGTGCAGGCCGAATTCCTGCGGCTGTTCAACCTGTCCGGGCCCATCCCCACAAAGCGGATGAAGCGCAACTACCTCAACTTCTACGGCAACCTCATGAAGTCCTCGGATGCGTACCTCGTCAAGGTCCTTGACACGCTCCAGGAAAAAGGGCTGCTCGAGAACACGCTCGTGATCGCGACCGCCGACCACGGAGAGATGGGCACCACGCACGGCGGGCTGCGCCAGAAGAACTTCAACTTCTATGAGGAGTCGATCCGCGTTCCGCTGGTGTACTCAAACCCGCGGCTGTTCAAGCGCGCAGAGACCAACCACTCCCTGGTCTCCCACGTCGACTTCCTGCCCACGCTCGCGAGCCTGGTGGGGGCCCCGGAAAGCGCTCGGGCCAGCTGGCAGGGCATCGACTATTCCGACCAGATCCTCAGCCGCTCTCCCAGGCCCTCCCAGACATACACGGTGTTCACCTATGACGACTGGCAGTCGGGGCAGGCGCGGGGGCCCTACCCCAAACCGCCGAACCACGTGGTCAGCATCCGCGAGCAGCGCTACAAGCTCGCCCGCTACTACGACGTCGAAGGGCGCGCCCCGGACCAGTGGGAGATGTATGACCTGAAGGCCGACCCACTGGAGCGCAAGAACCTCGCCTATAAGGGCCACAAACGCACGTCCGTGCAGAATCGCGAATACAAGCGGCTCAGGCGCAAGCTGGCGGAAGTGGAAAAGACGCGGCTGCAGCCGCTGAGCTGAGAGCGTCCCGGGCCGCCGGCGCCGAACGCGGCGGCTAGGGCACCCAGCGGTCGAGCGCCGGGGTGACCTGCAGCTCGTGCGTCATGGCGCGCGGGCTCTGGGAGGCGAGGTAGGCGACCGCGTCCGCCAGGCTCTGTGGATCGGCGGAGTCTTTGCTCTCCGAGCCGGAGCGGTCGATGACCGCATCGACGATCAGCAGCGCGACGTGGATGTGGTGCTCGCGCAGCTCCTGCGCGGCGGCCTGCGTGAGGGCGCGCACGCCGAACGCACCCGCTGCCCACAGCCCGCGCCCCGGTGAGCCGCGCCGGGCCGAGCCGCCGGTGACCTGGATCACGGTCGACTCTCCGCCCTGCTCGAGCAGGAAGCGGGCGGACGCGCTGAGGAACGCGAACGCTCCGCGCATCGGCGGCGCCGACCAGGTCTCGAACCCGTCGGGCGTGGCCTCGGCGAGCGGCCCACCGCCGAACGGCCCTCCTGCGCGGCCGCCGTAGGGCGAGGCGGCGTTCACGAGCAGATCCAGCCGCCCGTGGCGGGCGGCCGAGTCGTTCAGGGCCCCGAGCACGGAGGCCTGGTCGGTGACGTCGACCTCGATGGCGTCCGCGCCGGCGGCGCGCACCTTCTCGAGCGTCTCGGGCGAGCGGGCGCAGCCCGTCACCGACCAGCCGTCCGCGAGCAGGCGCTCGATCACGGCGTGGCCGAGGTTCCTGGCTCCGATGACCATCGCCGACGGCACGCACGCATCCTACGCTCCGTTTCTGCTCCGCGCGCGCTGAGCGTGGGCGTGGGCGGCATGCGCTCTCCGTCCGCGGCCTCGCCGATAGTTGCGGGCGATTTACAAACCACCGGGGAGGGCGCATGTCTCGAGTCAGGGCTGTCGTGCTTGGAGTTCTTGCGATCGGAGCGTTCGCCGTCGCGCCGTCAGCGGCATCCGCCCTCACACTCGGCGCCGTGCCATTCCCTGCGCCGAGCGGCGCCAGGGAATGCCTCTCGAGCGCTGGCCTTGTGCAGCAGGCGAGCACCTCCCTGTTCACGGTCCCCGCCGGCGGCGGGAGCATCACCTCGTGGAGCACGGAGGCGGTCCCCGGCTCGCAGGGCCAGCCGCTCACGCTGCTTGTGCTGCGCGCCAATGGCGGGACCTACAACGTCGTCGGCGTGGACAGCGAGATCCTCCCCACGCCGGTGCCGGTCAGCGGGGTGGCGAGCTTCGACATCGCGGCGCCGATCGCGGTGAACGCCGGCGACCTGCTCGGCCTCTACTCGACAAGCAACAAACTCGCCTGCTACTTCGAAGGCCTGGGTGCCGGAAATGCTCTGCTGGCGGGCGCGCTGTCGTCGGTGAGTGTGGGCGGGACGCTGACGCCGGTCGACGGGGGCGAAGGCTACGAGCTCGACGTGCAGGCCGAGCTCGCACAGTCCGAGGATGTCGCGGTGTCCGCGGCGGCGACCCCGGCTTCGATCACGGCCGGCGGCCTGTCGGAGTTCCTGTTCACGATCAGCGACAACGGCATCGCGAGCGAACCGGTCACGTTCACGGACACGGTCCCCGGCGGCCTGAGCATCATCTCCGCGGTGGCGGGCTCGGGAAGCTGCACGGTCGCCGCTCAGCAGGTCACCTGCACGACGACGGGACTCAAACCGGGCTCGAGCGCCCCCGTCGCGATCCTGGTGTCGGCGCCGGCCGCCGGGAGCTATCCCGACACCGCTTCCGTCGCGTTGGCGAACACGGCCCTCTCCGATCCGAACCCCGCAAACAACTCGGCGAGCGCGACACTGACCGTTGCCGCCCCGGCACCGCCGGCCTGTCAGACCCTCAAGCTCGCGCGCTTCCCGCTCGCGATCGCGAAGGCTGTCATCCCCGCGCTCCACTGCAAGGTGGGCAAGGTCACGCTCAAGGCCTCAAGGACGGTTCACAAGGGCCTGGTGATCTCGACCAGCCCGGGAGCGGGCGTGACGCTGACCAGCGGTACGGCGGTCAACCTGGTCGTCTCCTCCGGCCCCGCGAAGAAGAAGAAGAAGAAGTAGAGCTCCGCCGCAGCTGAGCGCGGTCGCAGAGACTGCGGCCGCGCTCGATGCGGGGCCGGCTCCGGCCGGCCCCTCCCTTGTGCGACCATCCTCGTGTGCCGCACTCCCTGCGCTCTCGTCTCGCCCTCGCCGTGATCGAGAGACAGCTCCCGTCGCTGGTCGCCGCCGATCCGGTGGCCCGCATGCCCGACGGGCTCCACGTGGCGATCGTCGGCTCCGGCTCCCCGCTGCCCGATGCCAAGCGCGGCAACCCGTGCGCGGCGGTGATCGCCGGGGGCCGGGTCTTCGTGGTCGACGCGGGCGAGCGATCCGCCGAGACGATGGCGCGGATGCAGCTCGCGCCCACCCGCATCGCCGCGGTGCTGCTGACGCACTTCCACTCCGACCACATCGGCGGGCTCGGCACCATCAACCTGCAGCGCTGGGTCGCCGACGCGGCACATGAGCCGATGCGCGTGATCGGCCCGCCCGGCGTCGAGCGGGTCGTCGCCGGGTTCAACGAGGCCTACGCGCTCGACAGCGGCTACCGGACCGCGCACCACGGCCCCGAGGTCGCCCCGCCGTCCGGGGCCCAGATGACGGCCGAGCCGTTCGCGTTCGCCGAAGGCGAGGACGCGATGGTGGTGCTCGAGGAGGACGGCCTGAGGGTCACCGCCTTCGTCGTCGACCACACCCCCGTGCAGCCGGCCGTCGGCTACCGCTTCGACTACCACGGGCGCAGCGCCGTGATCAGCGGCGACACGGTCTACACCGATGCGCTGGTCAGAGTCGCGCAGGGCGCGGACCTGCTGGTGCACGACGCACTCTCACCGGAGCTGCTGAAGCTCGTCGAGGACGCGGCCGGGAGGGCCGGCCAGTCGATGCGCCGACGGATCCTCGCCGACGTCCCGGACTACCACGCGACCGCGCCGCAGGCGGCCGACGCCGCGCGAAACGCCGGGGTGCGCGCGCTCGCAATCACCCACATCGTCCCGCCGCTGCCGCTCAAGGGGCTCGAGGACATCTTCCTCGCCGATGCGCACGAGCACTTCAGCGGCGAGCTCTGGCTTGCGCAGGACGGCGACCTCTACACCCTGCCCGCGGGCAGGGCGGCGGTCGAGCGCTCCCGCATGATCAGACGACTGCCCCGCTGAGCACGCGTCAGCGCGCAGCGCCGGCGTAGGCCCGCAGGAACAGCGCCTGCGCAAGGGCGATGTGTTCGATCTCCGAAGGATCGACGCTCTCGTTGGGGGCGTGGATCAGGCAGCGCGGCTCCTCCACGCCGTAGAGCATGATCTCGGCGTCGGGGAAGGTCTCCTGCAGCACGTTGCACAGGGGTATCGAGCCGCCCTGCCCGGCGGCTGCCATCTCCCTGCCGTAGGCGCCGTGCATCGCCGCCTTCATGGCCAGGTGCGCCGGGCCGCCGAGCGAGCCGGCGAATGCCTCACCGCTCCCAGCCGGGGTGATCGTGCATCGAAGCCCCCAGGGGACCCGGGCGCGCAGATGAGCGGTGAGCTTCGCCGCCGCGTCCGCCGACGGCTGCCCGGGCGGGATCCGCAGGCTCACGCGCGCTGAGCATGACGCCTGGATCGCCGGTGCGGACTCGGCGATGGAGGGCATGTCGATTCCAAGCACCGTGACCGACGGGCGCGCCCAGAGCATGTCAGCGACCGCGCCGCTGCCGATCAGCTCCACGCCGTCGAGCACCGTGGCATCGCTTCGGAAGCGATCAGCGTCGTACTGCGCGCCCTCCCAGCGGCCGTCGGCAGCGAGGCCGTCGACCGCCACGTTGCCGCGCTCGTCTTGGAGGGAGCCGAGGATCCTGATCATGCCCGCCACCGGATCCGGTGCCGGTCCGCCGTACATCCCGGAATGCAGGACGCTCGCGAGCGCATCGAGGCGAACGTCGAGCATCACCATCCCGCGCAGGCACGTGGTCAGCGTCGGTACGCCCGCGGCGCAGTTGCCGGCATCAACCACGCAGATCGCATCGGCCCGCAGGATCTCGGGGTTCTGCGGGACGAACGCCTCGAGCCCTCCGGTGCCCTGCTCCTCCGAGCCCTCACAGATGAACTTGACAGTGCAGGGGAGCCCGCCGTCGACCTCGGTGAGCGCACGCAGCGAGAGCAGGTGCATCGCGATGTTGCCCTTGCAGTCGGCCGTGCCGCGCCCGTACCAGCGCCCGTCCCGCTCGGAGAGCTCCCAGACCGGACTGCGCCACTCGGCCTCGCCAAGCGGGGGCTGCACGTCGTAGTGGGAGTAGAGGAGGACCGTGGGCGCGCCCTGTGGCCCCGGCGCGACACCGTGAACGGCGCCGCTGCCGTCGGAGGTAGGCGAGATCTCAACATCGCGGAATCCGATCGAGGTGAACCCGTCGGCGACCCACGCCGCCGCCTGTGCGCACTGATCGCGGTGGTCGGGGTCGTCGATCGCAACCGAGCGGAATGCGACGAGCTCGGCCAGGTCGGCCCTCGCGCTCTCCATCAGGCCGTGGACGGCACTCTTCAGATCCCTCGACATCGTTTCTCCTCCCCGCTCACGGCGGCCGTGATCCGCCCCGCCGTCGGTCTTCGATGATTGCCCCGGTGACAGTAGAACGCACAGCATGATCGCGCGCTGCGCCGGACTGCAGGAGGAGCCGATCCGTAATGAAATCGTTGTGCGCGGCGCCCGGACCGTTACGAGGCCGACATGCGCCGTGGGTGATAGTGGAGTTGCGTTGAACCGGCGCCACAGCGAGGAAGAAACGGAGGCGACCATGACCCTTCCCAAGCACCGCCAAGGGCCGCGCAGCGAAACGGCGCAGGCACCCTTCTGGTCGCTGGAGCTACCCCGATGGGCAGCTGTGCCGCACGCGGCGCATCCGGCGCCGGAAACAACCTGGACGTGCGCGATGTGCGGTGCGCTCGCCGTGGACATCGCGGCCGCCCGGGAACACATCAACCTGCACAGTCTCCAGGCTTCACCTGCCTGCGTGGTGACGGCCCGCCGGCGCGATGCCGGCCGCGGGCGGCGCCCGCTGAGGCCGGTGCGCGAGAGCAGCCGCACCGTCGGCTGACCCGGCTACGCTCGGACTACGATGCTGAACGCCGACCCGGTGCTCCGCCGCACCCTTGCGCGCCTGGTACGAGGCCTCACGGACTCCGGCAGGGCCCCTGACGGCCCCGACTCATCCCCGGACCCGACGGTTCTCTGGGATGTGGTCGAGGCACGGCGGGAGCCGCTGCTCGGACTGGCGGAATGCCTTGAGCAGCCTGCGCCCGTGGGCTCCCTCGGTCTTGCCCGGCTGCACCTGCTCCTGACCGACTGGTCGGGGCCGATCTACAACCGGACCCCGGGCCGATCGCTGGATGATGCGATCTGGTGGGTGGCCGACGGCCTGCGCACATGCCCGCCGCACGACTGGCAGTGCCCGGTGGTGATGAAGGCGGACCCGGCGCGCGTGGCATGGACCTGCTCGCTCTGCGGCGCCATCGCCACCACCGACGATCTGGCGGCCCGGCCGGGGTAGGGCCCTCTCGCCCGCCAGGGCGCCAGGTAGGGTGGGGCGCCATGAAGCACCTGAACGGAACCGCGCGCGCGGGCGTGAGCGCGCCGATCGAGGACTGCTTCTCGGTCCTGGCCGCGCTCGAGTCCTACCCGAGCTGGTACGAGGAAGTGGTGCGGGAGGTCAAGGTCGTCGAACAGGGCGAGGACGGGCTCCCGCTCAGGGCTGAAACGAAGCTCCACCTCGCGTACGGGCCGATCTCCCGTGATATCGACCTCCTGCTCGCGGTGAAGGTGCGCGAGCCCGGGCTGGTTCACCTCACCCATGTTCCTCGCGGACCGGCGAGCGGCGCATCGTTCGATGTCACGTGGCGGCTGCAGGACGGGGACGGCACCGAGCTCGAGGTCGAGCTCGACGCGAACATGCCGGTGCCGCGGCTCGTCCCCACCGGCGGCGCAGGCGACTCCTTCGCGGCGGGCTTCATGAAGGCCGCGGTCACAAGGCTCCAGAGCGGATCCTGAGCCCCGCCGCGTGCGGCCGGCGGGGTTGACCGCGCCGGAGCGCCCCGGATACGTTGGGCCGACCAGCGGCCGGTGGGGAGGCACGCGATGCGGCGTGCCAGCCGGGCGAAAAGCACGGGAGGAAAAGGGGCAACATGGGGAAGTGGCATCGGATGGTCGGCATGCTCGCGGTGACGGTCGGTGTGCTCGTCCCGGCGGCGTCGGCAGCAGCGTCGCAGTACGTGGCACTCGGAGACTCGTATTCCTCCGGGGTCGGAACGAGGGTGTTCTACGAAGAATCCGGCGAATGTGACCGCAGCCCGGACGCCTATGGGCCGAAGGTCGCGGCCGCCGACGGCTACACGCTGAGCTTCCAGGCGTGCAGCGGCGCGAAGACACCAGAAGTCAACTCGAAACAGCTCGGCACGCTCAGCAGCTCGACGAGCCTGGTGACCATCACGATCGGCGGCAACGACGCGGGCTTCAGCAACGTGATCATCAACTGCGCGCTCTACTACTTCACCTGCGGGAGCGCGATCGGCGAAGCGAACACGTTCATCAAGACCAAGCTGCCGGCCCTGCTGGAAACGACCTACAACGACATTCGCGCCAAGGCGACGACGGCCAAGGTGATCGTCCTCGGCTATCCGAAGCTGTTCACCAAGGAAGGCAAGACCTGCAACGTCAACCTTCTGACCTCGGGCAACGAGAAGAAAATGAACGAAACCGCGGAAATCCTCGACGGCGTCATCAAGGCGCGTGCCGAAGCGGCGAAATTCACGTTCATCAACCCGACCAGCGCCTTCGAATCGCACGAGGTGTGCTCCTCATCGGAATGGCTGAACGGGCAGTCGAACCCCCTGTCGGAAAGCTACCACCCGAACGTTTCCGGACAGGCCGAGTTCACCTCGCTGGTCGAGGCCGCGCTCTAGCCGAAGCGGTCCGCCCGCGGGCATTGCCCGCGGGCGGCTGACCGCCTCACCTGTCGGCGCCGGCGGCCCCCTGGGGTCACTGGACGCCCTGGTCGGCGAGCGCCAGCGCCTGCCGGCTGACTTCCTGGCGACACCCCGAGGCATCCGTCCAACCTCGCGGCGGTACCCTCGTTATTGGTGCATGGCCGGCGCAGGGCATCGCCGGGGATGAGCGCCGGGTCAAGCGGGCCAGGCGTGAGAGGGACTCAACGACGAAGCGTGGCGGCCAGATCGCCGGGAGATGAATGAGAGCTGGGCAGGAATCGTCGGGCGACCGGCCAGGAGAGGCGCACCCCGTCCGCCGGCGCGGGTGCCGGGGATGGCGGCGCCTCCTCGTGCTGGCGGCCGCGACCGCGGCGGGGATCCTCAGTGTTGGCGTCTGCGGCGCGGATGCTCTGATCGTCCCTTCCCATTCGGGGAAGGTCAGCTACCTGCCGGTGCCCGCCGCCGCGTCGCAGATCAAGGCGGCTTCGGGCAAGCGGCCGGTCGAATACCACGGGGGTCCAGTTATGCCGTCGAACACCAACTACGGCCTGTACTGGGATCCCGCGGGGGCTCCCCTGTACCCGGCCGGATACGAGGCTGGCATCGACCGCTACTTCGAAGACCTCGCCCATGACAGCGGAGGCGTCCAGAACACCGACTCCGTTCTTGTGCAGTACAGCGACGGCGCCGGCGAAGCCGCGGCGTACGACTCCCGCTTCGGCGGGGCGCTGACGGACACCGACGCCTATCCCGCCAACGGCTGCACGGCGGCGCCGATCTGCCTGACCGAAGCGCAGATCCGCAGCGAGATCACCAGCTACGTTCAGGCGCACGGGCTGCCGGAGGATCTCGAGCACGAGTACTTCCTGCTCACTCCCCCCGGCGTCGAAAGCTGCCTGTCCTCCAACGGGAAGTCATGCTCGGACGGGACCGCGCACCCCGTCTATTGCGCCTACCACGGCTACATCCAGTCGGCGGGCGGCGTGATCGTGTTCGCCAACAACCCCTACCTCGCCGGTCTCAGCTGCGATCTCGGCGAAGAATTCCCGAACGGCAACCCCTCGGACGCGACCATCGCCGGAGGGCTCGCCCACGAGCACAGCGAGTCGGTCACCGACCCCGAGCTGAACGCCTGGTTTGACAGCAAAGAACAGGAGGTCGCCGACAAGTGCCGCACCTTCAAGCTCGCCACCGAATTCGGCGAACCGCTCGGCAAGGCTCCCGACGGCGCGAACTACAACCAGGTAATCGACGGCGACCTCTACTGGTACCAGCAGGAGTGGAGCAACGAAGGCAAGGGATGTGAGCAGCGCTCGCTCCAGCGGCCCTACGTGAAGAAGCTCTCGCCGAAGAGCGGGCCGGTGGCGGGCGGCACGCAGATCACCGTGACCGGCTCGGGTTTCGCCGCGGGGGCGACGGTCAGCTTCGGGGAAGCCGCGGGGACCGACGTGGTCGTCAGTTCCTCAACCTCCCTGAACGCGCTCTCGCCGCCCGGCGCCGCCGGAACCGTCGACGTGACGGTCACGACCGGCGCGGGCACCAGCGCCGTCACGAGCAAGGATCACTTCACTTACAAGACGAAGTAGGCCGCGGCGCGAGCCGACCGGCCGTCGCCTACGGCTGTTCTTCGTGTTCCTTGCGCCGCCGTTCGCGTTCTTCACGGATGTGCTGGCGTTCTTCCTTGCTCTTGGGTGGGCGCGACAGGCCTTTCGTGTGGCGTTCTTCGCGGGCCTGTTCGCGTTCTTCCTTGCTCTTGGAGCTCCCCGACTGTCCCTTGGCTTCGCGTTCTTCGTGCTTCAGCTGCCGGGCGGCTTCGAGCTTGAGCTGGCGTTCTTCCCGCCTGTGTTCGACTTCTTCGCCTCTGCGCTTGGATTCTTCGCGCGCCTTCTGCCGTTCTTCTTCGCTCTTGCGGGTGGACGCCGGCGGGTTGGCCACCGGGTCGCGGGCGACACTCCTGCGTTCCGGGTTCGCGCTCGCCGGTTCGGTGCCCGTCGCCGCGGGGCTGCCGCCGCCCGCCACCGGGCCTCCGCTGCCGGGGTCGGCGGCGGGAGCCTGGTCGCCGCCCGGGGCTGACGCGGATGGCCGGCCGTCGGTGCCAGCGACCTGCTGTGCCGCTCCGCTGCGCAGCGCAGAGGCGGGCAGGCCGAAGCCCTTGCCGGCCGTGTTCGGCGCCTGCGTGGACGCCTGAAGGGTAAGGCCGGCGCGGTGGACCGTCGCTGAGACCGTTCGCGAGTGCTGTTCGGCACTCAGCGGAACCCCGATCACAGCTGCTCCGACGCCGGCGCCCGCGCCGAGCACCGCCATCCCGGCGGCCACCTTCACCGCTAGTGCCTTGACGCCCCCGCCGGCCAGGCCCGCGACCGAGCCACCCACCGCTGCCCCGCCGGCGTAGGTGGCGGGGTCGCCGCCGCCGAGGCTGAGCGCGTCCTCGAGCGTGCGTGATCTGAGCATCAGCGACGGCGCGACCGGAACCAGCGCGCCGAGCTGGCGGCGCTGGCGCGCGACCCCGTCGGCGTAGACACGGCAGTCCGAGCACGAGCGGACATGCCGGCGCAGGCGGCCCCGCAGCAGCGCCGCCCCGCGGGCGCCCGCGAGCTCTTCGCGAATCTCCCGGCAGTCGTCCTCGCGCGCGCTGCGCTCGGCGATCAGGTTCGAGCGCGCCTGGTAGACGTAGGCCTTGACCTGCTCTGAGCGGACGCCGAGCACGCCGCCGATTTCGAGCTGGCTCAGACCGTGCACCTCGGTGAGCACGAGCGCCGCCCTCTGGCGCTCGGGCAGTTCGCGAAGCCCATCCAGCACCTGTCGGAGCTCCTCGCGTACCTCGAGTTCTCGGAACGGGTCCCCGCCCAGCGCGGGCTCTCCGTTGAGCTCGACGGTGGGCCGGCGTCGGCGCAGGATCGTCAGGCATTCGTTGCGGGCGATAGTGAACAGCCACGGCCGCAGGTTGACCTCGCGGTCATCGGCGCGAAGCGCGCGGTATGCCGAGGCGAACGCGGCCTGGGTCGCGTCCTCCCCGTCGTGGCGCGAGCCGAGCATGTAGACGCAGAACGACAGCAGCGGTCCGGAGTGGCGCTCGTAGAGCGCCTCGAACGCCGCCGTGTCGCCGCGCCGCACCAGCGCTATCAGCCGGTCATCCGTGGCCAACCGCGCTCGAACCCGCGAACCCTTCTCGATGAGTCCCGTGAGCTCGGCCAAACGATCTTCTCCCTCAACCTCTAGCCCTGCCTCAACACCCCAACTTCTCTGCCCAACTCTATGCGATGCGCGCTCCCAAAGCCATACCTATCCACTCCGCCGCCAGGGCACCGCGCCCTTCCAGATATGTCCTCTGCACAGAGAACGCCGGGCAACGCGCATAGGTTGGCCGGAGAGGTATTCCGCCTCCGGCGACGTCCGGCGCCAGGCACCCGCATGTCCCCTTCCAACCAAACGCGCCGCCGATGCGTTCTAACCCATATCCGTAAGACCTACTCGCCCCCAGGGCGAGCAACAACGGGAGCAAATCTCTGATGTCGACGACGTTCCGCCTCGAGGGCAAAGGCGCAGCCGCAGCAAGGGAACAGCACCCCAATGTCGCCTCGAACGCCCGCCTGATGGCGGCCGTGAAACCCCTCGGGCTGCCGAGGGGCCTGCTGGCTCAGGACTTCCGGCTGGAGAACCACGCCACGGCGATCGCGGACGACGTCTACTGGGGCGAGCGCGGTCTGCTCGAATGGCTCGAGGATCTGCTCTCGGTGTTCGAGGATGGCGCCGCATACAAGGTCAGCGAGGTCATCCAGGCCGACGGCGAGTCCGTGATCGCCACGTACTCGATCTGCGGCTGCGGGCGCTTCTCGGGAGAGGATCTCGAGTTCGAACTGGACCGGGGTGACGTGGTTCCGCGACGGACAGGCGATACGCGGCGCGACCTACCACTCCGAAGCCGATGCTCTGGAGGCCGCCGGCTTCCGCGCCGGCTGAGGCGAGTCAGAGTTTTTTCGTCCCCGGCCAACCCGAGCGCGGGACGGGCGTTAACAGAGATGCCAGCAGCGGCCCCCCACCTGCGCCGTTGCAGCCCACAGGAACGCCAGTGCCCCTCTAGAGGGAAGAGGGGCCGAAGCCCGGCGGAGCCGGGCTTCGGGCGTTCCGGGCCGGGCCGCGCGGAAAGCCCGGTGGTATGGGGGCTACGGGGCCAGGCGCTCCAGGTCCCAGCCGTCGCCGGCGCGGCGGTAGCGCAGCCGGTCGTGGAGCCGGTCGCGGCGCTGCTGCCAGAACTCGATGCTCTCCGGCACGACGCGGAATCCGCCCCAGCTGCCGGGAAGCGGCAGCTCACGGTCCTGGTAGGTGCGATCGAGCTCGGCGACGGCGTGCTCGAGCTCAGCGCGGGTCGCAATCACCTGACTCTGCGGTGAGGCCAGCGCGCTGAGCTGGCTGCCGCGCGGGCGGCTGCGCACATACTCAGCGGTCTCCTGCTCGCTGGTGCGCTGGACGGGTCCCTCGACTCGGACCTGCCGGCCCAGCGGGTCCCAGTGGAAAAGCAGCGCCGCGCGAGGGTTCCCCTGAAGCTCGAGACCCTTGCGGCTGGCGTATCCGGAGAAGAAGACGAAGCCGCGCTCGTCGAAGTCCTTCAGCAGCACCATGCGCACGGAGGGCGACCCGTCGGCCGATGCGGTCGCGAGCGCCATCGCCTGCGGTTCGCGAACGCCGGCCGCTCCCGCCTGCTCATACCAGCGGGAGAACTGCAGCAGCGGGTCCGCATCGAGGTCATCCTCATGAAGGGGTGTCGTGTGATCGGTCACTGTGAGCATTCTGCCCAGCCGGCGCCCGCGGTGTCGTGGCGCCGGCCCGGGGCGCCGGGCAGGCAGCCCGCCCGCCGTTGCATCTAGACTCTCTCTGCAGAGATGAACGAGATCGGTGACAGCCTCTTCCACAAAGGCCAGGACGTCTGGGTGATCCAGCCGGACGGCTCACAGCGGGCCGCGGAGTATGTCGGCGTCGGAGAGACCAGCGCCTGGTTCGGTGGGCCGCCGACCGTCATCGTGGTGTACCCGGACACCAAGTCCGGCGAAGCGGTCCAGATGGACCGCGTCATCGCTCGCTAGGAAGCTCGGCGCCGCCCGCGGCGGCGGGGAGCGTTCAGTCGAGCACGAGCTCTCTGCCGAGGTCGGTCCAGCGCGCCACGCCGCCGTCGACGACGTGAACAACCTCCTGGGCGCCGTAGCGCCGCAGCAGGCTCGCCGCCGTCCCGGCGCGGACCCCGCCGGCGCAGATCGTCGCCACGGGACGCAGCGGATCGAGCCCGGCGGGGATCGCGGCGATGCCGTGCCACGGCGTCGAGATCGAGCCCGGGATGTGACCCGCGTTCCACTCGCTGAGCTCCCGCACGTCGAGAACCTGAAGCGAGGGGTCGGCTTGCATGCGGTCGGCGAGCTCGGCAACGGTGATCCGCTCGGTCTCGGACACGGGATGGCGCTCCTGGCGCCAGTTGGTCATGCCGCCCGCAAGGATGCCCGCGACATTGCTGATGCCGACAGACAGCGCGAGCCGGGAGGCGCGTCTGCTGTCCTCGTCGTCGCGGCCGATGAAGATGATGTCCTCGTCGTGGGCCGCGAGCCACGCGAGCTTGGAGCCGAACCCCGGGCTGAAGGAGGGGATGCTGATCGAGCCACGGATATGGACGTCGTCGAACTGCAGGTCCGTGCGCACGTCTACGAGCAGCGCGCCCTCGTCGCGCCTGAGTTCCACCTGGTGGGGGTAGAGGGCGTCGGCCTCGCCTCCCCGAGTGAGGAGCGCGCCGCGGTTGAGCTCGACGATCTTGTGGAAGTTGGGCGGCTGCGGGCCGAGGCTGGCGATCGACCGCCTGACGAACTCCTCCTCGTCGGTGATCGCGAGCGCGGGGTTGTGGCGCTTCTCAAAGCCGATCGTCGAGCAGATCTTCATGCTCATCCCCGCTCCGCCGCACATCGAGCCGCCGAGGTGTGCCGGCCACACCTCGCAGTCGTCGGGCAGGCTCAGCAGCTTCTCGTGGAGGGAGCGGAAGATCTGACGCGCCCCGTCGGTCTTCTCGATCGCCAGGTCGGTGCGGGCGACGTCACCGACGAACAGGCTGTCTCCCGTGAGCACCGCCCAGGGCTCGGGTCCGCGGGTCGTGTCGATCAGCGAGAAGGCGGTGTGCTCAGGCCGGTGTCCGGGAGTGTGCAGAGCCCGGATCACCAGGGTCCCGAGCTCGAGCTCCCAGCCGTCGTCGAAGGGCTCGTGCTCGTAGTCGGGGCTCGCGAGGCGGTGGACGTGGATGCGAGCGCCCGTGGCGGCCACGAGCCTGCCGTGACCGGAGACGTGGTCCGCGTGGTTGTGCGTCTCCAGGACGTGCTCGATGGTGACGCCCCGGTAGCGCGCGAGCTCCAGGTACTCGTCAATCTCGAAACGGGGATCGACGACCGCCGCGATCCCGGCACGCTCGTCGCCCACGAGATAGGAGGCGCATCCGAGGTCGTCGTGGGTGATCTGGCGGAAGATCATCGGGCTCTGTGCTCCGGCCGGGGCAGCGGGCACTCTACCCCACGCCCTGCGGCTGGGTGCTGCGTGCTCACCCTGGGCCGCCGGCGGCCGGCTCGGGGGCCTCGGCGGCGCGCTGCATATCGAGCCAGCGCGCGAGCCCGGCACCGCTCGGGCGGGCGAGGGTGATGAAGGAGTAGCCCTCCGCGGCCCGCTCGGGCATGCGCGCGCGCAGATACTCGGCCAGCCTCTCTACGAACGCGTCCTCGCCCTCGCGCGCCCATCCCTCATGACGGTCCAGCGCCTCACGCAGCTCAGCCATATGGGCGACCGGATCCTGCACGGGCCCGAAGTGCGGGAGGGCGAGCCGTTCGGGCCCCCAGCCTTCGAGCACGTCAAGCGAGGAGCGCCACGCGTCCAGGTCGATGTCGGGCGGCGGCGTGGGGGGGATGACGACGCCCGGGGCGAGCCGCACGCCCGCGACGTCGCCCGGGAAGGCCACGCCGCTGTCCCTGTCCAGGAAGGCGACGTGGTGCCATGCGTGGCCCGGCGTCCACGCCGAGGAGAAGCGCTCTATCTGCATCCCGTCCTCGATCACCGTCAGGTTCTCCTCGGGTACGGGCACCACGTCTCCGACCAGGCCCTCGAAGCGATCGCCAAAGACGCGCCGCGCACTGGAGACCAGGCGGGATGGGTCGATCAGGTGCGGTGCCCCGCGCGGGTGCACGAACACCCGCAGGTCGGGCCAACGCTCCACGAGCGCCCCGGCCGCGCCGGCGTGATCGAAGTGGATGTGGGTCAGCAGCAGCAGCCGCGGCCTGCGGCCCGCGAGCGCGGCGAGGAGGCTCTCGATGCCGGCGGTCGGCCCGCAGTCGATCAGGACGTCACCGGAGAGCCACGCTCCCATCATCTCTGGGCGGCCGTCATAGCGGACGTCGAGAATCTCGAGGTCGCGCTGCTCCGCTGGCTGCTCGTCGATGCTCATCTCGCGTCCCTGCGGGCACTATAGAGACGGCCCGGGCCCCGGCTGTCGGCTCGGTCGGCCATGATCCGCCGATGAGCGAGCCGAACAGACGCGAGCCCGCCCGCCCCCACGGAGCCACCCCCGGCCAGATGAGGCTGTTCGCCCGGCGGAT
The DNA here is from genome assembly GCA_963787115.1 of uncultured Solirubrobacteraceae bacterium. Taxonomy (GTDB): domain Bacteria; phylum Actinomycetota; class Thermoleophilia; order Solirubrobacterales; family Solirubrobacteraceae; genus Palsa-744. The sequence goes on from CAWBBS010000011.1 coordinate 146,976, forward strand.
CGTCTTTCTCGCCGTGATCTCAGTCGGGCTCGTGGTGGTCGGGTCCGTCGGGCTGTCGCTCACCGAAAACGTGGGCCTGTGGTATTCGCTCCGCTGGGCCCTGGACACCGCCGCGACGGAGGGTGGGTTCCCTCAGCCGCACACCCTCGGCGGACAGGTGGTCGTCGTCGCCCTGATCGTCGTCGGCGTAGGTACGCTCTTCTACGCGCTCGCAGTGATCGCGGAGTTCTTCGCCGCCGGACACCTTGGCGATCTGCTCGCCGCCAGGCGCCAACAGAAGATGATCGACTCGCTCAAAGACCACCACATCGTGTGCGGCTTCGGGCGCGTGGGAAGACAGGTCACCCGCGACCTCGCATCGGCGAGGGCGACCACTGTGGTGATAGACCGCGACGGCGAGGCCCGCGACGCCGCCGAGGCGCTCGGCATCCACTTCGTCGAGGGCGACGCCTCGGACGAGGCCGTCCTGCTCCAGGCGGGTATCGCCCGCGCGCGCTCGATCCTCGCCTGCTCGGACTCGGATGCCGTCAACGTGTTCATCACGCTCACGGCCCGCGAGCTCCGAACCGACATCCCGATCGTCGCGCGCGCAGCCGCCGAGGACACCGAGAAGAAGCTGCGCCGGGCGGGGGCGGATCGCGTGATCTCGCCCTACAAGTCGAGCGGCACCGAGATGGCGCGCCTCGCGCTCCACAGGCAGCTGAGCGGGGTCGTCGATGTCGACGACGAGTACAGGCTCGAGGAGATCGTCGTGGACGAGGGCTGCCGCGGGGTGGGCCAGAGAATCGGAGACATCCGCGGAGGGTCCATGATCGTCGGCCTTCGCCGCGGCGAGGACTTCCATCCCCAGCCCGCCGCGGAGACCGAGCTGCGCCCCAAAGACGTGATCCTCGCGATGGGGGCGCCCGAGGTGCTCGAGCGGCTCGAGGGTCTGCTCGAGACGCCCACCGCGCGGCGCTGAGGGCACGCCGGCGCCGGCGCGAATAGGGTGTGCGCCATGAGAGCCCATCACGTGCACGTCGAGCACCACTTCGAGAAGCCGCCCGAGGCGGTCTTCGCCTACCTGGCAGAGCACGAGAACCTCGGAGATGTCTTCGGGGCGAAGATCACGCGCCTCAGCGACGGCCAGGACGGTGAGCGCAACGGCGTCGGATCGGTACGCCGGCTGCAGATAGGCCCGCTGCCTCCGTTCGAGGAGACCGTGACCGAGTTCGTGGTGCCCGAGCGGATCGTCTACAAGATCACCAAGGGCAGCCCCATCCGCGGCCACGTCGGCGTGATGACCTTCACGCCCGAGGGCGACGGCACCCGCATGGTCTATGACATCCGTCTCGCCTCGCCGGTGCCGGGGCTCGCGCTGCTGGTGCGCACCGCCCTGACCCGCTCGATCACCCAGTCGCTGCCGGAGATAGACCGCAGCGCCTGAGCAGGGGCTCACGCCCCTGTCGTGATCACCATCCTGAAGCGCGCCTGGCCGGACATCATGCGCTCGTAGGCCTCGCCGGCGCGCTCGAGCGGAACGGTCTCGATCATCGGCCGCACATCCGCGAGCACGCTGAAGGCGAGCGTGTCCTCGGAGTCCTTCGAGGTCCCGGATGCGTGGCCGGCGATCGAGCGGCTACCGCCGATCAGCATCGCCGGCGGCACCTGGATCGGCTCCATCGAAGCGCCGACCACGATCAGCCGGCCGCGGGCGCCGAGCCCGCCGATCACGGCGCTCATCGCCGGTGCGCTGGTCACCGTCGCGAGGATCACACTTGCGCCTCCAAGGCGCTGCAGCTCCGCGGCGGGGTCCTGCGCCGTGCTGTCGATGTAGTGGCGTGCGCCGAGGCGGCGCGCGAGCTCCTCCTTCTCACGGCCCCTGGCGATCGCAACCGTGTCGAAGCCGAGCTTGGCCGCGAACTGCACCCCGAGATGCCCGAGTCCTCCGACGCCGAGGATCGCGACGAGCTCCCCCGCCATGGCGCCGCTGCGGCGCAGCGCGTTGTATGTCGTGATGCCGGCACACAGCAGCGGCGCGGCGTCCTGCGCGCTCAGCTCATCGGGGATCAGGGCCATCGCGCTCGCGGGCACCACCACGTAGTCGGCGTAGCCGCCGTCGCGCGTCACTCCCGGTATGTCCATGTTCTCGCAGTTGATGAGATCCCCGCGCCTGCACTGCGCGCAGTAGCCGCAGTTCCCGCCGAACCAGCCGACGCCCACCCGCTGGCCGACCTCCCAGACCCGCACGCCGTCGCCGAGCGCGGCGATCACCCCGGCGATCTCATGCCCCGGAACGAGCGGGTGGGACATGCCCGGGAAGCCCCCCGTCTTTGCGTAGGAGTCGCTGTGGCAGACGCCGCAGGCCTGAACCCTGATCAGCGCCTCGCCCGGGCCGGGCGCGGGAACCTCGCGCTCGACGAGCTCGAGCGGCCCGTTCGGCTCGGCCACCTGCACAACCCTCATGATCGCCATCTCTCCTCCTCGGTCGTGACACAGCCCGTGCCGGGGGGACGATAGCCGCGCGGGGAGGTTCATCCCCCTGTGTGCCTATCGTGGTCTGCCCATGTCCCCGGCGACCTTCACCGCATCACTGCAGCGCGACGAGGCGGTGCTGCGCTTTCCCTACGACGACGGCCTGCGGGTTCTGCTGCGCGCGATACCCGGCCGGCGCTGGGACCCCGCCGACAGGGCATGGTGCATCCCGGTGGAGCCGGAACAGGCGGAGGCGCTCGCGCGCCTGTTCTCCGCTCTGCCGGGTGAGCCGGAGGTGAGCGCGCAGCTGGAGCATGTGATCGCCCGTCGCCGCTCGCGCCGGCGCCTGTCGGAGTGCCTGGTGGATCTGGCCCGGCCCGACTCCGACTGGTGGCTGAGCTTCGCGACCGACGCCGCGGCCGAGCCGGTCTCCGCGCTGCTCGCCCACCCGGACGCGCGCGAGATGCCGGCGATCGGGCGGGCGCTGGTGCCGCTGGATGACGAGTCGGTGGCGACGCTGACCGAGTTCGGTGAGGGCGAGGTGCTGCGGCTTAGCGATCCGGTGCGCCGGGCGCTGCGCGCCCGCAGCGGAGAGGTGCAGGAGCGCGAGGTCGCGATCGGCGAGGCGCGAAGGGCGGACGCCGAGGCGCCGCAGAACGGCGATCTGGCCGGGCACGAGGTGCAGTTCCGCCGCGACCGCTCCGGCGAGCACTGGATCGTCGTCACCGGGCCGCGCGCGAGGCACGCGGGCGTGATGGCGGCGAGGGCGGGCCTGCGAACGGCCCAGGCGGCCGGGGGCGCGGTTGGGATCGCGGCGATCGAGCATGACGCCGAGCAGATCCACGACGTGCTGCAGGAGGTCGAGGTCGTCGACGTCGATCCGCGCGTGAGCGCGTGGATCACCCGTGCGCGCACCTGGCGCGGGCACATCGAGGTCCAGGGCCCCGGGGCGGGCGAGGAGCCCGTGTTCCTGCTGCTCGGTGAGGTGCACCGCCTGCCGTCGGTGCTGCGCGAGCGCGCCGCCAGCGCTCCGGGGGGAGCCACCGTGCCGCTGACGCTCGCGAGCTGGCTGCTGATCGAGGAGCACCTCGAGGGCTGGATGAGCCCCGCCGCGAGGCGATGCGTGAATGCCCTCAAGGAGGGCCGCCCGGCGCCGCCCGCGGTGCTCGAGCGCTCGGACCTCCGGGACGCGCCCTCGTTCGTGCTCGCGCCCGGTCACCGCCCCGAGCTGCTCGAGGAGTTCGCCGGCCTGCGCGGCGCGCTGCGCGCGGAACCCGGGCGCGGCGCGGTTCACGAGCACGCCCGGCTGCCCAGCATCCGCGCCGACCCCTTCTGCGTTCCGGAGCTTGACCGCTTCCTCGCTGGCTCCGAGGTATGGCTCGAGCCCGAGGCGCTGGCGCTGCTGCAGGAGATCCGCGAGGAACACGCTCGCTCAGCCGGGCTCGTCGAGCTCTCCAGCGCAACCGAGGGCGACCTGCATGTCCCCGGCCTCGCGGGCGAGCTGAAGCCGTTCCAGCGCGCCGGCGTCAGCTATCTGCTCGAGCAGCGCCGGGCCTTCCTGGCCGATGAGCAGGGCCTCGGTAAGACGATCGAGGCGCTCGCGGCGCTCGAGGCCGACGGCGCATATCCCGCTGTGGTCGTGTGCCCCGCGAGCCTGAAGCTGAACTGGCTGCGCGAGATCGAGCGCTGGCTGCCCGGACGCACGGCGCGGGCCCTGTCTGGCACCGGAGCCGGCGAGGCCGGCGCGGAGGCTGACATCACGGTCGTCAACTACGACATCGTCGCGGCGCGCCTGGATGAGCTGACCGGGCTCCAGCCGCGGGCGCTGGTGCTCGACGAGTCGCACTACTGCAAGAACGCCGCAGCAAAGCGCACCCAGGCGGTGCACCGCCTCGCCGCCGAGGTTCCCGCGGAGGGGATCGTTCTCGCCCTCACGGGCACACCCGTCGTGAACCGCCCCGCGGAGCTCATCTCCCAGCTGCGGATACTCGGCCGCCTGCAGGACTTCGGCTCCGGAGTGAAATTCGGAGAGCGCTTCCGCGGCCCCGACGCGCACCTGCGCCTGCACTGGCACCTGCGCGCGCGCTGCTTCGTCAGGCGCCTGAAGGCGGACGTGCTCCCGCAGCTGCCCGCCAAGACCCGCTCCGTCGTGCCCGTGGAACTCGACAACGCCGCCGAATACCGCCTTGCCGAGACCGACCTGATCGCGTGGCTGCGCAGCCAGCCGCTGGAGCTCGGGGAGCTCGACGCGAAGGTCGCGGCCGCATTGAGAGCCGAACGGCTCGTGCGCCTGAACGCACTGAAGCTGCTCGCCGCCCGCGGCAAGCTCCACGCGGCGCTGACCTGGATCCACGACTTCTGCTCCTCCGGCGAGCGCCTCGTCGTGTTCGCCCACCACCGCGAGGTCCAGCGCGCGATCCTCGACAGGTTCCCGATGGCGCTGCACATCGTCGGCGCCGACAGCCACGCCGCCCGTGATCAGGCCGTCAGCGCGTTTCAGCAGCCCGACACCCCCGAGAACCAGCTCATCGTCTGCTCCATCGAGGTCGCCGGCCAGGGCCTGACCCTCACCCGATCCTCGAGTGTGCTGTTCCTGGAGCTCGACTGGACGCCCGCAAAGCACGACCAGGCGGAGGACCGCTGTCACAGGATCGGGCAGGTGGATGCTGTCAACGCGTACTACCTGCTGGCCGCTGACACCGTCGATGAGGCGATCTCTGTGCTGCTCGAGCGAAAGCGCGCGGTGATCGGCGCGGTCACCGACGGCCAGCCCGAGGATGAGGAGAGCGTCGTCGACGCGCTGGTGCGTGAGCTGCGAGGCGAGCCCTACAGGCACCTGCGCGCGGTCGCCTGAGCGCGCCGGCTACGGGCTGAGTTCGAGGGCGTTCATGATCGGCCCCCACGTTTCGATGGCTTTGACTTCCGCCTCGGCAATCCGCGCTTCAAGCCTGCGTGTGCGCGCGGCGAGCACCCTCGCTGAGGAGCTCTCGGCGCGAGCCAGGCCGGAGAACTGCCGGCCGATCGCAACCCACGAGCCCAGGAAGCGGGTGTCGAAGGCGGCGGTGCGCGCCGGCGGCGAGCCGAAACCGCCCGCGGCCCACGCCCTCACATCCGCGCACAGCGGCGGGGCGGGCAGGGCCGCGAGGGTTCGCAGGGCGCCCGCGTAGGAGCGCACTTCCCGTGTCAGCGAGGAGCTGCTCCAGCGAAGGGCCGCGACCGATGAGACGAAGGAGTGGATCGCGGGCAGCGCCGGGCGGTAGGAGGCGATCACCATCGCCCCGATGACCTCGTTGCTGAGCTCTGTCGAATCGGCGTTCTGGGGGGAGCCGGCAGCGGCCAGCGGGCATTCGCCGCGCACGCCGGCGAGCAGCGCGCCGGGCGCGCGTTCGGCCTCGGCGAGCCGCGCATCTGCGAAGCCGACCAGGCGATAGTTGGCCTGCAGGTAGGCCTGGGTCGCGGCCGCGTCCGAGGCTGCGGCCGGCGCGGCCCCGGAGAGCACGGCCAGAGCCACGGCGACTACGGCCAGGGAGATGGCACCACGAACCCTCATCGGGTGCAGCGTATGCGACAGCCGGCGAAGCCGGGTGGGTACCCGGATATCCTGGGCTCGGCAGCGGCGCACGCGCGGCCTGCGGACCGGAGAGCGCCCCGCCCCCCACAGCAGGCGCAGCGTCCTGACCGAGTGAAGATGAGAAGGCACGTCACACACCCACCTGCCGTCCGGGCACGCCCCCCGCGCGCTCTGCGCGCTGCGCTGCTCGCCGCGGCATGCGTGCTCGCGGCGCTCACGCTCGGCGCGTGCGGTGTCGCCTATCACGCGAGCCCCGCGATCCTCAGCAGCGAGGTCAGGGCGACGCCGGCGGCCGGCCCGCTCGCGGTCTCCCCCCAGAACGGGACGCCCGACGCCTCGCCGCAGACGCAGGTGAGCTTCCTCGGCCCGGCCGGCACGCGGGTGCTCGCGATCCGTGTGGTCGGCTCCAGCTCCGGCGCGCACCCCGGCGTGCTCCGGCAATACTCCACGGGCACGGGCGAGAGCTTCCTCCCCTCGCGGCCCTTCCGGGAAGGCGAGCGGGTATCGGTGAGCGCGCGCGTCAGCGCCGGCGGGCGGACCGTGCAGGAGCGCACCGCCTTCACCATCGCCCACCAGGCGCTCGTCAGCACCAAGCAGTTCCCCATCAACCCCGGTGAACCGAAGGCGGTGCAGCACTACAGCACCGCTCCCTCGCTCACCCCCTCGAGCGTCAGGGTGACGACACCCGCGGCGCCCGACGCCGCCCCCGGCGACTTCTTCCTCGCGCCCTACCAGGGGGTCGGCACCGCCGGGCCGATGATCATCGACCAGTCCGGCGGCCTGATCTGGTTTCACCCGATGCCGGCCGGCTACACCGCCACGAACTTCGGGGTGCAGACCTACCAGGGCCAGCCGGTACTGACGTGGTGGCAGGGCAAGGTCTTCGAGGTCGGGTTCGGCGAGGGCGAAGACGTCATCTACAACAACGCCTACCGCCAGATCGGCGTCGTGAGGGCCGGCAACGGCTACCACGCGGATCTGCACGTGATCCACATCACCCCCGAAGGGACGGCGTGGATCGACGCCTTCAACCCGATCCACACGAACCTCTCCTCATTCGGAGGCGGCCCGAACGACATCCTCACCGACTCCGTCGTGCAGGAGATCGACATCAAGACAGGCCTGGTGATGTGGGAGTGGCACGCGCTCGGGCACATCCCGGTAACCGAATCGCACAACCCCCCGCCGAAGTCGCGCTACCCGTGGGACTACGTGCACGTGAACTCCGTGAGCGTCGGAAGCGCGGGCGACGTGCTGCTGTCCTCCCGCAACACCTGGACGGTGTATGACGTCGACATCCGCACCGGCGCCATCCGCTGGCGCCTGGGGGGTAACCGCTCGAGCTTCAAGCCCGGGCCCGGCGTCAGCTACTACTGGCAGCACGACGTGGCCTGGCAGCCGGGCGGCCTGATCTCGATGTTCGACAACGGCTCGGACCCGCCGAAGGAAAAGCAGTCGCGGGGCCTGTTGCTCGCGCCCGACCCGGCGGCGCACACCGTCAAGCTCGTCAAAGCGCTCGTCAATCCGAGCAAAATCCTCCTGGCGGAAAGCCAGGGCAGCATGACAGCCCTCCCCGGCGGCAAATGGCTGCTCGGGTACGGCGGGCTCCCGAACTTCACGGAGTTCGACCCCTCCGGCAAGGTCATCTTCGACGCGACGCTCGGGCGCAGCGTGCAGAGCTTCAAGACGTTCCTCTCGCCATGGGAAGGGCACGCTCCCGGTGCTCCGTCGGTGATCGCGACACCCTCCGGAGCAGGCCTTTCGGTCGCGGTCAGCTGGAACGGCGCCACCAACGTGGCGTCCTGGCGCGTCCTGGCGGGGCCGTCTGCCGCCTCGCTCGTGCAGGTCGCGCAGGCCCCGCGGGTGGGCTTCCAGAGCACCATCCCCGTCGCCGGGACCGCTCAATACGTCCTCGTGCAGGCGCTGGACTCCAGCGGCGCTGTCATCGGCGCCTCCGCGCCGGTCAAGGCCTAGGCGCGCCAGTTCCAGCCGGCTTGACCGGCTTCGGCTGGAGTGTCTCCACGAGGCCGATGTCCCGTTCTGAGCGCGCGCGACGGGAGATGGTCGCCGACTCGGCCGCGCCCCGGGCGGTCGAGAAGTAGTCGGCCAGCCCGCGCTGGTGGGCTTCGCTGAGCCGGCTCGGCAGCGGCTCGCGCAGCTCGTCGCTCACGGCGCGTTCGAGGGCCTCGCGCATCGGTGCCTCGACCGGGCTGGAGCCGGCGGTGTTGTGCACCTCCAGCCTTCCGCCCTGGGTGCTGTAGTCATACAGCTCGGCTTCGCGGCCTTCCTCGATCGGCGCGATGCCTTCCGCGGGCCAGTGCGAGTAGGTCACGTACTTGGCGCCCGGGGTCCGCAGCGCGACCACGTGCAGGGGCGCATCGGCGGCGTAGGTTTCGATCGCGAACTCGGTCACGACCTCATCGGTCGCGTGAAGCACGTGGCTTCTTCCGGGCGCCTGCGGGTCGTCGAGTATCCGCGCCAGGTCCAGACGGCCGGCGATGTGGGCGTAGTGGGGGTCCGAGCGCCATGCCGAGGAGCCCGTCCCGATCGTCAGGAGCAGCGGGGCGACGTCGACGCTGGAGCTGAGCTGTGTGCGCGTTATTTCCGGTGAGCGGGTCATCACGCCCCGCGGGTCCCTCACGATCAGCGGAACCCTGATTCCCTCCTCGTAGGCGGCCGCGCCCTTCCCGCGCAGCCCGTGAGAGGCGCCGTACTCGCCGTGGTCGGAGGTGAAGATGATCACGGTGTTGGCGGCCACTTCAGGCTGGCTTTCGAGCGTCTGGATCACCCTCCCGACGTGTCGGTCCACCTCGAGCTGCAGCTCGTTGTAGAGGTCGAGCAGGCCGAGCCAGCGGGCCTCGTACTCCGGCCCGGAGAACGGGACGGGGCCGAACGACGCGGCCGCCGTGTCCTGCAGCGAGAACTGCAGCGCCGGCTTTGACTGATCATGCATCTGCTGGGGCGTCTCGAAGTTCGGCGGCAGCCGGCGCGCCGTCCGCGGAGGATTCCTCTCGGGCCGCACACGGTCGCTCCACGCATACCACCAGGCGACGTCGTGCGGGTTCACGAACGAGACGGTCGTGCACCACGGGCCGCCGGCCCCCTCGGACCTGAACCAGCTGTCGAACTCGTCCGCGATCCGGCCGTCCTTCCTCCAGCCCTGCCCGGGCGCGCCGTCCGGCGACGGATACACGCCGCCTTCGAATCCGTATCGCTCAAGTGCCCGTTCCCCGGTCGCCGCCGTCCAGTGGTTGTCGTGGTGGGTCAGATGCCACTTCCCCAGCCAGCGGGTGCTGTAGCCATGCTCGCGGAGCATCGTCCCCCAGGTCGGGAAGCCCGGGTCAAGGGTGCTCGCGCCCGTGATCATGCAGCCGGTCTGGTGGGTGTGGAGCCCGGTCACGAGAGCCGCGCGGGAGGGGGTGCAGTCGTTGGAGGCGGTGTAGTGGCCGGCGAAGGAGACGGCGCCGGCCCTGAGGGCCTGGATGTTCGGCGGCAGCTGCGCGGCGGGTGAGGGGTAGAGCCACTGCGGATAGCGCATCTGGTCGACCATGATCACCAGGATGTTCGGCTTCTCCCGGCGGTCGCGGGGGATGGAGCGGGCGGTGATCGGGCTGGCCGCCTGTTCCTGCTTTGCTTCATCGGCCAGGGCCTTGATCGCAAGGCCGCCCGCCAGCAGGCCGCCGGCTGCGATCCCCCCCTTGAGGAAGGTGCGCCGGTCCAGTGCTCCGCGCCGGTGCTGGTGCTCAGGATCCACGGGCACCAATCCTAAGGCCGGGATGCGGCGGGATTCCAGCCTCGCCCGGGTTGCCCCGCCGGCCCCGGCCGCGCTGGAGATCCTCGCCGAATTGACGACAGGTCGAGGGCGAGCTACAATTCCCAGTAATGTCGATGGAAATACTTAACAATTATCTATCGGCCGGTCATGCCGAGCGGCTCGAGCTCGCCGGTGGGCATCCGCTCACCGACCAGCAGGTCCAGTGCCTGAACGCGCTTCCCGAGGGCCATACGGTCATCGGACCCCGCGGCGACAGGCTGATCGTGCGCTGCCCCGACGGGCAGCTGGCGCGAGTGCGGCCGAGCGGACGGCTGGTGGCAGAGGCGCTCGTCGAGAGCGTGCAGTCCTACCTTCACGTCTGCGGCTAGCAGGCGCATCCGCGCGGCGGTGCCTCAGGGAGCTCCGGTGCCCTGCGGCGATCCGGGGAAGGCGGGGCCGGGTCCCGCGAAGCCGTGGCCGGCCTGCAGTCGTCCCTGCCACACCGCTTTCGCTCCGAGGTCTCCCGTCCTGAAGACCATCGCGGCGGAGCCGATCGAGAGCACCACCAGCGCGACGCGAAGCGCGGCGAACACCGGCGCGGGGGAGAGCAGACGATCCACGATTCCAAAGCCGGTCGGCATGCCGCCCGAGATGCGCTGGGATGCGAACGTCACGATCACGGTCGCGGTGAACAGCACGTAGAGGATCGCGAGAATGTGGGCGGCCTGCGAATGCTGGTCGATCAGGTTTGCAGCCGGGCCCTGGAGATTCAGCGCCCCGCGCAGCGCGGCGCCGGACTGCAGGGTGAGGAACAGCGAGCTCATGGCGATGATCGACACCACGGACAGGGCTATCGCGTAACGCGAGAACCAATCCGCCCTGGCCATGAACACGATCGCCGCGATCACGGTGCACGGCACGAGGATCACGGGCACGTGCACGAACAGGGGGTGCGCCGGCAGCCCGCCGTAGACGGTCGTGAGGCGGATCGGCAGCGCGAGGAATCCGAGGAACGCCAGTCCGGTCAGGATGAACTCGGCGCGGCCCCAGTCGACCCCGGGCCGGCCTTCGGCTCCAATGCTCTCGGTGCTCATGCGCCGCCGACGGTAAGCGGCGCTCATAAGCCATCCCTAAACCCCAGCGTGAGGGTTTTCTCATGGTTCCCCGGCCCGTCCCGCCGGACTGCGCGCCGCCGCCGCCGGGACCTCGCTCTCCGGCCCGCCGCTCAGGGTAGGGTGTCGGCGGTACAGCACAGAGCGTCGAGTTAGGAGTCCTGCTGTGGACAAGGTCGAGCTGGAACGATTTGAACAGGAGCCGGTCGTGCTGCTCGACCCGGGCGTCTACACGCTGCGGATCGAGGTGGTCGACGTCGCGGAGAACGGTCTTTCGATCTGGCCGCTATGCGTCGTGGTCGGCGGTGAGGACGACGGCAAGAAGGTGTGCCCCGAGGCCTATGACTTCAGTGAGGGCGGTGAGAATCGCGACGCGATCCTCAACCTCTACGGGTGGGGCGTCACCGAGGCGGAACTGACCGAGACGGGGCTGGATCTCAAGTCGATAGGAGGCCTGCTCGTCGGCCGCGTCGGCAGGGTGGAGTTGAGCCAGCGCGAAAACGAGGACTCGGTCATCGTCAACACCCACACGCCCGGCGCGATAGAGCCGCTCGCGCAGGCGTGAGCCCGCCGCCGGGGCGCTGAGCCCCGGCGCGCAGCTCGCTACCGGCGGTCCGCGGGGGTGAGGATGATCACGGGGATGACGCGTCCGCCGGCTGACTTCTCATAGTCCGCGAACTGAGGAACCTGCTCGGCCTGAGCGTTGTAGAGGCGGTCTCGCTCCTCGCCGCTCGCCTCGCTTGCGACGACGTCGATCGTGTCCGTGCCGACCTCGATCGTGACGTTCGGGTGCGCCTTGAGGTTGTGGTACCAGTCGGGGTTGCTCGGGGCGCCCGCCTTGGAGGCGAAGATGACATACCGGTCGCCGTCGGCGCGGTAGGCCAGCGGGTTGATGCGGGCCGCTCCGGACTTCGCGCCGGTGTGGTGAAGCAGCAGAAGCGGCATTCCCTCGAACGGGCCGCCGACGCGTCCTTCGTTGGCGTGGAACTCGTCGATGACTTTGGCGTTGAAATCTGCGTGGGACGTGGACATCGGTCTCCTCAGGCGTGTCGATGAACCTTCTCTGAACGAGGTCACTGTAGTCGCGCCGGCGGGGCGTGCGGGCGCCGGGAAACCTCTGCGGGCTCCTGCGGGGGCACGCCGATGTTGCCGAGCGAGCGGCATGACTGACCGCTGGGGCACGAGTCGTCTGGAGGCCTTCAGCGACGGGGTCTTCGCGATAGCCATCACGCTGCTCATCCTCGAGATCAACGTCCCGTCGAGCGAGTTCGACAACCTCTGGAAGGGCATCGCCGAACAGTGGCCCTCCTACCTCGCCTACGCCACCAGCTTCCTGACGATCGGCGGCCTGTGGATGGCGCACCACGGAATCTTTCGGCGCCTGCGCAGCGTGGACGGCTGGGTGATGCGCCTGAACATCCTGCTGCTGATGCTCGTCTCCTTCCTCCCGTTCCCGACCAAGCTCGTCGCTGAGGCGCTGACCAGCACGACCTCGGCCGAGCGTGCAGCCGTGATCTTCTACGGCGTCGCCCTCCTGTCGATCTCGGTGGTCATGAGCGTGCTCTGGCGCTACGTGGCGGCGCACCGCGATCTGCTCGAGCCGGACGTCACCGACGAGACGATCGATCTCATCATCTCGCTGACGACGCCCAACATGGCGTTCTACGCAGGGGTGGTGGTCCTCGCGTTCGTCGCCCCCGAGGTGGCCGCGTTCGGCTACCTCGTGATCGCCGTGGCCGCGGTGTTCCGTCAGCACGGGGACCGGAACGCGGCGCAGGAAACCGGGTGAGGGATGGCCCGCAGCAGGGGCGGCCTCCTATCGGTACTGGATGCGCATTTACCGGCGTTCCCGCACGTGTTACGTTCGCGCTCCAAGGCTCGGTTCCGAGCCGGGCCGTGAGGAATAGGGGTCCGGAATGTCCGACCGCATGCTGTTCATCGGCTGGGGCGACACCGTGCGTGGTCGCGAGGAGCGCTCGCTGGAGGTGTTCAATGAGGCGATTGGCCTCTACGGGCGCATGCAGCAGGAGGGCCGCATCGAGAGCTTCGACGTGGTCCTTCTCGGCCCCAACGGCGGCCTTGGCGGCTACATCGAGCTGCACGGCTCCGCCGAGCAGCTCTCGACGGCCCAGGAGAGCGACGACTTCCGTCGCGCGCTCGTGGACGCGAGCCTCATCGTCGACGGCCTGCGCATCATCGACGGGGTGACGAATGAGGGCATCGCTCGCGACATGGCTCTCTACCAGGAGGCCATCTCGCAGGTCGCGCAGACGACCTAGCATCGCCGGACCCGCATGGCGCCTCGCGCAGCGGGGCGGGGCGCCGGGCGGCACCGGAAGATCATGCCGGGGCGCATGCGAGCCGATAACCATCGTATGGACCCCGACGCGCGTGCAACGGCCGTGGCGGCTCTGATCGAGTCCGTCTCCGTCCGTGCCGACCCCGAGACGGATCGGCTCCTCGCGCAGATGCTCGGGCGTTCCTGGCCGGCAGGCATCGGTGACAGCAGCGAGACGGCCGCACTGGAGTGGGTGCGCAGGTGGGGCCCCAGGAGCGCTGGCCTGATGCCGCCGCTCTGCGCCTGTGCGCACGGCCACTGCACACTCTGCAACTGACCGCCGCTGAGCGATCGCGGCGCCTGGCGCCCGCGTGCCGCGCGGCACACGACGTTCGTCCGGTCGGTCAGCCCGCCTGCTCGACACGTTCTAGCCTTGATGAGGCCCCATCTCACCCGCGCACGCGGCTACGCGTCCGCAGGCGCCGCGCACTCTCGCCGAGGGTTACTACGGGAGCGAGGAGGGGACTCGAACACCCGCTCCCGGGGGTGCCCACCTAGCCGTTTTCAGCGCTGTGCCGCGCGTCGGGCACAGCGGGGGATCAGGTGTCTAGTTCTGCGGGTCGTCGCTCGCCCACGCCCCCCGGATCGCCGAACCAAAGCTTGAGGCACGGGGCTTCCAACCCGCCCCTCGCAGCGAACGGAACTCGGCCATCCGGGCCGGTTCACACCGATCGAGTCACGGGCCGGCCAGCCGCGCCCACGCCCGTCTGGATCGCCGCTGCCAAGAACTGGAGGACGCCAGTATGGCCGCCACCGACTCAGCTCGACGCCTCACAAACGACGAGTCGGGCGTGCCTGCACATGGGCCCCGGCCCCGGCTCGCCGCCTTTCTGCTGGCCGCGCTCGCTGCAACATTCGCGTGCGCAGGGTCCGCCGCTGCGCAGGTGTCCCCTCGAATCGCGGCACCTCCGCTTGTGAAGATCGGCTCGGGCGGCGCTCCCGCACCGGCTCCTGAAGTCCAGGCCGCCGTCTCCTCCGGCGGTGCCGCTCTGACGTGGGGTGAAAACTATTACGGCGGCCTCGGCCAGTTCTACAGGGACACCCGGGAAGAATGGCCGCTCACCGTCGAAGGCCTCAGCAACGTCACCGCCGTCGCCGACGGCGGAAGCGTCACGCTCGCGGAGCTCGCCAACGGCGAAGTTGACTCGTGGGGCGCAAACCTCCACGGACAGCTCGGCAACAACGGCTTCAAAGCAAACTGGGAACTCGGCCTGAGTCACGTGAACGTCCACATAGCCGGTGCCACGGCGGTCGCCGCCGCCAACGAGCACGCGCTGGCCATCGTCGGGAGCGGCCCCGGTTCGACCGTGGACGCGTGGGGCTCCAACGCATATGGAACGCTCGGCAACGGCAGAGCAGGATTCGCGGTCGCGCACACTCCGACCCCCGTGCCCGGTCTGACCGGAGTCAAGGCGATCGCCGCCGGGGGCGGCAGCGACTACGCGCTGATGATCAACGGCACGGTGCAGGCCTGGGGCGATAACCAGAGCGGACAGCTGAGCGCCGAACGCTGGCCCGTCGAATGCAACCGTGCGGGCAGGTGCAAGAGGGTCGAATACCTGTGCGGGACCGAAGTCGGCGCGGAACTCTGCAGCAAGGTGCCGCGGTATGTGGTGACGGCGACCGGCAAGAAGCTCGAACACGTCAGGCGCATCGTCGCGGGAGCGGGCTCCGCCTACGCGCTCCTCGAAAACGGCGAGGTCATGTCCTGGGGGCAGGATCGCGCGGGACAGCTCGGTCAGAGTCCCGGCGTCGAACCGGGGGCGGGGAGCAACTTCCACGGCCCCGGCCTCGTGATGATGAGCGCAGCCAAGGGCGCTGAAGTCATGCGGGGAGTGACAGAACTCTCGGCCGGCCCGAACCACGTGCTCGCGCGGCTCGAAGACGGCGAAGTGCTCGGATGGGGCGACAACGCCAAAGGCGAGCTCGGCACCGCGGCCCACCCGGAAACCTGCCTGAAGGGCGCAGAAACCCCGTGCTTCAAGAACGCGCGCCCGGTCCAGGGCCTGGCGAAGGCGATCGCCGAATCCAAGCACCACGCCGCCGAAGCGCTGGCGGCCGGCGGCCAGTACAGCCTCGCTCTGATCGAACACCGCGTCTACGCCTGGGGCAAAAACGGAGACGGCGAGCTCGGCGACGGCTCATGGCAGGGCCCCGAAAGCTGCAACACCGCCAGCGAACGCGCGAAGAACGCCGCCAAGGCAGCTCAGAAGGAAGCCGAAGCAGGGGAAGCGCAGCAGCGCGAACGCCAGCGGGAAGCCCGCGGCGAACAGGTCCTGAAGACCCCCCAGCAGATCGAAAACCAGCTCGCCGCCCAGCTTCTCGTGCTCCAGAAGGAACTTGAAAAAGCTGGAGCGTGCAGCCGTGTCCCGACCCTCATCCACATGCGCGGCGCCGAAACGGCGCCCGGCGAAAGCGCACCCGGAGCGCCACTGGAACACGTGAACACGATCGCCGCCGCCCCCACGCACGCGCTGGCGCTCCTCGAAGCGGGGGTTGCCCCGCCGGCGCCGGCGATAGCGGTGCAGCAGGGCATGCTCGGTGCCCGCTCGGGCGAACCGGCGAAGCCCACGCTGACCTTCTCATGGGCACGGGATGTCGAACGGATGCTCTTCAGGACGTTCGAACGCCCCGGGCTCGAAGAAGCGGAAGAAGAAGCCGGCGAAGGCGAAGGCGGTCGCTGTCTCGCAGCCGAAGAATGCGTCGAAGTGAAAGAAGGCGACGAAGGCGGATCAGGGCCACCGGTGAGCGTCGCTCTCCCGAGGGTCAAGCACCAGGGTCTTGAAGAAGGCGAACTCGTCAGCGAATTCCGCGAAGGGCAGATCCTGTTCGCCGCGGAGGGAAAATGGAGCGGCGCAGAACCACTCGACTTCTCCTACCAGTGGCAGCGCTGCTCGCTGCAGGGCGTGTGCGCGAACGTGGGCCAGCCGACCACCAACGACACGTACGTGGTGGGCCCCGCAGACACGGGCTCCACGCTGCGGGTGAGCGTCACAGCCGCCAACGGCCTCGAACCCGCCCTGTCCGCGACCTCGGCGCCGACGCCGCTCGTCAAATCCAAGGAAGAAGGCCGGGTGTCCAAAGGCGACAGCATCAAATTCAAGGACCCCGCGCCCGGAGGCCTGATGGTCGATGAGATCGAAGAAGGCGGAGGCGCCCCCGTGTCGCTGCAGGAAGGGGTCGCATACGAATTCAAACTGTCGGTCGGCGAAAAACGCCTCACCACCGTCGTGACGCCAACGCAGGGACCGGCCCACTAGAGCACTCAGCCGAGCGGCGGGCGAGGCTCCGCCCAGCCCCGCCCGCCCTCGACGTTCAGTAGTAGCCTCCCAGGGGTGCTGGAGGGCGCGCATCTCGTGGGGTTCGTGGCTGCGAGCGACCTTGCTGTGGCGGCCGGGTTCTATGGCGACCGGCTGGGGCTGACTCAGATCGCATCCACGCCGCTTGCGGACGTGTACGACGTGAGCGGCGCGAGACTCTGCGTGGTGCGAGCCGACCGCGTCGAGCCGGCCGGGCAGACCATTTTTGCGTGGAGCGTCGAGGATCTCAGCGCGACGGTCGCCCGGATGCGCGACGCCGGTATCGAGCTGATCACCTACGCGGGGCTCGAGCAGGACGATGACGACGCCTGGACCTCACCCGGCGGCGCGCGGGTCGTGTGGTTCAAGGATCCGGATGGCCACATTCTCTCGGTGATGCAGCTGCCGGGCTAGAGGCCCGGATCGCGCCCATGTCGCCCGCTCGTGGCCGAACCTCCGGGGCGCTGTTGCCGGGCGCCGCCCTCGCGCTGGAGGCCGGCTGATGTCATCGGCGAACGTGGACCTCGTGCGCTCGATCTACGCAGCGTGGGAACACGGCGACTTCAGCGTCGACGAGTGGGCCCACCCGGAGATCGAATATGTGGTCGTGGACGGTCCCGAACCGGGACGCTGGGCCGGGCGCAAGGGGATGGCGGATGGCTGGCGAAGCTGGCTGCGAGGGTGGACGGACTTCCGCGCCGAGCCGGAGGGCTACCTCGTGCTCGACGACGAGCGCATACTCGCGCTCGTCCACAACAGCGCGGTCGGCCGCACGAGTGGATTGCAGCTCGATCAGCGTTCGGTCGCGAACCTGTTCGAGATCCAGGACGGCCTCGTGGTCCGCCTGGTCATCTATCTCGAACGCGATCATGCCTTCGCCGAGCTCGGTCTCGACCCGGAGCAGCCGCATGACGCAAGCTGAGAGGTCGGCGTTCACCTACGGACGCGCCTGGGGGGATGGCGCCTCAATCTGGCTCTGGTGAACGGAAGGGGGGGGATTCGAACCCCCGAGACGGGGGTTGCCCGCCTAACGGTTTTCAAGACCGCCGCATTCAACCGCTCTGCCACCCTTCCGCGGTCCAACCATGCTACGGACTCGCCCGGCACGGCTCCTTCGAGAACGGCTCGCCTGGGGACCTGCGTTCGCGGCGACCGGCGCTCACGGCGCGCGTCCGCCCTGATCACGGCCGGCCGTCCGCCAGGGCGGCGAGGGCGCGGGTGAAGCCCGCGACGCCGGCGCCGAGGGGCTCAAAGAAATCCCTGTCGCAACGCTCCACCTCGACGACGGCGCGATTGGCGAGCGCCGCGCCTGCGGGGGTGGGGGCGAGCATCCGCGCTCTCCCGTCCCGGGGGTGCGGTGTCCTGGTTATCAGGCCCCGCTCCTCGAGCGCACGGAGCACCTGGGAGGTCATCATCGGATCGGTTGCCGCATGATCTGCGAGCCGGCGCTGGGTGATCGGCCCCTCCGCCTCCAGCCACGTCAGTGAGGCGAGCAGGACGAACTGGACGTGCGTCAGGCCGAGCGGCCTGAGCGCGGCGCGCTGTGCCGCCTGCCAGCGGTTGGTCGCCCGCCAGAGCAGGAAGCCGGGGCTGTCGTGTGCAGCCTGGTGTTCGCTATCGAGCCTGCGCTCCGGCATCGAGCCCCCTCATGGCGGCGCCGATGGCCCGGAAGTCGTGCTCGCTGAGCTCGATCAGCCCGCGGCGCAGCTTGTAGCCCCAGTTCGGCGTGGCCGTCAGCTCGAGCGAGCTTGAGAGCTCACCCAGGGGCGCCTCGCGGGCTGTGGCCTCGTAGGAGATGCGCCGGCGCCAGGGTTTGAAGGAGCCCTCGTCCGCCTGCCAGAGCTCCTCGTCCGTGACCTGCCCGATGGCGGTGAAGGCCCGCAGCGGCTCACGGCCCTGAAGGCTGATGCGAGGTGAGTAGTAGATCAGCCAGTCCCCCGGCTCCATCCGGGCCAGGCCGGCACGCTTGCCGTGGCCGATTTGCGCAATCCCGAGCTCCACGCCCCGCTTGACGTGATCCTGCGAGACGACCCCGAGCCAGTACTTCACGACCGGGCCTCCGCGGCGATCACGAGCCGGTTGAGTTCTTGTCGGCGGGTAGAGAAGGCCTCGGAGGATTCCTTGGAGCTCGCGTGGGATGTGGTGATCGTGGTTGCGTGCATGAAAGATAGTATGCGCGCATATTAGATTGCTGTCAAGGTGGAGCGTCCGGCGGCGTCCAGTCACTGTTCGACACCGACGCGAAGGGCAGCTAGCATCGTTTGGGTCTTGAGGGGTTCTGAATGAGGGATTGGGGTTGAGGTTCATGGATCGAACGAGGAATCAGCGGGGCCGGCAGGCCTCGCGCATCGCACGGATCGCGTTGACGCTCACGGCGGCACTGGCGCTTCTCGCCGCCGCAGCCCCGGCGACGTTCGCCGCCCACTCAGGCGCCCAGCACCGGCGCTCGCACCGCATCAAGCGCGTCTGCAAAACGTCAAGGCCCCGCGCGGCCTCCTGCCTGGCGCTCAGGCTGCTGCCGGCCACCTCCTCGCCCGCCGCCACGCCGGCGACCGCGGCCGTGGCCGCCCGGGCGAACACGCGCAGGCTGGTGACGTACAAGGAACCGGAACCCGATTTTCTCACCCCGCAACTGCTGCACAACGCCTACAACCTGCCGACGGAAACAGCCGCCGACTCGCTGCAGACGATCGCTCTGGTGGACGCGTACAACGATCCCACCGTCGAAGCAGACCTCGCCGTGTACGACAGCGAGTTCCACCTGCCCGCCTGCACCACCGCCAACGGCTGCTTCCGCAAGGTCAACCAGGAAGGTAACGCCAGCCCGCTGCCCGCGAACAACGGCGGCTGGGCGGTCGAGATATCGATCGACGTGCAGATGGCCCACGCGATCTGCAACACCTGCAAAATCCTGCTCGTCGAGGCGGAAGGCGAAAGCTTCTCCCAGCTCGGCGCCGGCGTGAACGCTGCCGTCAAGGACGGCGCGACCGAGGTCAGCAACTCCTACGGGGCCTCTGAGACCTCGGAACTCGAAAGCTACGGCGCCAAGTACTTCAACCATCCGGGCGTCGTCGTGACCGCCGCCTCGGGCGACTGCGGGTACATCGACTATCTCTGCGCCACCAAACTGGAACCCGCGGCCGCGAGCTTCCCGGCCGACTCACCCGACGTTGTTGCTGTGGGAGGGACGAGCCTCCGCGAAGCCGGGGGAGGATGGACCAGTACCGCCTGGAGCGAAGGCGGCAGCGGGTGCAGCCACATCTTCTCGGCGCAGCTGTGGCAACTGCATCTCGCGGAATTCCCGGCAACCGGCTGCGTGGGCGCCCGCTCGGTCGCCGACGTGTCCGCGATCGGCGACCCCGAAACAGGTGTGGACATGTACGACAGCACCCCTGAAGAACCGCGCGCCCCGACGGGCTGGGGGGTCTGGGGCGGCACCTCAGTGGCCTCCCCGATCGTCGCCGCCGAGTTCGCGCTCGCCGGCGGCGCGCACGGCGTCGCCTACCCGGCGCAGACCGTCTACGGGTACCTGGGCGACTCGAGCGCCCTCTACGACGTGACGTCCGGCGAAAACGGCACCTGCGCCGGCGCCACCGCCTGCAAGGCCGTGGTCGGCTACGACGGCCCGACCGGTCTCGGCAGCCCGCTCGGCATCTCCGCCTTCGCCACACCCGGCGCGCCGGTCGGCCAGGGTGCGCCCGTCATTGCGGGTATCTCCGAAGTCGGCTCGACTCTGACCTTCACCCCCGGCTCCTGGGCTGGCTCCCCGACCTCCATCGCAGACCAGTGGGAGCTGTGCAACGGCCTCGGCGGAGGCTGCTCGGCGATAGCGGGCGCCACCGGCTCGAGCCTGCTGCTCACCTCGGCGGACGCCGGCGGGACCATACGCATCCAGGAAACCGCCGCGAACTCATCCGGCGGCGGCGTCGAGCAGAGCTCGGCGGCAAGCGACGCCATACCGTCCAGCGTGGTGTCGATGAGCGGCTTCACCCCGTCATCGGGCATCACCGGTAGCGCGGTGATCATCAGCGGCAGCGCCCTGGGGCAGGTCACCTCGGTCTCGTTCGGCACGCTCTCCGCGAAGCTTCAAGGCTCTCTCCTCCACCACGCTGGAAGCGATCGTCCCCAACGGTGCCAAGAAGGGCAAGGTCACGATCACGGGTCCCGAAGGCAGCATCTCGACCAAGGCGAAGTTCACGCCCACGCTCTCGGTGACCGGGATCTCGCCCGCCAGCGGGACTGTGGGCAAGCAGATCTCGATCAAGGGCGTCGGGTTCGCCGCGGGGGTGACCGTCAGCTTCGGCGGCGTGCAGGCGACGAGCGTCGGGCTCTCGTCCTCCAAGAAACTGAAGGTCGTGGTCCCCGCCGGAGCGCTCAGCGGACCGGTGACGGTGACCAACACGCAGGCCCCCGCGGGCTCGGTGCAGAGCGCCTCGAGCTTCGCGGTCAACTGATCCGCCCACCCCGGCTTAGTCGCCGAGGCCGGGGCGCGGCGGGCAGCGATGGCACGCGCTCTCCCCGCACGCCCTAAACTGGCCCTTCCTAGCGCTGGGAGAGGTGGCCGAGAGGCTGAAGGCACTCGCCTGCTAAGCGAGTATGGGGGTCAAACTCCATCGCGGGTTCGAATCCCGCCCTCTCCGCTCAGAGTGCTCCGGACCACGCTCCTCCGCCCGGAGCGTGGTCCGGGCCGTGTGCAAAGGGCCGTGGCCGCTATTCGGTGGATTCGTCCGCGGCGACCGCGAAGACGATGTGCCGGCGGGCGAGGCTCAGGTAGGCGTGCAGCTCGATGGGGCCGCCCTCCAGAGGGGCGACCGTCACGTCGGTGAGGGTTATGAAGTCGCGCTCGGAGGCGTTCAGTACGTCCGAGACGCGGCTGCGGTAGCCGTCGCGCGCGAGCGTCATGACGCCCTCGATGCGGTGGCGCTCGGTCTCGACCCTGATCCGCTCGTGGCGGTGGTCGATGCCGGGCTTGCCCTCGTCCGGAACTGGCTCCTCGTCGCTCATGCGCCCATTATCGGGCTTCCGCGCGCCGGGCGCGCTAGAGGATGCCCTCAGGGGTGCGCGCCGGCAGGCCCGCTCGCGCCGGTGGGGCCTCGGGGAGGCGTCCTGTGTCGGTCGGCCGGTTGAGCTCCTCGCGGACTATGTAGAGCGGCCGGTGCTTGACCTCGTCGTAGATGCGCCCGACGTACTCGCCGATCACGCCGAGGGCGATCAGCTGGATGCCGCCGAGCAGCAGGATCGCGATCGTGATCGAGCTGAAGCCCGGCAGGTAGGAGTCGGCGATGCGCAGTGCGATGACCACGGGGATAGCTATGAAGGCGAGCCCGGCGGAGAGGATCCCGGCGTATGTCGCGAGCTGCAGAGGCAGGTGGGAGAAGGACGCGATCGCGTCAAGTGAGAAGCGCAGCATCTTGCGCAGCGTGTACTTGGTCTCGCCGGCCTGCCGGGCGTCGCGCTGGTATGAGATCGCGGTCTGGGTGAAGCCCACCCACACGGTCATGCCGCGAAGGAAGCGCGAGCGCTCGGTCATCGCGAGCAGCGCGTTCAGGGCCCTGCGGTCGAGCAGCCGGAAGTCGCCCGAGTTCGGCTCGAGGTCGACCTGGGCGAGCTTGTCGAACAGCTTGTAGAACCACGACGCGGTCGCGAGCTTGAAGGCGGTCTCTCCCTCCCGCTGCTTGCGGACCGCATAGACCACGTCCGATCCCTGGCTCCACTGGGCGACCATGTCGGGGATCAGCTCGGGCGGGTCCTGCAGGTCGGCGTCGATCATCGCCACGACGTCTCCGACCGCGTGCTCCAGGCCGGCCGTGAGGGCCGCCTGGTGACCGAAGTTGCGGGACAGGTGCACGACGCGGACACGCGGGTTGGCTGCCGCGAGCCGGTCGAGGATCGCCGCCGTGCCGTCGGAGCTGCCGTCGTTCACCAGCACGAGCTCGAACTCGAAGTCCGCGACCGCCGCGCTCGTGCGCGTGACGAACTCCTCGATCAGCTCCTCCTCGTCGTAGACCGGGGCGACCACGCTGAGGAGAACGGGTGTGCGAAGTGGTGTGTCCGGCATCATTTTCCTTCGGCGCGCGAGGCTGTCGGTTCGCGCCGGGCCTCCATGATCGGGCCGGGCCCTAAGCCGCTGCTCAATTTATCGTTCATCCTGTCTACGGATGCCCTCTCGAGACGAGCCGCCGCAGATGAGCACAAGCCTAGCGCCCGCACCCCGGCACCCGCGGGTGACGGTTCTCATCCAGTTCGTCAAGTTCGGGATCGTCGGCATCTCGAACACGCTGATCACCTTCATCGTCTACACGCTGCTGCTGAAGGTATTCGGCGTCAACTACCTGCTGGCGTCAGCGATCGGCTTCATCGCAGGGGCCACCAACGGCTTCCTGATCAACCGCCGCTGGACCTTCCGCGAGCACGTCGGCGATGCCCTGACCCCCGTGCGCTGGGGAGTCGTGCAGACGGGAGGCCTCGCGATCGACGAGGTGCTGCTCTACCTGCTCGTCCACGACGCGCATCTCGACAAGCTGCTCGCCCAGGCCCTCGCGACCGTCGTTGTGACGGTCACGACATTCTTCGCCAACCGGGCGTGGACGTTCCGAGTCCCTGCGCCGGTCGCCGTCGCCGACGGGGACCGCTGAGGATCAGCGGAAGACCGCGAGCAGCGAGAGCCCGGCGGGGATCCTGCCGCCGCGGGCGATCAGGGACCCCTCGAGCACGAGCGGCCGTTCGAACAGCCAGTTCAGCGGTTCCGGCGGAACCCACAGGTCCAGGCTCGACTCCGTCGTCTTGGTGCTCATGCGGTCCAGCACGCGCAGGATGATCGCGGCGGGCAGGAGCAGCGAGTTGAAGTAGGTGGTGCGCACCTGGCGCCAGCCGGCCTGCTCGGCGGCGGCCTGAAGGGTGCGCTTGGTGTAGCGGCGGTGGTGGTGGTTGATCTCGTCGTGCCCGCTCCACAGCCACTGGTAGGCGGGGACGGTCACCAGCAGCGCGCCGCCGGGCGCGACGGTGCGGCGCAGCTCGCGCAGGGCGCTGACGTCGTCCTGCAGGTGCTCGATCACGTCCAGGCTGACGGCCAGGTCGAACGCGCCGTCCTCGAACGGCATCTCCAGCACCGAGCCTTCGATCACCTCGCCCGAGTTGCGCTCCCTTGCCGCGGCGACGCTCGTGTCCGAGAGCTCGACGCCCGTGACGGTCCCGTGCCTTGCCAGCTCGATCATGTTCCGGCCGCTGCCGCAGCCGGCGTCCAGGATGCGTGCCTGGGGCGGAAGGCCCAGCCCGTTGATGACTCCCTCGAGGACGATCCGGCGCCCGCGGTACCACCAGTGGCGGTCCTCGACCTGCAGGGTCTGGAGCTCGTAATCCCTATCCATTGGACCTCATCCTTCCCTATCGGCACCCTGCAACGCGCTGCGCCCGCTCGCGGCGGACGCCGGCGCGGCCCCGCCGGCGCTCCTAATCGAGTACTCGATCGACCCGTGCGCGCCGCGCCAGACGGCCACCGCATCGTCGCCGGTGGGGTCGACCGCGACCGTCGCCTGGCTGTTGGTTGCGGGTCCCTCGACCAGCTCGGGGGTCCCGAACGCAACCCGCCGGGGCGCCTGAAAGCCGCGCGCCGCGTAGATCGCGCCCGGGGATGCGGGGCCCTCGCTCTGATCCCAGAGCATCAGGGCCTCGCCGTCGGGGCCGGCCGCCAGCGACTGGAGCATCGCGTCCTGCCCGTTCGGCGCATACGTGTCGATCTTGCCGAGGCCGCTGAGCTGGACCGGTGCGCTGCGCAGCACCCAGTGGCCGGCGCTGGCGCCCGTCCAGGCGATCATCACGGCCTCCGAGCGCAGCCTCAGCAGCAGCGGCGGTGTCGCGGGGCGTCTCGTGTCGGGTGCGGTGAAGCTCTCCAGGACCCTCTTGGCGCCAAAGCCGACGCCCGCGCCGGAGATGTCCAGGTGCACGCTGAGGTGCGCGCCGCGCGTTTCGGTCCACGCGACGATGGCGTGTCCGTCGTCGCTGAGCATGGAACTGACCTGGGTTCCGGGTGCAACCGTCGCCAGACGCTGGATCGCGCGCGGGTAGCCCCTGGTCGGGCAGGTAGCGCGCATACAGGCTGGAACCCTGGATCCAGGTCGCGAGTGTGTCGGTGCGGAAGTCGAGGGCCACCGTGGCGGCCGAGGGCGTCCCTCCGGGCGCAGCCGTCACCGGCGCGGCGAAGCTCTGGGTGAAGAAGCGCTCGCGCTGCACGCGCAGCCCGCCCGTCCCGCCCGCCGGCGTGCTCGCCAGTGCCACGTCGCCCAGGTAGGCGCGTGCAAGCGACGCCGGCGCCGATGCCGCGCCGACCTCGGGCAGCACCGAGAACGGCCCTGTGGCTGTGCCCTGGATCACGAGCAGTTCAGACGGGTCGATGGGCCTTGAGCCCGCGATCACGATCTGCCCCCGCGGCGCCGCGCTGGCCTCGAGCACACCATGCGGGGCGATCACCGCCCCCGATGTGCTGAGGGGCAGGGTGGACCTGCCCGGGCGCTCGCCCCGGCCGAGCACCGCCACGCGCGCACCCGCGCCGCCGGGGCAGTGCGTCCCGGCGCTCCACACGATCGCCCCGGGACCGGTGCCGGCGGTCGGGCTCGCGCTCGGGAAGAGCACCTGCGCGCCGCCGCTGGCGGCGCAGGCTGACAGGACCGCGGGCGGCGACCACGGACCCGGCGGGGGCGCGACGCCTTTGCGCGGCGGGCTGTCGGCGCATGCGGGCACGCTCACCAGCACTCCCGCGGCCACGGCGGCGGCCAGCCGCCACCGGCGCAGGCGCCAGCGGCCGCGTGTGTGCTCGTCGATCGGGCTGATGCTCAGGACAGTGCGGACCGCAGGAAGCTGACGGTCCGATCCCAGGAGCGCTTGGCGTCGCTCTCGCTGTACGTGCCGAGGCGATCGGTGTCGTTGAAGAAGGCGTGCCCGGCGCCCTCATAGAAGTCGAACTCGACCTCGACGCCGGCGCCGCGGATCTCCTCTTCGAGCGCCTTGGCGTCCTCCACCGGGACGAACGCGTCGGCCGTGCCGAAGTGCCCGAGCACCGGACCTTTGATCCCCTTGAAGTCCGGCTTGCCGTGGGGCATCACGTAGTAGTAGCTCACGACCGCCTCGATGTTCGGGCAGTACGCGGCCGCCCACACCGATAGCCCTCCGCCGAGGCAGAACCCGACCGACCCGACGCCCTTGCCCTCGACGCCCGGCTGGGAGGCGAGGAAGTCGGCTGCGCCGCACATGTCCTTCTCGGCCTGATCCATCGACAGCGCCATCATCTTCTGTTCGGCCTCGCTCGGCTGGGCTGCCGTCTCGCCCCTGTAGAGGTCGGGCGCGAGGGCGAAGAAGCCCTCGGCCGCGAAGCGGTCGCAGATCGAGCGGATGTGCTCGTCAAGGCCCCACCACTCCTGCAGCACGATCGTCGCCGGTCCCTTCTCGCCCGCTGGAACGGCGAGGTATCCGGGCGCCACGCCGGCGCTGGTGGGGAACTCGATGTCGGGCATGGGTGACTCCTTCGCTTGGGTGGCTGAGTTTCCTGATGCGCGCACAACCGCGGCGGGGGAATGTTCGCATGGCGAGGGCGCGTCGTGCCGAGCCCGCGGGCCCGCGGCCCGGCGCCGGTATGGTTCGCGCCGCACCCACTCGCCCCAGTCGTTCGATCAGGAGGCAAAGCATGGCCGCCACAAACCATCAGTTCCGTCTGGCCGCCCGTCCCGTCGGCATGCCGAAGCAGAGCGACTGGCAGTACACGGAGGAGCCCGTGGGCGAGCCCGGCGACGGCGAGGTGCTGATCCGTGTCATCTACGCGTCGATAGACCCCGCGATGCGCGGCTGGATCAACGAGGGGCGCTCCTACATCCCGCCCGTCGGGATCGGCGAGGTCATGCGTGCGCTCGGCGCCGGCGAAGTGATCGCGTCACGGCACCCCGACCTGGCGGTCGGCGACCACGTCACGGGCCTGCTCGGGATCCAGGAGTACGCGCTGCTGCCGGCTGCGGGGCTGATCAAGGTCGACACCTCGCTCGCGCCGCTGCCCGTGTATCTCGGCGCGCTCGGCATGCCAGGGATGACCGCGTACTTCGGGCTGATCGACATCGGGCATCCGCAGGAGGGCGAGACGGTGCTCGTCTCCGGCGCCGCGGGCGCGGTGGGCGGGCTCGTCGGGCAGATCGCCCGGATCAAGGGAGCTCGCGCGGTCGGGATCGCCGGCGGACAGGAGAAGTGCGCGCACATCGAACGCGACCTGCACTTCGACGCGGCCATCGACTACAAGTCTCAGGACGTGGCCGCGGCGATCGCACAGGAGTGCCCGAACGGCGTCGACGTGTACTTCGACAACGTCGGCGGGGACATCCTGGACGCTGCGCTGCTGCACATCAATCGCAACGCCCGCATCGTGATCTGCGGGGCGATCTCCCAGTACAACGCGATGGATGCGATGGAGGGACCGCGCAACTACATGTCGCTGCTCGTGAACCACGCCACCATGACCGGGTTCGTCGTCTCCGACTACTGGGACCGCTACTCGGAGGGCGCCGCCGCAATGGCGGGCTGGCTCGCGGCCGGGGACATCACCGCGCGCGATGACATCGCCGAGGGCATCGAGAACTTCCCCGACACGCTGCTGCGACTGTTCCGCGGCGAGAACCTGGGCAAGCTGTCGCTGAAGATCGCGCCCGAGTGACGCTGCGCCGCCCGGCTAATAGCGCCTGACGACCATCGTGTCCTCCGGCACAGGGGCAGCCTCCTCGGTGTCCAGGCGTTCGAGCATGCGTGTTTCGCGGGGTAGCAGTCCGAGCGCGAAGGCCACGATCGCCAGTGCCGAGCCGATGATCAGCACGTCGACAGCCCCGCCTTTCGCCGCGATCGGGCCCGCCAGCAGGTAGCCGAGCGGCATCAGCCCGCCCGAGATCATCCAGTCATAGGCGGTGACGCGCGAGAGCCTGTCGGGCGGAATCCGCTCGGCCAGCGCGGTCAGCCACCAGACGTCGAACAGCGCGATCCCCACGCCCGAGAGCGCGGTTGCGGGCACGACGATCGCCAGCGCCATGCCGGTCGCGTACATGATCGAGACGACAGGCCAGAGCAGGATCCCGAGCATCGCCATGCGCATCGGATACCGGGGCCTCCACCCGAGACCGATCAGTGAGCCGGCGATCGTGCCGACACCCAGCGCAGCCTCGACGATGCCGTACACGCTGACGTGGCCGTACTGGCTCTTGGCGACCACCGGGCCGAGCACATACCAGGGCGAGAGCCCGAAGAAGAGGGCGGCGCAGAAGGACGCCAGCGTCGCCCACACCCAGGTGCGCGAGCGCACCTCCGCGGAGCCCTCGCGCACCGACTCCCACAGGCCCGGATGCTCCTCGCCCGCCTCCACGGGCGCGGGGCCGCTGCGCCGGCGGGGAGAGATGCGCGAGAGCAGCGCGGCGCTCACAAGGAAGGTCGCGGCGTCCAGGCCGAACGCCCACCCGGCCCCCGCGCCCAGCACCAGCACGGACGCGAGCGCTGGCCCGGCGAATTCAGCGACGTTGTTCGACATGCCCGTCAGAGCCGTGGCCTGCTGGATGTCAGCCTCAGGGACCGTCTGAGGCAACAGGCCGCTCGCGGCCGGCCGCGAGAAGGCCTCGGCGGCGCCGAACAGGACCTCGATCACGACGACCTGCCATACGCGCACCTCGCCGGAGAAGATCAGGAAGCACAGCAGCGCGTGCAGGCCGAAGCGGGTCAGGTCCGTGACGACCATGACCCGGTGGCGCGGCAGGCGGTCGGCCCACACGCCCCCGATCAGAAGGAAGATCACCAGCGAGAGGCCATGGGCCGCCAGCACCAGGCCCAGGTCGGTCGCGCTCCCCGTCTTGTCGATGATGAACAGCGCGAGGGCGACCAGCACGATGTTGTCGCCGATGACGCTCAGCGACTGCGAGAGCCACAGCAGCCGGAACTCCCGGAACGCCAGCACCCTGCGCATGTCCTTCAGCCCGCTCACAGGATCAGCTTGACGAGCCAGCCGGGCGGCCGGGGGATCGCTGGCTCTATCATCGCCACGCCCGCGGTCTCTGGGCGCATTCGGTCGCAGGGGAGGAGAGATGGAAGTCACAGCTGCAGGACCGGCGACTCGCGAGGGTCTGGCGCTGGACGCGCGCACCTTCTGCGAGGCCTTTCAGAGCACGCTTGCGCTCCACTCGGGCTCGGAGGCCCTGCGCACGCTCGGCGGCGGGCGGGGCATGACGTGGGCGCAGTACGGGCAGCGTGTTCGCTCGCTCGCCGCCGGGCTGGCCGGGATCGGCGTGCGGCCGGGCGACACGGTGGCGCTGATGCTCACCAATCGCCCCGAGACGGTGCTCGTCGACAGCGCGGCGATGCACATCGGCGCGATCCCGTTCTCGATCTACAACACCTCCTCACCCGAGCAGGTCGAATATCTCCTCTCCCATGCGGGCTGCCGGGTGGTGGTGAGCGAGAGCCGCTTCGCCGGGACCGTGCTGGAGGTGGCCGGCCGGCTGGGTTCGATCGAGCATGTCTTCCTCGTCGATGGCGAGGCCATCGGGGCCGCGCCGCTGGCCCAGCTCGAGCACGCGGGGCACGAGGGCTTTGACTTCGATGCGGCCTGGCGCGCCGTCGGCCCCGGTGACGTCGCGACGCTCATCTACACCTCCGGCACGACCGGCCCTCCGAAGGCCGTGGAACTGACGCACGAGAGCCTGTTGTGGGAGCTGCGGCTGCTCGACCGCGTGTTCCCGATGCGCCCCTGCGGCCGCTCGACGTCCTACCTGCCGATGGCCCATCTCGCGGACCGCACGATCTCGCACTACCAGGCGATCGTCTCCGGCGCGTGCGTGACCTTCGTCCCCGACGTCACCCAGGTGATAGGAGCGCTCGTGGAGGTTCGCCCGACGTTCTGGGGAGCCGTGCCCAGAGTCTGGGAGAAGCTCAAGGCCGCGCTCGAGGCGGGCTTCGCGGCCGAGCAGGACCAGGCGCTGCGCACGGCGCGCGCGAACGCGCTCGCCGAGGCGATCGAGATAGTCCGCGCGGAGCAGGCGGGGGAGAGCGTGCCCGTCGAGCGCCTGCGCGGCCGCGACGCGGCCGACGCCGAGTTCTTCGCCCCGCTGCGCACCATGCTCGGCCTCGACGAGGCCGAGTTCCTGATCTCCGGCGCGGCGCCGATCGCCGAGGAGGTGCTCGAGTTCTTCTTCGCGCTGGGGCTCCCCATCTGCGAGATCTGGGGGATGACGGAGACATCGCTGATCGCCACCAGCAATCCGCCGCAGCGGATCAGGATCGGCACCGTGGGGCCGGCGCTGCCGGGGGTCGAGGTCTCGCTGGCGCAGGACGGGGAGCTGCTGGTCAGGGGACCGATCGTGATGCGCGGATACCGCGGCGAGCAGGAGCTCACCGAGCAGACGATCGACGCCGACGGCTGGCTGCACACCGGCGACGTCGCCGAGATCGACCCCGACGGCTATGTCCGCATCGTCGACCGCAAGAAGGAGCTCATCATCAACGCGGCCGGCAAGAACATGTCGCCGGCGAACATCGAGAACCGGATCAAGGCGGCCTGCCCGCTCGTCGGGAGCGTCGTTGCGATCGGCGACCGCCGGCCCTTCAACACCGCGCTCGTCGTGCTCGATCCCGTGGCCGTCGGGGCCTTCGCCGCCGCCCACGACCTCAGCGGCACATCGCCCGCTGAGCTCTCGCGCGATCCGGCCGTTCAGGGCGCCGTCCTCGCGGGCATCGAGCGCGCCAACGCCGCGCTCAGCCGCGTAGAGCAGATCAAGCGCCACACGATCCTGCCCGAGGAGTGGCAGCCCGGGGGCGATGAGCTGACGCCGACGATGAAGCTCAGGCGCCGTCCGATCGCCGAGAAGTACAGCGCCGAGATCGAGGCCATGTACGCCGGCTAGCGCCGCGTGAGCCTCCGGTCGGCCGGGTATCGTGACCGCATGGACAGAACCCTGATCGTGAACCTCGCCGACGCGCCCGCTCGCAGCCATCCCCGCCGGGCCACACAGATCGACTGGGAGCCCGAGGACGCGCCTTGGCCGGACACGGGCGTGAACGTCCAGGTGATGCAGCCCGGACAGCCGAACTGCCGCTATCACTCGGAGGCCGTCCAGGAGGACTTCCTGGTCCTGCAGGGCGAGTGCATCGCGATCATCGAAGGCGAGGAGCGCACCCTCAGGCAATGGGACTTCTTCCACTGCCCGGCCGGAGTGACCCACGTGTTCGTCGGCTCAGGCGACGGGCCGTGCGCGGTCCTGATGATCGGCTCGCGGCGGGTGGATGAGTGCCATTACCCCGTCAACGAGGTGGCCGGGAAGTACGACGCCTCTGTCGCCGAGGCGACAGACGAGCCGGACGAGGCATATGCAGACTGGCGCTCGGAGCCGTGGCAGCCGGTTCCCAGCCCCTGGCCCCTGTAGTACTCCGCTCGCCTGCTTCTCGTCGGCCGTCCGGCCAACGGTTCTACAGCTCGAAGATCGTGCCCTCGGCCCCCACGAGAACGGGCGGCGTGTGGCCGGTGAAGCGGGCGGCCAGCTGATCGAGCTCGTCGTCCGTGCGGTCCGAGCGGTGGTGAAAGAGCACGACCGTCCCCGCGCCCGCGCGCGTCCCGAGCCCCACGCCGTAGTCGGCGACCGCGTGCCCGTACACCGCCATCTCCTCCTCGTCGGGCAGCAGCTGCGCATCGTGCAGCAGCAGGTCGGCGCCGGCGGCGAGCTCGAGGGCCGCAGGGTGGTACTCACCGAACCCGTCCTCGCCGGGGCCGAGGACCGTGGGGCAGTGATCCGGCATGTAACACAGCGTCGAGCGCCCATCGCTGATGCGGTAGCCGAACGTGCGCCCGCCCTTGTGCGGCACCTCGCATGCGAGGACCGTGAAGCCCTGGAGCTCGTGCTCGCCCGGGGCGAGCGTGTCGAAGCGCCAGTCGCCCCGCAGCGCCGTCGGGCCGACGGGGAAGTAGGGGGGGCGCATGATCCCCGAGAGCACTTCGACCGCGTCTCTGCCGTCGGCCTGCTCGGGGAGCAGAAGGTGAACCGCCGCGGTGTCATCGTCGCCCCTCGGGAAGAACGGCAGCCCCGTGGAGTGGTCCCAGTGCAGGTGCGAGAGCAGGATCGTGCCCCGGAAGGGCGATCCGTTCAGCAGCTTGTGCACCTGCTGCAGGCCGATGCCGGCATCGAGGACCAGGCTCGGAGCGGCGGCGCCGTCATGCGCGATGGCGACGCACGCGGTGTGCCCGCCGTAGCGAATGAACTCGAATCCGGGCGCGGGCGTGGAGCCGCGCACTCCGCAGAGATGGACCCGCAAGGCTGCTCAGTCCCGGTCAGGCCTCGTGCGGCGGCGCGAGAGGGGCCGCGCACGAACGCGGCGATCGTGGTTTGCAGGCCCGTCGAGCTGAACCGTGTACGCGCGACCGGTGACCGCCACCGGTGGGGCCGCGGACCGCAGGCTCGATAGACCGTTCCGGCGCACGCGCGCATTATGTCATCAGAACGTGAACGCGGCACGAGCCCGTGTACTTTGCGCGTCCGTTCAGCTCGGGTCCGGGATCGTCCAGACGGGAAGCTTCTCGGTGCGTCCGCGGATGTCCAGCTCGCCATACAGTTCGAGCTGCTGCGGCGGGTGCTCCAGCCGGTCGCGCGTGGACTGCGCCACGAAGAGCATGTGGCCGGTCCCCTTGGTCATGCCCTCCAGGCGCGAGGCCGTGTTGGTCGTGTCGCCGAGTGCCGTGTATTCGACGCGCCGCTCGGAGCCGATGTTCCCGGCCATCACCGGGCCGCTGTTCAGCCCCACACCCATGCGGAAGCGGTGCTCGTGCCCCTCCTGGCCGAGCCAGTCGTTGAAGCCGTCCAGCCGCGGCCCGATCATCTCGATCGCGGCGGTGAGCGCCCGATCGGCGTGGTCGGTCTGCTCGAGCGGCGCGCCGAACACGGCCATGATCCCGTCGCCCATGTAGGAGATCAGCGTGCCGCCGGCATCCTGGATCGCTTCGGTCATTTCGTTCAGGTAGGTGTTGACGACGTCGATCACGCGCGAGGCCGGCTGCGTCTCGGAGAAGCTCGTGAACCCGCGCAGGTCGGAGAACAGCACCGTGCAGTCGCGTTCGACTGCGCCGAGGCGCAGGTTGTCGTCGGTTCGCGCGACCACCTGGGCGATCACGTCGGGAGGCACGAACCGCGCGAACAGGTCGTGCACCCGCTCGCGCTCGATCGCCTCGCTGAGGTAGACGACCGCGAGCGTGCCGAGCGAGGCAATCGCGAGCGCCAGCAGCGGATAGACCACGGAGACGATGCGCCCGTTGTTGAACGCGAACTGGGCCGCGACCGTGAAGATGATCGCGCCGGCGAGCGCGGCCAACAGCGAGCGAAGCGGCGGAAGCCGCAGGCTCGCGAGCGGGGCTATCGCTCCGATCGCGATGATCAGCAGGACGTCGACCCAGGCCGGGACGCCGCGGAGCGGCACCCCCCGCTGCAGTGTCGAGACGGCGTTGGCCCAGAGTTCGGGCCCGGACATGACCAGGCCGTTGGTGGTAGCGGTCGAGTGCACGTCCTGCAGCACCGGCGCCGTCGCTCCGAGGATCACGGTCTTGCCACGGAAGGCGTTCGCCGGATAGTTCCCGGTCAGGACCTTCGAGTAGGAGATCGACCTGAAGGTTTCCGGCGGCCCCACGAAGTCGATCGGAAGGGTCCCGTCTTCGAACAGCGAGGCGTGCACCAGCTTCCCGGTCTCGACTTCGTTCGTCACGACCCCGAAGCTCTTGAGGTGGTGGTCCTGGAAGGGGAAGCGCCTGACGGTGCCGTCGCTGTCGACGGTGAGCCTCGCACTGGCGGGGCGCGCGCCGATTTCGGCGAGCAGCCCGTTGCCGCCGAGTATCTGTGTTTCCCCGTTGGTGCCGACCGAGGTCGTCGTCAGGACGGTGCGTCCGTGCGCGCGCCCGATCGCTTCGATCAGTTCGTTGTCTTCGGTTTCATTGGTCTGCTGGGTGAACTGAAGGTCGATGGCGATCACCCGTGCTCCGCCCTCGCGCAGGCGGTCGATGACCTTGGCGTCGTACTTGCGGGGGAAGGGGAACTCCGAGGCCAGTTTCCTTTCGTTCATTTCCTGCAGGGAGGCGTTGTCGATCGCCACGATGACGATGTTCGCGGGGGGCGTCTCGGGCCCGCGCACCGAGAAACGGGCATCGATGGTCTGCTCTTCACTGCGCCGGAGCAGGTTGGTCGCGTAGGCGACCACGCCGACACCGCATGCCACAAAGGCCACCACCAGGAGCAGCGCAGCCTTGCGGCGGCGCCAGGCTGCGCGGCCCACCTAGCGTTCGCCCGCCGTGCTGAGGGCGAGGTGAAACCGGCGATTGCGGTTGCCTTGCGTCAGGCTTGATAGGTGCTCGCTCATAAATTGACTTCTGATCAGCCCATGATTATCGTTTAGATTCGAGAGCGTCGCTAAAGGTCGCATGGGCGTGGCTCGCAGTCCGCGGGCATTATTTAGCCATATAGAGCTTCGGAGGAGTGAGACGCCCGGTACCCCGGGCTCTTTTTGTATAGGCATGGATCGCTCGACAACTATCCCGAAGACGGACACCACGCAGCGCATGCCGCGTCTGCTGATCGCTGCGGCGGTGCTCTCGGTGCTGCTAGGCACCTGGCTCGCGGGCGTCATCGCGGGCGCCAGCCAGGGCGGCCGCACTCCGGCCGCGGCCTCGCATGCCGCGTCGCTGGAGTCACTCGGACCCGCCTCCGCCCTGCCGATCTCTCAGGCCGTCGGCCGCGCCGACCCCGCCTACCACGCCACCGCCTCGGCTGCAGGTGCGAGCTTCTCGACACCGGCCCAGGCAATGAGCGAGAACTTCTCGAGCGCCGGTGTGACGGTGCACGCCGGTGCCCTCGCGCTCGGACTCGACCTCACCGGAGTGGGCACGAGCACGGCCCTCGCCCCCGTCGCGCAGACCGCGCCGACAGCGACAGGCAACCGGGTGCTCTATTCGCGCGGCGCCGTCAGCGAGTGGTATGTGAACGGTCCCGCCGGCCTGGAGCAGGGATTCACCGTCGCGAGCGCTCCGGCGGGCTCGGGTCCGCTGACGCTGGGGCTCACGATCTCGGGCAACGCGAGCGCGCACGCGGGCACCACACCGCAGAGCATCGACTTCAAGGGTCCCGCCGGCAAGCTTCTGCGCTACGGCGACCTCAGGGCCGTCGACGCGGCCGGGCACCCGCTCAGCGCTCGTCTGGCGATTCACGGGCGGACGCTGCAGATAGAGGTCAACACCAGCGGAGCGCGCTTCCCGGTGCGGATCGACCCGCTCGTCCAGCAGGGTGGCAGGCTCTCGGAAGGCAACGAAGGGCTGTTCGGGTTCAGTGTCTCCCTGTCCGCAGACGGCAACACGGCGCTCGTGGGAGCGCCCCGCACACCCCTGAACAGGTTCGCCGGCACCGCGTGGGTCTTCACGATGACCTACACGGGGTGGGCCGAGCAGGCCGAATTCGGCACCAGCGAACCCGGCGGTTCATTGTCACCGGAATGCGCGGCCGCGCCTGAACACTGCAGCATCGGGACCAGCGTCTCGCTTTCGGCCGATGGCAACACCGCGCTGGTGGGGGCGCCCTCGCCGCGCAAGAACGGCTATCACGGCCAGGTGTTCGTCTACACGCGCGAAGGGACCGTTTGGACCCGTACCGCCACCCTCCTCGCCGGCAGCGAACAGGCCGGCGGCGGTGGCTTCGGACAGGGCGTGGCGGTGTCGGCGGACGGCACGGAGGCGATCGTCGGGGCTCCCCAGGACCTCTCCAACCGCGGCTCCGTCTGGATCTTCCAGCGCAGCGGCTCCACCTGGTCCCACGACGGGGGCCTGCTGAACGGCGGGAAGGCCGAGGTCGGGCCCGGTCACCTCGGCTACAGCGTGGCCATCGACGGGAACACGGCGATCGCCGGGGCGCCCGATGACGGCAGCGCACAATCCGGAGCGGTATGGGACTTCACTCGAACCAGTTCAGGCTGGACGCTGCCCGGCAACAAGATCGTCGCCCCCGGAGCAGGCTCCGGTGCGCACTTCGGCTACAGCGTCGCGCTCGCGGGTGAAAGGGCGATCGTCGGCGCCCCCGGTGCCGCCGCGGGGGCCGGTGTGGCGTGGGGCTTCACCCAGGCCACCGCCGCCCTCGACGAACCCTTCGAAATCACGGGCTCAGGTGAGGTCGGCGCGGGAGCATTCGGATCGTCGGTCGCGCTCTCCGGTGACGGCCACACCGCGCTCATCGGCGCCCCTGGCGACAGCTCGGGCGCCGGCGCGGCCTGGCTGTTTGGGAGCTCGGGAGGCGCCTGGACGACGCTCCAGCAACTCGGGAGCGGTGAAGCTGAACAGCTCAAATTCGGTACCAGCGTCGCACTGTCAGGCGACGGGACGAGTGCCCTGGTCGGAGGCGCGCCGGAAGAATCCCGCATGGGCGCGGTGTGGTCCTTCGGCCACGCGGTGGCTCCCGTCGTGGGCGCCGTGCACCCGGAATCGGGTCCGGTCGCCGGTGGCACGACCGTCGTGATCGAAGGCAGCGGCTTCAAAGCCGGTGCGACCGTCACGATCGGCACGGCAGCGACCTCGGTGAAGGTGATCTCCACCAGCAAGATTCTCGCCACGACGCAGGCGAACCCGGCAGGCTCCGATGAGGTCATCGTCAGCGACTCGGGAGGGACCTCGACGGGTGGTCCGCTGTTCACCTTCACCCCGCCCAAGCCGCCCGCGCCGACCGTCACCTCCGTGGAACCGTCGTCCGGGCCCGCAGCCGGCGGCAGCGAAGTGACGATCACGGGCACGGGCTTCGTCTCCGGCGCGGCCGTGGTGATCGGCAGCCCCGCCGAATCGGTGAACGTCATCTCCTCGACTGAAATCCGCGCCGTCACAGCGGCCACGCCCGCAGGCTCGGACGAAGTCGTGGTGAGCGACGCCAACGGAACCTCCGAAAACGGCCCGTCCTTCACCTACACCAGTCCTCCCCCCGCCCAGGAAAAGACCACCACCACTTCCACCACCACGACGACGACCACCACGACGACGACTCCGACGCCTCACATCGCGGCCTCCGGCGTCCTGGGCTCCAGCGAACAGGAACTCCCCGCTCCGGTGCTCGCGACCAGCGGCAACATCAAGCGGGTGACGGGCACCATCTACATCAAGCTCCCGGGCAGCAGCGGCTTCACCGTCCTCAGCCCGCAGGCGCATGTCCCGTTCGGGACGGTCATCGACGCCACCAGCGGTCACGTCCAGGTCATCACCGCGGGACCCAGCGGGCCGGAGACCATCACCTACTACGGCGGCGTCTTCAAGCTGACCCAGAGCAGGAAGGGCTCGGTCATCGCGACCCTCACCGGCGGCAGCCGCGTCGGCTGCCCGGTCGCGAAAAGGAACACCCGCCACCTCGACAGCGACGGCGACTTCGACAACGACTCATACGCCCGGGCTGCGCGCTCCACCAAACGCGTGGTGCGCAAACTGTGGTCCGAAGGCCACGGGCACTACACGACGAAGGGCAGCTACGCCACGGGAGCCGTCCTCGGGACCCGCTGGCTCACCGAGGATCTCTGCGACGGCACCCTGATCCACGTCTCGACCGACATGGTCCTGGTTACGAACCTGCGCACCCACCGCAAGGTGATCGTCAGGGCCGGGCACAGCATCTTCGTCAAAGCCCCCTGAGGGCCGTCCACCTCAGACCCGCACGACCGTCCGGCGCCCGGCGAGGTCGGCTGAACCTCCGCCGGCGGCGGTGAGCCAGGAGGGCGCCTGTTCCAGCGCTGCAACCGCGGCACGCCGCCCGGCCTCGCGGGCGTGGTCGATCTGGTGGAACTCGAGCAGTCCGACACCCGACACGCGCACCGCGATCGTCAGGTCGGCGAGGCGCTGGGCGGCATCATCGGTGTTCGCGCTGCTCAGCAGGGCGATCCGCCCGAGCGTCTCCGGCAGCGAGGGCAGGCGCCGGCGGGGCTCGCCCCCGTCGCGGCCCTCGCGGGGACCTGTCCGCTCCTCGCCGCCCTTGATGTCGATCGCGAGCACCGGCCCCTCGCCGGCCTGGCTCATCGGCTCGAGCGGCAGGTTGTCCAGCAGTGATCCATCGATCAGCAGTTCATCGTCGTTGCGGATCGGCGGCGCGATCAGGGGAAGGGACATGCTCGCTCCCACCGCCTCGAACAGCGGGCCGCTGCGGCTGATCACCAGGCCGCTGCGGCGCAGGTTCACGCTCGCGCAGTAGAAGGGCCGGGAGAGATCCTCCACGTAGGACTCCCCGAAGACCCGTTCGAGCATCGCCCGCGCCTTGTTGCCCCTGATCAGGCCTGCGCGCGGCAGCGTGTAGTCGTTGATCGGATTGCGCCTGACCCACTCCTCATAGCAGCAGGCATCGATCGCGGGGACGTCCCGGCCCATCGCAAGCTGGCCGCCGATGAAGGCGCCCATCGAGACGCCGCCCACGCGGTCGACGGGCATGCCGGCTTCCACCAGGACCTCAAGGACGCCGAGGTGCGCGAATGCCCTTCCGCCTCCCCCGCTCAGCACGACGCCGAGTGCGCGGCCGGACAGGCGCCTGGCCATACGCTCGACGTCCGCGCGCAGCCCGGGACCGGCGGAGATGGCATGCACGCCCGCAGGAGCGAGCTCGGTCAGCCAGCCCGCGAGCTCGCCCGAGCCCTCACGGATGCCGTAGCCGACGAGGTCCGCACCGCGCAGGCCGCTCGCCCACGAGCGCGGGCTGTCCTGCGCGCCGACGGGGGCAGGTCCCGCGACAACCGCCAGAACGCGGTCGGCGCGCGAGACACAGAACTCATCCCACGCGCTCGGCTCCACGCCCTGCCCGCAGACCATGATGACCTGGTCGTGCTCGAGCTCGCAGCTCTCAACGAGCGGTCCGTAACGGGCGGCCGCCTCGGCGCGGGAGGCGGGCGCCAGCGCGCCGTCCCCGTCCTCTCGCGGATAGAGGACCGCGACCCGGCCGTGGTGGCACAGCGCCCGGCTGAGCTCATCGGCGAGCTCGAGCAGCGGGACCCCGGGCCCCGCAGCCCGCATGGCGATCGTGACGGGCCTTGCCCGCTTGACAGCCGGTATCGCGCGGCTCGCCTGGAGCTGTGTGCTGAGAACCCTGGTCAGGCTGAGCGCGAGCTCGGGCTCGGAGCGCAGCAGGGCGTCGAAGTGCGGCCTGTCGATTCGCAGCAGCTCGGTGTCGCGCAGGGCCCTGACGGCGGCGCTGCGCGCAGAGCCGCTGAGCAGCGCGAGCTCGCCGAGCACCGCACCGCGCGTGAGCGTGTTGATCGTCTGCTCGCTCTGCTCGCCGTTGTCTGAGAGGACCTCCCGCACGACCTCAAGGTGCCCGACCCGCACCAGGTACACCGCGTCGGCCGGGTCGCCCTCGCGGAACAGCCACTCGCCCCTCGGGAGCGTGACGTCGGCGGTGATGTCGGCCACGCGCTCGAGCATCGCGGGCGACAGGTCCGCGAACACCGGGGCGTTGCGCAGGAACTCGGCCACGGGCTGGGGGGCGGCGGCCGCATGGACGCCGTCGGACTCCGCGAGGCTCGGCAGCTCGGCCGCGGTCGCCGGCCCGGTGGAGAGGCCGTCCGCGAGGCCGCCGGCGAGTCTCTCCCCGGCGGGGCGCTCGTCCTCCTCGGCCGGCTTGGCGACCACGAGCCCCAGGCAGGCGATGGCCCCGAACAG
This sequence comes from uncultured Solirubrobacteraceae bacterium, assembly GCA_963787115.1. Lineage (GTDB taxonomy): Bacteria > Actinomycetota > Thermoleophilia > Solirubrobacterales > Solirubrobacteraceae > Palsa-744. Next base: position 186,194 of record CAWBBS010000011.1, read on the forward strand.
GAAGCAGCCGCACGCATACAGCCAGCCGTTCTGGAACGTGTGCAGTGCTTTGGTGAGCGCGGTGCTCTCGAGCGCCGCCAGCAGCGGAGCGGGCAGGCCGCGGGGGAGGGACGGAGCCGATCCGTTGCCGACGATCGCGATCAGGACCGCGACCCCTAGGGCCGCGCCGATCTGGCGGGCGACGGCGTTCAGGGATGTCGCCAGGGCGAAGCGCGGCCCGGGCACCGATTCGACGGCGGCGCCGCTGAGGGTCGGGAAGGAGAGCCCTGCGCCTATGCCGAGGATGACCATGCCGGGGAGCCACTGCCCGAGGAAGTCGGGCCTCACGCCTAGCTGCGTTGCGAAGAACGCCGCGCCGGCAGCCCAGATCAGCGCGCCCGGGACCGCGACCGCCCGGTGGCCGAGCCTGGAGACCGCCCGGCTTGCGGGCGCCGCCACGGCGATCGCCACGAGCGGGCCGGGGGTCAGCGACAGGCCGGCCTTCAGGATCGAGTACTGCCACACGCTCGTCAGGAACAGGACGTTGCAGAGCGTGTAGCCGAAGAAGCCGCTCGCCATCACGACGGTGACGCCGTTGGAGAGTGCGAACGAGCGTATGCGCAGCAGCGTGAGGTCCACGACCGGCGTGCGCTGGCGGGCCGTGCGCAGCACGAAGTAGACCCCGAGCGCGAGCGTCAGGGCGAAGGCGCCGATGATGCGGGGGCTCGTCCAGCCCCATTCCTGGCCCTTGACGATCGCGAGCACGAGCGTCGCGATCGCCAGGGCGAGCACGACGCCGCCGACGAGGTCCGGCACGCGCCTGCGGCCGGGTGCACGGCTCTCGATGAGGACGCGGCTCGCCAGCACGTAGGCGGTGATCCCGATGGGGATGTTCACCAGGAACACCAGCCGCCAGTTGGAGGCGGTGATCAGGATGCCTCCGAGAGCGGGCCCGGTGCCGGCGGCGAGCGCAGCGATGGCCGCCCACAGCGAGACGGCGTGGGTGCGCCTCGTGCCCGGGTAGGCCTCCAGGACGATCGCCAGCGAGCTCGGCACGAGGGCTGCGGCCCCGGCCGCCTGCAGCACGCGCGCTGCCACGAGCAGGCCGAGGGTGGGCGCGACCGCGCATGCTGCGGACGCGAGCGTGAAGAGGATCAGCGCGGCGCAGAAGATGCGCCTGCGGCCCAGCAGGTCGGCGAGCTGGCCTCCGCCCACCAGGAACGCGGCGAACACGATGTTGTAGGCGTTCAGCACCCACGAGACGCTCTCCAGCGAGGACCCCGCGAAGTCCTGGTGGATGTTGGGGATCGCGATGTTGACGATCGTCGCGTCGACGAACGCCATGAACGTGCCGAGGGCCGCGACGGCCAGCACCCTTCCCGGCGAGGAGATCCGTCGTGTGCGCGGCTCCGGCGCGATCGACGCAGGTTCCGCGAGCACGCTCACCGATCGCCCCCGCGACGGCTCGCATCCCGCACCCATCCCTGACATCCAGAACCTGCACGCTTATCCGCTAAGCGCATGATCGGCGAGTATAGGTCCGCCGCACTCATGCCGCGTCGTGCGCCTCGCGAATATTCCGGGCTCAGCACCGTCCGGCGGGCTCGGGCGCTCGGCGAGGGGAAGTGTGTGAGACTGCGCTCGTGGCTGGTCGAGCACCAAGGGTCGCCGTCGTCGGCCATGTGGAGTGGGTGCAGTTCGTGCGCCTGGACCGCGTGCCCCTCGCAGGTGAGATCGCACACGGCCGTGAGCCCTTCGAGGAGCCCTGCGGCGGAGGTGCCGTGGCCGCGGTGCAGCTGGCCCGTCTGGCGGGCGGTGCGATCTTCGTGACCGCCGTCGGGGACGACGAGATCGGGCGGAAAGCTGTCGCGCGGCTCGGCGACCTCGGAGTCGACGTGCGCGCCGCGACGCTCGACGCGCCCACGCGCCGGGCGGTGACGTTCCTGGACGATCACGGCGAGCGCACCATCACCACGCTCGGTGCCCGCATCGAGCCGATGGGCGCCGTCCACTCGCAGCAGTTCGCCGCCCTGAAGGACATGGATGCGGTCTACGTCACCGCCGGTGATGAGGCAGCGATGCGCGCCACGCGCAGCGCCTCCCGCGTCGTCGTCGCCAACCCCCGCGCCCGCCACGGACTGGGACACGGAATACCGCTGGACGCGCTCATCTACAGCGCGTCCGATCGCGTCGAGCTCGACGCGGCCGCGGACGCCCCATCGGAGGCCGAGCTCGTGGCGGTGACCGAAGGCGGCCGCGGCGGCAGCTGGCGCCTGGCTGACGGCGAGTCCGGGCGCTGGGACACGGTGGAGCCTCCCGGCGCGAGGGTCGACGTGTTCGGCTGCGGCGACTCCTTCGCCGCCGGCGTCACGTACGGGCTCGGGGCCGGCATGAGCCGCGCGGACGCGCTGGAGCTCGGAGCCCGCTGCGGAGCGATGTGCATGACGGGCCGCGGCCCCTACGAGCGACAGCTCAGCGCCCGCGACCTCTAGGCTATGGCGCCAATGGACTACGAGCAGATAATCACCGACGTCTCCGATCACGTGATGACGATCACGCTGAACCGCCCCGATCGCCTGAACGCGTGGACCGCCGAGATGTGCGCCGAGCTCAAAGACGCCTTCGACCGCTCCGATGCGGACGACGACGTTCGCGCGGTCATCGTCACCGGCGCCGGCCGCGGCTTCTGCGCGGGCGCCGACCTCGGCTCCGGCGGCGAGACCTTCGACTACCGCGCCCGCGGCGCCACCGACCCGATACCGCGCGACAACGGCGGTGAGTTCACGCTGCGGATCTTCGCCTCCAAGAAGCCCGTGATCGGCGCGATCAACGGCCCCGCGGTCGGGATCGGCGCCACGATGACCCTGCCGATGGACGTCCGCCTCGCCAGCGAGGAGGCCCGCATCGGCTTCGTGTTCGCGCGCCGCGGGATCATCCCGGAGGCATGCTCGAGCTGGTTCCTGCCGCGCGTCGTGGGCATCAGCCGCGCGATGGAGTGGGTTTCCACCGGCCGCGTGTTCACCGCGCAGGAGGCGCTCGAGGGCGGGCTGGTGCGCAGCGTGCACCCAGCCGGCGAGCTGCTCGATGCGGCGCGGGCGCTCGCGGCCGAGATAGCCGAGAACACAGCGCCCGTCTCGGTCGCGCTCGCAAGAGAGCTGATGTGGAGGATGCTCGGGGCCGAGCATCCGATGCAGGCCCACCGCGCGGACTCGCGCGGAATGTTCATTCGCGGCCAGTCGGCCGACGCGGTCGAGGGCATCACGGCGTTCCTCGAGAAGCGCCCGGCAAGCTTCCCCGACCTGGTTAGCGACGGCCTGCCGCAGGTCATGCCCGGGTGGGTCGAGCCGGAGTTCGAGTAGGACCCCGGTGGACGCGCCCGGCGCCCGCACCGACGGCCATGAGCTGGCCGGGCGCCCCGCGGAGCTCCTGCAGCACCTGATCCGCTTCGACACGAGCAACCCGCCGGGCGGTGAGCGCGAGTGCATCGCCTGGGTCTCCTCGCTGCTCGACGGGCTCGGCTGCGAGGTCAGGATCCTCGCCCGCGACCCCGAGCGGCCCAGCCTGATCGCCCGCCTGCGCGGCCGGGGGCAGGCGCCGGCCCTGCTGCTGCAGGGTCACGTGGATGTCGTCCCAGCCCGCGGCGAGTGGTCACACGAGCCGTTCTCGGGCGAGGAGGACGCGGGCTTCATCTGGGGGCGCGGCGCACTGGACATGAAGGGAGGAGTGGCGATGATGATCGCCGCCTTCCTGCGCGCGGCCACCGCCGCCGAGCCGCCGCCGGGCGACGTGATCCTGTGTGTGCTCGCCGACGAGGAGGCCGGCAGTGCGCTCGGAGCCGAGTTCCTGGTCACCGAGCATCCCGAGCTGTTCGACGGCGTCCGTCACTGCCTCGGGGAGTTCGGCGGCTTCATGATGGAGCTCGGCGGGGTGCGCTTCTACCCGATCATGGTCGCCGAGAAGCAGGTCTGCTGGACGCGGGCCACGCTCCGCGGGCCTGCAGGCCACGCCTCGATGCCGATTCGCGGAGGCGCAATGGGGCGCCTGGGTGCGCTGCTGCGCGCGCTGGACCGCGGGCGCCTTCCCGTGCATGTGACGCCGGTGGCGAAGGCGATGATCGAGGCGATGGCGGCCGAGCTGCCCCGGGCGATGGCGACGCCGCTGAAGGCACTGCTCGTCCCGCGCCTCACGGACGCCGTGCTCGCCCTCGGCGGTGAGCAGCTGGCCCTGTTCGACCCGCTCCTTCACAACACCGCGAGCGCGACGATGCTCTCCGGCGGGGAGAAGATCAACGTGATCCCCGGCGAGCTGAGCGTCGCACTGGACTGCCGCCTGCTCCCGGGCCAGAGCCCGCAGGACGTCTTCGCCGAGCTGCGAGCGCTCGCGGACGTCGACGTCGAATTCGAGCTGGTGCAGCACGACCACGTCGCGGCCGAGCCGGATCTCGCGTTGTTCGGCGCGCTCGAGGGCGTGCTGCGGGAACTCGACCCGCTGGCCAAGCCGATCCCGATGCTGCTGCCCGGGGTCACGGACGGGCGCTTCTTCTCCCGCCTGGGGATCCAGACCTACGGGTTCCTGCCGATGCAGCTGCCGGCGGACATGAACTTCATGCGCCTGATCCACGCCGAGAACGAGCGGATCCCCGTCGCCTCGCTGGAGTTCGGCACGCAGGCGATCGAGCGGGTCCTGGCGCGCCCACGCTGAGCGCGCCAGGGGCCGGGTGGTGAGCCCTCAGGCGATCGCCGGTGTCTGCGGCAGCCGCGCGAGCGCGTCGTCCATTTCCTGCTCGGAGAACTCCGGGTCCTCGAGTTCGCCCGCGAGGAACGCGTCGTAGGCGGCGAGGTCGAAGTTGCCGTGACCGCACAGGCCGAACAGGATCACCCTCGGCTCACCCGCCTCACGGGCGGCCTCGGCCTCCTCGATGACCGCGCGGATCGCGTGCGCGGGCTCGGGCGCCGGGATGATGCCCTCGGTGCGGGCGAACTGAACGGCGGCCGCGAAGGTCTCGTTCTGACGGTATGCGCGGGCCTCGACCATGCCCGCGTGCACCAGCCCGCACACCATCGGGGCGTCCCCGTGGTAGCGCAGGCCGCCGGCGTGGACGGGGGCCGGGACGAAGTCGTGCCCGAGCGTGAACATCGGCATCAGCGGGGTGAAGCCCGCCGTGTCGCCGAAGTCGTAGCGGTAGACGCCGCGCGTCAGCGTCGGGCAGGCGGTCGGCTCGGCGGCGATGAAGCGGACCTGCGCTTCGCCTTTGAGGACCTGGCGTACGAACGGGAAGGTCAGGCCGCCGAAGTTCGATCCGCCGCCGACGCAGCCGATCACGACGTCGGGCTGCTCGCCCGCCATCTGCATCTGCGCGATCGCCTCCTGTCCGATCACCGTCTGGTGCAGCAGCACGTGGTTCAGGACCGAGCCGAGCGCGTAGTTGGTGTCCTCCCGCGCGGCGGCGATCTCGACGGCCTCTGAGATCGCGATCCCCAGCGATCCCGTGGGGTGCTGCTGCTGCGCGCGGCCGGACTCGGTGAGGGTGCTGGGCGAGCGGTGAACGGTGGCGCCCCAGGTCTTCATCATCGAGCGCCGGTAGGGCTTCTGGTCGTAGGAGGACCCGACCATGAAGACCTCGCACTCGAGCCCGAACAGCGAGCACGCGAACGCGAGCGAGGAGCCCCACTGGCCCGCTCCCGTCTCGGTCGTCAGGCGCTTGATCCCTGCCTGCGCGTTCTCATAGGCCTGCGGGACAGCGGTGTTCGGCTTGTGTGAGCCGGCGGGGGAGACCCCCTCGTACTTGTAGTAGATGTGCGCGGGGGTTTTCAGCTCCCGCTCCAGCCTGCGCGCGCGGTAGAGCGGTGTCGGCCTCCACAGCCTGTAGGCGGCGAGCACCGGCTCGGGGATCGGGATGAAGGGCTCGGGAGAGACCTCCTGTTCGATCAGCGCCATCGGGAACAGGGGCGCGAGGTCCGGGGGTCCGGCGGGCTCCATCGTGCCGGGGTGAAGAGGTGGAAGCGGCTCTCCGGGAAGCTCTCCGAGGATGTTCACCCACTGCTTGGGGATCTCGCTCTCGGGCAGAAGGTACTTCACGGTCTCGTCGGTCATGGCCCCTCCCAATTAGTGCGTTAGCCGCTCTTGCGCGGCGAAGCCTACCGCTGGGCGGCGGGGTGCGTGTGCGCGCAAGGGAGGGCGCGGGGGCCGCTAGACGGTGCTCGTCGGCCGCGTGGCCGCCGTGCGCCCGGGCGCCGCGCCGGCGGAGCCGGAACCGCCGTCTTTGGGGCCGCGGTTGCGTGAGAGCTTCTTGGAGCTCCACCATCCCCAGCCGCCCACGGCGAGCACGGGAACCACGTAGAGCATCGAGATGTACCAGTGCGTCAGGCAGCCAAGGACGTTCATGGTCACCACGAACGCTACCACTTGCGCCCCGCGCCGGGGGGACCGCACTCCGTAAGCTACGGCGCCATGCGCACGCGAGACATCAGGCGCCGCGCGGTGCTTCTCGCGGCAGCGGCGCTAGCCCTCTCGCTGCTCCTGCCGGCTTCGGCCCTCGCACACGGGATCGCCGGCAAAACGGACCTCCCGCTCCCCCGCTGGCTGTTCGCGTGGTCCGCGGCGGTGGTACTGATCGTGAGCTTCGTGGCGCTGGCGACGCTGTGGCCGACGCCGCGGCTGGCTCTCGCGCGCAGCCGTGTGCTCACCCGGCTGCCGCGGGTGCTGCGGCCCGCCTGCTCGGCGGTGGGGCTGGCCCTGTTCGTGTTCGTCTGTTACGCCGGGCTCGCAGGCGAGCAGCTGCTGCCGACCGCGAACCTCGCACCGACCTTCATCTTCGTGATCTTCTGGGTGGGCTTCCCGTTCGCGAGCCTGCTCGGAGACGTGTTCCGGGCCTTCAACCCGTGGCTGGGGGCGGGCCTTGCGATCCGGTGGGCGGCGTGCCGTCTGCTAGGGCCCGGCCGCCTGCGCCGGCCGCTGCCCTACCCGTCATGGCTGGGCCGCTGGCTGGCCGTCCCGTGCGTCCTGGGCTTCGCCTGGCTGGAGCTGATCTACGTCGAACGGGACAACCCGAAAACGCTCGCCCTGATCTCGATCGGCTACGCCGCCGCGCAGCTCGTCGGCATGGCCCTGTTCGGGATCGAGACCTGGGAGGCCCGGGGCGACGGCTTCTCGGTCTACATGAACCTGTACTCCCGGATCTCGCCGCTGCGCTGGAGGCGCGACCGCCTTGAAGCCCACAAACCCCTCAGCGGCCTGGTGGCGCTGGACCCGGTCCCCGGGACCGTCGCGCTGCTGGCGGCGATGATCGGCTCGACGAGCTTTGACGGGCTGCAGCAGGGGCCGCTGTGGATGAACACGCTCGAGCCGGAACTGCAGGGCATCTTCACCTCGCTCGGCTTCGGGATCGTCCCCGCGGTCGAGCTGGGCTCCACACTCGGCCTGCTCGGGATGATGGCGCTGGTGCTGATCGTCTACCGGCTCGGCGTCCTGGGTGTCCACACCGTCGACCGCATCACCCCGACCGGGGTGATCTCGGGCCGCTTCATCCACACGCTCGTGCCGATCGCGCTGGCGTATGTGGCGGCCCACTACTGGTCGCTGCTGGTCTACCAGAGCCAGGGGGCGGTGGCGCTGATCTCAGACCCGCTCGGGAACGGCGCGAACTTGTTCGGGACCGCCGGCGTGCAGATCAACTACCGGGTGATCTCCCCGAACTCGATCTGGTACTTCCAGGTGGTGGTGCTGCTGGCGGGTCACGTGTGCGGTCTGGCGCTCGCACACGACCGCGCCCTGGAGCTCTACAGCGATCCTCGCACGGCGATCCGCTCGCAGTACTGGATGCTGGTGGTGATGGTGTTCTTCACCTGCCTGGGCCTGTGGCTGCTCTCGGCGGTGGGCTGAGAGCTCAGGCGGAGGGCGTCTGGGGCGAGGCGCAGAACGCGCACTTGCGCGCCTCACGGGGAATCTCGCTCAGGCACTCGGTGCACGGACGGCTGTCGGCGTCGTCGTCCTGGCCGTGACGCCGGCGCTCCATCATCACGTTCATCGGCTTCACGACGAAGAAGAAGACGGCGGCCGCGATCGAGACGAACGCGATCAGCGCGTTCAGGAAGGAGCCGTAGCGGAACACGCTGCCGTTGATCGTGAACGTCAGCCCGGAGAAGTCAGGCTTGCCGATGATCGCGGCGATGATGGGAGTGATCAGATCCGCGACCAGCGCCGTCACGACGGCACCGAAGGCGGCGCCGATGACGATGCCGACCGCCAGGTCGACGACGTTCCCGCGAAGCAGGAAGTCCTTGAAGTCGCGCATCACCCGAGGGAAGCTAGAGCACCCCCCGGCGGGAAAACTCAGGACGGGGCCGCGGCACCCGCGTGCGCGCGGTGCCCGCCCGAGTGGCCGCTCTCGTGGCCACCGTGCTCGTAGCTGTGCGCGCAGTGCTCCGAGCAGAAGTACATCGTGCCCTGCGGGGTCTTCAGGCGGATGGACTTCGAGCGGTCAACGCGCATGCCGCACACCGGGTCGGTGGCGCCGCGGCGCATCGTGAGCCCCATCAGCGTCGCGAACACGAGCAGGCCGAACGCGTTGGTGAACAGCCGGTAGTCCACCTTCACCGCGCTGAAGATGTCAGAGCGGGTGGGCCGCACCTGCGGTATCAGCCCCGCCCAGCCGAAGATCAGGTCGACGATCAGCGCGGAGATGACGATGGTCACGAACATCAGCGCGACCATCCGGGTCGCATACACGCGCCCGTAGTACTTGCGGTAGATCGCGATGATCGGGAGCACCAGCAGGTCGGCGAAGATGAACGCGATCACGCCCGCGAAGCTGATGCCGCCTGACCACAGCACCGCCGCCAGGGGCACGTTCCCGACCGAGCAGACGAAGCTCATGATCGCGATCAGCGGGCCCACGACCGCGTTCTCGATCAGGCGCAGCGGGGCGGGCGCTTCGGTGATGAAGAGAGCGTTGAAGAAGCTGTTGGGAAGCTGGCCGATGAACCCCGCCAGCAGGAACCCGATCGTGATCTCCTTCCACAGCATCGACCAGTCGTTGCGGAAGTTGTGGGCAACGTCGGACCAGGCCTCCATGCTCGTCAGCCGCCGGCCGATGCTCATGGCGTCACCTGCGCTGTGGTGCTGGTGCCCACTGTCGGCGGCGATGGCGTGCTCGCGCGCCCGAGCTTCGAGGCGCTGCGAGATGAAGGCGCGCAGCAGCACCGTCATGATCGCGATCATGATCAGCCCCCCGACGAACTCGGCCAGCGTGAACTGCCACCCCATCAGGACCCAGATCACGGCCCCGAGCTCGATCACCAGGTTCGTGGAGCTGAACTGGAAGGCCAGCGCCGAGGCGGCGCTCGAGCCCTTCTGGAACAGGCTCTTGGCGATCGCGACTGCGGCGTAGCTGCAGGACGAGGAGGCGGCGCCCAGCCCCGTCGCCAGCATCACCGGGCGGGCGCCGGATCCGCCGAGCGCGCTCTGGATCCGCTCGCGCGGAACCCATGCCTGCACGATCGCGGAGATCGCGAATCCGAGCACCAGCGCCCACCACATCGACCAGGCCATCAGGAAGGCGTCGCGCAGCGCGTGCGCGATCGTCGTCAACACGTCCATGAACCCAGTGTGGTGGGTCGTGCGCGTGTATGCCTGCGGACTCTCCGCGCATTTAGACTGGCGGGCAACCGAGGAGAGGGGTCGTGGGGATGGGAGCGCTCCAGATGGGTGAGATGACCTGGCGGGAGATCCGTGCTGAGCAGGAGCGCGGGCGCGGCACGGTCGTACCGGCCTTCGGTGCCACCGAGCGGCGCGGCCCGCGCATGCCGCTGGCGACCGACGCTCTTGCGGGCGAGCACCTCGCTCCGGCCGTGAGGTTCGGGTTCGGGCGCTCCGAGCGCCATCTCGAGAAGGTGGCCTCATGAGCGGCGTGAGCGGCCGGGCCGCCGGGCTGGCATATCGCGAAGCGGGGGATGTGGACGCCCCCGCCGTGCTGCTTGTCCACGGCTACCCGGAGTCCTCCTACATGTGGCGGGAGGCGATGAGCGCCGTCGCCGCCGCGGGCTGGCGCGCGATCGCCCCGGACCTGGCCGGCTTCGGCGACTCGCCGCTCGATCGGCCCGGCACCTGGGAGCGCCACGTGGAGAGCATCGAGCGGTTCGTGGCCGAGCTCGAGCTCGGCCCGGTGGTGCTCGTAACCCACGACTGGGGCGTCATGATCGGGCTGCGCTGGGCGTGCGACCACCCGGAGCGGGTGCGCGCCCTGGTCATCTCCGACGGCGGCTTCTGGGCGGACCGGCGCTGGCACGACATGGCGAACACGATGCGCACGCCGCAGGAGGGCGAGCAGCTGGTCGCGGCGATGACGCGCGAGGGCCTCGGCGCCGTGCTTCAGGGTTTGTGCCCGGGGATCGGCGAGGACGCCCTGGATGAGTACTGGAAGGCGTTCGCGGACGAGCAGCACCGGCTCGCGCACCTCGACCTCTACCGCTCGGGGGACTTCGAGAAGCTCGCCCCCTATGAGGGGCGTCTGGGCGCGCTCGGCCTGCCCGCGCTGGTGCTGTGGGGCGATGAGGACCCCTTCGCCGGCGCCGTGATGGCGGAGCGCTTCCACGGCGACATCCCGGGCTCGGAGCTGTTGGTCCTGCCGGGCGCTGGCCACTTCATCTGGGATGAGCGCGGGCAGCAGTGCGCGGATGCGCTGGTGGACTTCCTGCGCCGTCGGGTGAGCGGCGCCGGCTGAGCGGGCCCGGGCTCTCAGCCCAGCAGGGGGCCGGCGGCCCCCAGGGAGGCGAGGTCGGCTTCGCTCAGGCCCTGCGCCCCGGCGACAAAGGTGAACCTGCTTGCGGCCGACGACGCGTTGCTCCCGTTGGGCGTCGTGATCGTGATGTGCACTGCCCCGGGCGGCTCGGCGGGAGAGGTCGCGAGGATCGTGGTGGCGGAGCTGACCGTGTAGGCACTGGCCGGCGTGCCGCCGAACAGGACCGACGTGACCCCGACGAAGTCTTTGCCGGTGATCGTCACGGGGGTGCCGCCCGCCGAGGGCCCTTCGACCGGCGCGAGCTTCTTCAGGTTCGGGCCGCTCCCGGATTTGACATAGGTGAAGTGGTCCGCGGCGCCCGTGGCGCTGGTGGCGACCGGGCTCGTGACGGTCACGTCGACGACGCCGCTCCCCGCCGGAGAGGTGGCGGTGATCGAGTTGGAGGAGTTGACCGTGAAGCTGCTCGCGGCGCTCGAGCCGAACCTGACCGCCGATACGTTCGCGAAGCCGGCGCCGGTGATCCTCACCGAGGTCCCCCCGGTCGTGAGGCCCGCGTCGGGTTCGACGGCGGCGACGGACGGCGGGGTGGCGGGCGTCGTGAAATGCTGCGCCTGACCCACGGTGGTGCCGGCCTTGTTCGTGGCCACGATCCGGAAGTCGTAGGTTGTGCTCGAGGCCAGCGAGGACGAGCTCGCCGACACCGGCACCGGTTTTGACTTCGCGCCCGGGAGCGATTCACACGGCATGCTCGAGCCGAAGCCGGGCGAGGGGCCGTATTCGAAGCGACATTCCGTGACGTTGCTGCCGTTGGGGTTCACGCTCGCGTTCAGCGTCGCCGAGCTCGGGCCCACCGCTGTGGCGGCTTCAGTCTCCACCGACGGCGGCGTCTGTGTACCGGGCGGTTCAGAGGGCGGACCCGGTTCGGGGTGCGGGGAGAGCAGCACCGGCGCCTGCGGGGACTGTTCGAAGTTGAAGTCGCTGGCGAGGTCGCCGAGCCCGGCGGCTTCTTCGCGCACCGCAGTGCGCGGGTCGGGGCGGCCGTCGGTCTTCGGGTTCAGCCGGGCGCCGGAGAGGAAGTCGTCCTCGATGAACCTCAGGTAGGAGTCGTGGCTCAGCTGCTGGTGGTCGATGTAGCCCGCCCGCGCGTAGGGGCTGATGACCAGGCCGGGAACGCGCAGGCCGTAGCCGCCCGCGTCGATTGCCGGCGGCACGACGTGGTCGTAGAAGCCGCCCCAGTCATCCCATGAGAGGAAGATCGCGGTCGAGCCCCAGCACGGGCTCTGCATGATCGAGTTGATCAGGGTCGTGACGTAGGCCTGGCCCTTTTCGATCGTGCTCGGCGGGTGTTCGCTCACTTCCGCGCTCGGGATCGCCCACGACACGTTCGGCAGGCCGCAGGAGGACTGGTTGTGGACCGCTTCGTAGAAGCTCGTGAGCGGCTGGATGTTGCCGAGCTGACTGTCTTCCTTGACGTCGGTGAAGTCGGGCAGCGGGTTCCAGATCCCGGGCGTCTTGGCGCTCTGCTTGACCTTCGAGCAGCTGATCGATTCGTCGTCCTCGCAGTCGGGCTCGGCGCCTTCGTGGATGTAGTAGCGCCAGGACACGCCTTCTTTGTGCAGCAGCCAGGTCAGGTCCGTCCACGCATAGCTCGCGCGGCCCGGTTCCAGGGGTGAGCTCCAGCCCCCCGCCGGTTTGACCGGGCTCAGCGATTCGGCGCACGAGAGCGGGTTCGTCGCCCCTTTGGGGCACACCGCGCTCCACCCGGACACCATGTACAGGTGCTCGGGAAGGCTCCACGAGGCCGAGGACGCGAACATGTCGTCCTGCAGGACGAAGTCTTTCGCGTAGGTCCAGTAGTTGGGGATCTCGCGCGCGTCGTGGTAGCCCATGACGTCGTTGCACTTGGTGCCTTCTTCCTGGCAAGTCGCGCATTCCGGGTCGGTGCTCGCGCAGTTCTGCGCCGCCTCCTGCTGGGCGACGAAACCGTCCATCTTGCCGCCGTCGATGTCTTCGATCGAGGCCGTGGTCCCGTGGGGGCCGCCGGAGTTCTTTCCGGTCGCGTCGTGGAATGGCGCCACGCACCCGCCGTGAAGAGGGTCGGGAACGCATACGTTGGCGGGGATGCCGTCGGCGCCCGGATAGGTGCCGAAGTAGCTGTCAAAGCTCCGGTTCTCCTGCATGATCATCACCACATGCTGGATCTTGTGGATGCCTTCCGGGCCCGCCGCGGAGGCGACCGCGGGCGTCACGGCGAATGCGAGCATGGCCGCGAGGAGTCCCAGCGGCCATCTTCCATGACGGGCCCCCCGGGGCCGAACAACACGACGCACGCCGCAGATCATCACACAATCCGATGCCGGATTGTGTGAACTAGGTGCGTCCCTTGAGAGGGCGGCCGCTGCTCAGACCTTCACGATCACCTTGCCGGTGTTGCCGCCGGTGAAGAGGAGGTTCAGGGCGTCGGGGGCGTGCTCGAGCCCCTCCACGATGTGCTCGGCAGCCTTGATCCGGCCTTCCGCGAGCCAGCCGCCGATCTGGGCCTGAGCCTCCGCGTAGCGATCCACGTAGTCGAGGATGATGAAGCCCTCCATCCGCCCGCGCCGGACGATCAGCATCGTGTAGTTGGAGGGTCCGGGGGCGTTGCGCTCGTTGTAGCCGGAGATCGCCCCGCACAGGACGACGCGCCCGCGCATCGCGATGTTCGCCAGCGCCGCGTTCAGGATCTCGCCGCCGACGTTGTCGAAGTACACGTCGATTTCGGGCGCCTCCGCTTTCAGGCGCCTGCGCACATCCTCGGACTTGTAGTCGATGGCGACGTCGAAGCCCAGCTCGTCCACGATCCACGCGCACTTCTCCGGCCCGCCGGCGATCCCGACCACCTTCGACGCGCCCTTGATCTTTGCGATCTGCCCGACCGTCGAGCCGGTCGCCCCGGCCGCGCCGGAGACCACCACCACATCGCCCTCGGCGACCTTGCCGACGTCGATGAGGCCGAAGTAGGCCGTCATGCCCGTCATCCCGAAGACGCTCAGCGCGGACGTCGGGGCTACGCCGGCGGGGAGACGCTGCATCCTGCTGGCGCCCTCGTCCGCGATCGCGTAGTCCTGCCAGCCGGTCATCCCGAACAGCAGGTCCCCGGGGGAGTACCTGTCGGAGTTGCTCTCGAGCACCTCGGCGACTCCTCCCGCGCGGACGACCTCGCCGATGCCGATCGGAGGCAGATACCCGGGCGCGTCGTTCATCCAGGTGCGGATCGTCGGGTCGATCGAGATGTAGCGCACGCGCGTGAGCGCCTCGCCCTTCCCGGGCACCGGGATCTCGCCCTCCTCGATTCGAACGGTGCTCTCGTCGACCATCGCGGTGGGTCGCTCGGCTAGGACAAGGCGGCGGTTGCGCTCGCTCACGGTCTCTCCCCCTCCTGGCCGGGCCGCGGGGCCCGGCGTCGATTTCTCGCGCCGGCGGCGCCGCGTCGATGTTATCCGCCGGGCGCCGGCGCTCAGATCGCTGGGGTCAACCGGTTGCCCCGAGACACTCATCGCGCGGCTGCGATCATGCGGCACGTGAGCGACACCCAGAGCGCACCGGAAGGGAAGGGCGGGCACCGGCGGCGCTGGGTGGCGATGCCGTTCATCGCGCTCGGCGTCGCGATGATCATCGTCGACGCGACGATCGTCAACGTCGCGATCCCGACGATCATCCGGGACCTCAACACGACCGCCTCCAGCGCCGAGTGGGTCAACTCCATCTACTCGCTGGTGTTCGCCGCGCTGCTGATCACGCTGGGGCGGGTCGGCGACATGTACGGGCGCCGGCGCCTGTTCATGACGGGCACGATCTGGTTCGTGGTGGCGAGCCTCGTCGCCGCCACGGCCTCGAGCAGCGGGATGCTGATCTTCGGCAGGTTCCTGCAGGGCATCGGCGGGGCGATGATCCTGCCCGCGACGCTGTCGACCGTCAACAGCCTCTTCAGGGGCCGGGAGAGGGCGATCGCCTTCGCGATCTGGGGGTCGACGATCGGCGGGATGGCGGCCGTCGGACCCTTCCTCGGCGGCGTCCTTACCACGGACCTCTCGTGGCGGTGGGCGTTCCTGATCAACGTCCCGCTCGGCATCGCGATCCTCCTCGGGCTCATCTTCGTCGTGCCGGAGACCTCCGATCCGGACACGCCGCGCGGCTTTGATCTCCCCGGCCAGCTCACGCTGGTGCTCGGCCTCAGCGCGCTCGTGTTCGGGCTGATCGAGGGCGAGACCTACGGCTGGTGGATCTCCGTCCAGCGCCTTGACCTGCTCGGCTGGCCCACCGGGGTCATCTCGCCGGTACCGGTCGCCTTCGCGCTGTCGGTCGTGTCGATGGCGGCCTTCCTGCTGATCGAGCGCTCGCGGCTGCGAAGGGGAAAGCTGGCCGTGGTCGATCTGCGGCTGTTCTCGATCTCGAGCTTCAGCATCGGCAACGTCGCGGCGCTGATCGTCGCGCTCGGCGAGTTCGGGATCCTATTCGTGCTGCCGCTGTATCTGCAGGGCGCGCTGGGACTCAGCGCACTCGACACCGGCGCGGCGCTGATCCCGCTCGCCGCAGGGACCCTCGTCGCGGGTGGCGCCACCGCGGCGCTGGCCCCGCGGATCGGCCCACGGGGGGTGGTGCAGCTGGGGCTGGCGCTCGAGGTGCTCGGCATCGGCTCGCTCGGCTTCGTGCTCGGGCCCGGCACCTCGGTCTGGTCGATCCTGCCGTTCCTGTTCGTCTACGGGATCGGCGTCGGGTTCGCCACCGCCCAGCTGACCGGCGTGATCCTCACGGACGTCCCGGTGGAGGCGAGCGGACAGGGGTCGGGGATCCAGAGCACCTTCCGCCAGGTCGGCTCGGCGCTCGGCATCGCGATCCTCGGCACGATCCTCATCAGCACGCTCGGGTCCGGCGTCAGCAGCCGCCTGAGGTCCGTGCCGGGGCTGGCGCCGGCGCAGCAGGCGGAGATCTCAAAGGCGGTGCGCCTCAGCGGCGGCAGCGCGATCGTGGCGCTGCGCGAACGTCCCGGCAGCGAGGCGATAGTTCAGGCCTCCTCCGAGGCGCTGGCGTCCTCGGCGGCGACGGTCGCCTTCACGGCGGCGGGCTTCGTGCTTCTGGGGCTGCTGGTGACCCCGGGCCTGCCGAACCCGCGCGGAGGCGCGGCCCACGGAGAGCCCGATGAGGATCGAAGTCCCGTCGCGGCGGGCGGGGCAGCATGACGCCGGGGCCGGCGGAGCGGCTTCCGCGGCTCAGCGGGCGCGACCTCGACGGCGAGCGCTATGAGCTGCCCGAGGACCTCAGCAGGCGCGCGAGCTTCATCGTGGCCGCGTTCCGCCGCGAGCAGCAGGACGTAGTGGATGAGTGGCTGCCGTGGCTGCTCGGCCTGCAGGAGGGCGACCCGCGCGTCGGCGTCTATGAGCTGCCGGTGCTGCCCGGCGCGCTGCGCCCCGTGCGGTCGTTCATCGACGGGGGCATGGCCCGCGGCGTCGGGACGGCCGCCGCCCGGGCGCGCACTATCACCGTCTACACGAACGTCGGCCGTGTCGTGCGTGAGCTCGGCCTGGACGGGACGGGGACGATCGCGGTGCTGCTCGTGGACCGCTCGGGCGCGATCCTCGCGCGCGAGCTCGGAGGGTATGACGAGCAGAAGGCCCGGCGGCTGCAGAGCGCCCTGGAGGACATCTCCTAGCGGGGGCGCTGCGGGGCCGCGAGACGGCGAGCGCCCACGCGCTCAGGGCCGGCGCGCGATTGCCGCACGCCGGCCTGCTCATGCTCCCGTCGCGGGCGGGCCGCGAGGGATGAGCGCTAGAACCTGATCACGGGTCTTTTGCGGTGAAGCCCCCGGCCATGGTGTCTTTTCCTGACACTTCCAGTTTTTCTTTGAGCACGTTTTCCAGGGTGCTGCTCGGCCCCCCGAAGAGGAGTTTCGTTTTTTCGACCGTCGGCGAGAGCGACCCTTCGAATTCCTGCGGGACCGCGCCCGCGAGGCAGCCGACGATCAGCCTGACCTTCAGGATTTCGTCGACGATCGGGGTACCCGCCTGCAGGAATGACGGCCACGTCAGGCCGTTCGCGAGCACCGTGGGCGTCGACCCTTTTTTGGGACAGGCCGCAGTGGCTTTCGTCACTTTGCATTTGCTCGTCGTGAACCCGAGCATCAGGTCCATGCCCGCGCCTCCGCCGACGGGGTTCCAGACTTCCTCGCTGTCGGCGACGGTGCATTTCACGACCTCCGACGGCGAGCTGAACGTGAGCGACCCCGCCGTCGAGACCGTGGCGGGCGAGGTCAGCAGCACTTTGCCCTGATACCAATGCGGCAACGCCTGTGCGGCGGCCGGGATGACCAGCGCCGAGACGACGAGCAGCGGGGCCAGCCCCGCCAAGAACTTCTTTCTCATGGTTCCCTCTTCCTCCATTGAGTGGAGGGCCGCAGACTTCTCAGTGCACGCCGGACGGCCCCCCGAGCCCGCCGTGCCCGTCGCACTGCGAGCAAGCTATCCGGGGCGGCCCCCGCACGTCAACGTCTTGTGAAGCAACGACCGAGGCGCCGCGGCACCCACCGGGCGCGGGGACAGGCTTCAGTGCGGGCCGACGTCGACGACCACAGGGGCGTGGTCGGAGGGCTTGGTGCCCTTGCGGGCGTCGCGGTCTATGTACGCGTCGCTCACGGCGCCGGCCAGCGAAGCGCTGGCGAGCACGAGGTCGATGCGCATGCCCATGCCTTTGTGGAACATGCCGGCGCGATAGTCCCAGTAGGTGAACGGCTCCCCCTTCAGCGCGCGGGGATGCACGTCGGTGAGTCCGAGCTCGATGAGGTCATCGATGGCCTTGCGCTCGGGTGCGCTCACGTGGGTGGAGCCGGCGAAGGCAGCCGGGTCCCACACGTCCTCGTCGGTCGGCGCGACGTTGAAGTCGCCGCACAGCGCGAGATCACGTCCGTCGGCGAGTTCGCCGCGGGCCACCTCCCGCAGCGCCGCGAGCCACTGCAGCTTGTAGGCCAGATGCGGGCTGTCGAGCTCGCGGCCGTTCGGCACATACAGCGAGAACACGCGCACGCCGTCACAGGTGGCGGCGATCGCTCGCCGCTCGGGGTCGGGGAACCCCGGCTCGCCGGTGAAGCCCAGGGCGACCTCCTCGAGTCCCACGCGGGAGAGGATCGCGACCCCGTTGTAGCCGCCGTCCCCGGAGAAGGCCGACTCATAGCCGAGGGCGGTGAGCTCCTCGTGCGGGAAGGCGGCGTCGGTCACCTTCGTCTCCTGCAGGCACAGCACGTCCGGTGCGGTGCTGCCGAGCCATTCCACGACGCGGGGCATGCGCGCCGGCAGCGAGTTGACGTTCCAGGTGGCCAGGCGCATCCCGGCCCTCAGGACGCCGTCGCGGCGACGCCCACGGCCGGCCGGGCGAAGGGCGCCGGCAGCGGCGCCCTAGGCGGAGCACCTGGGAGGCAGGGGATACCGGGAAGGTTGCTCACGCCTTTCCCTCGCGCTGTGCCATGCGGAGGATCTTAGAGCGCGCATCCGGCCGCACCCGCCTGCGCCCCTATTTCAGGACGAGCGTCTTATGGGTCGCCGGTCCAGTGTTCGGCGTGATCTGGAGGGTGACGATCAGGTGGCGGTGGTGCTTCTTGATCAGCGACCTCCCGCGCGCGGTCAGGCGCAGCTTGATCGTCGCCTTGCCGTGGGCCGCAATCGAGTAGCTGCCGGAGGCCACGATCGCCGACCCCGCCGCTCCCGCGTGTACCGCCGAGGCCTGTGCGCCGCTGGCGGCGAGCTGGGCTGTCCCCGTGCAAACCGTCTGGGCGGGGCACGTCATCTTCAGGGGCACGCTCGAGCCGGACTGCTGAGCGCTGGCCTGGGGAATCTGGGGCAGTGCAGCGCTCGGCTGTGCGCTGCTCGGGGCGAATGTGCTGTCGCCGAGGTAGCTGCCGGTGATGGGCGGCTGAGCCCCGATCGGTATGCCTTCCGCGGGCGGCCAGTAACTGACCGAGCAGAAGGCGGAGTTGCCGCCGAGTTCGGAGGGTTTCAGGCTGCAGGTGTCAAAGCCGCGGAAGCCGCCGCCTCCACCGGGGTTGACGGTGAAGGAGACGATCCCGGAGGGCTTGGGCAGCGGTTCGGTCAGGCTCGCGTTCGAGACTTCGGCGGTGCATTCGAAGTACGCGAGCGGGGTATCAGGCTGGTACTGGTCGCAGCGGAGGGTCGTAGAGGTTGCGAGCTTGGCCTTCTTCTTCTTGGCCTTGGCTTCTTCCTTGGCCTTCTTTTCTTCTTCTTCCTGCTTGTTGCTGGGCTGGATCGTCGGGCTGCCCGCCGTACGCGTCGCTGTCCAGGTCCCGCTCTGGTTCGCGTTGCTCTTCCACGTTCCCGACATGGTGCTTCCGTCGGCTGAGAGCCTGCCGGTGAACGTGGCGCTGTAGCCCGGGTCGGTGATGTACGGGCCGGTCACGATCGTCACGGACGTCCCGCTCACCGAGCCGCTGATCGGAGAGAACTCACTGGAGCCGTCGTAGCCGCCTCCGGACAGCCTGCTCCCCGACGATTTGATGACCCATGTCTGCAGTCCGGCGCCGCCCGCCCCGCAGCAGCTCCAGGTCCCCGCCGCCGTCGGCGTACCTGCTGCGCTCGCGGACCCCGAACTCAGCATCAGCCCCAACACCAGTGCACAGCAGGCGAGCAGCGCTCCAGGACGCTTCATGTGATCCCCCCGTCGGACGGTTCTGGCCGTTATCGCGCGCACCTTATGGCAAGCGCGGACCCTCGTCAACGGCGCCGGGCGGCGGGTTCAGTGCATTTCCGAAGCGCCCGCTCAGGCTGCGAACTCGCGCAGGTAGCCCTCGAACGTGCGCAGGTGGCTCTGCTCGTCGGCGAGGATCGTCGTCACCATGTCCTGGGTCACCGGGTCCACGCCGTCGGTCGCCTCGATGATGTGGTTGTAGTGCTCGATGGCGCCGCGCTCGGCGTCGATGACGCCGCGGATCACGTGCTCGAGGTCGAGCGAGTCGGCGGGGGGCTGAAGCGCCGTCTGGCTGGCGCTGAACGCGAGCGAGCCCGGCACCGTTCCGTACAGCTCCTTGATGCGGCGAGCGAAGCCCTGGGCGTGGCCGAGCTCCTCCTGCACGTCGACGGCGAGCGACTGGACGATCTCCTGTGCACGGGACCCATCCGGGTTGATGGAGTTGGCGATGTAGCTCATCACCGTCTCAATCTCCATCCAGTAGGCGCGGGTGAGCATGTCGACGATCTCGTTGCGCTTCTCGGACTGGGCGGAGGAAAGGATGTCTTTGGACGAGGCGGAAACTGGCATGGCTGGCGTGCTCCTCGCTGTGCGGGACCCGCAGCGGCCGGCGGGTCCGGTTGTGGGTTTTGCGAGCCCGGCCGGCGCTCTGGGGTACCGGCCTGTCGCTGCGCCCATGATCACACACGCCGCTTGCCCGATCTCCTCGGGATTGCCGAATCCGTTGCGCGGCTGGCAGCGGATTCACGCACGCCTCACGCCGGGGTTATGTTGAGCGCAGGATGTTCAGGGATCGACGGCACGGCGGTCGTGAGCTTGCGAAGCTGCTCGAGCCGCTGGGACTGAGGGAGCCTGTGATCCTGGCGCTGCCGCGAGGCGGCGTTCCCGTCGCCGTCGAGATCGCGGGGGCGCTCGGAGCCCGGATGGACATCCTGGCGGTCCGCAAGCTGGGGGCGCCGCAGAACCCGGAGTTCGCGGTCGGCGCCGTCGCCGAAGGCGGTGCGGCCGTGCTCGAGAGGGACATCTGCGAGCGGCTGCGGCTCACGCAGGAGCAGATCGACGCCGTCGTGCACCGCGAGGTCCGAGAGCTCGACCGCAGGGTGGAGCTCTACCGGGACGACTGGGAGCCGGCCGACGTGCGCGGGCGGACCGTGGTGATCGTCGACGACGGCCTGGCGACGGGCCTGTCGGATCTCGCGGCCGTGCGTGCCGTGCGCGGCCGCGGCGCGGCGCGGGTGATCGTGGTGGCGCCCGTGGGTTCGCGCCAGGCCGTGGCGATGCTCGGCGAGGAAGCAGATGAGGTCGTGTGCGCGGACATCCCGCGTGATTTCGGGGGCGTCGGGCTGTGGTATGAGGACTTCGCCCCCGTCTCGGACGAGGAGGTCCTGGCGCTGATGACCGGTGCCGGGATCCGGTGCCCGCACCTGCCCCGTCCCTCGCGAGCTGCTGCTCGATCTCGGGGTCCTCAGCCTGCGCGGGGACCTCGCGGTTCCAAGCGGCGCACGAGGCCTTGTGATCTTCGCCCACGGCAGCGGCTCAGGCGGGGCCCGGTGCATCGGTGCGCGGGCGTGGTGAAATGGTAGACACGTCAGATTTAGGTTCTGGTGGCGAAAGCCGTGGGGGTTCAAGTCCCTTCGCCCGCACCAAGCCGCGTATCACCAGGTTTCGCGCCGCGGTTTGGTTTGAACAGGATTTTTGGCAGGATTGGCTGAAAATGCAGGTTACCGAGACGCTCTCCGACGGTCTGAAGCGCGGCTACACGTGTCGTTCTGCCCGTCGCTGACCTGGAATTGCGCCGCACCGAGCGTCTGACCACCCTGGGGAAGACCCTGCGTATCCCCGGCTTCCGTCCGGGCAAGGTGCCCATGCCGATCGTCAGGCAGCGCTATGGCACCGCGGTGTCGGCCGAGATCCTGGAGGAGTCCGTTAACCAGGCGACGCAGAAGGTGCTCAGCCGAACGTGGACTGCGCCCGGCGCAGCAGCCCAAGGTCGACATGGTGACGGAAAACCCCACGGCGCTGACCGGCGACCTCGAATTCAAGCTCGAGCTGGAACTGATGCCGGACATCGTCCTGCCGGATTTCAGCCCATCGAGCTGACCCGCGTCAAGGCCGAGGTCGCCGCCCGAGGCAATCGACAAGGCGCTGGAACAGATCGCCAGGTCGCACCGCACGCTCGAGCCGATCGCGGCGGAAACGATCGAGCGCGCGGCTACGGCGCGGCGGCCGGCGAGGCCTCACCATCGATTACGTGGGCAAGATCGACGGCGTCCCATTCGAGGGCGGCACCGCCAACGACACGCCGGTCGAGATCGGCGGGACGGGGTTCATCCCGGGGTTCGCCGAACAGCTTGAGGGCGCCCGGCCGGGCGAGACCCGGACGATCAACGTCACCTTCCCCGAAAACTATGGCAAGGCTGACCTGGCCGGCAAAGCCGGCGACGTTCGAGATCACGGTCAAACAGGTCAGCACCCAGATCATCCCCGCCATCGACGACGAACTGGCCAAGAGGTCGGCGCCGACGACATCGCGGCGGTGCGCAAGATCGTCGTCTCCCGCCAGCAGCAGGAATTCGACGCAGTCACGCCGCATGCGGCTGAAGAAGGATCTGCTCGACGCGTTGACCGGGCTGGCCGACTTTCCCGGTGCCGGCGTCCATCGCCGATCAGGAATTCGATCAGATCTGGCAGCAGTTCGAGCAGCCCGCAAGGCCGGCACGCAGGACGAAGAGGACAAGGGCAAGGACGAGGACACCCTGAGGGCCGGACTACAGCGGGATCGCCGACGGCGCGTCCGGCTCGGGCTGTTGCTGGCGGAAATCGGCCGGGTCAACAACATCAGCGTCTCCGAGCAGGAGTTGGACCGCGCGCTGTATCAGCGGGCGATGCAGTATCAGGGGCAGGAGCAGCAGATGTATGAGTTCTTCCGGAAATACCCGCAGGCTGACCAACAGCGTGCGCGGCCCGCTGCTCGAGGACAAAGTCGTGGACTTTGTGCTTGAACTGGCCAAGGTTACCGATACCATCGTCACGCCGGAGGAACTGCTGAAGGAACCGGCGCGGCCGCGCTGAACACGCCGCCGCCTGTCTCCGGCTGTTCGGCCGGGTAGCTGGACATCCCCGGGCGCTGCACTTACTTATGAGTGGCTTCCTAGTTCGACCCTTACAACCTTTAGGTGATCACACATGCGGGACCGCGACCCTGTCGAGGTATATGGCAACTCCCTGGTGCCGATGGTGGTCGAACAGACCGCCCGCGGCGAACGGGCGTTCGATATCTATTCGCGCCTGCTCAAGGAGCGCATCATTTTCCTCACCGGGGCGGTCTACGATCAGGTCAGCGCGCTGATCTGCGCCCAGTTGCTGTTCCTGGAGTCGGAAAACCCGTCAAAGGATATTTCGTTCTATATCAACAGCCCGGGCGGCGTGGTGTCGGCCGGCCTCGCGATCTACGACACGATGCAGTACATCCGCAGCCCGGTCAGCACGGTATGCATCGGCCAGGCCGCCTCGATGGGCAGCCTGCTGCTGACCGCCGGCGCCAAGGGCAAGCGCTACGCCCTGCCGAACGCCCGCGTCATGGTGCACCAGCCCTCCGGCGGCGCCCAGGGCCAGGCCACCGACATCGAGATCCAGGCGCGCGAAATCCTGACGCTGCGCAAGCGGCTGAACGAGATCTATGTCCGGCACACCGGCCAGCCGATCGAGGCGATCGAGCGCAAGCTGGAGCGCGATACCTATATGTCCGCCGAGGAAAGCCGCGATTTCGGCCTGGTGGACGAGGTCGTGGACCGCCGCCCGGAGACCGAGCGAGCCAATCGTCCAAGGGCTGACCGCGGCATCCGCGATTTCACCGCCGGGGCGGCCTGTGATGCCGTCCCGGTAATTTGCTTTTTCAGTCGAGTTCATTGTGGTTTATACGGCACGGTTCGCCGTATGATTCGCTGTGTTCAAGGGGACTGGCTGACCGCGGTTCTTGTCCCTGCCGCGTATAGGGAGTTATTATTCCCCATTGTGCCCCTGTGTCCGGGGGAGGAGTGCGCATGAGCAAGTCCGGCAATTCGAAAAATACCCTCTACTGCTCGTTCTGCGGCAAGTCCCAGCACGAAGTCCGTAAGCTCATCGCCGGCCCGACCGTCTTCATCTGCGACGAGTGCGTCGAGCTTTGCATGGATATCATCCGTGAGGAGCACAAGACGCACCTGGTGAAGTCGCGCGACGGCGTGCCGACCCCGAGGGAGATCTGCAAGGTGCTGGACGACTACGTCATCGGCCAGGACCACGCCAAGCGGGTCCTGTCGGTCGCGGTGCACAACCACTACAAGCGCCTGGCGCACGGCCAGAAAAACAACGACGTCGAGATCGCGAAATCCAACATCCTGCTGGTCGGCCCGACCGGCTCGGGCAAGACCCTGCTGGCCCAGACCCTGGCGCGCATCCTGGACGTGCCGTTCACCATGGCCGACGCCACCACGCTGACCGAAGCCGGCTACGTGGGCGAGGATGTCGAAAACATCATCCTCAAGCTGCTGCAGTCGGCCGACTACAACGTCGAGCGGGCGCAGCGCGGCATCGTCTACATCGACGAGGTCGATAAGATTTCACCGCAAGTCGGACAACCCGTCGATCACCCGCGACGTGTCGCGGCGAAGGCGTGCAGCAGGCGCTGCTGAAGATCATGGAAGGCACGGTTGCCTCGGTGCCGCCGCAGGGCGGGCGCAAGCATCCGCAGCAGGAATTCCTGCAGGTCGACACCACCAACATCCTGTTCATCTGCGGCGGCGCGTTTCCGGGCCTGGAGCGCATCATCGGCGCCCGCGGCAAGGGATCGGGAATCGGCTACGGCGCCGAGGTGCGCTCGCCCGGACGAACGCCGGATGGGCGCGATCCTGCGCGAGGTCGAGCCGGAGGATCTGCTGAAGTTCGGCCTGATCCCCGAGTTCATCGGCCGTCTGCCGGTGGTGGCGACGTTGGAAGACCTCGACGAAGGCGCGCTGATGGAGATCCTCACCAAGCCGAAGAACGCGCTGGTCAAGCAGTACGGCCGGCTGTTCGAGATGGAGGGCGTCAAGCTGTCCTTCACCGACGACGCGCTGAAGTCGGTCGCGACCCGGGCGATCGCCCGCAAGACCGGCGCGCGCGGCCTGCGGTCGATCATGGAACAGATCTCTGCTGTCCACCATGTTCGAACTGCCGGGCCTGGACGGGGTCGAGGAGGTCGTTATCAACCGGGAGGTCGCGGAATCCGCGCCAATCCGCTGTATCTGTACGGCAAGGAGCGGGCGGAAAACACCGCCTGATTAGTGCGCGCGACCCGGAGTCCGGCTCGCGGTGGCGTGATCGTGGATTTCAAGGGCTTGCGGCGAACCGTTCGGCTGCCATATCTGGCGTCGAACGGGTCTTGACAGACCCGAGTGAAAGCGTTTTCCGTGCCGCTGCTCGGGCGGAAGGCGCTGACTGTCCTTTAGGAGGTCAATACATGACGGAACAGAGATCGGCCCGCTCCCGAGCGGCCTGCCGGCAAAGCCAGTCCGCGCCACCGCAGCGACGTGATGGCGGTGCTGCCGCTGCGCGATATCGTGGTGTTCCCGCACATGATCGTCCCGCTGTTCGTCGGCCGCGAAAAATCGGTTCGCGCGCTCGAAGCGGTGATGAAGGAGGACAAGCAGATCCTGCTGGTCGCCCAGAAAAATGCCTCCCAGGACGACCCGTCGGTCGAGGACATCTATCCGGATCGGCACCGTCTCCACGATCCTGCAGCTTCTGAAGCTGCCGGACGGCACCGTAAAGGTGCTGGTCGAAGGCGGCCGCCGCGCGAAGATCACCGGCTTCAAGGAAACCGAAGCCTATTTCGAGGCGCAGACCGAAGCGATGCCCGACGTCAGTCGGCGAGAAGAAGGACCTCGAGGCGCTCGGCCGCACCGTCGTCTCGCAGTTCGAGCAGTACATCAAGCTGAACAAGAAGATCGCGCCCGAGGTGCTGGTTTCGCTGAACCAGATCGAGGAGCCGTCGAAGCTGGCCGACACGGTCGCCAGCCATCTGAACCTGAAGATCCCCGAAAAGCAGGACCTGCTGGAGATCGCCAAGATCAGCGAGCGGCTGGAACGCGTGTTCGGCCACATGGAGTCGGAAATCGGCGTCCTGCAGGTGGAAAAGCGCATCCGCAACCGCGTCAAGCGGCAGATGGAGAAGACCCAGCGCGAGTACTACCTGAACGAGCAGCTCAAGGCGATCCAGAAGGAACTGGGCGAGGGCGAGGACGGCAAGGACGAGAACGCCGAACTCGAAGCCAAAATCAAGAAGACCCGATTCACCAAGGAAGCCCGCGAGAAGGCCGATGGCGGAGCTGAAGAAGCTGCGCACCATGAGCCCCATGAGCGCGGAAGCCACGGTGGTGCGCAACTACCTCGACTGGATGCTGTCGATTCCCTGGAAGAAGCGCAGCAAGATCAACAACGACGTCGTCGCGGCCGAGAAGGTGCTCGAACCGATCACTACGGCCTGGAGAAGGTCAAGGAACGCATCATCGAGTACCTGGCCGTTCAGGCGCGCAGCCCGAAGGTGCGCGGGCCGATCCTGTGCCTGGTCGGCCCGCCGGGTGTCGGCAAGACCTCGCTGGGCAAGTCGATCGCCAAGGCGACGGGGCGCAATTTCGTCCGCATGTCGCTGGGCGGCGTGCGGGACGAGGCCGAGGTGCGTGGCCACCGGCGGACCTATATCGGCTCGATGCCCGGCAAGGTCATCCAGGGCATGAAGAAGGCCAAGACCTCCAACCCGCTGTTCCTGCTGGACGAAGTGGACAAGCTGGGGCCGACTGGCGCGGCGATCCGTCGTCCGCGCTGCTGGAGGTGCTGGACCCCGAGCAGAACTCGACGTTCGCCGACCACTACCTGGAGGTCGACTACGACCTGTCCGACGTGATGTTCGTCACCACGGCCAACAGCCTGCGCATGCCGCAGCCGCTGCTGGACCGCATGGAGATCATCCGCATCCCCGGCTACACCGAGGATGAGAAGGTCGAGATCGCCAAGCGCCACCTGATCAACAAGCAGGGCGAGGCGCACGGCCTGAAGAAGGAAGAGTGGAGCATCAGCGAAGATGCCCTGCGCGACCTGATCCGGTACTACTCGCGCGAGGCCGGCGTTCGCAACCTGGAGCGCGAAATCGCCAACCTGGCCCGCAAAGTCGGTCAAGGAGATCGTGACCAAAAAGACGCCAAAGGTCGCGATCACCCGCAAGAACCTGGAAAAGTTCGCCGGGGTCAAGAAGTTCCGCTTCGGCGAGACGGAAGCCGAGGACATGGTCGGCGTCGTCACCGGTCTGGCCTGGACCGAAGTGGGTGGCGAGATCCTGACCATCGAGTCGGTGCTGTTGCCCGGCAAGGGCAACGTCAAGCAGACCGGCAAGCTGGGTGACGTGATGCAGGAAAGCGTCTCCGCGGCCCTGAGCTACGTCCGCAGCCGCTCGCTGCAGGTTCGGGATCAAGCCGACGCTGTTCGAGAAGCGCGACATCCACGTCCACGTCCCGGAAGGGGCGACACCCAAGGACGGTCCCTCGGCTGGCGTCGCCATGGCCACATCCATCGTGTCGATCCTGACCGGCATCCCGGTGCGGCGCGATGTGGCGATGACC
This sequence comes from uncultured Solirubrobacteraceae bacterium, assembly GCA_963787115.1. Classification (GTDB taxonomy): domain Bacteria; phylum Actinomycetota; class Thermoleophilia; order Solirubrobacterales; family Solirubrobacteraceae; genus Palsa-744. The sequence goes on from CAWBBS010000011.1 coordinate 213,272, forward strand.
GGCGAGATCACCCTGCGCGGCCGTATCCTGCCGATCGGCGGCCTGAAGGAAAAGCTGCTGGCGGCGCTGCGGGCGGGCATCACGACGGTGTTCATCCCGAAGGAGAACGAAAAGGACCTGGCCGAAATCCCGGACAACGTGAAAAAGCACCTGAAGCTCGATTCCCGTAGCCGATGTGGACGAGGTCATTGCCCAGGCGCTGGCGCGTCGTCCGGTCGCCATCGAGTGGGAGGAACCACCCGAGACACCCGTGCCGGTGGCAACGCCGCAGCCGGCACAAGCGTCGCTGCCACACTAATCAATGGCCGTTCGCAAGGAGCGTCGCTCCTTGATGCGGCGTGCGGGGCAGAGCTCCCGCACTTCCGCCGCGGCAATTTCCCACAGAAATCCGCGCTCGCGTTTCAGCATTGACGGAGCCGAAAACCCGCCATTAGTGTCCGCCCGCTCTTCCGGGCGCCCCGTCCAGGGATCCCGATTCGTGATTTTCCACATTGAGAGGGAAACGCCGTGAATAAAATGGACCTCGTCGCAGCGGTGGCTGACGGAACTGACCTCTCGCGTGCCAAGGCGGGTGAAGTTGTCGATGCCGTATTCGGCGCCATCACGGAGCCTGAAAAACAAGGAGGAGGTCCGCCTGGTCGGCTTCGGCACGTTCGTCGCCGCCGTTCGCAAAGCCAGTACGGGCCGCAATCCGCGCACCGGTGAAGAGATGGCGATCCCTGAATCGACCACCGTGCGTTTCAAGGCCGGCAAGGGCCTCAAGGACTCGGTGGGCTGAAAGCCGTCCAAATGGCACCGGCTCGGCCCCGCCGTCACTGCACCTGGCTCTAAAGGGCGGTTAGCTCAGCGGTAGAGCGTCTCGTTTACACCGAGAGGGCCGGCGGTTCGAATCCGTCACCGCCCACCAGTCACCCCACCCGGCGACCGCAGCCCCGAAAGCACCAACCTCTTTCTCATCGCGCCAACTCTTCGCCTCGGGATAGCAATCGAGCGCCCTTGACGCCGGGTAGCGCCCAGCCTAAACGCTCCCCCCTGCCGCTGCGGGTGTAGCTCAGTTGGTTAGAGCGCCGGCCTGTCACGCCGGAGGTCGCGGGTTCGAGCCCCGTCACTCGCGCCAGCAGCGGATCCGCTTCTCGCACCGTCTTTCACAGCGGGCCTGTACATATTTGTGTCGAACTCCTCTATGGCGGACGCGGCGGTATGGGTCTAATGATGCTGCATTGCGGGAGGAGGCAGTCGGGCGCCACCGGCGTTTGGCTCGTCTCGTGCTGCGATAGCGGCCACTCCAGCTAGCGCGGACCTGTCATGCAGCCAGTTCTCTTTGGATACCTGCCGATCCTGGTGTTCCTCATCATCGCCGGCGGAATAGCCATCGCCATGGTCGGCGCATCATTGCTTTCGCCCGTCAGAAACCATATCCGGAAAAGCTATCCGCATATGAATGCGGCTTCGAGGCGTTCGACGATGCACGCAGACGGTTCGACGTCCGATACTACCTGGTCGCGATCCTGTTCATCATCTTCGATCTCGAGATCGCGTTCCTGTTCCCGTGGGCCGTGGCTTTGAAGGGTATCGGCGCTTTCGGCTTCTGGTCGATGATCGCGTTCCTTGGCGTTCTCACCGTCGGCTTCGTCTACGAGTGGTGCAAAGGCGCGCTTGAGTGGGAGTAGCAGCATGAGCGATGCGACCATGTTGGCGTGGAACCGGGATCATCTGCCGCCGGGTCCGGAACAGGAGGCGGTGATCAAGGGCATCACCGGGGAAATCGCCGACAAGGGTTTCCTCGTCGCCAATCTCGACAAGGTGGTGAACTGGGCGCGAACCGGCAGCCTGTGGCCGATGACCTTCGGACTTGCCTGCTGCGCCATCGAGATGATCCACGCCTACATGCCCCGCTATGACCTCGACCGCCTGGGCATCATCCCGCGCGCCTCGCCCCGGCAAAGCGACGTGATGATCGTCGCCGGCACGCTGACCAACAAGATGGCGCCCGCACTGCGCAAGGTTTACGACCAGATGCCGGAGCCGCGGTGGGTGATCAGCATGGGCAGCTGTGCCAACGGCGGCGGCTACTACCATTATTCCTATTCGGTGGTGCGTGGCTGCGACCGGGTCGTGCCGGTGGACATCTATGTGCCGGGCTGCCCGCCCACAGCCGAGGCGCTGGTCTACGGGATCATGCAGTTGCAGAAGAAGATCCGCCGCACCGGGACCATCCTCCGTGGCTGACACGGCTGCAACCGCCGAAGCCCCGGCACCGGCGCCGTCAGCGACGGAACTTCTGGGGCAAGCCATCGCATCGATCCCCGGCATCTCCGGTTTCCGCATCGAGGGCGGCGAACTGGTCGCTCACGCGGCGCGTGATCAACTGCTAGCGGTCATGACAGCGTTGCGCGACGACCCGCGCTGCGCCTTCGAGCAGATGATGGATCTGTGCGGCGTCGACTGGCCGGAGCGCCCCGAACGCTTCGATGTCGTCTACAATCTGCTCTCGGTCTCGCTGAACCAGCGCGTGCGCGTCATCATCACAGCCGACGCGACCACCCCCGTGCCGTCGGTCCACTCGGTCTGGCCGGTGGCGACGTGGTGGGAACGCGAAGCATGGGACTTGTTCGGCATCGTATTCTCTGGCCAGCCTGACCTACGCCGCATCCTGACCGACTACGGCTTCGAAGGACATCCGCTGCGCAAGGATTTTCCCCTCACCGGCTATGTCGAGGTCCGGTATGACGAGGACCGCAAGCAGGTGGTCAACGAACCGGTGCGCCTCACCCAGGATTTTCGCACGTTCGATTTCCTGTCCCCGTGGGAGGCAATGACAACGCTGCCGGGCGACGAGAAGGTATTCACCGAACGCGCTGCCCCGCAGGAGAAAGGCTAGCCCATGGGAGACACGACAGGTATCGCGCCGTCCGCCAGGACCGTCGAGATCGACAGCCACTCGATCAATTTCGGTCCGCAGCATCCGGCCGCGCATGGTGTCCTGCGCCTGATCCTGGAACTGGACGGGGAGGTCGTCGAACGCGCCGATCCGCATATCGGCCTGCTGCATCGCGGCACCGAGAAACTGATCGAATACAAGACCTACATGCAGGCGGTGCCGTATTTCGACCGGCTCGATTACGTCTCCCCGATGTGCGAGGAGCATACGTTCGCCCTGGCGGTCGAAAAGCTGCTCGGCATCACCGCGCCGGACCGCGCGCAGTGGATCCGGGTGCTGTTCGCCGAGATCACCCGCATGCTGAACCATCTGCTGAACCTCACCACCTACGCGCTCGACGTCGGCGCGATCACCCCCAGCCTCTGGGGGTTCGAGGAGCGCGAAAAGCTGATGGAGTTCCATGAGGCCGCGTCCGGCGCGCGGTTTCACGCCAACTATTTCCGCCCGGGCGGCGTCTCGAAGGATCTACCGGCCGGCCTGACCGACAGGATCGCGCGCGTGGGCCGAGACATTCCCGAAATTCATCGACGAACTCGAAGAGCTGCTGACCACCAACCGGATCTGGAAGCAGCGCACAGTCGATATCGGCGTGTTCTCGGCCGAACAGGCGCTGGCCTGGGGCTTCAGCGGGCCGCCGCTGCGCGCATCCGGCGTGCCGTGGGATTTGCGCCGCGCCCAGCCGTATGACAAATACGCCGAGGTCGATTTCGAGATTGCCGTCGGCCGCAACGGTGACTGTTACGACCGCTACCTGATGCGCATCTACGAGATGCGGGAAAGCCTGAAAATCATCAAACAATGCCTGGCCAAGATGAAGCCAGGCCCGATCAAGGTGCAGGACCGCAAGTTCACTCCGCCGACACGCCACGAGATGAAGCGCTCGATGGAAGCGCTGATCCATCATTTCAAGCTTTACACCGAAGGCTATCACGTGCCGGCCGGCGCAACTTACACGGTGGTGGAAAGTCCGAAGGGCGAGTTCGGCGTCTATCTTGTGGCGGACGGCTCCAACAGGCCGTATCGCTGCAAGATACGCGCAACCGGCTTCGCCTTCCTCCAGGCAACCGATGTGCTCACCAGACGGCACATGCTGGCGGATGTCTGCGCGATCGTCGGATCGCTCGACGTGGTGTTCGGCGAGATCGACAGGTAGACCCATGAGCCAGACAAATGGGACAGCCGCCAACGGATCGGCGTTCGAACAGCCACCCAGCTTCGCATTCGATGAACAGAGCGAGGCCGAGATCGCGCACGCGGTCGCGAAGTATCCCCCCGGCCGGCAGGCAAGTGCCGTTCTGCCGGCGTTGTATGTCGCGCAGAATCAGATGAAGCGGCAAACCGGCAGCGCCTGGGTGCCGGTGAAGGCGATGGACGCGGTGGCGGCCCGTTTGGGCATGGCGCCGATCCGGGTATACGAAATCGCCACTTTCTATTTCATGTTCAACACCAAACCGATCGGGAAATATCACCTGCAGATCTGCACCACCACGCCCTGCTGGCTGCGCGGGTCCGATGCGGTGACCGATGCCTGCCGAACAGCGACCGGCATCCGAGGATGGGGTGAAACCAGTGCGGACGGCCTGTTCACCATGACCGAGGTCGAATGTCTCGGTGCGTGCGTCAATGCGCCGATCCTCCAGGTCGACGATGACTTTCTACGAAGACATGGATGGCTCCAGATTTCCGGGCCGGTCGTGCGGTAATGCGCGAGCCGGTTGGCGGTGTTGTCGAACTGGTTGGCCCAGAACCAGCCATTTTCTTCCGCAAGCCGCTGGGCAACGCGGTTGTAATTGCCGGGATTCCGCTGTAGGGTTTTTCCGGCACGGTGATCACTTCCGCGCCGAGCGTGCGCAGCAATGCGATTTTTTCCGGCGACTGGGTTTCGTTGATTACTATAGCCGTGTGATAGCCTTTCGCGTGACCGATCACCGCGAGTCCAATGCCGGTGTTGCCCGCCGTGCCTTCAATAATCGTCGCGCCCGTTTTTAATAAACCCTTCGCCTCGGCGTCAGCGATGATGCCCAGCGCGGCTCGATCTTTCACCGAACCGCCGGGATTCATAAATTCGGCCTTGCCCAAAATTTCGCAGCCGGTCAGTTCCGATAGACGGCGCAGCCGGATCAATGGCGTGCGGCCGACGTGACTTTCAACTCCGTACAAATGCGACATGATTTGCCTTTGCTTGCAGGAAACCTCCAGTGATCTGGACAGCGCCGTGGAAATTAAATTTAACGATGGCCGGGAGGCCTCTCGCATGACCAGTGAAATTCTATGAAAAATCGGCTTGGGTCGTCCAGTTCGCTTCATGGTTTGCCTTGGTGTTTGTTCTCGCGGCCCAGCACAAAGATGGCGAGGTCGGCATCCCGATTCGCATCGGCGGTGATTTCCTCGCCGGATTCGGTGTTGAGCGCGATGCGCCGGTCGATGCGAAAACTCTTGTCGCGGCAAAAATCTTCAAAGTCCGCGATGGAAAAAAACCGGATGTCCGCCGTGTCATACCATTTATCCTTTAGCCAGCCGTAACCGCGCGGCGCGCGGCCGTCCTCCGCGAGAATGCGGCGCAGTTTATGATACGCCAGATTCGGAAAGCTCACGATGCCGTTCGTCCCCACACGGAGCATTCCGCAAGCACGCCTTCCACATCCTTCACCGCCTGCAACGTTTGCGACAGCACCACGCAATCGAATTGCTGGTCGGCAAACGCGTGCAAACCTGCGTTAAAGTCGGCCTGGATCACATCCAGATTCCGCTTCAGCGCGCCCAGAATTTTTCGCTCGTCGAGTTCCACCCCCACTAGCCGCCCGTGGCCTTGCTGCTTGAGCCGCGCCAGCAATCGCCCGGTGCCGCAGCCGAGATCCAGCACGCTCGCTCCGGCGGAATCAATTCCACAATCCGGTCGTGATCGAGCCGGCGCTCGTGGAAAATGCTGGTGGTTCCGGGCAACTCTTCCTTGTCCAACCCGGAGAAAGGTGCCGGCACGAGATTATTCATGAACGCCCGACCATCTCCCCGTAACGGTCAAAATCGTCCGGCAAAAGAAAGGCGTCGTGACCACAGTCGCTCCGGATGTCGCAGTAGCTCACCGCGGCGTGGTTGCTGACCAAGCGCGCTCACGATGTCGCGCGACTGGCCGGCCGGAAAAAGCCAGTCGCTGGAAAAACTCAGTACCAGCCAGCGGCATCTCGCGGAACGAAAACTCGCGGCCAATTGTTCGGGCGTTCCGCCCAAGTCAAACAAGTCCATCGCGAGGGAGAGCGCGAGGTAGCTATTCGCGTCGAACCGGTCCACAAACTTGGTGCCTTGATGGCCAAGATAGGAGCCGACAGAAAAGGTCTTCTCAAACTCAATGGCTTCCTCGCGCGGATGCAGCCGGTCGCCCTCAAATTTCTGGCTCATGGCTTCCGGCGAAAGATAGGTGATGTGGCCGATCATTCGTGCCAATGCCAGACCCACAGCCGGGCCTTGCGGCTGGTCATAATATTGGCCGTCGTAGAAAAACTGATCGCGCCGAATGGCGTTTCGCCCCACAACATCAAAGGCCAGGGCCTGACTGGTCAGTCGCGGTGAACTGGCCAGCACCACCGCGCCCCGCAACCGGTCCGGATACCGTGTAGCCCAGGTCAGATTGATCTCCGCCCACGGAACCGCCGATGACGCCGACGAGTTGGCCGATGCCAGGTGATCCAACAGCCGCCGCTGGACTCCACCATGTCGCCGATGGTGATGGCTGGAAAATCCGCGCCGTAAGGTTTGCCCGTAGCGGGTTGAGGCTGCCGGCCCGGTGGTGCCGCGACAGCCGCCGAGAAGAATCGGACAGAGGACAAAAAAACGGTTCGTGTCCACCGGCTTGCCCGGTCCGACGAGAATGTCCCACCAGCCGGGATCATCCTCCGCATCGTGCTGGGCGGCATGGGAATCGCCGCTGATGGCGTGACAAATCAAAATGGCGTTGTCACCGGATTCATTAAGCTGGCCATAGGTTTCAAAAGCCACCGTGACGGTTGGCAGTGTGCCACCGGATTCCAAACCGAGCGGCTCGTCAAACGTGACACTTTGCGCGTAACGCAACGGCCGCGCGGTGCGAACCGTATCGCTGCTTTCAAAAATGTCCTTGGCCATTGAACTTGTAAATTTACCGTCGCGCACCGGCGAGTTTTAGTCTCGCCGGTGCGCGGAGTTCGGAACTTATTTCTGCGAGGCTTGCAACGCCTGCTCAATGTCGGCCTGAATGTCGGTCACGTCTTCGAGGCCGATGGACAGCCGGATGTAATCGGCGGTCACGCCGGTTTCTTCCTGTTCCGCCGGGTCAACTGCTGATGCGTGGTCGAGGCCGGATGAATGACCAGCGATTTGGCGTCGCCGATGTTCGCAAGATGCGAGAGCAGCTTGGCTGAATTGATGAATTTCTTACCGGCCTCCAATCCGCCCTTGATGCCGAAGCCCATGATGCCGCCAAAGCCACCCTTCAAATACTTTGCGGCGACCTTATGATTCGGATCATCCGGCAAGCCAGAATATGTCACCCAGGTCACCAGCGGATCGCTCTTGAGGAATTTCGCAATCTCCAGCGCGTTCACGGAATGTTGTTTCTGCCGCAGCGGGAGCGTTTCCAAACCCAGCAGGAACTGGTGCGCGTTGAACGGACTAACGCCGCGCCGATGTCGCGTAGGAGCGTGACGCGGATTTTCAGGATGAACGCGACATTGCCGAGTCCGGGGACGTTGCTCAACGCATCCCAGTATTTCAAGCCGTGATAGCTCGGATCAGGCTCTATGAATTCGGGGAACTTGCCGTTGTTCCACTGGAATTTGCCGGCGTCGACAATCACGCCGCCGATGCTCGTGCCGTGGCCGCCGATGTATTTCGTGGCGGACGTGGCGAGGATGTCCGCGCCGTAATCAATCGGTTTCACCAAACCGATGCCGACGGTGTTATCCACGACGAGCGGAATTCCATTTTCATGCGCAATCTTGGATATGACCTCAAAGTCCGGCACGACCAGTTGGGGATCGCCAACCGTCTCGACATAGATAGCGCGGGTTTTCGGTGTGATGGCTTTGCGAAACGCTTCCGGGTCGCGTGAATTTACAAACTTCACCGTGCGGCCGAGCTTCGGGAACGTGTAATGAAACAATTGATACGTTCCGCCGTAAAGAT
>CAWBBS010000012.1:0-39211 GCA_963787115.1 uncultured Solirubrobacteraceae bacterium
TACTCGTGAAGTCGCCGGACATGCTGGACGGGTGTCTCGGGTGAGGGTGGACAGCTCAGGTGGCTGTTGATGGGCTGGTAGTCCCGGGTGGGGTAGAGCCCCCCGCAGGGTCGATCCAGGCTCGGCAGCTCCGTTTCACGGTTGTACGTGGCCGGGCAAGTTCTGTAGCTTGCTTCGTCTTAGATTCCCGGGAAGGTTGGAGGGCAAGGATGGCTCGCAGAATTACAGACACGCTGCGCCGCATACGTGCGTCGCACACTGTGACGCTCGCCGCGTCGATTCTTGCGCTCGGCGCCGCGACGGGCGTGCCCGCTGCGCAGGCGCAGTCCACGGTCTGTTCGGGCACTTCGTCTGTCCCGGGCGTTCTCGCGGGCGCCTACTCCGGCAACGTCTCCGTCAAAGGCTTCTGCGATGTGGATCAAGGTCCGGCGACCGTCTCGGGGAACCTAACCGTCGAGGCGGGATCGACGCTCGTGGCCTCCTACGCGCTCGATGATCAGACGCACTCGGGCAACTCCGACCTCACCGTGAAAGGGAACCTGCATGTGGGCAGCGGCGCTGCCGCGCTCCTCGGCTGCGGTACCGAATTCCCCATGTCTCGACGTCCGCGAAGGACACATGGGCACCGTCCGTATCGAGCGCAACCTGACGGCTACGGCGCCTCTGGGTGTCGTGCTGCACTACGGCGTGGTGCTGGGAAGCGTGACCGAGAAGGGCGGCGGCGGCGGTGAGGTCTGCGAAGAACCCGGGCCGGGGATCTTTGCCACCATAAGCAATCCCGTCTATAGCGCCTTCGAGGACAGCGACATCAGTGAGAACCTCACCGTGAAGGAACTCCGGTCGTGCTGGCTGGGGCTCGCGCGGCTGGAAGTGGGGGGCAGCGTGAGTCTGACGAGCGACAAACTCGCCGATCCTGACGCCATCGAGATCCTCTCGAACGAGATCACCCACAACCTGACCTGCAGCAGGGACACGAACGTGTGGGACAGCACCGACTTCACGGGCGAACTTTTCCCGCGCCGTCTGGAAGCGAACACGGTGGGCGGAAGGCGCAGCGGGGAATGTGTCCTCACGAGTCCTCTGACCGAAGGCGGGCCGCGCGGGCCCGGCGGCTTCTAGGGCGCTACATCCGGCCTCTCGTGCCGAAGTCGGGTCGCGAGGGCCCCTTTGAGGAAGGAACGAAGGTTCACGGGCCGACGCAGGCGGTCTCGAAAACCGAGCTGCGTAGAAGCCAGTACGCGCGGACCGAGACGCCCGAACCCAGGGCCAAGTCTGGCCGCTCCGCGGCTCCACGGTCCCGGGGCGCGTGGGGGGCATGGAGCCCACGTCCTCACACACAGGTCGCGAGGCATCAGGCGGTGGGGGGCTCGACGAGCCAGGAGGTGAGTCGCCCAGCTGGCCCGCCGGTAGTCGCTTGCGCTTTCGAGCACGCTCCGGTACGCTCGCTGCACATTGAAGAACTGCCCAGTCCACCACTGAGCGGCGGGCCACAACGGAGAGGGAGAAGGGACTATGGGGATGGATTCGGGGGTTGGCGTCCGAGCGCGCAAGATGCGCGGTGCACTGCTCGCGAGAGGCCGCTTGACCGCGGTAATTGCCGTCTTTACGGCCGGCCTGTGTATCCCTGCGTCTGCCCTCGCGTCCTACCACGTGTCGCTGACCAGGACCACGGGCGGCGTCGCGAACGTCTCGGGTGAAAGCTTCGGTGACGTCGGGTTCGGGATCGGCTACGCACAGGTGCAGGACGACACGTGCCTGCTGGCCGAAACCTTCCTGACGGTCGACGGTGAACGATCCGCGTTCTTCGGTCCGGAAAAGACATTCACGAACGAATTCGAGGGTGGAGCGGTCTTCACGAACCTCTACTCGGACTTCTACTGGACCTCGGTCCAGCGGAACCACACCGTCGCGAAGCTGCTGCGACTCCCTTATCCGCAGGGACCCTCAACGGAATCGCGCGAAGTGGCGAAGGGGTACGCGGCGGGCTACGACGCCTACCTCAAGCACATCGGCGGCGCGGCTGGCGTCTCGAACCCTGCGTGCAAAGGGGCTGCCTGGGTGAAGCCGATCACGGCGAAGGACGTCTGGCTTCGCATCTACCAAGTCGATGATCTCGCCGGCAACTCGGCGCTCGGCCCAGAGGCGGAGGCCAATCCCGCCTACGGGCCGCCGTCGCCGCTCGCGAAGCAGGGTGCTCGCGCACACAAGGCCTCCGCGGGAACCAAGACACTCAAGGAACTTGCGCAGATCGGCCACAGCGACCTGGTGGGCTCCAACGGGCTGGCCGTCGGCGCTGAAGACACCGTCAACGGTGGCGGCGTCGTGCTCGCAAACCCACACTTCCCCTGGCGCGGATCAGAACGCCTGTGGGAGATGAACGTCGAAGTTCCGGGGCACTATCACGCGACCGGCGCAGGGATCCTGGGGCTTCCCGGGATCAATATCGGCCACAACCAGCATGTCGCGTGGACGCACACGGTGGCGACCACCGACACGCTCAAATTCGAGTACATGCCCGGCGCGAGTTCCGGGACCTATTACTGGAAGGGCAAAACAGAGAAGATCAAGAAGCTCGCCGTGACCGTCCAGGCACTCGAACACGGCGAACTGGTGCCGCACACCGAGACCTTGTACTACAGCAATTACGGCCCGGTCTTCTGGGACAGCAAACTCCCGATCGCGGTCGCTGACGCAAATGCGACCAACCTCCGGGGCCCCGACCAGTGGCTCGCGATCAGCAAAGCCGAAGACGCCGCGCAGGTGATCGAAGCTGAGCGCACGATCCAGGGCGTACCGTGGGTCAACACGATCGGCGCCGATGACCAAGGCAACGCCTTCTACACCGAGATCGCCGTTGCCTCGGATCTGACGAAGGCATTCGTTAACGGTTCCTGCAACCTCTCGCCGGGGTCCCTCATCGGCCCGTACATTGATGAGCCCGCCTGTGAACCGCCGGAAAGCGCCGGCGCGATCGCGCCCGGCACCCTCGCGGGCAACGAAGAGCCTGCGCTGGTCCGCAGGGACTACGTCGAGAACTCGAACAACTCGTTCTGGCTGGCAAACGCGAACGCCCCGCTCACCGGATTCTCCCCCGCCCTCGGCGGCCAGGAAGAAAACCCGGGCATGCGCGCTCAGACGGGGATCGACATGGTCGCCCAGCGGATGGGCACGAACAACGGCGGCGTGCCGACCGACGGGCTCTCATCGACGCCCGGTTTCACCGCCGAAACGATGGAGGCGTCGTGGACGTCGTTCCGCTCACTCGCAGCTGAGCGTGCCCTTCCGGGGCTGCGCGAAATCTGTGAGGAAGCGGTCAGCGAAGACGGCGGTGTGATCAACGGTATTGACGTCAGCGGCGCTTGCCCTGTGCTCAACGCCTACAACGCGAGCGCGACGCTCGACGAGAGGGGCGCGTGGCTGTTCCAGGAATGGTTCGAACGGGCGCCCAATGGGGCGGCCGGATTCTGGGTCCACCCCTGGACGGTGAGCGACCCGGTCTACACGCCAAACACGCTCAACACCTCGCTGCAGGCGAGCAGGGAAGCGCTGGCGAGTGCGGTGAGCGCGATGGAGACCCGCGGCCTCCCGCTCGACGCGGACATGCGTGAAGTTCAGCATGCACCGAAGGCCGGTGCGCCTTCGCTGCCTGGTTGCTCGGATGGCGGCAACTGCTTCGCGGCCATCGGCGGGACGTTCCCGACGCCCACCTCGACGCAGACCGAAGTGACGGGCGGCACGGGCTTCGTGTCGTTCACCGAACTGCAGAACGGTCAGGATCCGCTCTCGAAAGCGCTCCTGGCCTACTCGCAGTCGGAAGATCCGACGTCGCCGTACTACGAAGACCAGACTCAGCGCCTTTCGAAAAACGAATGGATCACGCTGCCCTGGACGCCGGCCTCGGTCGGTGAAGACGCGATCGGTCCGACGCAGCAACTGAAGTAGACGTGGACGGATGCCGGGCGAGAAGCGCTCGCCCGGCATCCTGACGCCTTTGAGGCGTCGCTGGGCGCGCCCGAACATGCGAGGGTCGCGGCGCTCGCATCCTTCGCCGAACGCCCTGGACGTACTTCGGGCTGCTCAGCGCGCGATGGCGGCCGCGGCGACTTGGTGTCCTGCGAGCCCCATGAGCCAGAGATAGACCATGTCGTCCTCGAGCTCGGGTAGCGCGCTCGTTCGACCGTGACGAACGTACTCTGTCGTGAGGTCGACCGTTGCGATGACGATCGCACGAGGCACGACGGACGGGACCTTGGGCAGGCCGCCCCGCTCGGCCTCGGCTCGGACGGCGATCGCGCTGAACAGGCGGGTCATGCTGCCGAGTATCTGCTCGCGGTGGGCGTGAGCCGCCTCGCCGACCGCCAGGATGTCGATCGTGAACGCCCGCGCTGCGTCGTGGTGCTCGCTCCAGAACTTCAGGTACGCACGCACGCCGTCACGTATTCCCTCCACATAGTCCGCCTGGCTGGTTCCCACGGCGACGATTTCGGCGAGCAGCGCGCCGGTCATCTCGTCGTAGGCGACGAGGAAGCACTCCTCCTTGCTCGCGAACTGCTCATAGAAGGTGTCGCGCGAGACTCGCGCGCGACGCGTGATGTCGCCGATCGTGGTGGCGGCGAAGCCCTTCGCTGCGACCGCAGCTGCGACCGCCGCCAGCAGTCGCTCACGCTGGTGGCTGACGACCTCGTCGCGGGAGAGACGGTGGGGCCCCCGGGGGAGGCGGTCGACGCTAGCCGCTCGTGCGGTGGTGGACACGCTCGTACATTACCAGCCAAATTGAGGACAGAAGAGTCCATCAATGGCCCTGGAACTCGCATCCGCTTGCGGATTGGGAGGTGTTCAAGAGCGCAGGTTGGTTTCTTGGGGGGCTTTCGGGGGCGATGCGTACGAGCCTCCCGAAATCCTCGAAACGTACCCTCGGATCAGCCTTCGCCGCGCCTTCAGCCATCCTGCGTCAGGATCACCGGGACTTCTTCCGCCGAGCCCGGAAGCGTGGTGGTGAGCTGCCAGGCGGCGGTAAAGGCGGCACTCTTCACACATCCGCGCGGGCTCTCGTTCTTCTCGAGATGGAAGGTCTGCTTCGAGTTCGTCAGCTCGATCGCGTTGCCGTCGGTGTTGAACCTGCCGTTGAGGACGAGCGCCGTGTAGGGACAGACAAGGCCACCGTAGGAGAGGCTCAGGGCTAGATCGGGCGGGGCGTAGAGCTGACTCTTTCCACTTGTCTTGAGCGTTCCGGACCACGACCCCGGTGAGGCCTCGACGGAGACCGCGCCGAGCGCGGAGCTCGTGCACCCGCCGCCCGCGGGCCCGCTGCCGAAGCTCGCGCCGGCGGAGGATTCGAGCTGATCGGTCTTCAGCGCGTTCGAGAGGAGCTTCCCGTCGATCTGGGCGGTCGAGCAGTCGATCGTTCCCGCGGAGGTCACGAACTCCGCGCTCGCCGCGCGCCAGTTGATCGGGTCGCCCTTTTCGATCGGCCCGATCGTAAACGGCGTCTTGTAGGCGAGCAGCAACCTAGAGGGGTTCGGGACCACCTGGTAGCCGATCTGGGCCGCTCCCGTGAGCCCGTCTCTGCTCGCGGCGGTCACGGTATACGTGTGCGGCCCCGCGAAGCTCGTATCGAGCGTGCCCGACGTGCCCGAGGAGCCGTTGGAGTCCAAGCACGATTCCAGGCCCGGGCCGCCCGAGCCCTCGGCACAGGAGAAGCTGGTTTTCACGAGCGCGCCCGGTTCGTAGGTCTTGCCCGCGGCGGGGGATTTGATCGACGCGGTGGGGGACGCCGGCAGCGTGGGCGCGGCCTTGATCGAGAACGTGTTCTCCCAGGTCGTGAAGGGCGCTTCTTCGAGGTTCGCCGCGGCGATGTAGCTTCCTTCGGAGCACGAGGTGCCTGCGAGGATCAGCGCGAAGGTGTTGCCGTCGAGGTCGAGGGGCACACCGGACACCGCATCACCGCTGGCCGAGAGCTCGTTCCCTTCCGGCCCGATCCAGGCGAGATGGGGCGTGCCGGAGCAGGCAGCATACGTCTGCGGAGTCTGGAATCGAACCGGCTCAAGGGGGTACGACGATGCGGACATCTCGATGATCATGGCCGCGCTGCCGTGCACTTTGTCCACGGTCTCCGTGCCCGGGACGATCGAGACGCCTTCCGTGAGTTGGCGGGGCGGCTGCACTTCGAAGGAGGTGCTGACCGTTTCGTGGGGCGGCTGTTCGAGTTCGGCCTCGATCACGTAGGAGCCCGCCGGGCAGGAGGGTCCGCCCCAGAGGGCGAGGGTGGCGTCGCCTGCACCGGTGAGCTTCGCGGTCGTGGCTTCGCCGGACGTCGGGGAGTAGGGATAGGGAGCGGTCCATGTCACGCCGCCGCCGTATCCGCTGCAGAGGCCCGGCGCGCGGACCTTGACCGTGTCGCCCGCGTAGGCGGATTCGCATTCGAGCTGGACCACGTCTGCGATCGAGGAGTCTGTCTCCCACTCCACGAACGACGGCGCCGAATGGATCGCACACACCGGCGCTGCCTGTGCCCGTGCGGGGCCTAACGCGGCTCCGGTGAGCAATGCCGCGAAGGCGAGCGCCGCGACGACGAGGGCTCTGCTGCGCCGGCCTCCACCAAAGGCCCCCGCATTCCCTAAGTCTCGGCACGTGCTCATCACGGACCCCCGTCTCTGGCGGAGCGGGAGACCCGCTCCTAATGCGCGGTCAGGTGTAGACGCTACTCCGATTCGCCGCGCCCGTGTGTGGGGAAGGTCACAGCGGCTGCGCATCTCCTCACGCGGATCAGCGAGTCGGTGAGGTGCCGGGGGGATGATCGTGGCCCGCTACCTCGGGACCAGCTGCCTGAGGGTCTTGAGGAGCGGGCGGCCATTCCCCTGCGAGCAGTTAGCAACGGACAGGGGCAGATCGCCGGATGACCCGGCGGCCCCACGCCCCCACCGGCAAACGGCTGGTCTTTGCTCAGCGGAATTCGACTTCGCTCGTGGAGAACTCGCCGGCCTTGATTGGCTTGATCGTGCCCTTCTTGCCCTGCGGCACCCCGCACAGCGGGAACGTCTCGTAGATCGAACTCGCGCTGATCGGTGTGCTCGCGGAGAGCGGACCGCCGCTCAGCGAGCCGCTTATACCGGTAAGCGAAGCTTCGGATATCGGCAGCGTAAGAGTCCCCGTCGAGACGCCTTCTTTTTCAGCCCAGGTGACGGCAAGCTTCCCGGACGTCGTGGTCGGCGTCGTCGTCGACTGCTGCAGGTAGGAGCACGTGACCGGTTCGGTGGTCTGCTCCTTGAGCGAGTAGCTTGCCGATTCCGGCACGTTCGGACCTTCGCATCCAGCCAGGGTCCCCCTGACCTTGATCGTCTGCACCTGCGGCGTTTCGCTTAGGCCTGGCGACATCTTGATGGTGCCGCTGTCGGAGGAGCAGGTGTCGTAGGTCCTGTGTTCCCTTTCGGCTTCGCCGTCCGAGTTCGGCGTCTTGACTTCGACGGGCGTGCTCGCCTGGCTCGTGCCTTCGGCGTCGGTGTTGGTGACCGTCACGATGTACTTCGTGTTCGGTTCCGCTGGTGCAAGGTGGATTTCGCGGAAGTAGTTGCTCGAGGTCGTGGAGGTCAGCACGGGGGCGCTTGAGCCGACCGGCGTGGCCGTGATCGTCGAGGAGCTGATCAGCGCTTCGGTTTCGGGGGCCTCGGTCCAGGAGATGTTCATCTGCAGGTATTCCGAGGAGCCGCTTTCGGCCAGGCCCACGTTCACGCCGATGTTTGTTGGCGCAGCCGGCGGTTGCAGCGGCGGGGCGCCCTTTTCAAGGTACGCCGCGGAACCTACGTTGTAGAGCCTGTCGCCGTAAGCGTCCGTCGCGGGTGTGGCTTCCAGGCTCCCCGACGCCGCGCTGTAGGACCGCGTTTCGCCGAACCAGGTCCATTCCACCCCCGCGGTCGCCGTGTACGTCGTCGAATGGCCGCCGCCGCCCCTGCCGCTGCCGCCGCAGGTCGTCTTCAACTGCACTTTGCCGATCGGGTAGCCGCGCGAGCTGAAGCCCGTCTCGAAGACTTCCTGTTTGATTCCGCCACACCAGTGGCCGAGGACCGCGAATGCAGGTCCTTCGCCCATGTAGAGCCGCAGCGTTTCCGCTGCGGACGCTGCGCCCGCGAGCGCTCCACTCACCATCGCGACAACGGCGAAGCACAGGACCGTCTTGCGCAGCATCTCGAACCACCCCATGTCTCGGGCTTGGGCCGCCTCAGCCGGTCACGCCGGCTGAGGCGGATGACGACCATCGACAATTAGACACGCACCGCGCTCAAAGATCACGTCGATGTGGAGATTTTAATCTGCGCGTTCGGGGCCCCCCCGGGACATCCCCGACGACCGCGAGCACGAACAGCAGTACCGCGAGCGCAACAGGCATGTCCTTCTCCCTTTGTGCCGGCTCTCCTACTCACCGCCGGTGGCGGCGAAACCGCGGAGCGCCGCACGAACGACGTCGCCAACCCCGGGCACTGAGGCCGGCGCTGCCGCGAGCTGATTGAAGGCTGGCGGCGCAATGGGCGAGAATGCCGAGGTGTC
Organism: uncultured Solirubrobacteraceae bacterium; assembly: GCA_963787115.1. GTDB lineage: Bacteria > Actinomycetota > Thermoleophilia > Solirubrobacterales > Solirubrobacteraceae > Palsa-744. Next base: position 8,542 of record CAWBBS010000012.1, read on the forward strand.
CAGCGACCCTGACTCTTGGTGGCTCGATGAGAAAGCGCACGCCGGACGCGAGCACTTCGATGAGCAGCATGCGCTGCGCTACGACGCGAAGATGGACGCGCAGGCATCCGTCGAGGTTGCCTTCCTGGCTGGTGCAGGCGTTCTCGGAGCGAGCAGTTCGGTGGTAGATCTCGGTACCGGGACCGGCCAGTTCGCGCTCGCAGCCGCCGAGGTGTGCCGGAAGGTGGTCGCTGTGGACATCTCACCCGTCATGCTCGCGCGGCTCCTGGAGAAGCGCGATCACGCAGGTCTGCAGAACCTGGATGTCGTCTGCGCCGGGTTCTTGACCTACGAACACGAGCGCGATCCGCCCGATCTCGTCTACAGCCGCTTCGCGCTTCACCACCTCCCCGACTTCTGGAAGGCCATCGCCCTGCAACGGATCGCAGACCTCCTGCGACCAGGGGGATCGCTGCGGCTGCTGGACGTGGCCTATAGCTTCGACCCACCCGACGCCGGTCCTCGGATCGAGGCGTGGATCGCCGCGTCGGAGGAGCCCGACGTCGAGCGGGATGGACGCTCGGCGAGCTCGCCGAGCACGTGCGTGATGAGTACTCGACGTTCACGTGGCTGCTCGAGGCGATGATTGAGCGCGCGGGACTGAACGTCATCGATGCGACTTACGACCCGTCGGGCATGGTCGCCTCCTATCTCTGCGAGAAGGCATCCGCTCTCTCCGACTAGCTGCGAACAGCGCGCGGTGGCTTCAGACCTTGACCGCGGGCGAGACAGCCCATTAGCGTTGTCCCATCGCTTGGTGGATCGTTTGCCTCGGACGGAAGGGCATCTGGAGGAGCGAGATGGGGAGCATGCTGGCAGCGGCGAGGACTCAGCGGCGACGTTCGCCGGCTTCCCGCAGGTCTTGGCGCGTGCCTGCTCGCCGAATGGCCGTGATCGCGGTTGGGCTCATTTCCCTGGCCTGCGTGGCGGCCGGCGCCGCGGCCGCCACCGCTGCGGCGGCGCCGCCGCTTAACACCTTTCCGCCCGAAGTCGTCGGGAGCGCGCGCCTCGGGGAACGGCTCCAGTGCGGCGCCGGCGACTGGCAGGGCGCCGAAGAAAAGAGCGAGGAAGAACACGGGCCGTTTGAGTACGAATGGGTACGGGAAGGGATCACGGTCTCGCCCCTCGCACACAAGAACCTGACCTACACGCTGACGAAGGCTGATGAACACCTCGCGGTCTGGTGTGTCGTGACGGCCGAAAACAAGGAAGGCGTCAGTGAGCCGGCGGAAAGCTGGAACAGCGTCTGTCTCGGCGGCGAATGCGAAAAAGCGCCCGAACCTCCGCAGAACACCGCGCCGCCCGAAGTATCCGGAACCCCCGCTGTGGGCCAGATGCTCACGTGCTCGCAGGGGACGTGGAGCGGCAGTCCGCCGCTGACCTATACGTACAGGTGGCTTCGCGACAAAGAAGCGATCGCCTCGGCGACCAGCAGCACCTACACGGTTGCGAGCGAAGATGAAGGCCACTCGCTCTCGTGCAAAGTCACTGCGACGAACAGCGCCGGCGAAGCCTCCGCGATAAGCAAGAACAGCCTGAGCATCGGGGGAAGCAAACCGGAACCAAGAGAAGTGCCCCTCGTGCTCGGTATCCCGGCGATCGAACAGACGCTGACGTGCCACGAAGGCGTGTGGAGCGGTAGCACCCCGATCACATTCACATTCCAGTGGCTACGCGACGGGGAAGTCCTCGCCGCCCAGACGGGCGACACCTACTACGTCGAACCCGCCGATGAAGGTCACAAAATCTCATGCAGGGTCACCGGCACGAACGCGGCAGGAAAAGTGTCCGCAGCCAGCGCCGCCGTCGCGATCAGCATCCGGCCGCCGACCAGCACCGCCCGCCCGAGGGTGTCCGGGACCCCGGAAGAAGGACATAAGCTCACGTGCGCGCCGGGGACATGGACAGGTTCGCCGACCAAATACGAATACCAGTGGGTGCGGGAAGAATCGCCCATTGCTTCGGCCACCAGCAGCGAATACACCCTGGTCGGCGCCGACGTCGGCGTCGCGCTCTATTGCGACGTGACCGCGACCAACGCCGGGGGCTCGGACTCGCGGCTGAGCGGGCCGGTGATGAAGCAGGGAAAGGCACCGCCGGTCCCCACCGCCAAGCCCGAAGTGTCGGGGCTACCGATCAACGGCCAGGAACTCAACTGCTCGCAGGGGACTTGGACCGGGTCGCCGAGCAGGTACGAATACCAGTGGGTCCGCGACAAAGGCTCGGCTGAAGAAACGAGTCTCGAATCCGGGACCGCCAGCGGTTATATGGTCGTGGGCGCCGACGAAGGGCACTCTCTCACCTGCGTGGTGACGGCGATCGGCGGCGAAGGTATCGGCGAAGCTGAAAGCGAACCACTGGGGGTGGCCGGCGAACCGCCAAAGAATGTCCTGCCGCCGGAACTATCTGGGGGAAACGGCACCCTGCGTGTCGGCGAATCAGTCACCTGCGTTCGCGGCGTGTGGAAGGGAGCGCCGAAACCGGACTTCACCTACGTGTGGCTTAGAGACGGGCGCGAAATCAGCTCGGCCACCTCGAGCGTCTACACGGTCTCGGAGGCTGACCGTGGGCACTCGCTCTCCTGCGAGGTGACCGCCACCAACAGCGAAGGAACCGCCTCCGCCGGAAGCGAACCGCCCGTTCACGTCCCTGGAAGCCCGCCGGAAAACATCGAACCGCCGAAGATCGAGGGCAGCCCGACGGTCGGCACGACCTTGACGTGCACGGAAGGCGAATGGACCGGCGCACCGACACCCACGTTCACCTACCAATGGCTGCTGAACAACGTCAGCATCCCGAATGCAACGAGCAATGAATACACGGTCACGGACGCAGATCGCGGCCACACGCTCACCTGCAGGGTAGACGCTGTCAACAGTGAAGGGCCGGGCGTCGCCACGAGCCGGCCCGATGACGTCCCGGGCGTCCCACCAAAAGACATCAGGAAGCCACTTGTATCCGGCGCCGCCGCACTGGGCCAGACCCTGACATGCCAGCCGGGTACGTGGGAAGGCAGCCCGCCGCCTGCCTTCGCATACCGGTGGCTGCGCGACCGGACCGCAATCGCCTCGGCGACCGAAAGCACCTACACCGTCGAACCCGCCGACCAGGGCCACGAGCTTTCCTGCGTCGTCGAAGCGACCAACGTCGCAGGCGGAGCGGCCTCGGAAAGCGCCAACAGCCTCGACATCGCCGCTCGCGCTACGGTCGGCACAGAAACGCCACCAGCGAAGACGACGTCGGGGTCGACCGCGCCGAGCGCGGCGCAGATTCTCGCCGCGCTCGGCACACAGCTCGTGCGCGTACAGAGCAAGGCGCGGCTCGGGAGCGTCCGAAAGGCGGGCGGCTACCCATTCGCGCTCGTCCCGCCGGCCGCGGGAAGCCTCGAACTCGTCTGGTATGAGCTCGCCAAGGGTGCTCACGGGAAGATCACGAGGCTCATCGTGGCGCAGGCGAAGGCGTCGTTTCCGAAGGCCCTGACGAAGGGGATGGTACGACTGCGGCTGACCGCCCAAGGACGACGGGCTATCAGGCACGCGACCCACATCAGGCTCACGACCAGGGCCACCTTCCGGGTCGAGCACGGTACGACGGTTAGCTGGCTGGGGACGTTCGTTCTGCGCCACTAGCGGCGACAGCCGCGAGCAGCCGCGGCCGGCGCCGGTCCGGTCCCTGCGCCTCGTCCTCATCGCGCGAGGATGGGTCCACGCGTCGAACGCCCTCCCGTGAGGGGCGCAACCGACCGGGCAACCATCCTGCAACCGGGCGAAGACCGCCTGACCATACGGTCCGCTGACTCGTCAAGGAGATGAGCCGTCTGTGTGATGCTGCTCGTCGAGATAGCCGCCAACACGTCACAGGCGGTGCCGATGCTCGCCGCCTCGGCGATGGCCGCCGCGGTCGCGAGCGCGCTGCACGGCCCGCCCATCTACGACACGCTGCGCCTTCGCATGCTCCGAGCCGAGGCAGCCGGCTCTTCGGCGGCCCCGCAGACATGAGCCTGCAGGAGAGCCCGCCGCCGCAGGCTCAGGCCTCCTCGACGACCATCAGCGTGTGGCCCGTCGGGTCGCGAAACCAGAACATCGGGGGCACCGGGTCGCCCATGCGGGACACCTCGGCGTCGACGTCCACCCCGAGGCCGCGCATCTCGGCGTGCGTGGCATCGATGTCGCCCGTGGTGAGCGTGATCCCCGTCTGCGCCGGCGTGACCTCCTGGTCGCCCGGCGGGGGAGCGAGCGCGATGCCGGTGCCGCTCTCGGGCAGGTAGACCTCTACCCAGCGGTAGCCGTTGCCGAACGCCGTGTCGGTGCGCTTCTCAAACCCCAGCGACTCATAGAACTCGATCGCGCGGTCCTGCTCGACGGTGGGGATGCAAACGAGGCTCAACTGGCGTATCCCTGTTGCCGTTGCGGTCATCTGCGTTCTCCTGTGGTCGTGGTTGGATGGCTGCTGAACAAACTAACCGGATCCACCGATGAGGTCCAGGCCGTCTCCGCAGGCCCGGGCCGCCACACGCAGCGGCTCGCCCGCCGACGTTGACCTCCTATTACCCGGGTCCGCGCATATGGTCTCAGGACCGAGATCCTTGGGTAAGGGAGATATGCCGTGAGCCGGTTCGCCGCACCAGACTCTCCTCGCGCCGGGCGAAGTGCTGATGAGGTCCCGGACCCGATCAAGAGCCTCGGCTGATGAGACGGCTGCTGCTGCGGGGCTTTGCCGAGCGCAAGGTGCGCGCCATTCTCACCGGCACCGCGATCATGCTCGGGGTGGCCCTGATGGCGGGCACCTACATCCTCACCGACACGATCAACCACGCGTTCGGCGAAGTCTTCGCCAGCGCCTACAGGAACAAGGCCGTCGTCGTGACGGCGAAGGAAGCGCTCGGCAACAACAGCAACTCGCAGACATACCCGATCAGCGAAGCCACGCTCGCCAGGGTCCGTGCGGTTCCTGGCGTCGCGGCGGCGTCGGGCTCCGTGTCCACCAGGGCGGCGCTCCTGACCGCTGCAGGAAAACGAATCTCCGGAACCGGGGCGTCTCTCGTGGATGCTCTGCAGCCGCCACGCTTTGAGGCGTTCACCGCCTCGAAGGGCCACCTGCCGCTCACAGGGCGAGAAGTGGCGATCGACCAGGCGACCGCCGGCCGCGAGCACCTCAAGATCGGTCAGGTCATCATCATCGCCGGCGCCGCTCCCGCACGCCGCTATGAGCTGTCGGGCATCGCGCGATTCGCGGGAAGCGAATCCTTCGGCGGAGCGAGCGTGGCCCTGGTTCTGACTGCCGAGGCCCAGTACATCGCAGGCGAACCGGGCGAATACGACAGCATCAACGTCGCTGCGGCGCCGGGGGTGCCTGCGTCCCTGCTCGCCTCGCGGGTGCGCGCCTCCCTGCCCAGGACGCTGATAGTCCGGACGGGAGCTCAGGAAGCCGCGAACCAGACCTCCGAACTTGAAGAAGAAACTCGGCTTCCTCCGAACGTTCCTGCTCGTGTTCGCCTACGTCGCCCTCTTCGTGGGCGCGTTCATCATCTTCAACACCTTCTCGATCACCGTCGCGCAGCGGGTGCGGGAGTTCGGCCTGCTGCGAACGCTCGGGGCATCAAGAGCCCAGATCATGCGCTCGGTCGTCACGGAAGGCCTGATGCTCGGCATCGCGGGCTCGGCCGCGGGGCTGATCCTCGGGCTCGCCCTCGCACCGGGCCTGGACCAGCTGTTCAAGGCGTTCGGGGCCGACCTGCCCGACAACGGCACGGTGCTGGAGACACGGACGGTGGTCGTCTCGCTGGCTGTCGGCATCGTGATCACCGTGCTCGCCGGCTTCTTCCCGGCGATGCGCGCGACTCGCACCCCGCCGATCGCGGCGATGCGCGAGGGTGTCCAGATCCCGCCGCGGCCGCTGCCCACGCGACGGGGCCTGATGATCCGCTTCGCGCTCTACATCCTGCTGGTACTCGCGCTTCGGGTCCTCGTCGGCGGCGGCATCGCGGCCCTGGTGCTGGTGGCCGTGCTCGTGCGCGGCGCGCGGCTCAGAGCGCGCCTGAAGCGCGGAGGAGAGCGTCCGCCGCGCCACTATCGCGTGATCCCGGCACTCGCGGGCGCGATCGGGCTCCTGGTCAGCTGGCGGGGCGTGACCGGTGTACTCGCCCGCGAGAACTCCATCCGCCAGCCAGGCCGCACGCTCGTCACGGCGCTCGCCCTGACTGTCGGGCTCGGCCTCGTCGCGTTCATCTCGGTTCTCGCGGCAGGCACCAAGGCGACCATCGACCAGGCGGTCAGCCGCTCGTTCGCCGGCAACCTGATCGTGCAGAACAGGAGCAGCGGGGAAGGGGGCATCCCGGGCGCCATAGCCCCCGCCCTGCGCCGGGTGCACGGCGTCGGCGAGGTAAGCGCGATCGCGTTCACGAAGGGCCGCGTGCGGGACCTCTCACAGCAGGGTGCACCGGTGATCGACGAAGACAGCACGCTGACGGCGATCGAACCTGAATCGTTCGGGGCGATGTACAGGCTCGGCTGGGAGGATGGCTCGCAGGCGACGCTCACCACTCTCGCGAATGGCGGGACGATCGTCACGAAGAAATTCGCGAGCGCCCACCACGTGTCGGTGGGCCAGCGCATGCTCGTGCTGAGCGCCACCGGCCACACCGTGCGGCTCACCGTCACCGGGATCATCGGCGAAGAAGCACTCGGGCTGCTCTCCAACCTGACGATCGATCGCTCGCTCGCTCGGAGCGCGTTCGGGCAACGCGAAGACGGGGCGGACTTCGTGTCCTATGCGCAGGGCGCGGATCCGGCGCAGGTGCGCGGGAGCATCGATGCCATTCTGCGCGCCGGCTTCCCGCAGACGCACTCTCAGACGGCGGCGCAGTACACCCACGAACAGAGCGAAAAAGTGAACCAGTTCCTGCTGCTCGTGTACGTGCTGCTCGCACTGTCGGTGATCGTCTCCCTGTTTGGGATCGTCAACACGCTCGTCCTCTCGATCTACGAGCGCACGCACGAGCTCGGGATGATGCGCGCGATTGGTACCTCGCGCGCGCAGATCAGGCAGATGATCCGTTACGAGGCCCTGATCACGGCCCTCATCGGCGGGGTCCTAGGGCTCGTGGTGGGAGTCCTCGGCGCGGTGATCGTCACAGAGTTCGTGCTGTCCTCCTCGGGCTACGTGCTGTCGATCCCCGTCGGGACCCTCGCTCTGCTTCTCATCGCCGCCGCCGGTGCCGGCATCCTGGCGGCGCAGCTTCCGGCGCGGAGGGCCTCGAGGCTCGATGTGCTCGGCGCGCTGGCCAGCGAGTAGACGCCGGGGAACGGGGAGTTTTCACGCTCCGCCGCCGGTATGTGGGTCGAGAGCCGCGTGCGAGGCGGTGGCCCGCCGCGTTGGGCGGCCGGCTCAGTACCGGCCGGACCACTCGGCATTGGTTTCGTCCGCTGGGGTCCGGCCGAACAGCTGAGTCAGACGGTGGTGCCGCGGCGGCCTGCGCCGAGGAACACGAGGACCGCGAGGATCGCGATCAGGAAGAGCAGCGGATTGACCGCCAGTCCACCCGCGAGCGCCAGCACGAGCAGCAGGACTATGAGCGCAACGAGCATGTTCACCCTCCTTTCGTCTCGGCTCTGTACCCGTCGCAGGCGAGGGTGAAACGGTCCGTCAACCGGGCTCCAGGCGCGGTTCAGGATCCGCGATGCGGGTAGCGAACGCATGTACGGACAACGGCGAAAGGAAGCAATCATGGGTGATCGAGCGAACCGGATTGAGGGCAAGGTCAAAGAGCTCAAAGGCTCGGCCAAGCGGAACGCCGGCGAAGCCGGCGGCGACAAGAGCACCGCCGCGCGCGGCGCCGGCGAGGAGCTGAAGGGGAAGGCCAAGAACGCCGCGGGCAAAGCACAGAGCGCCGTCAAGAATGCGACGCGGTAGGGCCGATGTCCTCGACGAGGTTCGCCGTTCGGTCCCCGCGAGGGGAGCGCAGGAGAGAGGATCCGCCACCAGAGGCAGGCAGGACGGCGTCAGCTCCCGCGCCACCGGCGAGGCCCGCGCCTGCACCCGAGAAGACCCCGTCGGCCCCCGCGCCGCCGGCCCCGCCGGCCGAGCCTGAGCACTAGGGGTCCCTGCGGCGTCTGTTTGACGCTCAGGGGCCGGCTAGGCAGACTGGCTGGCATGGCGCGTGCTCTGAGGCCGATGCTGGCGACGCTGCTCACCGCGGCGGGCGGGCTGTGCCTTCTGTCGTGCGGTGGGCAGTCACCGAGCAGCCGCGCGCAGTCAGAAGTCCGCTCGCTGTATGCGTCCGCGGCGGCGGACGCGCGGGCAGGACAGTTCGAAAAGATCTGCCAGGAGGACTACTCGGGGCTTCTGAAGAGACTGGACTACCTGTTCAAGGTCGACTGCCCTCAGATGCTCAAGAACGAGTGGGGGGAAGGAATGCAGCTCGCGCACATCGGGCCGGCCACCCGTATCGCCATCTCCGGCAGGAGCGCGGTCGTCTTCGACGGCGGATCTCCCGACCGGGCCTACCGCACGAGGGAAGGCTGGAAGCTTGTGGAAATACCACGCAACAGACGGCACGCCCTTCAGGACGAAGCCGTTCAGGCGGAGAGTGCCCTGAACCCCGGCTTCCGCAAGGAACACCTGCCGCTTCTCAGTTCGGAAACGCCCGCGTCCTAGGCTGCAGCAGCTCTGCCGGCAGGGGGTGCTCATGACCTGAGTGACCGAAGTCACAGACCGGCCGGCGCGCCGCAGCCATCCTGTTCTTGGAATGGCTGGCTATCGGATCATGGTTGTGTTCTATCTCGCGGTGATGGCTGCGACCCTCGCCTTCGTGGTGTGGGCGGTTGCCGGCGCGATAGGAACCGTCGCCTAACCGGCCCCTCACGGGGGACCAGCGGCGGCGTGACGCACCGGCTGGCGGATGATGGTCCTGAGCTTCTCGGGCGCAACACGCCGGGGGTCGCTGAGGTAGATCTCGTGGTGCTTGCCGTGCGGTTCCCTGCCGGCGGCCGCGATGTACTCCTGCAGCCTCAGGATCGTCGGGGCCTCGGCCGAGTACGGCCCGACGTACATCACCTGCGCACACGCGCCCTCCGTGAGGCGGGCGAGCCGCAGTCTCGGCGCGGCCGGGAGCGGTTTCTTGTCAGCCGCCGCCCTGACGGCCTCGCTCACGATCTCCGCCGTCGCCTGCGGCGGCTGGCCGATCATCGCGGTCCACTCCCAGGCTGAGCGGTCGCCGCTGGTGAAGCTGCCCATGTCCGGAGCCCACCACAGGCCCTCGAGCGGCATCACGACGTAGTCGATCGCGTCCGGGCCGGACCTGAGCGCAAACTTGAGCGCGTAGGAGACCGCGTACAGCGCCTCGATGGCCTGGGTGTACTCCGGCGCCGTGTTCGGGTCCCCTCGCCCGTCGACCATCAGGAAGCTCAGCTCGGGTACATCGATCAGCACGGGGTCGGCGGGAGCCGAGTAGAGGTCCCTGTGCTCGCGCTTGAAGTCAACCTTCGCAGTCGTCATCGCAGGCCCCCCGCTTGGCGGCTATCGGCTCAGCGTAAGGCCGCTTTCAGGCCTGCACATCCGTAATGCGCCAGCCGCGTGGCCTCGGGTGCGCCGCGTGATCGCGTTCAGGCGAATCCGATGAGCAGCGCCATCTCCAGCCACTTCCAGTAGCAGTCGACGTCGCCGAAGCCGATCTCGCGCAGCCAGCCGAGCTGGGTCTCGACATCGAGCAGGTGGTTGGAGGGATCCTCAAAACCCGGTGGGTAGCCGAGCGCCTCGTAGAAGGCGCCGTGCAGGCGGCCCGTCGGCGAGGACACGTGCTCTAGGTTGCAGAACACGCCCCCGGGCTCGAGGCGCTCGAAGATCTCGCCGTAGAGCGATCTCTTGCGCTCGTCGAGCAGGTGGTGGATCGCAAAGCAGGAGACGATCGCGTCGAATCTGCCGAGGTCCGGCAGCGGCTCGGAGAGATCGTGGTGGACGAGCTCGACGCCGCTCTGGCCGGCGAACCGCTCGCGGGCGGCGGCCAGCATCGGCTCTGACATGTCCAGGCCGACGCCGATGCTGTCCGGGCGGCCCTCGCGCAGAGTCGCGAGCAGGCGACCATCGCCCGTGCCGAGGTCGAGGATCCTGCGGGCCGTCAACGGCACATGGTCGCTGAGCACGCCCTCTCCCTCGTGGCGATGGGGCAACGAGTCCGCTCGCCCGAGGTAGTCGGCCGCGTGCTCCGGGTTGCGCCACTCACTCCGCATGGGGAGAGGATAGGCGCCGAACCTGCCCGCCAGCCCGCCTGCGCGAGACGAGCGTTCGGATCGACTCGGACATTCGTCCACAGGCGTTTTGCGCCGCTCAGCACGCGCTGAGCGGTGTCCGACCCGGTGACATGCAGTCGAGCGTGCCCGATGGGAGACACGTCGCCGGTCCGCAGCATGCGGACCCCTTCCTCGTGCGCCGTGCGGGGCCTGTCGACAGACAGCGTCCCCGCAGGCGCAGAACGGACACGGCGTCCGGAGCCGCGCAGCCGGCGCCGATCGGGGAGACGCTCCTCGCCGCGGGACTCATCGACCGCCCGACGCTCACGTGGGCGCTCGAGCGTCAGGCCGAGACGGGCGAGCGGGTGGGCCAGATCCTCCTGGCGGCCGGCCGGGTTCACCGCCTGGACCTGCAGCGCGCGCTCGGCGAGCAGTGGCAGCTGCCGTTCATCGACCTGCTGAGCGCCGACATAGACCAGGGGCTGGTTCGCGAGTTCGACCCCGAGGTCCTGCTCGCCGAAGGGTGGGTGCCCGTGCACAGGGAAGGCAACAGGACGGTCGTGGCCACCTGTGAGCCGCCGACACGCGAGCTGCGCGACAGGGTGCACTCAAGGCTCGGGCCGAACGCGAAAGTCAACCTGCGAACGACGACGCCGCTGGACATCGAGCGCACGATCGTCCTGTGTTTCCGCGAGCACATCGTGCGCCGGTCGACCGGCGAGCTGCTGGCGCGCCGGCCCGAGCTGTCGGCGGCCGGCGGCTGGTCCACCGGGCAGCGCAGGTGCGTGGCCGCGGCGGGAATCCTTCTGCTGGTGGGGCTGCTGCTGCAGTGGCAGCTGACGGTCGCGCTGATCGTTGCGGGCGCCAACCTCGCGTTCCTGGCCGCTGTCACCTTCAAGCTGGTCGCGTGTCTCGTGGGAGTCGGTTTCGGGGCGCGCGTCACTGAGTCCCGCGCCGAGCGCGAGGACCGCCTGCTGCCCCGCTACACGGTGCTCGTGCCCGTCTATCGCGAGGCCAACGTGATCGGCGAGCTGATGGGCAATCTCGGCGCACTGGACTATCCGGCCGAGAAGCTCGAGGTGCTGGTGCTGCTGGAGTCAGACGACACCGAGACGATCGCCGCAGCCCGGGCGGCGCAGCCGCCGGCCACCGTGCGCCTGGTCATCGTCCCCGACGCCCAGCCGAAGACGAAGCCGAAGGCATGCAATGTGGGCCTGTTCCTGGCGCGCGGGGACCTGCTCGTGATCTACGACGCCGAGGACCGGCCCGATCCGCAGCAGCTGCGCAAGGCCGTCGCAGCCTTCGAGGCGGCCGGCCCGAGGACCATCTGCATGCAGGCAAGGCTCCGCTACTGGAACTACAGGACCAACCTGCTCACGAGGATGTTCAGCCTCGAGTACGGATACTGGTTTGGGACGATGCTCCCGGGCCTGGACCGCATGGGGCTTCCGATACCGCTCGGCGGGACCTCCAACCACTTCCGCGTGCCCGAGCTGCGCGCCCTGATCGGATGGGACCCGCACAACGTCACCGAGGACGCGGACCTCGGGCTGAGGGCCGCCGTCGAGGGCTACCGCGTCGGCGTGATCGACTCCGACACCGAGGAGGAGGCGTGCGCCGAGCTGCGCCCCTGGGTGCGCCAGCGCACGCGATGGATCAAGGGCTACATGCAGACGGCGCTCGTGCACCTGCGCTCACCGCGGCGCCTGGTCCGGCAGGTCGGGATCATCGACGCCCTCGGTTTCCTGCTTCTCATCGCCGGCACCCCGCTCACGTTTCTTCTGGCGCCTGTCATGTGGGCCGGAACCGCCGCCTGGTATGGCTTCGGCGAGCCGCAGCTGCCTCTGCTCGACTCCGGGACCTTCTGGACGATCGCGCTGATCAACCTGATCATCGGGAACGGGATCATGATCGCCCTGAACCTGATCGCCGCGGTGCGGGGCCATGGCTGGCGCTCGGCGCCCTACGCCCTGCTGAACCCGTTCTACTGGGTCCTTCACTCCGTGGCCGCATGGCGAGCGCTCGTGCAGCTGGTGCGAAACCCCTTCTACTGGGAGAAGACGCCGCACGGCCTGGGGCAGGCAGCCGTCCATCCTCACGCCGCAGAGGGGATGCCCCGCGTCGCGCACGAGATGGTGGGCTGAGCTAGTAGGCGTCGAGACGCACGAGCTCTTCGCCGATCCGGATGGTCAGCTCCCCGCGTCCAGGGAGTATTTCCCACGTCGGGCTCTGCTGTTCAACGGCTCCCGGCAGCGTCACGGAAAAGCGCCTGCCCGCCGCGCCCCCGAGCGCCGGGTCCGGCGTCCCGTCGGCGAGGACTCCGCTGATGAGAAGCTCGCCTCCTGATCTGCTGGCCAGGAAGCTCTCCCCCCCGGAGGCGACCGCGAATGCTTCGACGGGGCCCCTGACGTGCACCGAGCCCGTGCCCGCGAACGTCGGGTCAGGCATGCCCGCCGGCGTCAGCCTGGTCAGCTTGTCGCCGAAGGCTCCCTCCGCGTAGCCGCCGGGCAGCGCGCTCAACCCGTCACACAGGTGAAAGGGGTTTCGCGTCACGTTCGCCGGGCTGGTCGAGCCGGGTGCCTGCGCCACGGGGTCGACGGCGAATCCCGGCACCGGCTCCCCGCCGGGGCCGAGCTCTTCCAGCGCCGACCATTCGTAGGCGATCAGGAGCGCGCCGGTGGGCGTGAGCGCTTCCGCGCACGCGCCGACGGTGCCCGATTCGCCTTCCAGCAGCGTGAATTCTTTCGGCTGCGCCGCCAGGAAGCCGCCGGTCCCGAACGAGTGATCCAGCGCTCCGGAGGGAAGCAGGCGGACATACCGGATCACGCCGTTGCCCTGGCCTTCCGGGACCTGGGGCTGATTGACCGGCTGCGGCAGTTCCCTCTGGTAGACGGCGAGCAGGTCGCCGTCGGGCTCGAGCTCCGCGGCCGTGAGGATCGTGAACGGCCTTCGGTGCGCCAGCGGATACTCGGCGACGCCTTCGTGGCCAAAGCTGCGTACGAGCTGCCCGTCGGCGCTGACCCGGACCGCGACGAGATCATCTTGGCTGCCGAGGCCCACGGCCAGGACCCCTCCCGCGAGGGCGAACAGGCGCGGAGGGTCGGTGCGCCTCCACCTGATGGCGGGGACCGTCATGACGCCGCGGTCGCCGAACCCCCTGACCAGGGCGCCGGTGGCCGAGACCCGGGTGAGCAGGAAGGCGCCGGGCCGGCCTCTGGCGAAGCCACCCACGAACACCGAGCCCCGGGGTCCCGCCACCAGCAGCGAGCGATCCCTTTCCGGCACAGGCGGAGCGCCCTGCAGGGGGGGTTCCCCCAACCGCTCCCTGACGGGCAGGCCCGCCGTGCCGCGCCTGCCGAAGGAGCCGGCCAGATGCCACGGCGACCCCTGCGCCGGGGCGCCCCCAATCGCCGCCCCGAGGGAGGCGGCGGCCAGCGCTGCTCCCAGAAATCGGCTGAACCTGCGCACCCGCACCGGCCTCCCGGCCAAATAGAACGGACTTCAGCGCCAGCCTAGCCGCTGGGGACCGCTCCCGTGTCAAGTCGCATGGCCATGCTGAGCACCGAGGAATCGTCGGGTCTCGGCCCGATCTCCTGGAAGCCCAGCCCCGAGTACAGCTCGATCGCGGCCCGGTTCTGTCTCCTGACGTTGAGGGTCAGCTGATTGAGGCCCCGGGCACGAGCCTGGTCGAGCACTGCCAACAGCATCTGGCGCCCGAAGCCCGATCGCCGGCGGGCGGGGGCGATGATCACCCGCGCTATGTGTCCGCGGCCGCGCCGGCTCGTCAGCAGCAGCTCGATGTGGCCCACGCGCTCGCCCTCGAGCACCGCCGTCCATGCTGTGCTGGCGGCGCGTGCCCGGATGGCCGCAAGCTGCGCCCGGTCCATCGGCCACCTCAGCTCCGGGCCGGCGAAGGTCAGCAGCTCCTCAGGTGTGCGGACCCAGCTGATGAGCGCGTCATCATCGGATGCGTCGAACTGGCGAAGCGCGAGCATTGCGGGCATTGTGGGGGCTCCAGCGGCGGGCCGCCTTTCCCTGTAGGCGGATCTCACGCGAGCGGCGGGGCCTTGGCGTCGGTTCAGGATAATCCCGCAGCCAGCTGGGACGTACGTCGAGGAGCGCGACCTGCCGTCAAGCTTTTGCGCCGCGCGTTCGACTAGGAGCGACATGGCGACGCTCCGCACCCCACCCGCGGTCCGGGTCGCCTTCGCCGCGCTCGTGGCGTGGCTCCTGGCCTACGAGCTCCACCTGTTCGTCTCGGTGCCCCTGCTCGGGCCCCTGTTCATGCGCTACGCGCACGACGCCGTGCTGCTGGCCGCGACGGCCCTGTGTGCGCTCCGGGCGGTACGCCACCGCAGCGAGCGGCTGGCGTGGGCCCTCATAGCCGGGGCCCTGCTCTCCTGGACGCTGGGGGAGATCTACTACACGGTGGTGCTGTGGTCGGTCAGCTCGATCCCGGTGCCCTCGCCGGCGGACATCGGCTACCTGGGGGTGTATCCCCTCGCCTTCGCGGGCCTGAGCCTGCTCCTGCGCGACCGGGCCAGGCAGGTCAGCCACACGGTCTGGGTCGACGGCATCATCGCCGCCCTGGTCGTGGCGGCGCTGGGGGCCGCCGTCGTCTTCGAGGAGGTGATCCGCACCGTCGGGGGACGGCCGATCTCGATCGCGACGAACCTGGCCTATCCGCTCGGTGACATGTTGCTGCTGGGCATCATCGTCACCGGGCTCACGCTCAGGCGCTGGCGGCCGGATCGCAGTGCGCTGCTGCTCGGCCTGGGCATCGTCGCCTTCTGGACGGCCGACAGCCTGTACCTGGTCGAGACCGCCCAGAACACGTACACGCAGGGGGGCGTCTTCGACGTCGGCTGGTGGGCGGGAATCGCGCTGGTCGCGCTGGCGGCATGGCAGCAGCCGGCGCCGCTGCCAGAACGTGCCGATGGAGATCGCCTCGGGACGATCGTCGCACCGATCCTGTTCGCGCTGATCGCGCTCGCGCTTCTTGGCTACGGCACGATTCACCATGTCGACGGCCTCGCCATCGCCCTTTCGATCACGGCGCTGCTGGGGGTCATAGTCAGGCTCATCATCACCTTCCGCCAGAACGTTGAGACGCTCGCCGCCAGCAGGCACGAGGCGCTCACCGATGCGCTGACGGGGCTGGGCAACCGCAGGAGCCTGATGATCGACCTCGAGCGCCTGTGCGAAGAGACCGCGCCGTTCTACGTGGTGCTGTTCGACCTCGACGGGTTCAAGCGCTACAACGACCGCTTCGGCCACCCGGCGGGCGACGCGCTGCTCGAGCGCCTCAGCGGCCACTTCCTCAACGCTATCGGCCCCTACGGCAGCGCGTACCGCATCGGCGGAGACGAGTTCTGCGCGCTGATCTCGGCGGGCGACAGCAAGTTCGAGAGCGTCCTCAGCGCAGCCTGCGCGGCGCTGGCGGAGGACGGCGAGGGCTTTGAGGTCAAGACCTCCCACGGCGCGGTCTACGTCCCTCATGAGGCGCGTACCCCGAGCGCGGCGCTCGGGATCGCCGACGCCCGCCTGTACGAGGACAAGGGACACAGCCACTCCCGCTCGAGCGACCAGGCGCAGGGCGCGCTGATGCAGGTGCTGCGCGAGCGCCATCCGGACCTGCACCAGCACCTCTCGGATGTGGCCACGCTCGCGCGCGGCGTCTGCAGGCAGATGAACATGACTGCCGAGGAGACCGACGAAGTGGTCCGTGCGGCCGAGCTGCACGACGTGGGCAAGATGGCGATCCCGGAGACGATGCTCGACAAGCCGGGCCCGCTGAACGCACGCGAGCGCGCCTTCATGGAGCGTCACACGGTGATCGGCGAGAGGATCCTCGCGGCGGCCCCCACGCTCGCCCCGATCGCACGGCTCGTGCGCTCGAGCCACGAGCGATTCGACGGCGGGGGCTATCCGGACCGGCTCAAGGGCGAGAGCATCCCTCGCGGCGCGCGCATCGTCTTCGCATGCGACTCGTTCGACGCCATGACCACCGACCGCCCCTACTCGCGCGCGAAAGACCTCCCCGACGCCGTCGCGGAGATGCGCCGCTGCTCAGGCACCCAGTTTGATCCCGAGGTGGTCGCCGCGCTCTGTGAGGTCCTGGAAGCGGTGGGCGACCAGCGCCGCTCGCGCAGGGACGTGCAGGGTGCGCCGAATCGCAGGCTCGCGACCGTGCAGACGGCGCCCGCGGTCTGACCCGCCGGGTCGCGGGTCCACGGTTTCCGCCGGCGCCGCTGCGACGCGGTGCCAGACTGGGGCCGGGGTATGAAACGCCGGTACTCACGCGCACCGCTCCTGCTCGGGCTGCTGCTGCTCGCCACGGC
The DNA here is from genome assembly GCA_963787115.1 of uncultured Solirubrobacteraceae bacterium. Taxonomy (GTDB): domain Bacteria; phylum Actinomycetota; class Thermoleophilia; order Solirubrobacterales; family Solirubrobacteraceae; genus Palsa-744. The sequence continues at coordinate 25,148 of CAWBBS010000012.1, forward strand.
CGCGCCGCGGGCCCGCGCGGGCCCGCCCGAGGGCTGGGCCGCGCTGCAGCCGCCCTCGCCCGCGACGATCGCGCAGGGGGCGGGGCCACCTGCCGGGGTGGCCGCACCGCCCCCGGTGCAGGTCGACGGGATCTCCGACCAGAACCTGGCGGCGTGGTACCCGACGCCGTTCGGCGGGGACGTGCTACGAGCGCTGGCCGGCGGCCCCGCGCCCCGGATCAGGTTCGCCCGCTACGTGGTGCCGTGGCAGGCGGGCGAGAGCGCGAGCAACGCCTACCGCGCGGACTTCGACGCGTGGCGCCGGAGCGCGGTCGCGGCCGGTCTTCAGACCGACCTCGCGATCACGCTCTACTCCGGGCGCGTGCCGACGCCGGCGCAGTACCGAGCGGCGGTCTCCTCGCTGCTGGCCGGCCACGGGGTGCAGTACCTCGAGGCGTGGAACGAGCCGAACCACGTCGCGCAGTTGAGGGCCGACGAATCCCTTGCGCCGCAATACATGCGCGAAGCGGCGGCGCTGTGCGCGCTGAGCGGATGCGGGCCGATCGCGGGGGACTTCCTCGATGAACCCGGGTCGGCGCATTTCGCGAGCAGGTACAGGCAGCGGCTCGCCGCGCTCGGGGTGAGCACGCCCCTGTGGGGCATCCACCCTTACGCGTATGTCAATGACGCGAGCGCGGGGGAAGCGATCGCGATCGCGCAGCAGCTCTCGCCCGGTCAGGAACTGTGGATCACCGAGGCCGGCGCCTATTACTGCTTCGCCGGCCGCTTCGAGTGGCCTGCGGCTGTGGCGGCCCGGAGACAGAGGGCCGCGGCCGAACGTCTGGTGGTAACGGTCGCCCCTGACCTCGGTGCCTCGAACGTCTTCTACTACGGCCTGTTCGCCGGCGTGGGGAGATCACTCTGCCCAACCGAAGACACCGATCTATACGACTCCAGCGCCGTGCTGCGCCCGGCAGGACAGGTGATTCTGGGCCGCTAGAAGTGGTCTATGCTCAGTTGGCTGCCCCCGCTTCCTCCACCTTCCGGGGCGTGCTGCCACGAGGCCGTGGCGAGAGGAGTGAGATGGGCCAAGCCGCACCGTCTACCCGCATCAAGGGAGACGCCACGTCCCGCTCGGCGGGCCCGTCCTGGCCGCAACTGCTCGCCCCGTACGCCAAGCCGAGGTTCGGGCGCAGCATGGTCGACCTCGCCACCTCCGTCCTGCCGTACCTCGCCCTCTCGTTCCTCATGTACAGGCTGATGGCTGTCTCCTACCTGCTGGTTCTGCTCGTAGCGATCCCGGCGGCGGGCTTCCTGGTGCGCAGCTTCATCGTCTTTCACGACTGCTCGCACGGCTCGTTCCTCTCCTCCAAGAGGGCGAACATGTGGCTCGGCACCGCGCTGGGGCTGCTCGTCTACTCGCCGTTCCTTCGCTGGCGTCATGATCACGCCGTCCACCACGCGACATCGGGCGACCTCGAGCGCCGCGGGGGCGGTGACGTGCGCACGCTGACGGTCGTGGAATACGAGGCACTGTCGCCACGCTCGCGCCTGGGTTACCGACTGTTCCGCAACCCGTTCATCATGTTCGGCATCGGCCCGATCATCGCGCTGCTGGTGGGTCCGCGGCTGGTCTCCAAGGGCGCGCGCCCGCGGCTGCGCCGCAGCGTGCTCTGGACCGACGCGGCTCTTGCCGTCCTGGTGGCCGGACTGTGCCTTGCGGTGGGCTGGAGCGATTTCCTGCTGGTGCAGGCTCCCACGCTGATGATGGCCGGCTCGGCCGGCATCTGGCTGTTCTACGTGCAGCACCAGTTCGAGGACGCCTACTGGGAGGGCTCGGGCAGCTGGAGCTATGTCGACGCGGCGCTCAGGGGGAGTTCCTACCTGAAGCTTCCCAGTGTTCTGCAGTTCTTCTCCGGCAACATCGGGCTGCACCACGTGCACCATCTCAGCGCGCGCATCCCGAACTACAACCTGCAGCGCGCACATGATGAGAACCCGGTCTTCCACGATGTCCCGGTGCTCGGACTGCGCGACGGGATGCGGGCCGTTCACCTGAAGCTGTGGGATGAGCGCAGCGGTCACATGGTGACGTTCGCGCAGGCGCGGGAAGCGGCCCTGCGCGCCTGACACCCGGGGGGCGTGGCGCGCCGGCAGGGCGCGGCTAGACTCGGAGCCTCACGATGCGGGTGAGGAGGAGTGATGGCTGCGGGACTTGTGCATTTTGAGATACACGCGAACGACATTGACCGGGCGCGGTCGTTCTACGAGGACGCCTTCGGCTGGACGTTCGAGAGGGTCGGCGGAGAACTCGAGTACTGGCTGATCAGGACCGGTCGCTCTCAGGCGCCCGACGGGAGCCCTGTCGGCATCGACGGCGGGCTGCTGACCAAGGGCGGGCGCGACGGCGGGGAGGGCGCGAGCCCGAACGCATTCGTGTGCACGATCGAGGTGCAGGACATCGACGCGACGCTCGAGCAGGTGCTCGCGGCGGGGGCGAGGGTCCAGATGCCCAAGGACCTGATGCCGGGGGTCGGATGGCTCTGCTATCTGAAGGACCCCGAGGGCAACATCTTCGGCGTGCTGCAGCCCGAGCGGAACCCGTCATGAGCGGCGAGGGCAAGGGCGCCCCCGTGGTCGAGATGCGCCTCGAGCTCGTCCCGGTCCCGGTCTCGGACGTCGATCGCGCCAAGGCCTTCTACGTGGAGCAGGCGGGCTTCAAGCTCGAGGTCGACGTGCGGCCGAACGAGACGATGCGGGTCGTGCAGCTCACACCTCCCGGCTCCGCCTGCACGATCGTGTTCGGCACCGGGATGCAGGGCATCTCCGGCATGGTGCCCGGCTCGGTCAAGGGCCTTCACCTGGTGGTCGACGACATGGACCCGGCCCGCGAGGCGCTGATCGGGCGGGGGGTCGAGGTGGGCGAGGTCACCGACATGGGCGGGGTCAAGTTCGCTTCGTTCAGCGATCCCGACGGGAACCTCTGGCTGCTGCAGGAGTTTCCGGCTGGCCTCAGGGACCCCGCCGACGCCGGCGAGGCGGGGGTGTAAGGATCTCGCCATGGCCGAGAGGGTGAGCACAACAGAGGCGAGGTCTGCGTTCGGCTCGGTGGAGAGCGTCGGGGCGGCAGGGGTGTTCGGCCAGGTCATGGGACTGGTCGCGGTGACGCTGGCGTTCTTCGCGGCCGGCGCGTATCTCGGCCGCGACATGGTGGGCGGCGCGGCGATCCTGTGCTTCATCGGCGGCTTCATCTGTATCGTCGGCCTCAACTTCGCCCGCAACCGCGAGAGCCTGGCGATCACGCTGCTCTTCGCCGGCGGCCTGCTCCTGGGCCTCGGCATGGGCGGCGTGCTCGACCAGTACGCGGAAGCGCAGCCGGGCGTCGTCTATCAGGCGGGAGCCGCCACCGCGCTGTTCGTGGGCGCACTCGGCACCACCGGCTACGCGATCCGGCGGGACCTCTCCGGCGGCTACCGCGCGCTCTTCTTCCTGCTGCTCGCCCTGATCGTGTTCGGGATCGTCCTCCTGTTCGTCTCGATCCCACATGCCAACCTGATCTACTCGGTGCTCGGGCTCGCGATCTTCGGCGGCTACACGGTGCTGGACTTCAACCGCATGCGCCGCGCAGGGATGGGGGAAACGGTCCCGCTGGCGGCGGGGATCTTCCTTGACATCGTCAACATCTTCCTGTTCTTCCTGCGCATCTTCGGCGGGCGCAACTAGCGCGCCCGCCGAGTACTCGCCGCCGCTAGAAGCCTGTGTTGCTCTTGACTTTCTTGCGGTCGTGCGGATGCAGTTTGCCCTTCTTCTCAAGTGTCGCGCAGGCTTCGGCGATGTCGTGGGCGAGGGTCCTCGTCATCGTGTGGCCGAGCGTCTCCTTGACCAGGATGCGCATGATCTTCACGTGTTCGGCGTTGGGCGGGAGCGTGTAGGCGGGCACCATCCACCCACGCTCGGCGGAGAGCTGCGCGGCCACGTCGAACTCGTCGTAGTCGTGCCCCTCCTTGAGTTTGAACGCGATCAGCGGGAGCTGCTCCTGCGCCTCCGAGCCGATGATTTCGAAGTCGCCGATCGCCTCGATCTCCTTCGCCAGGGCGCGCGCGTTGTACTTCATGATCTCCATGACGTAGCGGTAGCCGGCGTGGCCGAGGCGCGCGAAGTTGTAGTACTGGGCGAGCACCATCGAATCGCCGGTTGAGAAGTTCAGCGTGAACGTCGAGTCCGTCTTTCCGAGGTAGTTCTCCTGGAAGACCAGGTCCTCCGGCAGGTCGGACTTTTCTCTGAAGATCAGCCAGCCGATGCCCGGGTAGACGAGACCGAACTTGTGCCCGGACGCGTTGATCGACCGGACCTGCTCCAGGCGGAAGTCCCACTCTGAGTGCGGGTACAGGAACGGCCACACGAATCCGCCGCTGGCGCCGTCGACGTGAAGCGGCACGTCCATGCCCTTTTCGTGCTTGAGGTTCACCAGGAAGTCGTTGATCCCGACGATGTCGTCCGCGTGGCCCGTGAATGTCGTGCCGAGGACGGCGGCGACGCCGATCGTGTTCTCGTCGATGTGGGGAGCTATGTCGTCGGGCCCGATCGTGTACTTGTCGGGCGCCAGCGGCACGATCCGCGGCTCGACGTCGAAGTAGCGGCAGAACTTCTCCCACACGACGTGCACGTCGCCTCCGAAGACAAGGTTGGGCTTCTCGGTGCCCTTGCCCGCCGCTTCTCGGCGCGCCCGCCACTTCCACTTCAGGGCGAGGGCGCCGAGCATGATCGCCTCGGAGGAGCCCTGGGTGCGCGCGCCCGTCGTCTCGCCGGGAGCGTTGAACAGGTTGGCGAGCATCCGGATGCAGCGCTGCTCGATCTCAGCCGACTGCGGATACTCGGCGTGGTCGATGAAGTTCACTCTCAGGGACTCGAGGATCACCTGCTCGGCCTCGGGCTCCATCGATGTCGTCACGAACGTCGCCAGATTTCGGCCGGGCAGCCCGTCCAGCAGCATCTCCTCGCGGAGCAGGCCGAGTGCTTCTTCCGCGGACATCCCGGTCTTGGGGAGCGCATTGTCGGGGGCGGGCTCGAGCAGATATCTGTTCCCGTAGATTCCCTCGAGCTTCTCGACCTGACTGCGCGTCAGCTCGGAAGCTGAGCCGGCCTGTCGAGTTCCTGACTCTGGCTGGTCTGACATTTTGAACCTCCCCTTGTTGACGCGGTCACCTGAGCGATCGGCGCGCGGGGACGGAGCCCGGGGCTCGCCGTCGGGCGAGTATAGGTTTCAGCCGCTGCCCGTGTTCTCTTCCGCCGCGGCCTCCGGCATGAGCGCGATCGAGGCGATCAGGAAGCACAGGCCGCCGAGGGCGGTGCCGCCGTTCGAGATCCGTGCGCTGATCGGCAGCCCGGTGGACGGCTCGAGCCACGATCCGATCGCCGCGGCGCCGAACGCGACGGAGCCGAGCATGTTGAGGGCCACTATCCACCACGACAGCGTCCGGTTCCTGAAGCAGATCCAGCGGTGACAGACCTCGGCGTAGGCCAGCTCGCTGGAGATCAGGAAGCAGACCGACCCGACGGCATCCGGTCCCCACACGCGCGCATTGGTCTGTTTGGTGGTGAAGCCGTGTTTCATCGCCGTGAACGTGGTGACGTTGAAGAAGAGCGTGCCGATGAACTGAACGGCCGCCGAAAGCCAGTCGATCCGCTTGGGCTCCCACGAGGCGGGCCGCCATCTCCCCCTTCGCGAGCCCGGCGCGAGGCTGCGGTCGACGTTGACGGTCTCGGAGTACTGCAGGTATGAGGCGGAGGTGAAGAAGATGGAACCGACGAAGAAGGTGACGCCGATCCCGCTGCGCGGGGTGGACGCCCATTGGCTGGCGAGGGCCGCGACGAGGAAGCAGGTCGAGCCGATCGCGAACAGAACGCTCATCCACCAGCCACGGGTGCGCGGGCGCCACCAGACGCTTTCGCCGGCCCGCAGCGCCCGGAGCTTGCGGTGGGCGCGAGAGCCCCACCTGACCTCCGTGCCATCCGGCGCGCGGAGTACCTCGGAGGTCACGAACGGTCCGGGTCCGCTCGCCCTGAGGTGCTCCCATCCCCTGGGCAGATCGAGGTAGCCGCGCGCCATCAGCCGCGGCGTGAGGGTCGGGTTGGAGGAGCTGTGAGCGGGCGTGCCATGTGAAGATGCCCCGGGTCGTCGGCGTGCGCGGCGAGGCGCCCGCACTGTAGCCTGACGCTGGTCAGGTCCGCGTTCATCTCGCGGCCTCGGCACCGACGACGTCACTCGGAGAAAGCGGGAGAACATGTGCCGTTGGATGGCGTGGCACGGTCAGGACGTGCTCATCGAGGAGCTTCTCTTCAAGCCCAAGCACGGGCTCATCGACCAGAGCCTTCACTCAAGGATGGGTGCCGAGACCACCAACGGCGACGGCTTTGGTCTCGGCTGGTATGGCGACGGGGAGGGACCGGGCGTCTACCACAGCGTCGCGCCGGCCTGGTCTGACCGCAACCTCAGGCACCTCGCCGCTCACGTGGAGTCAGGCCTGTTCCTCGCGCACGTGCGCGCAACCTCCGGCTCCGCGGTGCAGGAGACCAACTGCCACCCCTACACGCATCTCGGCCGACTGTTCGTTCACAACGGTCTGATCAACGGATTCCCTGGGCTGCACCGCGACCTGATGCTCGCGGTCGATCCCTCCCTGTTCCCGCACATAGAAGGCTCCACCGACTCCGAGCTGCTCTTCTACCTCGCCCTCACCGAAGGGCTTGAGGACGAACCGATCGCAGCACTCGAGCGGGCGATCGGACTGGTCGAGGCGACCGCCTCCCGGCACGGCGTCGAGAAGGCGATCCAGGCGAGCATCGGTGTCAGCGACGGCGAGTGCCTGTGGGCGGTGCGCTATTCGAGCGAGCACAACTCCCGAACCCTGTTCCTCTCAGGCGATGCCGACTCGGTGAAGGCCCTCTACCCGGAGAACCCTCGACTGCAGCAGCTCCATGAGGGGGACCGGCTGGTCGTCTCCGAGCCGCTCTCGGACCTTCCGGGTGCCTGGCACGAGATCCCCGAGTCGACCGCGGTCACGATCCGCCGCGGCGGGGAGCACGAGATGCGCCCGTTCCGGCCGCTCGTCCACACCTAGTTCGGCTGGGCGTCAGATACCGGTGTCGGCCTTGACGCGGCCGGAGGCGACTGCGCTGGCGAGCGCGCTGTAGTCCTGCTCGTTCTGCGCGCTGTAGGCGCGTGCGAACTCGAGGATCGCCTTGCCGAATGCTTCGCTCTTGCCGAGATAGGCGGCGATCGCGACGCGGTCGCCGCTGCGCGCGTGCGCGCGGGCCAGTGTCCAGCCGCACATGCGCCCGTACACGCCCATGCCCTCGGGCAGCATCTGGTCGATTTCGGCCGAGCCCTTCCAGTCCTTGAGCTGCCGGCCGTAGAAGTCCCGCTCCTTGCCGTCGATCCCGGAGTCAACGTGCAGCCAGCCCAGGAAGATGTCACTCGTCGCCTGCATCAGCCTCTGTCCGGTGACCACGCGCTCTCCGTGATTTGAGAACTCGCTCGGCCCGAGGAACTCCTCCAGAACCGACGCCTCGGCCTCCTTCATCTGCAGGAACAGCGGGTCCTTGCCGTCGCGGCCCAGCATCAGCGCGATCCACGCTCGGGTTCCGACGCTGCCGACACCCACGACCTTGCGCGCGAAGTCCTCGAGCCTGTACTCCTCGGTGAGGATCCGGCGGTCGTGCTCCAGCGATGCCCGGTAGGTCCGCAGCAGTTCGTGCAGCCCATCGAAGACTTCATCGCGTTCGGCGTCATCCGGCAGCAGATCCCTGATCGGCACGATCAGCGGGGGTTCGTTGACGATGTGAGCCTGGCCGTCTTCGACGCGGGCGAGTTTCGCGAACGCCGTCATGCTGTCCTTGGTCTGCGCCTTGGCCAGTGCCTTCTCGGTTTTCTTGACGACCTTGGGCTTGAACTGCGGGCCGTACTCCTTCAGCAGCTCCTCCACTTCGAACCTGGAGTACCAGACGTCGAGGTTGTTCATCCCCGCGAAGCCCGCCATCGCGTTGCGGTAGGACTCGACCGTTTCCAGCACGATCCGGTCCTGGACCTTGGCGGGGTATTCGTTGCTCTGCGCGGCGATGAGCATGCTGACCGCCAGGCGCTTCACGTCCCACTCCCAGGGTCCCGGCAGCGTCTCGTCGAAGTCGTTCAGGTCGAACATCAGTCTTCGCTCTGGGGATGCGAACACGCCGAAGTTCGAGAGGTGGGCATCACCACAGCACTGCACGCGGAGCCCGGAGCGCGGGGTCGACGCGAGGTCGCTCGCCATGATCAGCGCGGCGCCCCTGTAGAAGGTGAACGGAGAGACGAGCATCCGCCCGTAGCGGATCGGCACGAGCTCGGGGACGCGCGACTCGGCCTGCCGTTCGAGCAGCGCGACCGGGTCCGGGCGCCCGGCGGCGGGCTCGTAGGTGCCGTGGCTGGAGCGCGGAACCTCCGCGCGGGCGGCTTTGCCGCGAGCTGTTCGCTCGGCGACGGTCAGGTGCGGAACCGGCGTGATGCGATCGGTGGTCTCAGCCATGCCCAGACCATACTCCCAAGCCGCTTCACCGTGGTGAAGGGAGGAGGACCCGGGCGGTCACTTCCAAGCCTCATCGGGCGGCGGCCGCGCTGAGCACTCCGGCGCACGTGGTCCTGCCTATCCGCGACCATGGGGGCGTGAACGAGAGCACGCTCGCAGGCGGCAGGCACGCCGCACGCGGACCCGCCGTATCCCCGCTCCGGCGCGGGGAGCTGCGCCGGCGCGGCGGGGGGCTGTGGTTGCTCCCGGCTCTGTGCGCCGCCGTATATGTGCTCGCGGTGATCGCGAACTTCCACGCGATCATCACCGCGGTCTACGTCAACAGCGACGCGGCTCTGGCGCCCGTGCTCGCACAGGCCGCGGCCCACCTGCCCGCCGGGAGCTACATATCGCTCGGCAACCACGCCTGGTATGAGGAATGGCTGCTCCTGCAGGCCACGCGCTCACTGTCCTTCCACCGGGGGCTCTGGGAGCTTGCCCCGGCCATCTGGACCCTGCTCGGGGCGGGGTTGCTCGTGTGGAGCGCCCGCAGGGCGCTGGACGCGTGGTCCGCGTCGATCACCGGCGCGGCCCTGCTCTGCGCCGGGGCTTTCGGCCGCTTCACCTTCCTGGCGGTCAACTGGCACTCGCTGAGTCTCGTGCACACGATTCTCATCGGCGCCGTGCTCCTCTGGCTCGCTGAGCGGATCGAGCGCGTGCGCCGAGCACCCCTGATCGCCGTCGCGATCGCGGTGGGGGCGCTCAGCGCCCTGCCGGCGGCATCGGACGCCCTGTTCGCCTTCTGGGCGATGATCCCGCTGATCGGAGTGTGCATCCTGCTCGGCTCGCGTGCCTCCGGGCAGGCGCGCCGCCTGCTCGCGCTATTCGCCGTGACGGTTCTCGCGGTCACCATCGCCGGCGCGATCATCCTCGCGGCCGTCATGCGCCACGACGGGATCACGGCCCGGGCGCTGCCGGTCGGCCCGGTGGCGGTCGGCAGCATCGGCCACAACATCGCGCTCCTGGCCCGCAGCCTCGCGTTCCTCGGCGGTGGAAGGATCGACGTGCTCGGAGCCGGCGCAGGCGGCGTGCTCGCGCTCCTAGGCGGCTGGATGGTCCTGCTTGCGCTGGCGGTCGTCCTGGTGGCGCTGGCGGCAACCTGCCTGCGGCGCGGACTGCGGCGGGAGGTGTCCGCTGCGCGACTGGCGTACGTCGCGTTCTGGTCGCAGAGCCTGATCTGCAGCGTGCTCGTCTTCGTCCTCACAGACGCGCCAAAGGACGCCCTCAGCGGCCGCTACCTCCTTGCCGGCTATGCCGCGATCGCCGCCCTGCTTCCGCTCGCCGGCACAGGAACGAGAAGCCGCCGGCTGCTCACGGCGGGCGTCTGTGCGTATGCGCTGATCGCCGCCTACCAGGTCATCAACAGGCCCTTCACGGTCATCACCTCCCCGGAAGTCGCGGTCAGGTTACCGGGACCCGAGACAGCCGCCCAGCTGGCTGCATTTGCACGCTCGGAGAATGTGAGCGTCGGATACGGCGGCTACTGGGACGCCGAGGAGCTCACCTGGGCGACACACTTCGCGGTGCCGGTGCGCCCCGTCAGGGTGTGCTCGAACGCCACTCACGCGCTCTGCTACCCGCAGCTGGGGATGATCTCCAGCTGGTACCGGCCGCGGGCGGGTATCCGCAGCCTGCTGATCGTCGACAGCCTCGGGACCTCCTTCAACGGCATCCTCGCGGCCGATCCGCAGCTCGGCGCGCCCGTGGCGGAGCGGCGGATCGGCCCCGTCGACGTGCTCGTCTACCCGTACGACATCGCCTCGCGGATCCGGGCCCCGCTGTGCCACTTCAGCTGGGCACACCCCTGCTAGCCGCGGTCGCCATGATCTGAGCACCGTGTGCTGCGCCGTCTACAGCTCTGACCCGCACTCTCTTCCGGACTCGGACTTCGAGCCGGGCACGGTCGCGCACCTCGTGGGAGGGAACACCGGGCGCCTGCTCGACGCCCGGCGCACGCCGGTGCGCGTGAGGGAGGTGCGCCTCCACGACGGGATGTTCGAGGTGGAGATCCTCGACTTCGAGGACGCGGGCGCCGTCTGGGAGGTGCCGTTCGAGGATGCCGGCCGCTATCAGTTCGCCGCCGGGTCGGCCCGCGCCTCCCCGGACGAGGTGGCCGAGATGGAGCACGCCGTCGAGCGTCTGGACCGGCCGCTGGAGATCGCGGCCGAGCCGGAGCGGGCGGCGCGCGCCGTCCGGGGGATCCTGCGCGAGCGCGAGCACATCCTCGCCCGGCTCAACGAGAGCCTGCCCGAGGAGCTCGACCTCGCAGGCCGTATCGCCTCCAGGGACGGTGACCCGCGGTTGATGGGCCTGCTTGAGGACTTCCTGCAGCGCCGGGGGCTGCTCGAGGTCGACAGCCTGTTCACGCGTGCGTTCGTCAGCAACCCCGCGGCGGGAGAGATGGTCAAGGGTCACGCGATCGTCCTTGCGGAGCTCGGGCTTTGCGCCTACAGCGGCAAGATCGTCCGCGACCCGTCGGTGCTGACCGGGGCTCTCTCCCGTGAGAGGCGGGCGGATCACCTGCTTGCCAGGCTCGCCTTCAGCGCGGCGCTGTGGAGCAGGCTCTGCCCGGGAGTGTTCACCTACCGGGCCTTCTCCTCAGAGGGTGCGCTCACGAGCCCGCCGCCGCGCTCCTTCGTCAGCGTGACCCTCAGCAGCGATGTGGCGCTGTCGCATTTCGCAGGCGGCCCGCTGACGCGCGCGAGCGCAATCTGGCGAAGCCCTCTCGATCCGGGGCGTGTGCTGATGAGCTTCCTTGAGACCCGCGCGATGAACGAGCGCTACAGGGAGGCCGAGGTGGTCCTGGTCGGCCCCGCGGGCGGCTAGTCGCGGGTCATCGCAGCGCGGGCGAAGGCGGTGCCGATGGTGAGCGGGTGGGTCACGAGCGTCGAGAGGCGGCCGGTGAGTGAGGTGGGGTCGTGGGCGAGGCCGAGCTGGGCGAGGATGCTCGCCTGGTCGAAATAGACGCGCTCGCACACGATGCGCTCTCCCTCGAAGATGAAGAAGGCGCACATGCGGGCGCGGAACGAGCGCCCTGTGGGCGGCAGCGAGCGCAGCCGCCCGAGGTGCGTGCCGAGCAGGTCGAACTCGACGATGACCGCGTCCTCGCTGTGGCGCAGGGAGACGAGCTCGTTGCGCTGGTCGGGGAAGGCGGCGCGGGTCTCGGCGTAGTAGGCGCGCACCTCGGCCTCGCCGTCGTAGACCTCGCCGGTGGCGACGAGCTCGTAGCGCGGGTGCTCGAAGGTGTCGATGGTGAGGTCGAAGTCGTGGTGGTTCTCAGACTCCATGTGCTCGCGAACCACAGCCTCGCGGCGCTCGCGCAGCGACTTCCTCTTCGCATCGGCCATCCGCGACTTCTAGCACCATCCGCGTCGCGCCGACCGGGCGGGGGTGCCTACAGTGTCGCGATGGCCCGGGAGATAGATCAGCCCGCGATGTCTCTGCGGGGGGTGGTGAAGCGCTACGGCGCGATCACCGCAGTCAACGGCCTGAATCTCGAGGTCAGCCCCGGTGTGTGTTTCGGCCTGCTGGGCCCGAACGGCGCCGGCAAGTCGACGACGATGCGGATGCTCACGGCCCAGGCGATAGCCGATGAGGGGTCGATCTCGGTACTCGGCTACGAGCTGCCACGAGAATCCAAGCAGTCGCGTCTTGAGATGGGTGTCGTCCCGCAGCTGGACAACCTGGATGTGGAGCTCACGTGCCGTCAGATCCTGACGGTGTTCGCGCGGCTCTACCGCGTGGATCGCTCCGAGCGGGAGGCCGCGGTGCAGCGAGCGCTCGCGATCGCAAACCTCGAGCCCCGCGCGGACACGATCGTCAAAGAGCTATCCGGGGGCATGCGCAGGCGGCTGCTGGTCGCCCGCGGCCTCATCCACGAGCCTCGCCTGGTGCTGCTCGATGAGCCGACGGTGGGACTCGACCCTCAGGTGCGCCAGGAGCTGTGGGGACTCATCGACGGGCTCAGGGCCGGCGGAGTGACCGTTCTGATGAGCACGCACTACATCGAGGAGGCCGAGCGTCTCGCCGATACGGTCGCGGTGATGTCGGCCGGGCGCATCATCGCCCAGGGCACCCCGCCGGAGCTCGTGAGCGCCCACGCCGGCGAGCGGGTGCTCGAGGTGTATGGGCCGCCGGCCAGGCTCGAGGAGGTGAGCGCGCTCGCCGCGGCGCGCGGCTGGGCGAGCAGGCGCAGTGGACCGGCGCTGGCGATCATGAGGGCCGAGGAGCTCGGCCCGGAGGCCCCCGAGGGCACGATGCGCCCCGCGAACCTCGAGGACGCCTTCGTTGCGCTGACCGGGGAGGAGATCGAATGAGCACCACCACACAGGCGAGCACTCGCCGCGTCGGAAGGCTCGAACCGGCCGCGCTGGCAGGGGTGATGAGCCGGGACATCGCGATCTTCGGTCGCTACTGGAAGGCGACGACCTTCTCGTCGATCGTTCAGCCGACGATCTACCTGCTGGCCTTCGGCCTTGGCTTCGGCTCGCTGGTCCACGGTGTCGGCGGGCTCACCTACGTCCAGTACGTAGGCACAGGGGTCGTCGCGACCGCGGTCCTCTTCTCCTCCGCGTTCCCGGGGATGTTCAACACCTACATCCGCTGGCAGTTCCAGCGCACCTACGATGCGGTGCTCGCCGCGCCGGTCGACGTGGAGGAGCTCATCACCGCGGAGATGCTGTGGATCTCGCTGCGGGCCGGCGTCTACGGCATGGCGCCTCTGCTCGTCGCGATCGCCTTCGGCCTCGCCCCCGAGCCGGGGATGCTCCTGGTGCCGTTCATCGGTTTCGTGACCGGCTTCGGCTTCGCGGGATTCGGCGTGACCGTCGCGGCCGTCGCCAAGACCATCGACAACTTCAACTACGTGACCAGCGCGGTGCTGACGCCGCTGTTTCTCCTGGCCGGGACCTTCTTCCCGATCTCCTCGCTCCCCCCGGCGATCCAGACGCTCGCGAAGCTCAACCCGCTCTACCACTGCGTTCAGCTCGTGCGCGACGCGTCGATCGCGAGCCTCGGCCCGGCCGATCTCGGCCACGCCGCCTTCCTCATCGCCTTCGCGCTGCTCATGTGGCGGCTGGCGATCTCAAGGCTCGGCAAACGCCTGATCGACTGAGGCCGGGGCCGTCCCGCTTATCGAACATTGATGTTTCTCACACGCTCCTCCTACAGCGAGCGGCGATCCTTTCAGCCGTGAGCGTCTCACTCAAGAGCGGTTCTCCCGCCCCGGCAGGGGCCTCGCCCGCCCCGATCACTGCGCCCGCCGCGATCGACGCGGCGCCTCGCGAACGCGCTCGGACATGGGCGCTGCGCCCTGAGTTCCTCGGGCTCCTCGCGCTCACGGCCTTGCTCAATCTGTGGGGGCTCAGCCGCAACGGCTGGGCCAACGACTACTACAGCGCCGCCGTGCGCTCGATGAGCTCGAGCTGGCACAACTTCCTCTTCGGCTCGCTGGACCCCAGCGGGGTCATGACGGTCGACAAGCCCC
>CAWBBS010000013.1:0-113054 GCA_963787115.1 uncultured Solirubrobacteraceae bacterium
GTGCCACTGAGATGTCGTCCAGCGGCGAACGCTTTCCATCGACCGTGACGACAGAAGCGGTCAAGAGCCTGCGCAGACACTCATTCATCGTCAGAAAGCCCGCTAACGATCTTATAGAACAGTCGTCCGCAGTCCCATCAGGAGAGGCGCGTGAATAAATTGAATGACCGATCTGCGAAGTTGGACCCTGACAGGCCTGTTGGAACTGTCGCGCAAGTCGTACAGACAGAAAATCGAGAGCGGCTTTTTCGAGAAATATCTATCTGGAGAGCTTCGATCCTGAAATTGGTTATAGAGGGGAAGGGATGGCGTCGTCCCGATCGTCCCTCAAGCCATTGGCATCGACGTCGATTATCCGGGCTACCACGGGATTCGCCCTCCCCTTCCCCGACGCCAGCCAGGACGCTGTCTACAGCAGTCATTGTCTTGAGCATATTGCGGACTATAGAGCGGTCCTACAGGATTGGTTTCGAACTCTCAAGGTTGGTGGTTATCTTGTCATAATCGTTCCACACAAGTTCCTATTTGAGAGGAAGCGTGACTTGCCGTCTCGATGGAACAAAGAGCATAGGCGATACTACACGCCATCGAGTTTTATGAGAGAGATTGAGGAGACATTCGATCCAAACAGCTATCGTATTCGACATCTTGTAGACAACGATCTCGGGTTCGATTATTCTCTGACGCCCCTGCACGGTGGGATTGGATACTTTGAAATTGAGTTGGTCCTGGAAAAGCTTCCCAAGCCGGGGTGGGAGCTGGATGACGAACTCTCTCGCTTTTATAGCTCCGATGAATTCTCTACATGTCTTCCGCAAAAGCATCCGTCTTTTTTTGAAACAAATGATTCCGAGACAGACCGATGCATAGTGTGGGGCCCGTATGTATCGTTAGAAGTAGGAGATTACAAGGTGCGATTATCCGCTTTGAAGTGGAGGAATTCTCGGAAAAACCGGGCGACGGCAAGGTCATCCTCGATGTCGCTGGGAATCTCGAACGAATCGGTTCGGCGACGTTGGAAGGTAAAGAGGGCTTCAAGTCGCTCCGAGCGGGGTCGGCCATCCTCCAGTTCACCAACACAATACCCGCGGCAATCTTTGAATTTCGCCTCTTTACGTCGGGAAAGGGATTAGGAGAATGGCTGAGGTTTTATGGCTGTTCTTGGAGCGCTGTGGCCCAGCGGTTGAGCAGGCGCCCGCGGGTACGGCTGTCTTCACCGCGGCAAGACCCAAGCGTCCACAAGATCATAGCGCTTGGCGGTTCTTGGCGAGAGCGTGAGCCTCAGAGCGACCGCGCCCGGCTTCATCAACGAACCCACGCGGCCTTTCAGGAAGACAGAACTCGCCTTGTAAACCGAATCTTTTGCCGTTCGATTTCGATAGTGATCGATGACATGGGCCATGAAGTGGTCGTCCCAAAGTGACCGACCCTGTGCGTCGCGTTGCGAAATCGAAACGTCGATGACGCCGTCGTCGCCATCATCAACCACGCCGACTGAATCCGTAGTCGTATGAATTCACCTGCGGAAAATTTTTGACAGGGATATCTCTGGGAGAGATCCGCAGTCTCCTGAATGTTCCGGGCAGGAAAGCTGCAGGTAGCGGACGCCCGCACCGTGCTCAGGACCGCCGGGCGCAAGTTTCGTGTCCGCCTCCGTCCGGGAATTCATCAGCGCGCTGCTGATCGCGCCTTCCACGGCCCATGGCGAAGTTCGCCGTTCGTGAAGTGCCAATCCGCAAGGATGTTCGCTTGGGAGATAGGGCCAGGGCGGGTGCCACTGTGGAAGAGTGTAGATCTCGGTGTTGGACCAGTCCCGACAGTGCACGAGGGTGTAGACATTGCCCTCGTAATTCGTCTCCTTCGGGCCGCTGCAATTGGTTGCGGGGCTCGGAGGCTTCTCGGGATTGCTGATCCAGGTCTCCCATCGCGTAGCCCCATAGAGATCCGTGAAATAAATCCGCTCGAACGCAAGACGTCCCTGCGGCGAATTCGGCGGCAACGTCCAACTGTGGGTGGCGGCGATCGCGTCGATCCGTTTGGACGTGCGCCCGCCCAACCCGCCAAACTCGTGTCCCGGCGAAAAGGACCACGTCGTCAGTGTCGAGGTGGAGAAGCCCTTGCCCAGCTCGCAACGGCCGGGCCAGGGCAGACCAGCCTGCTCCCAGTAAGAGCCGCACGGCGCCATCGTTCTTCCCTGGGCTTCGGGTCGGAGGTCGCGCAGGAATGCGACCGGAAATAGAACCCACCCGCCGAACGGTTTGCAGTCCGCTCCAAAGAACGATTGCGAATATCCGCCCCCGTCGCGAGTGTCCCCGCCGGTTACCCACCCATTGGCCACCCGATAGACGTCGTAGCCATCGCCGTCCCCGGGATGCATGACGCCGTAGGGCTCGGAATAGTCGAAATCGAAATCGTTGGCCGAGACGACCCCGCCGAAATACGATCGATGATCGGGTAGGCGTCGTGACGTTGAAAGCCGAGCGGATGGCCCTTGTCGCCTTCGTCGTGCCGGTAGTAGGGCAGCGGTTCGTTAAACGGGCGCCGTTCGTGTGTCCCCTCAGGGCATCCCCCGTAGGGATCGACCGGCGCCGCCTCGTCGCTCGAATTGGCGCAAACGTGCTGAATCAGCCAGTCCATCGCATCGGTCGAATGCGCCAGACTGGCGCTCGGTGCGGCGACCGGCAGCGCGAGAGCGGCGACAATGGATAGGCGACGAACAAGTCTCACGGCCAGACCTCGTGTAGGAGTTCATTACGGACGATCGTCCCCGCGTCCCCCGCTCACCCGCCGTCGACCAGTTCGAGCCGTCGTCTCCACTTGACCCGGGTGAGCTTCCCGCGGGGCGGCCTCGACGTTTTCGAGAAACTGCCGCGCGCTCTCCTTCCAGGTGAAGCGCAGGGAATATTCCCGCGCCGTCTCGCGCGAGACCTTCAGCGCCTCGAGGCAGGCGCCGCGCAGGTCCGCGTCGAGCGCGCCCGCCGCCGGCCCGATCACGTCGAGGGGGCCGGTCACCGGAGAGGCGGCGACCGGCAGCCCGCTCGCGATCGCCTCGATCAGCACGATGCCGAACGTGTCGGTGCGCGAGGGGAAGACGAAGACGTCGGCGCTCGCGTAGATCTCGGCCAGCGCCTCGCCGTAACGGCGCGCCGAGGAAATGCGCGTCGCGGATAGCCCGCTCCAGCGCGGCGCGCGCGGGGCCGTCGCCGACGATCACCGTCGAGCCCGGCAGGTCGAGTCCAGGAGCGCCTCAGGTTCTTCTCCACCGCGACGCGGCCGACAGAGAGGAAGATCGGCCGCGGCAGGTCGAGCGCGCGGCTTGCCGCGCGGCCGGAACAGGGCATGGTCGACGCCGCGCGTCCACAGCCGCACGCGCCCGAAGCCGCGCCGCTGCAGCTCCTCTCGATCGCGGCGTCGGCGCCATCACGCGCGGCGGCGGGCGCATGGAAGCGGCGCACGCCGGCGTAGGTCCGGCCGCGGAAACGCCGCGCGCGCGCGGCGACGTATTCGGGAAAGCGGGTGTGGTAGCTCGTGGTGAAGACCCGCCTGTTCTTCGGCAATGGCGCCGCGCCGCCCAGCCGATCGGGCCTTCGGTCGCGATATGGACATAGTCGGCGCCCTCCGCCTCGATGCGGCGGCTGATCCGTCGCGGTCGTGAACGCGAGGCGGATGTCCGGATAGGTCGGCATCGGCCGGTCCAATCCCCTCGGGGGTGAGGAAACCGAACTTCGCGCCGAACTCGGCCGGGCTCGGCGATACGCTCCAGGGGCGAGACGACGCCGTTGACTGGCCCCAGGCGTCGGTCGCAACCACAATCTTCATCCCGCGCTTCCTTCGAGTCCCGGTTCGTCCTCGAACGGCGGCGGCGCCTCCGCCGCGCGCGCTCAGCCACCGGCCAGCGCATCACGTCGAACCGCCCGTCGTCACGCTCGACCACAAGCGAGCAGGACTCCACGAAGTCGCCGATGTTGACGTAAGCGACCCCGTCGATGTCGCGCATCGCCGGATGATGGATATGGCCGCAGACACGCCGTCGACGCCGCGCCGCCTGCGCCTCCCCCGCGAGCTCGCGCTCGAAAGAGCCGATGAAATTGACGGCGTTCTTGACCTTGAGCTTCGCCCAGGCCGAGAACGACCAGTAGGGGAAGCCGAACCCGCCGCACCGCGTTAAGTGGGTATTGACGAACAGCGCCGTTTCATAGGCCCAGTCGCCGAAAAAGGCGAGCCACTTCGCGTGACGCACGATCACGTCGAATCGTCGCCGTGGATGACGAGGTAGCGCCGGCCGTCGGCGGCGACATGGATCGCTTGCCGCGTGATCTCGATGCCGCCGAAGGTCAGGCCGAAGAACTGCCGCGCGAAATCGTCGTGGTTGCCGGGCACGAAGACCATCTGCGCGCCGCGCCGCACCTTGCGCAGCAGCTTCTGGACGATGTCGTTGTGGGTCTGCGGCCAGTACCAGCCCGAGCGCAGCCGCCAGCCGTCGATGATGTCGCCGACGAGATAGATCGTGTCCGCCTCGACGTGCCGAAGCATGTCGAGCACGAGATCCGCCTGGCAGCCGCGCGTTCCGAGATGGAGATCCGAGAGGAACAGCGTGCGATAGCGATGGCTTCCGATCTGCTTGGACACGCCGGCCCTCTCGCATTAGACCCCAACCTCGAAAGTCTCTGCGCAAATTCCCGTGTCGCTTCGATGACGCGGGCCGGGAGACCGGAATGTTTGCGGTCACGGAGGCCAGATCCCGGACGGCGCCGCTCCGGCTCCGAGGGCAAAACGGGCCAAGGCGCCCACAGCGGGGGCCAAACGGACCGCGCCGGCCAAGGCGAAAGCGCCGGCGGCGGCTCGGTCGAAGACTCCCAACCGCGTGAAGGCGGCAACCCCGGCGACCCCGCTCGCCCCCACGCGCGCCAAGGCACCGGCCGACCAGCCGGTTCCCCGGCAGGGCTTTGAGAGCGAGAGCGACCGCGCGCGCGGCCCGGTCCGTCCCCCCGGCGGCACCGAACTGCTGACCTCGGCCGCGGAGATAGTCGGCGAGCTGACCAAGGCGGGCTTCTCCACCGGCGAGCGGCTGCTGCGCTCGCTGCTGCCGCGCTCCTGAGCGGCGCCTGTATACTCCCCGCCACGCCGAACTGCTTGACCACGGTCAACGCAGACGGGGGACCCAATGCGGATCAGTTCGATCCGCCGGGGCGAATCGGCCCAGCAGGGCCGTAGCGCCGCACTTGTGTGCCGCGCGAGCCCGTCAGCTCACCCCGTAGGCGCCGATACCGATGCAAACAGCTTTCAAGACAGCTACGCGTGTGCTCGGCCTGCTTGCCGTGGCAGCCTGCGTGACCCCTTCGGCCTCAGCGCTCGCCGCCACGACCGGCGGCGCCGGCGCACCGGCCACCGTCACGGCCGCTGCCTCGGCCAAGAAGAAGGTTCACCCCAGCGGCATCGCGACCTGGTTCGGGCCCGGCTTCTACGGCCAGGAGACGGCGTGCGGCCAGACGCTCACGCCGGTTGTCGTCGGGCTTGCGAACCGCACGCTGCCGTGCGGCACGCTCGTGAAGGTGACCTACCGCGGCCGATCACTGGTCATGCCCGTCCTCGACCGCGGCCCCTACAGCAGCATCGGCGCCGACTGGGATCTGACCTCCGGCGCCGCCGGAGCACTCGGAATCACCGAGACGGTGCGGATCGGCACGCGCGTCGTGGGTGCCGCTCCGAACAACGCGAGTCTCGGTCTTCCCCCCGCATCGACGGCAGCGGCCCTCGCGGGCGGCGCCCTCGCCGGCTGATAAGCGCCCGCGGGTCCTAGCCGAGGTCGTCGGCACCGGTCGCGATTCGCCGTCCGGCGACTCGCGAGGCAGCGCGCGCAGCGAACAGCCCGACGTCAGCGTGAGCGGCCAGCGTCGCGGGCTCGCGCCCGTCCGCCGGGCAGACGGCTGTGCCGACGAGAAGCTGCACCGGTTCCCCGTGCTCGTCGGTTATCGCCTCGGCGGCGCGGGCGAGCCGCGCAGCGAGTGCGTCCGCACCGGCGCGTTCGGACTCGCCGCTCAGCACCCACCACCTACCGGGTGCCTCGCGCGTGAGCACCTCCGAGGCCTGCCCCGAGCCCTGCGCGTTCAGTTCGGCGGCGAGCGCGCGCTCGATCCGCTCGGCGACGGCGGCGATTGCCGCCGCGTCGCCGTGCTCGCCCGCCTTCGCGGGCAGCACCGGCTCGATCAGGAGCACCGAGAAGGGCCGGCCGTCACGGCCGAACGCATCAAGCCTGTGACCGATCGTCTCTATCCACGCCGAGGGACCGGGCCTGACGCGCTGGTCGCGGATCTCGATCTCGGCGAGCCCCTCCCCCGTCCCGCCGGCGGCCTGGGAGGCTCCGGACGATTCGGGGTCGAGCTCGTCGACGATCTGAACCCCGGCCCTTGGCGCCGAGAGCGAGAATGGCGCAGCGAGCGACGGGGCGGCCGCTGACGGCCGGCCGGCTTCGACCGGCGTGAGCGCAGCAGGCTCACGCTGCCCGCGGGCCTGCAGGGCTGCCGCGAGTGCACAGGAGCACACATAGGCGAGACGGTCGCTCACGTCCCCCACCTCGCGCGCGCTCGCCTGGCCCATCTCGGCCAGCAGCGCCTCCCACAGAACTCCGCGGAGCGCCTCGGCGGCCAGGACGGCGCCGGCGTCGTCGCGCGCTCCGGAGAGCTCTGCCAGACGGCAGGCGGGCGGCGTCTGCTCGCGGGAGCGGGCGACGCCCGTGAGCAGATCCAGGTCGGCGTCGCTGTCGAGAGCCCTCAGTAGTTGTGCGCACAGCGCAGGGCCGTGCTCGGCAAGCGCGGGCAGCGGCACCTCGCCGATGCGCTCCAGCGGAAGCTGCGCGACCAGCGCCAGTGCCCACTCCCGGGCCAGCTCTCCCGACCTGGCGCTCAGTGCCTCGACGGGCACGTTCGCGACCGGCCTGGCGCGGGGTCCGGCGGCAGCGCGGGGTCGCTCATCCACACGTGTTGAATAGCAGCGGGCGGGGACGCGACGGCGCCCAGCGGGCGGGGATAGCCTGCAGCCAAGGTGCAGAGCGTCAGAGTGAACAGGCCGGGCGCATTGGTCCTCGCGGGCTCGCTCGCGGGCATATGCGGGGTGCTGGCCATTCGCAGCAGGCGGACGCGGGCCGCGGGGCCCGAGCGGGCCGTGATCCAGGATCTTCAGGACGCGACATCCGTCGACCCGGACACGGGCGCCGTGCGCTCGATCCAGAAGGCGGACCTGCTGATCGACGAGAGCGCGCTGGAAGAGATCTGGACCCCAACCCACCTGGAGCGTCTGGCGCGGACCTACTGGCGGTTCCTCACCCGTGTGACGATGGGCCTGATCCAGGTCCGCTACACACCGCAGGAGCGCTGGGTGGTGCTGCTGTTCTCTCCGCTGCGGCTGCTGACGTTCCATGCGCCCGAATATGAGCTGGACCCCGGCCGCGGGATGGTGCGCTGGCGCATCGCACGCGGCCTGCTCGTCTCACGCCGCGGGCGCGACGGCGACGGACACCTGCAGATCGAGGTGCGACGCGGCGAGTCCGAGGAGCCCGGTCGCGCAAGCCTGCACGTCGAGGTGGAGGTCGCGAACTTCTACCCCTCGATCGCCTCGGCGATCAGCCTGCGCTTCTACAACGCCACGCAGTCGCGGATCCACGTGATCGTGACCTACGGGTTCCTGCGCTCGCTGGTGCGCCTGGATCTCGCGGAGTCGCGGGTGGGCCGGCTTGTCGGCGAGCAGCCGCTGCCGGCGCCCGGCGGCTAGAGCTGTTCGGCCGCCGGCGCGGGAGCGCACGGCGGCCGCGAGGTGAAGCCGGCAGGCGCCGAGATCATTTGGCGCCTTCCTTTTCGAGCTTCTTGAACGCTCGTTCTTCTTCGGCTTCTTCCTTTGCGAACTGCTTGCGTGCTGCCGTCTCCGAGGACGTGCTGCTCGAGGACGATCCTGCGGATTTCTTTGACTTCTTGGAACCGGAGCTCTTGCGGGATTTCGAGCCGCTCTTGGTTTTCCCGGATCCCCGTTTGCCCTTGCCGGACTTCGCGGAGGTGCCGGCGGCGGCAGCAGCGGCGGCAGCCCGCTGGCGAAGCACCGCGTCGCTTTTCTGAGCTTCGGCTTCTGCCCGGGCTTCGGCCGCGGCTTCGGCCTTCTTGCGGCCTGCTTCCTGGCCGACTTCCAGGCTCGGGGCCGCTTCGGCGCTCGCTTCCCCTTCGGAGGCGGATCCGCCGCCGCCCGAGCTCGTGCCGCAGCCGGCGAGCACCACGGCGAGCAGCGCCGCGAGGGCCCAGAGGGGAATCATCCGTGCGGCGCGGCTCCCGCGAGCGCCCGCCGGCTTGTGCCTATTCCGTTGCATTGCCGGCCTTTCCTGGCGTTGTTGCCTTGCCTGTGGACTGGACTTCCTTGGCGCCCGTCGTGGCCTTGGGCTTTTTGGCCGCTTCCAGCTTCTTGATTTCTTCGCGCTGCTTCTTGAGTTCCGCATTGACGGCCGCTTCTCGCTTCTTGAGCTTTTCTTCCGCGAGCTGTTCTTTGCGCGCGATTGCCTTCGCGGCGGCTTCTTCGCGTTTCTTCGCCTTTGCTGCGGCGATCTTTTCGGTCCGCTTGGCGGCCAGCGCGGCGGCTTCTTCGTGCTTCTGGGCTTCTATCCCGGCGAGTATTTCGCCGTCGTGCTGTATTTCTGCGTCTTCCTGCTTTTTCGCCGACGCTTCTTCGCTGTGTTCGATGTCGGCGGCGTTGCCCTGCTGGGCGCCGGCCGCGGACGAGTGGCCCGAGGTGGTGGTGGCGCAGCCCGCGAGCGCAGCAACACCGGCCGCCGCCGCAAGGCACGCGAGCATCGCCCGAAGATCCATGCGAGCCGTCATCTCCTCACGCACGCACGTGCAGGCGCGCCAACCGCTCACCTGCGGCGCCGAGCGCCGCGAATGCCCTGCGCGGGCCGACCAGGACACCGCTCGATGATGGTTGAACCCGCCGCGGCATGACAATCAAGCTAGCAGTCGATCTTGGCGCGCTCAAGGCGGAAACGGCGCTATCACGCACCGCAGATGGGCACAGGAGCGACCGCGCCCGTGCCTGTCGCGTTGAGCTACTCGCCGGGCTCGAGGATGTCCCCGTCCAGCAGCTCGGCGTCGTCGGAGATGGAGTCTCGGAGCAGCACCCGCGCGGGCTCACAGACGACGGTCGCGCCGGCGGGAACGTCGTGGGTCACGACCGCCCCGGCCCCGATCCGCGCGCCCCTGCCGATCCGCAGGCTCTTTTCGAACGGGCTGATGATCACCGAGTTGGCTCCGATGTTGACGTCGTCCTCGATGATGATCCCGTGCGGCGTGGACCAGCCCGAGCGCGAGCGGACAGCGATCGTGACGTTGTGCCAGATCCGCACGCGTTTGCCGATGACGACGTTGCTGTGGACCATCGTGCCGAAGCCGTGGTGGCCGAAACGGATGTCGGGGCTCACCGACGCACCGGGTGCCAGGGAGTTGTGGTAGATCGTCGAGTTGAGTTTCTTCACCCACAGCGCCAGCCGCCGGTGTCCCCGCTTGCGCAGGGCGATCGACAGCATCCAGAGGCGTTCGGGGCTCATGCGGGCGGCGCTCCTTTCCTAGTAGCGCGAGCCTGCGACCGCCCGCAGCTTCACGCGGTCATGCGTCGCCCTGATCCGCCTGATCGTCCCTGAGCGCGAGCGCGTGACGAGCGATTCGGTCGTCGCTCCCCCGGCGCTGGGATAGCGCACGCCCTGCAGAACGTCGCCGTCGGTGATGCCGGTCGCAGAGAAGAACACGTCGTCTCCGGAGACCAGGTCGTCGATGTCGAGGATCCGCTCGAGGTCGTAGCCCGCCTCGCGGGCCGCGGCGCGCTCGGCGTCGTCGCGTGGCCAGAGCCGCCCGAGCATCTGCCCCTTAAGGCACTTGACGGCCGCCGCCGAGATCACGCCCTCGGGCGTGCCTCCGATGCCCCAGAGCAGATCGACCGGGGAGCGCTCGGTCACGGCCAGAAGCACGGCGGAGACGTCGCCGTGGGAGATCAGCCGCACCCTCGCTCCGGCTGCCCGGATCGCGGCTATGCCCTCTGTGTGGCGGGGCCGGTCGAGCACGACGACCATCACGTCGCTGACGGGGCAGCCCTTTCGCTCGGCTACCAGCCTGACGGTGTCCCCGAGCGGCCGGTCGAGGTCGAGCAGGTCGGCGACCTCAGGGGCGCCGGCCATCTTTTCCATGTACACGCAGGGCCCCGGGTCGAACATCGTGCCGCGGGCCGAGAGCGCGATCACGGCCAGCGCGCTCGGCATCCCGTGCGCGGCGAGCGTCGTGCCCTCCAGGGGGTCGACGGCGATGTCGACCCGCGGCGGCGTGCCGTCGCCGATCTGCTCGCCGTTGTAGAGCATCGGCGCCTCGTCCTTCTCGCCCTCCCCGATCACAACGACGCCGTCCATCGGGACCGACTGGAGCAGGTAGCGCATGCCATCCACGGCAGCCTGGTCGGCGGCCTCCTTGTCCCCAGAGCCCACGAGCGGCGCGGCGGCGAGCGCCGCGGCCTCCGTCACCCGCACGAGCTCGAGGGCTAGGTTGCGGTCAGGCAGCTGGTCGGTGTTCTCTGCAGTCAAGGCGCTTACCTCTTTCCCGGCGCCCGTGCGAGCGCAGACTCCTGCGTGCTCGCTTCAGCGCCCGCTTCGTATCGACCCGGTGGGGGGCGACTTTAGCCTCAATACGTCGACGGCGCTCGGCCGGGGACGCCCGCCAAATCCCGGAGGGCCGGGGCGCTACTCCAGCCCCTCGACCTCCGCGGCTTCCCCCCGGGCTCCGCCGGAAGGCGGATCGCGCGGCACTTCACGAGGGGCCGGGCCGACCATCGTCGCGCCGGCGGGGACATCCTGGGTCACCACGGTCCCGGCGCCGATTCGCGCGCCCCTCCCGATCCGCAGGGTGGTTCCCCGCGGTGCGATGACGACGGCGTTGGCGCCGATCTTGACGTTGTCCTCGATGATGATCCGGGCCCTCTCCCCCCGCGAGGAACTCCCGCGCCCGGCGGTCCTCTCGCTGCGCTCGAGCCTGCCCGCCGCGAGCGTCACGTTGTGCCAGATCGTCACGCCCCGGCCGATCTCGACGTTGCGGTTGATGACTGTGCCGAGGCTGTTGTGGCCGAGGTGAATGTCGGGGCTGACAGAGGCCCCCGGCGCGAGCGAGTTGTGGTACAGGAACGCGTTGAGCTGCTTCAGGAAGAAGGCGAGCGCCCAGTGTTCGCGTTCATTGAGGGAGATCGAAAGGAGCCACAGCCGTTCCGGGCTGAGCATCCACAGCCTGCGCACCTTCACCTTCAGGCCCCAGAGCCGCTCGTGGGTCGACGTCGCGGTCACCCTCCGGCCCTCCGGCGGGGCACCGGCGCCGGCCGGCGCTGCCTGGCGAGCTCGCGATCATCCATGGGGCCGGATCGTATCCAACGCCCGCTGCGCGCCCCGGCCGGATGGCGAGTCCGTGCGCGGCGGCGATCGGTAGCGCCGGCACGCCGGACGGGTGCCGGCACCACTACCATCCTGGCGTGAGCGATCAACCCCCCGCGGCAGCGGCTCGCATCCCCGATCAGCTGCGTGCGGCCGTGGCCGAGAAGCTGGCGCTCGCAGAGGCTGATGGGGTTGCCCGGCGGCTGCGCTCTGGCGACGCGACGCTGTGGGGACCGGCGGGCACACCGGAGATCGCCAACCGCCTCGGCTGGCTGACGATCGCCGAGCGGATGCTCGCAGAGCTGGACGGCGTCGAGAGCTTCGCCGAGGAGGTTCGCGACGCGGGCATCACCGACGTGGTCCTGCTCGGCATGGGCGGCTCATCGCTCGCCCCCGAGGTGCTGCGCCGGACATTCGGAGAGCAGCCGGGGCACCCGAGGCTCCAGGTCCTGGACTCGACCGACGCCGCCAGGATCCGCGCGGTCCAGGATGCGGTGGACCCTCACAACACACTCTTCATCGTCTCCTCCAAGTCCGGGGGCACGATCGAGCCGCTCTCGCTGTTCGCCCACTTCTGGTCGCTGACCGGCAGCGGCAGCAACTTCGCGGCCGTCACCGACCCCAGTTCGGGCCTTGCCGCGCTGGCCGAGGAACGCGGGTTCAGGCGCACGTTCTTCGGCGACCCCGACATCGGTGGGCGCTACAGCGCCCTGTCGGCATTCGGGATCCTCCCCGCCGCGCTCATCGGCGTCGACGTCCGCGCCCTGCTCACGGGCGCGGGATCGGCCTGGGAGACTGACCTGGCCGACCAAGCCGGCGACGGGCAGGCCGCGACCGCCGCCGTCTGGCTCGGGGCGGCGCTCAGCGCGCTGGCGCAGAGCGGGCGCGACAAGCTCACGTTCCTGATCTCCGAGTCGCTGCCGGGCCTCGGGCTCTGGCTCGAGCAACTCGTGGCGGAGTCGACCGGCAAGCGGTCGACCGGCATCCTGCCGGTCGCCGAGGAGCCGCTGGGCGCTCCGGAGCTCTACGGCGGGGACCGTGTGTTCGCCCACCTGCCCGACGTGAACGCGCCCGACCCTGACATGGACGCGAGGGCGCGGGCACTGGCCGACGCCGGGCATCCGCTGATAACGATCCCGACGCGCGGTCCCGGCGACCTCGGCCGGATCTTCCTGCTCACCGAGCTCGCCGTCGCCGTCGCGGGCTGGGGCCTTGAGATCAACCCCTTCGACCAGCCCAATGTCCAGCAGGCAAAGGACGCCACCAACAGCGTGCTCGCCGAGTACGAGTCCCGCCACGAGCTCCCGCAGGTGGCCGACGGCGACGAGGAGGCGGTGCGGTCCCTGCTTCTGGACTCCCGGCCGCCCGAGTATGTGGCGATCATGGCCTACTCGGAGCCCTCGGCTGAGTTCGACCAGGCGGCGGCGGGGACTGCGAGCTGCGATCCGCAGCGCGGGGAAGGCGACGACGACCTTCGGCTATGGGCCGCGCTTCCTTCACTCGACCGGGCAGTTTCACAAGGGCGGCCCGAGGACCGGGCGCTTTCTGCAGCTCGTCCACGACGGCCCGCAGGACGTGAGCATCCCGGGCGCCCCCTACACCTTCACCACCCTCAAGAACGCGCAGGCGATCGGCGACCTGAACACGCTCAGGGAGCTGGGCCTGCCCGCCGAGCGGGTGCGCCTGACGGGCGAGGATCCGGCAGCGGCGCTGCGCGAGCTCACGGCGCGGATCGAAGGTAGATGACGAGCACGGCTCACCGTCCGGCACGACGTGGGCGGGAACACCCGGCTCGACGGCGAATCAACCCCGCGAGCCGGCCGCCGGCCGGATGCGGATCCAGGAGGCCTAGATGACGCAGATCGGTTTTGTTGGACTGGGAAAGATGGGCGGCAACATGGTGCACCGCATCCGCCGCGACTCCGAGCATGAGGTCGTCGCCTTCGACTTCGACGAGAAGGCGGTCAAGCTGGCCGTCAAACACGGGGCGGTCGGCGCGAAGTCGCTCGCGGACCTCGTAAAGAAGCTCGACGCCCCGCGGATCGTGTGGATCATGGTGCCGGCCGGCCGCCCCACACAGGAGACGGTCGACAAGCTCGCCAAGCTGCTCGACCGCGGCGACATCATCGTCGACGGCGGCAACTCCAAGTGGACCGACGACAAGCTCCGCGCCAAGGCGCTGAAGAGCAGCGGCATCGACTACATCGACGTCGGCACCTCAGGCGGCGTCTGGGGCCTTGAGGTCGGCTACTGCATGATGGTCGGCGGCCCTCAGGCAGCGGTCAAGAGGCTGGCGCCGATCCTGGACGTGCTCGCGCCCGAGACGAACCAGGAGAGCCTTGCGGCGATAGGCCCGCGCGGCTGGCTGAGGTTCGGTCCCGCGGGAGCCGGTCACTACGTGAAGATGGTCCACAACGGGGTGGAGTACGGCCTGATGCAGGCATACGCCGAGGGCTTCGACGTGTTCGACAAGTCCGAGTACGAGCTCGACAACGCGAAGATCGCGCACCTCTGGGGACAGGGGTCGGTCGTGCGCTCGTGGCTGTGCGAACTGGCCGCCCGCGCGTTCGAAGCGGACGGGAACGAGCTGTCCCTGATCGAGGGTTACACCGAGGACTCGGGCGAGGGCCGCTGGACCATCGAGGAGGCGACCGCGCGCGACGTTCCGACTCCCGTGATCACCGCCTCGCTGTATGAGCGCCTTCGCTCCCGCGGCAACGGGGAGTTCGGCGACCGTGTGCTCGCGGCGCTGCGCAACCAGTTCGGCGGCCACGCGGTCAAGAGCGCACCGGCGGCGGCAAAGACGCCGGCGAAGACGCCGGCGAAAGCCGGGAAGGCCCGCGTGAAAGCGGGCTCCGGCGGACGCCGCGGAGGCAGCTGAGCGTGGCGGCCGGTGCCGCACTCACCGAGGGGCAGGCGGAGCCTGAGAACCCACTGACGGCCGGGCTCGAGCGCCTGCCAGTCGCCCCCACGACGCTGGTCATCTTCGGCGCCACCGGGGATCTCGCCAGACGGAAACTGCTGCCCGCCCTCTACAACCTCGCCCATGAGGGAGCGCTGCCCGAGCGCTTCCACCTCGTCGGCGTCTCGCGAAAGAGAAAGCGCACGACGACTACCGGCGCGAGTGTGAAGAAGCGATACGCAGGTTCTCCAGGCGCACGCCGGACGAGGCCGTTCTCGACAGCCTGCTCGACAGCGTCAAGTACGTGCCCGGCACCTTCGACGACGAGGAGGTGTACACGCAGCTCGGCAAGGTGCTCGACGGCTTCGAGCGGGACGCGGGCGAGCCCCTGAACCGCGCTTTCTACCTCTCCACCGCCCCGGGGTTCTTCCCGGTGATCGTCGAGCGCCTCGGCACATCCGAGCTCAGCCACCACGAGGGCGCCGAGGTCCGGCTGATCATCGAGAAGCCGTTCGGCACCACGCTCGGGGAGGCCCGCGAGCTGAACCGCAGGGTGCTCGCGATCTTCGACGAGGCCCAGGTCTTCCGCATCGACCACTACCTGGGCAAGGAGACGGTCCAGAACATGATGGCGTTCCGGTTCGCCAACGGCATGTTCGAGCCGCTGTGGAACCGGAACTACATCGACAACGTCCAGATCACGGCCTCCGAGGACCTCGGCATCGGATCGCGCGCGGACTACTACGACCGTGCAGGCGCCCTTCGCGACCTGATCCAGAACCACATGCTGCAGCTGCTCTGCCATGTGGCGATGGAGCCGCCGGTCAGCTTCACCGCCGAAGAGGTCCGCAACGAGAAGGTCAAGGTCCTGCAGGCCGTTCGCGCGCCCGTCGCGGACGATGTGCCCGGCATGGCGGTCCGGGCCCAGTACGGCCCGGGCCACTCGGGCGGGGAAGACGTGCGCGGCTACCTGGAAGAGGAGGGCGTCCCGGAGGACTCGATCACCGAGACCTACGCGGCGCTGCGTCTCGAGGTGGACAACTGGCGCTGGGCCGGCGTGCCCTTCTACCTGCGCACCGGCAAGCGGCTGGCGCGCAAGGTGACGGAGATCGCGGTCACCCTCAAGCCGGTCCCCCACCTCGCGTTCAGCCAGGAGGGCTCGCTCGGCGTGCAGCCCAACCAGCTGGTCCTCACGCTCCAGCCGAACGAGGGCGTGTCGCTGCGGCTGGGCGCGAAGATCCCGGGCACGCGCATGATCATCCGCCCGGTGAACATGGAGTTCCTGTATGGGACCGCGTTCCTCTCACAGTCCCCGGAGGCCTATGAGCGACTGATAACGGACGCGATGCGCGGCGACGCGACGCTCTTCACCCGTAACGACGAGGTCGAGGCGCAATGGCGCATATGTGACCCGATCGTGAGCGCGTGGGCGCAGCAGCCGGGGCCGATCCCCAAATATGAGGCCGGCTCGCAGGGACCGAGCGAGGCCGCGGAGCTGCTCGCCGAGGGCGATCACTGGCGCGCGATCTAGATGAGCAAGACGGACGCCGTGTGGAGCGCGCAGGGCACCACTCCGGATGCCATCGAAGCCGCCCTGCGGGCGCTGCTGGTTCAGGTGCACTCCGAGGATGAGAGCCTCGTTCCCGCTCGCGTCCTGAACATGATCGCCTTCGTCGATCGCGAGTGGAGCGGCGAGATCGCCAACCGGCTGCGCGGCGTGGGGCGCTACCACGCCTCACGGATGCTGGTCCTGTCCTATGAGAAGGGACGCGAGCAGCTCGACGCGCGCGTGAGCATCTCCTCCGAGGGCGATGGCGACCCTGCGCCCGGCGAGCTTGCGCTGCTGCGCGAGACCGTCGTCGTGGAGCTCGGCGAGCAGCACCTCGACGACCTCCTGACGATCGCCGACCCGCTGGTGGTGACGGACCTGCCGACACTGCTGTGGTCGCCGCACGGCCACCACGAGGTGGTCACCGAGCTGCTCTGCCTCGCGCAGGCGGTCCTGGTGGACTCGGTGGATGAGCCGTCGGCGCCGGAAGCACTCGACCGCGCCTGGACGCTGAAGGACCAGGCATATGTCGTCGACCTCGCATGGCTGCGCACGACCCCGTGGCGCGAGCGCCTGGCGTCCAGCTTCGACCCGCCCCGCCGGCGTCAGGACCTGCAGTCCATCGCCGCCGTGACGATCCGCCATCACCCGGAGTCGACGGTGGCGGCGATGCTCTACGCCGGCTGGCTGGCCTCGCGCCTGGGCTGGGAGATGGGCCCGCTCACCGCCGGGGAGGACTCGCTGACCGGCACCGCCCGATCCGGCTCTGGCACCGTCAGCCTGCATCTCGAGTCTGCGCCCGAGCTTCTGGTGCGCGGCCTCGAGGGCATCACGGTCGACACCGCCTCCGGCCGCAGCCTCAGCCTGGACCGCGGAGCGGGCGGGCTCAGGGCCCGCACCCGAGAGCCGGGAGGCCAGGAGCGGAGCTGGACCGTCCCGGGCGCCTCGCGCGGCGAGACGGGCGTCCTGGGCGAGGGCATACGCCAGGCGCTGCTCAGGGACCCCACATATGTGCCCGCCCTGAGCGCGGCAAGGGCGATGGTGCAGTGACGAGCATCACGACATGTCCCGACACGCGGTCGGTCGCGGTCCGGGCCGCGGCCGAGATCGCACGCCTGCTCAGGGACGCGTGCCGGGAGCGCGGGAGCGCCCACCTCGCGCTCAGCGGCGGCACCACGCCCGCGCTCACCTACGAGCTGCTGGCGCGCGAGGAGGTGGACTGGGAGGCCGTTCAGATCTGGTTCGCCGACGAGCGCTGCGTCGCGCCGGATGACCCGGAGAGCAACTACCTGCTCGCGGACCGGACGCTCCTGGACGCGGCCCGGGTACCCCCCGAGCAGGTTCACCGCATGATCGGGGAGATGCCTCCAGCCGAGGGCGCGATGCGCTACGCGCTGGAGATGGCGGGCGCGCTGCCATGCGACCCGGCCGGAACCCCCGTGCTGGATCTGATCGTGCTCGGGATCGGGCCCGACGGCCATGTCGCCTCGCTCTTTCCCCGCTCCAGCGCAGTGCGCCAGGAGAGCCCGCCCACCTGCATCGCGGTGACCGATTCCCCCAAGCCGCCGCCCGAGCGCCTGACGCTGAGCCTGCCGGTTCTGAGAGCGGCGCGAGGCTGCATGCTGCTGGCCACGGGCCAGGGCAAGGCAGAGGCACTCGCCGGGATGCTCGACGACCCCTCCGACCACGTGCCCGCGAGCCTGCTCAGGCGCGGGCGGCTGATCGTGATCGCCGACGATGAGGCGATGCCGGGCGGGCGCCGGTGAACAGGCCTTTCGGCGAGGTCGTGCTGGTGCGCCACGCCGAGACCGAGTGGAGCCTGTCCGGCCGGCACACCGGGCGCACCGATGTCCCCCTCACCGACCGCGGCCGCGAGACCGCCGCCGCGCTGCCCGCGCGGCTCGGCTCGCGGCGCTTTGACCTCGTGCTCGTCAGCCCCTCGCGTCGCGCACGGGAAACCTGCGAGCTGAGCGGGCAGGGCGCGGGCGCACTGGAGCGCCCGGACCTGCTCGAGTGGGACTACGGCGAGTATGAGGGCCTGACGAGTGCTGAAATCGGCGCGCTGGCGCCCGGCTGGAGCCTGTGGAGCGACGGCTGCCCGGGCGGCGAGAGCCCGCAGCAGGTCGGTGCCCGCGCGGACCGCGTGATAGCTGAGCTGCGTGAGCTCGGCGGGTCGGCGGTTGTGTTCTCACACGGCCACATGCTGCGTGTGCTGGGCGCCCGCTGGATCGGTCTCGGACCCGAGCACGGCGCCAACCTCGGTCTCTCCCCCGCCGGGATCTGCCTGCTCGCCGGGGAACACGGCGCGCCGATTCTCGCCGGCTGGAACTCGCTCTAGCCCGGCAGCGCGCGAAAGCCGTTCTGAAAGCTCGTGTGTAACGGGGGTGGCATCGGGTAGTACCCACCAACTAGAGTGAGCTCACAGGCATCCATGTCAGCCCGCGCGGTGAAGACCCAAACACTCTCCCCCGACGCCGAGCAGATGCTCCAGTCAATGGATGCCGCTCGCGCTGGGACCCACGCGCTCATCGCCCACCTGAGCGACGGCGAGATGGAGGCCGTCCACTCGCCGATCATGAGCCCCATCGCCTGGGATCTCGGGCACATCGCGGCCTACGAGGACCTCTGGCTAGCCCACCGAATGGGTGGCATGCCGCTGCTGGCCCCCGAGCTCGCAGGCCTGTACGACGCGTTCGAGACCCCTCGCGCGGTCCGCGGCGAGATCGAGGCGCTGCAGCCGCGCGAGGCGCTGCTCTACATGGAGCAGGTGCGCGAGCGCACGGCGGAGGTAGCGGGCCGCGAGGGGACCGGCGACGGCGTCCTGTTCGAGATGGTGCTCAGGCATGAGCTGCAGCACTGCGAGACGATGCGCCAGACACTGGACATCGCGGGTCTGCTGCCCGCGGGCGAGCCGGCGCTGCAGGAGATGGGTGAGGCGGGCGGCTGGCTCACAGTCCCGGCCGGTCCGTTCCAGATGGGTTCCGGCCCGGAGGGCTTCTCCTACGACAACGAGCGCCCGCGCCACCAGCGGGAGGTCGGGGAGTTCGCGATCGCACGCCAGCC
Source organism: uncultured Solirubrobacteraceae bacterium (assembly GCA_963787115.1). Lineage (GTDB taxonomy): Bacteria > Actinomycetota > Thermoleophilia > Solirubrobacterales > Solirubrobacteraceae > Palsa-744. The sequence goes on from CAWBBS010000013.1 coordinate 18,946, forward strand.
CGTCAGCAACGCGAGCTGGATGCACTTCAGCGAGGGTGGCGGCTACGAGCGCCGCGAGTGGTGGTCGGACGAGGGCTGGGCCTGGAAGCAGGAGTACGACATCACCCATCATCCGGCGATAGCCACGGGTCCGGGGCGGGCGCCTGTCTGCCACGTCTCCTGGTTCGAGGCCGACGCCTTTGCCCGCGCCAACGATGCGCGCCTGCCGACCGAGCAGGAGTGGGAGAAGGCGGCGACCTGGACCCAGGCACCGCAGGCCCAGGACGGTGCCCTCGCCGCCGTCGGCCAGGTGTGGGAGTGGACGGCGTCGAGCTTCGGCCCGTACCCGGGCTTTCACGCCCATCCCTACCGCGAGTACTCGGAGGTCTTCTTCGGCAAGGACTACAGGGTGCTGCGCGGCAGCTCCTGGGCCACCGACCCGCGCGTGGCGACGCTCACGTTCCGCAACTGGGACCTGCCGCTGCGCCGCCAGATCTTCGCCGGCGTGCGACTGGCACGGGAGGCGTGATGGAGCCGATCGCACCCAGCCAGGCACCGGACGGGGACCTGATCAGGATCGACTCGCACCTGCACGAGTCCGGTGAGCGCTCGCTCGCCGACGACGTGCTTGACGGGCTCACACGCCCCTTCAAGGAGTTGCCCCCGAAGCACTTCTACGACGCGCGCGGCGCCCAGCTCTTTGACCAGATCTGCGAGCTGCCGGAGTACTACCCGACCCGTGCGGAGCGCTCGATCCTGATGGACCGCTCCGAGGAGCTCGCGGCGGTCACCGGCGCGGTCGAACTGGTCGAGCTCGGATCCGGGACCGCTGCCAAGACCCGGGTGCTGCTGGACGCGATGCACGCATCGGGTCTGCTCACCCGCTACGTGCCCGTCGACGTCACCGAGGCGATGGTGCGCGAATGCGCGCAGCAGCTCTCCGGCGAGTACCCCGGACTGCGGGTGCACGGCGTCATCGGAGACTTCGAGCGCCACCTCGAGCATGTGCCCCCCGCCGTCGGCCCGAGGATCGTGGCCTTCCTCGGCGGCACGATCGGGAACTTCCCTCCCGGCAGCCGCCGGCGCTTTCTGCGCTCGATCGCCCGCCTGCTCGGTCCCGAGGACCATCTGCTGATGGGCACCGACCTCGTCAAGGACCCCAGCGTTCTCGAGGCCGCCTACGACGACTCGCAGGGGGTCACGGCTGCCTTCAACCGCAACGTGCTGCACGTCATCAACCGCGAGCTCGACGCCGACTTCGACCCACAGGACTTCGACCATGTCGCGCTCTTCGACCGCGAGAACGAGTGGATCGAGATGCGCCTGCGCGCCCGGCGGGAGATCGACACTGTCATCCGCGCGCTCGACCTGCCGGTCCATCTCAGCGCCGGCGAGGAGATCCGCACCGAGATCAGCGCGAAGTTCACGCCCGAGCGCCTGCAGGGCGACCTGGCGGCGGCCGGGCTCGAGCTCGTGGACTGGCTGACGGACCCGGACGAGCTGTTCGCCCTCACGCTGTCGCGGCGCTCCAGCCTGTAGGTTCCCGTCCGTGAAGATCGAGGGAGCATCTGCACTGGTTGCCGGCGGGGCCTCGGGCCTGGGAGAGGCGACGGCCCGTGAGCTGCACGCGCGCGGCGCGCGCGTCACGATCGCCGACGTGAACGCGGCCGCCGGCGGCTCGCTGGCGAAGGAGCTCGGCATCTCGTTCGTCGCCTGCGACGTGCGCGAGGAGGCGCAGGTCCAGGAGGCCGTGGACGTCGCGTCCTCCGCCGAGGGCGGCCTTCGCATCGCGGTCTGCTGCGCCGGCACCGGCTGGGCCCAGAAGGTGGCGGGCTCCAAGGGTGCGCACCCGCTGATGCCCTTCGAGACGATCATCGCGATCAACCTGATCGGCACCTTCAACATCCTGCGCCTGGCGGCCACGGCGATGGTTCCCCTGGACCCACAGCAGGACGGTGAGCGCGGCGTGTGCGTGAACACCGCATCCATCGCCGCCTTCGACGGGCAGATCGGGCAGATCGCCTACTCCGCGTCCAAGGGAGGGGTCGTCGGCATGACGCTCCCCGCCGCCCGCGACCTGGCCCAGTACGGGATCCGCGTCAACACGATCGCGCCCGGGCTGTTCGACACCCCGCTGCTGGCCGCGCTGCCCCAGGAGGCCCGCGAGAAGCTCGGCGCGGGCGTCCCCTACCCCCCGCGCCTTGGCCAGCCGCCGGAGTACGCGCAGCTCGCCTGCCACATCATCGAGAACCGCATGCTCAACGGCGAGACGATCCGTCTCGACGGCGCGCTGCGGATGCCGCCCCGCTGAGGACGCGGCCCCGCGCCGCCGTGCGGCGCCGCGGGGCTCGCCCTCCCGGCTCTAGCTGAGGCGTTCCACGAGCATCGCCATGCCCATGCCGCCGGCGACGCACATCGACTCGATGCCGTAGGTGCCGTCGAGGGTGTCGAGGTCGTTCAGCAGCGTGGTCATGATGCGCGCGCCGGTCATCCCGAAGGGGTGCCCGAGCGCGATCGCGCCGCCGAAGGGGTTGAGCTTGTCGTCGTCGATCCCGAGCTCCTCTTTGCAGGGGACGATCTGCGCGGCGAACGCCTCGTTGATCTCAACGACGTCGATGTCACTCATGCTCATGCCCGTCGTCTCCAGGAGCTGCTGGATCGCGGGGATCGGGCCGAGACCCATGACCTCGGGACGGATCGCGACGGCCGTGGAGGCGACGATGCGCGCCCTCGGCTTGAAGCCCGTGTCGCGGGCCTTCTCGTCGGACATGATCAGAAGCGCCGCGGCGCCGTCGTTCAGCGGGCACGCGTTGCCCGCGGTCACGGTGCCGCCCTCCTTGAACACCGGTGAGAGCGCGGCGAGCTTCTCGAGCGTCGTGCCGGGGCGCGGGCCGTCGTCGCGGGAGACGACCGTCTCCGGGACGTCGATCTCGTTGCCCTCCTTGTCGACCTCTTTGTGCGCCGGCACGGTGACGGAGATGATCTCGCTGTCGAAGTGCCCGTTGGCTACGGCCTCGCAGGCGCGCGCCTGTGAGATCACGGCCCACTCGTCCTGCGCCTCACGGCTGACGTTGCAGCGCTCGGCGACGTTCTCGGCGGTCATCCCCATCGGGATGTAGACGTCATAGGCGGAGCCCTCGGAGCCGTCGACCGCGTGGTTGAACTCGAACGGGGCGCCCTGGCCCGCGCGCGAGACGGCCTCGACGCCGGCGGCGATGTAGGTGTCGCCCTCTCCGGCCTTGATGGCGTGGAAGGCCATCCGCGTGGTCTGCAGCGAGGAGGCGCAGAAGCGGTTGACGGTGCACGAGGGGACGTGGTGGTCGATGCCCGACAGCAGGCCTGCGACGCGCCCGATGTTGTAGCCCTGCTCGCCCTCGCAGAAGCCGCAGCCCATCAGGATGTCGGTGATCGTGCTCTGGTCGAGGTCGGGGTTGCGCTCGATCAGGGCCCGCAGCGGGATGGCCGCCAGGTCATCTGCACGGACGGCGCGAAGCGATCCCTTGCCGGCGCGGCCGATGGGGGTGCGAACGGCGTCCACTATCACTGCTTCGGGCATGCTGAAGTGTCTCCTTGAGTCGTTTTCCGCCCAGGGCGATCGCGCAAGACGGTGGAACCTCGGCAATCCTAGGGGATTGCCGGATAGCTGCGCGGGCGCGGACGGGCCGCCCGTGGGCTGCAGTCAGCCCAGTTCGGCGTAACCCCACTCGCTGACCAGATCGCGACCCAGCTCATCCGAGAGCGCCGCGACCTCTCCCTTGAAACGTCTGCGCAGCTCGCGCATGAACGCCTCGTCGGGCGCGGGCGGGACCTTGTAGACGATGCTCCTCCACTTCGACCGAAAGGCTTCGCTGCGCAGCGGGGCGGGGGTGAGCCTGTGAACGGTACGGCCGATCACGCCCGCGCCCTCGGGGTCAAAGCGCGCCGCCCGCGCCCGGTCGGCCAGGCGCATCAGCGACTGCACCCGCACCGTCTTGAGCGGTTTGGTCTCGGCCGGCACGACCGGGATCGTCTCGTCGACCTCGAGGAAGCGCAGCACCCGCCGGACGGTGGCGTCGTTGTCCTTGCGAAAGTCGTCGTAGATCAGCACAAGCACCTGCTCCGCTCCGAAGGCGTCGTAGAAGCGGCGCAGCTGCTCGACGTAGCGCACGTGATTGGAATACAGCAGCGGCTCGACGTTCAGACAGTTGCGGGGGATGCGCCTACCCATGCGCCGGTCCGCCTCCAGCGCCATCGCCTTGCGGAAGTCCCGCTGCGGCTCGATGTCGCGATGGAGCATCTGCAGGTGGAAGGAGCGCAGGAAGCTCGCGGGCTCGCGCAGGATCAAGACGATGCGCGCCGCGGGCTGCATCTCAGCGATCGCGCGCGCGGCCGTGGGAGAGCGGATGTACTGCGGCGAGGCGTCGCCGATCAGCTGATCGGGCCGGGCGCCCGTGAACAGCGAGAGATAGCCGTCGAGCGTGCTCAGCTTGCGGCCGGCCGGGAGCAGCTCGGGGACGAAGAACCTCGGCTCCTTCACGTCGGACATGTAGATGTCAGGGTGGGCGTTCAGCATCAGATACAGGGCTGTGGTGCCGCACTTCTGATGGCCGGCGATGAAGAAGTCGGGCACCCTCATCGCCGCCGCGCCCGCCGCCCCAGGCATGGTGTGGGCGCCGCCCGGCTCCTCGCCCGTGAGGCGAGGCTCAGGCGAGCTCGTCATAGCCCCACTCCCGCACCATGTCGCGCCCGAGGTACTCGCTGAGCGCCTCGACCTCTCCCTTGAAGCGCCGGCGCAGCTCCTGCGTGAACTCCTCGTCCGGGGGAGCGGGCGTCTTGTAGACGAGTTTGCGCCACTTCGAGCGGAAGGACTCGCTGCGCATCGCCTCGGGTGTCAGCGCGGCCACGGTGCGGCCAACGCGGCTCGCGGCGGCCGGGTTGCGGCGGGCGATCCGCGCCTCGTCCGCCAGGCGCTTTAGATACAGCGAACGCACCGCCTTGCGCGAGTTGGTTTCCGTCGGCGGGACGGGGATCTCCTCGTCGACGCCGAGGAAGCGCAGAACGCTGCGCACCGTCCCCTCGTTGTCGCGGCGGTAGTCGTCGTAGATCAGGACCAGCAGCTGCTCGGCCGGGAAAACGGCCCGGTAGCGCTCCAGCTGCTGGACGTAGCGGACGTGGTCTGAGTAGAAGAGCGTCTCGGGCACCTTGGCGCCGCGCGGGAGGTTGCGGCCCTGACGGCGATCGTCCTCGAGCGCGATCGCCTTGCGGAAGTCCCTCTCGGTCTCGACGCTGTTGCGCACCCACTGCAGATGGAAGGAGCGCAGGAAGCTCGCGGGCTCGCGCAGGATCGCGATCATGCGCGCGTCGGGCCTGACCTCGGCGATGCGGCCGGCCGCCGTGCGGGACCTCAGATACTGCGGCGAGGCCTCGCCGACCAGCTGCTCCGGAAGCGCCGGCGCGAACACCTCGCAGTAGAGCTCGAACGTGCGCGGGCGATCATGGTCGACTTCGTTCGGGTTGTCCCTGCGCCCCCGCAGCTCCGGTGCGAAGAACCTCTGCTCCTTCGCGGCCGGCATGAAGATCTGTGGATGCTCCTTCAGCATCAGGTCCAGCGCGCTCGTGCCGCACTTCTCATGGCCGATGATGAAGAAGTCCGGAACGCGACCGCGTCCGGACGGGGTCGCCCCCGAGCCGCCCGGATCCGACCCGGGCGAGGCCTGCTCAGCCGATGCCGTCATAGCCCCACTCTGTCACGAGATCGCGGCCCAGATACTCGCTGAGCGCGAGGACCTGCGGCTGAAAGCGCCGGCGCAGCTCGAGCATGAACTCCTCGTCGGGCGCGGGCGCGGGCTTGTATATGACCCGCTGCCAGCGCTCGCTGCCCCCGCCGCCCTCGCCGCCGGAGCGGCTAACCCTGCGGCGCACCATCGAGGCACCGGTGCTGAGCCGGTAGAGCGCCGGTGAGCGCACGGCCGGAAGGCGCCCGGTCTGCACCGGCTCGACCGGGACGCTGTCGTCCACATCCAGGAATCGCAGGACGCGCCGGACGGTGCCCTCGTTGTCGTTGCGCAGGTCGTCGTAGATCAGCACCAGCACCTGCTCGCGCGGGAACACGTCGTGGTAGCGGCGCAGCTGCTCGGTGTACCTGACGTGGTCGGAATAGAGCAGCGCCTGCGGAGCCTGCGAGAGGCGCGGGATGCGGCGTCCCGCGCGCCTTGCCTCCTCGAGTCCCATCGCCCTGCGGAAGTCCGTCACCGTCTCGACGTGGTTGTGCACGGCCTGCAGGTGGAAGGAGCGCAGGAAGCTGGCGGGCTCTCGGAACACAGCGATGATCCGCGCCTGCGGCTGTGCTTCGGCGATCCTGCTCGCCGCCGTCAGCGAGCGCAGATACTGGGGCGATGCCTCACCCGCGAGCTGCTGCGGCCCGGCCTTGGCGAACAGCGCGAGATATTCATCGAGCGTGACCGGCAGCGCGCCAGGACCGAGGCGCACGAAGCGGGAGCGCAGCTCCGGGGAGAAGAAGCGCGGCTCCTTGAGCGGCATGCAGATCTGCGGATGCCTGCGCAACATCTCATAAAGCGCGGTGGTCCCGCACTTGGAGTGCCCGACGATGAAGAAGTCGGGCATCCTGCCCGTGGAGCTCGCCGGCGCGGCCTCGCCCCCGGCGGAAGGGACCTGCGCCTCGTACTCGATCGATGGTGGATCAGCCGGCGCAGCGGCGGACCTTGGTGGGTGAGCCGGCACCGTCATCCCTAGCCAGTGTAACGGCGTCCCCTAGAGGTCTAGACGGCTCACTCCGAGCTCATCGAAGCCGACGTGATGGGCGAGCTCGTGGCGCACGGTGCGTGTCACCTGGTCGCGCAGCAGGTCGGGATCGTGGCCGAAGTCGCGGCGCAGAGTGTCCCTGAAGATCACGATCCGATCGTGCGTGCGTTCGCTGCTCGCGCCGTCTCCTTCATAGAGCCCGTAGGCGCCCGCGCGGCGTCCGCCGTCGGAGATGACGACCGCAACGTGCCTGAGCGCGTTGCGCAGAAGGTCGGGGAGGTCATCGAGCGCGTCGCGTACGAGCTCCTCGAAATCGTGGTCGTCGAGCGGGTCGAGCTCCATGAAGGTGGATTCGTCGAAGGGGACCGCCAGGCCCTCCATCGCGAGCTGTTCGGAGTGGCGGACGATCTCTTCGAACTCGGCCTCCGACTCGGGTTCGCGCCAGCCGGCGAGGCGCACCGCGATGAATGCCATGCTGCCCATCAGCGCGGCGGCCACGATCACGCCGAGCGCGGCGTCCTCCAGGGCCCTCACGACGCCCACCGAGCTGAAGCCCTGGCCCACCACCATCGCGACCAGGCCCAGCGACATCGCGAACATCGCGGCCAGCCCCACCCGCCGCAGATCATCTTTCGGGGCGTGTGGTTGTGATGGCCTGCGCATCGTGGCGAGTGTCCCTATTTCAGCGTGCGGGCGATGACGACACGTTGAATCTCGTTCGTGCCCTCGTAGATCTGTGTGATCTTTGCGTCACGCATCATCCGCTCCACCGGATACTCCTTCACGTAACCGTAGCCGCCCAGGACCTGCACGGCCTCGACGGTCACGTCCATCGCGGTGTCGGAGCAGAAGACCTTTGCCATCGATGAGTACTTCGCGCTCAGCGGGTGCTCCTGGTCAGCCATCGCGCAGGCCTTGTAGAGCAGCTCCCGCGCGGCCGCCGTCCGCGTTTCCATATCCGCCAGCTTGAACTGGATTCCCTGGAACTCGTTGATCGCCTTGCCGAACTGCCGGCGCTCCCGGGCGTAGGCCACGGCGTAGTCGGTGGCGCCCTGTGCGATGCCGACGGCCTGGGCGGCCGCACCGAGGCGCGTGCGCTCGAGCGTGCCGAGCGCAACCGACAGGCCCCGTCCCACCTCGCCGATGACGTTCTCCTTCGGCACCCTGACGTCGTCGAAGATCGGCTGGCCGGTCGGTGACGCGCGAATGCCGAGCTTGTGCTCGAGCTTTCCTACGCTGAAACCGGGCCGGTCGGACTCCACCACGAAGGCGGTCATGCGGCGGCTCTCGCGGTCGGTGACCGCGAAGCAGATGTAGAAGTCGGCGACGCCGAGGTTCGTGATCCAGTTCTTGGTGCCGTTGATGACCCACTCATCGCCGTCGAGGACGGCGGTGGTCTTCATGCCGGCCGGGTCTGAGCCGGCCTCGGGCTCGGACAGCGCGAATGCCGGCGACCACTCGCCGGTCGCGCACTTCGGCAGGAAGCGCTCCTTGAGCTCGTCGCTGCCGAACAGCTGGATCGGGAGGGTGCCGAGCTCCTGCACCATCAGGATCAGGGCGCAGGCGGCGTCGACCTTGGCGATCTCCTCGACAGCCATGTTGAGCATCAGCGTGCCCGTGCCCATGCCGCCGTACTCGACCGGGAAGGGCAGGCCGAGGATGTCCTGCTCGGCGAGCAGCTTGCGCACGTCCCACGGGTATTCGGCCCGCTCGTCGATCTCGGCCGAGCGCGGGGCGATCTTCTCCCTGGCGATCTGGCCGATCGTCGCGCAGAAGTCGAGGTGCTCGCGGGGAATGGTGTAGACGTCGCTTGTGGTCTGCATGGGAGGTGATCCTAGTGATGAACGCCCGGCCGGGCGCTGCCACCCGCCCCCTCGACGCTAGGCTGGAACCGGTGAGCGCCAACGACCCCGCGGACGCCGGCGAGAACCCGGAGATCGACACCGAGCAGGTGGCGCTCTGGATGGCGCAGGAGCCGCCTGTGCAGGTGATCGACGTCCGCGAGCCGGCGGAGCGCGAGGCCGGCCATATCGAGGGCACCCGACACATCGCGCTCGCCAGCCTCTCCTCGCAGGCGGACACGGTCGAGCGCGACCGGCCGGTCGTCTTCTACTGCCGTGTGGGAGGTCGCTCGCTGATGGCCGCCCAGGCCTTCCGCGTCGCGGGCTACGAGGCATACTCCATGACCGGCGGCCTGGTGCGCTGGGCCGGCGAGGGACGCCCGCTCTCTCCCGAGGGCGGGCGGGTGGCGGAGCATTAGAGAGGAGACGCAGATGGAGGCTTCGGAGGACTACGCGAACGTCAGGCGGGGAGAGGGTTATGCCGTCTGCAACCTCGAGGACCTCGGCGACGGCCCCGGCTTCCGCAAGGTCCGAAAGGCCCTTGACGTGAGTGCGTTCGGCGTCAACGCCATCGTCCTGCCGCCGGGAATCGAGACCGGCTTCCACTTCCACGACGAGCAGGAGGAGCTCTACTTCGTTCACAGCGGCACAATCGAGATGGAGTTCGGCGACGGCACGGTGGAACTGCTGCGAAGCGGCTCCTTCGCTCGCGTCGACCCGGGAACCGTGCGCAAGGTCCGCAACGTCTCCGGCCAGGACGCCGTGTATGTGTGCGTGGGCGGCAAGGGCGGCTACGTGGGGCGCGACGGGCGCGTCCCCCCCGGCGAGGAGCAGCGGGTGCGGGCCGTGCACGACGCCTCCTCCGATCAGCCGAGCTGAGCCGGGGCGGCTGCCGTGGGCGAGGCCGGCGAGCCCGGTCGGCTGCTGCGGATAGACCGCGGGCTGGCCATCCCGCTGGCGGAGGTGACGCTCCGCACGAGCCGCTCCTCGGGCCCGGGCGGACAGCACGCGAACGTGACGGCATCCCGGGTGGAAGCGATCTTCGACGTCCAGGCCTCGGCGTCGCTCAGCGATGCCCAGCGCGAGCGCCTGCTCGCCCGGGCGGGAGCGCGCGTCGTGGCGGTCGCCCAGGATGAGCGCTCCCAGATCCGCAACCGCGAGCTCGCGCTCGGGCGGCTCGCCGCCCGTATCGGACAGGCGCTGTCGGTGCCGCGCACCAGGCGCGCGACGCGGCCGACCGCCGCCTCACGCAAGCGCAGGCTGGAGGCCAAGCGCCATACGTCGCGTCGCAAGAGCGAGCGCCGGGCGCCGCCGGCCGAGGACTAGGCCCCGCGACGCGAGACCGCACCCGCGGGCGTCATTGACTGCGCTTTAGGGTCTCGTGATTTGCTGGTATGGATCGCGGGCGAGAAGATGGCGGCCGAGACCGAATCGTTGCGGCAGCGGTCGTGTTTCAAGGATGGGTGCACGCGGCCCGATAAGCGACCGTGCACGGAAAAAGACCGAGAACAGGGAGAGTTGCGCACATGAGGATCAGCAAGACCGGCAGGCTCACAGTCCTCAGCCTCGCCGTTCTCGCGCTCGTCCCCTCGGCGTTCGCGGCGACCGCCGGCGCGGCCGGCACCAAACCCGTCACCGCCGGGCCGCCCACGGTCTCCACCGGCAGCGTGACCCACGTGTCCGGGACGAAAGCCGACCTGAACGGCAACGTCAATCCGCGCACCCTCGCGACGACCTACTACTTCCAGTACGGCGCCACCGCGGCCTTCGGGGCGCAGACCACCACCGCCAGCGTGGCCGCCGGAACAGTCCCGGTCAGGGTCTCACAGCCCGTAACGGGCCTGGTGGCCGGCTACCACTACCGCCTGATCGCCACCAACGCCGACGGCACGACGGTCGGCAAGGAACGCATCTACACGGTCAAGCCCACGACCAAAGTCAAGACCAAGCACAAGAAGCTCGAGTTCACGCTCCCCAAGTCCTTCCAGCCGATCCCGCTCGGAGCCCCGTTCAGCATCAGCGGCACCCTCACGGGGACCGGCAACGCCGGCCGCAGCATCGTGCTGCAGGCGAGCCCGTACCCGTACCGCGCATTCGTCAACGTCGGTGCGCCGATTCTGACGAGCGCGACGGGCGCCTTCTACTTCCACATCCCGAGTCTGTCGGTGAACACCAGGTACCGCGTGGCCACCACGGGCACAGGGATCGTCTACAGCCGGACGGTCAGCGCCCAGGTCGAAGCTCGCGTCACGCTGAAGGTGCGTGCCTCCGGCCGCAAGGGCCTTTACCGCCTCTACGGCACGGTCTCCCCCGCGGCAGTCGGGGCCCACGTCTTCTTCGAGCTCGAGAAGTCGGCACCGAAGGTCCTGAAGCCCGAAAAAACCGGCAAGTCCGAAAAACAGAGCGAACGCGCCGAAGAAAAGGGGCCCTCGTTCTCCCCCAAGTTCAACACGGTCGTCAAGCGAGGCACCAAGAGCCTCTCGCGCTTCAGCTTCGTCGTGACCATCCGCGACACGGGGCGCTACCGCGCGCTCGTCGACATCCCCAGCGGTCCCGTGATCTCCGGCCACAGCTCGACGATCCTGCTTCACGCGGCCCCGGCCAAGAAGACCAAGGCCAAGAGCAAAGGCTAGGCGCCGTGCGGCCGGGGCCCTCTAGGGGCCGCTGATCAGTCCCCGGCTCGCGAGCAGCTCCATCACGCGGTCGACCTCCTCGTCGACCGTTTCCGCTCGGCTGTTGAGCACCAGGTCGGGATCGCTCGGCCGCTCATAGGGAGCGCCCACGCCGGTCAGGCCCTCGAGCTCGCCGGCGCGCGCCCGCGCGTAAAGGCCCTTCGGGTCGCGCTCCTCGCACAGCTCGAGCGGTGCGTCGATGAAGATCTCGATGAAGTCGAGCGAGTCGGCTTCGTGCAGCTTCGCGGCCGCCTCACGGTCCGCGGCGTATGGGCTGACGAGGCTGACGAGGGCGACGGTCCCGGAATCGGCGAGCAGCTTGGCCACGTGAGCGGTGCGCCGCACGTTCTCGGTGCGGGCGCGTTCGTCGAAGGCGAGGTCCCCGTTCAGCCCGTGACGGAGGTTGTCGCCGTCGAGCAGGAACGCCGGCTGGCCGGCTTCGATCAGGCGCTCCTCGATCGCGGCCGCGACCGTGGACTTGCCGGCGCCCGGGAGCCCGGTGAACCACAGCGTGGCGCCGGAGTGTCCCAGTGCGCTCCAGCGCCGCTCGCGCGTTATCCGCGTTCCCTGCCAGCGGACGTTCGGGCTGCGCTCGGTTTTGACCTCGGTCGGAGCCTCGGTCTCGGTGTCCAGGATCACGCCGGCCGCGACCGTCTCGTTGGTCGCCTCGTCGATCATGATCAGGCTGCCCGTGATGCGGTTGCGCCGGTAGGAGTCGAACACCAGCGGCCCGCTCAGGTGCATGTGCACACGCGCGAGGTCGTTCATCTCCAGCGTGCTGACATCCTCGTCGCGGCGCAGCGTCTCGACGTCATGTCTGTAGCGGACATCGACGCTGCCGACCATCGCTGTGCGCGTCGCCTGCTTGACCAGGTAGCGCCGCTGCGGGCTGAGCGGCTGCTCGGACATCCAGCACAGCAGGCACTCGAAGTCGGCCGACACGGTCGGCTGGTTGTGCGGGCGCACAATCATGCTGCCGCGGCTGACGTCGATGTCGTCCTCGAGCCTGACCGCCACGGACATCGGCGGGAACGCCTCCTGGACGGGGCCGTCGAAGGTGTCGATGCCCGCGATCGTCGTGCGCTGGCCGCTCGGAAGCACCAGCACGTCGTCGCCCGGACGCAGCACGCCGCCCGCCACCTGGCCGGCGTAGGCGCGATAGTCGATCAGGCTCGTCCCGGGCGGGCGGATCACGTATTGGACCGGGAAGCGCACATCGATCAGATTGCGATCGGAGGCGATGTGCACGTGCTCGAGGTGGTAGAGCAGCGGCGGTCCCTGGTACCAGCTCATCGCGTCGGAGCGGTCGACGACGTTGTCGCCGAGCAGCGCCGAGATCGGGATGAAGGTCACGTCCGGGAGCTCCAGGCGCGCGGCGAAGCGATCGAAGTCCTCGACGATCGCCTCGAACACCTCCTCGTCGAAGTCGACGAGGTCCATCTTGTTGACGCACACGACGACGTGCGGGATCCCGAGCATCGAGCTGATGAAGGCATGCCGCTTGGACTGTGAGATCACACCCTTGCGGGCGTCCACCAGGACGATCGCGAGGTCGGCGGTCGAGGCGCCGGTGACCATGTTGCGCGTGTACTGCTCGTGCCCCGGCGTGTCCGCGATGATGAACCGGCGCTGGGCGGTGGCGAAGTAGCGGTAGGCGACGTCGATGGTGATGCCCTGCTCGCGCTCGGCGCGCAGGCCGTCGGTGAGCAGCGAGAGGTCCAGGAAGTCGTGGCCCATCCGCTTGCTGGTCTGCTCGACGTGCACCAGCTGGTCGCTGAGCACCTGCTTGGAGTCGTAGAGCAGACGCCCGATCAGCGTGCTCTTGCCGTCGTCCACGGAGCCTGCCGTGGCGAAGCGAAGAAGGTCGGCCGGACGCTCTGTAAGCCGGCGGAAGGCCTCCTGTGCACCCTCGCCGACGAGTGCGGGGGGGGTCTCGAGAACCGGGTGTTTGCCGTTGCCGTTGGCCAGCACCTCGGATGGTTTTCCTGAGGAGTCCATCAGAAGTAGCCCTGGCGCTTGCGGTCCTCCATGGCTGCCTCGGTGGCCCGGTCATCCGCGCGTGTCTGCCCGCGCTCGGTGACCTCGGTCGCCGCGATCTCAGTCACGACCTCCTCGAGTGTGGCCGCACCCGACTCGACCGCGCCCGTGCAGCTCATGTCCCCGACGGTGCGGTAGCGCACGCGCGCCGAGAACGCGCTCTCGCCGTCCATCAGCTCCACGAACGGGCTGATCGCGTAGAGCATCCCGTCGCGGGCGAAGACCTCGCGGTCGTGGGCGAAATAGATCGACGGCACCTCCAACTCCTCCTCGGCTATGTACTGCCACACGTCGAGCTCGGTCCAGTTGGAGATCGGAAAGACGCGCGCGTGCTCCCCCTTGCGAATGCGGCCATTGTAGAGGCTCCAAAGCTCCGGTCTCTGGCGCTGTGGCTCCCACTGGCCGAACTCGTCGCGGAAGGACAGGATGCGCTCCTTCGCGCGTGCCCGCTCCTCGTCGCGGCGTGCTCCGCCGAACGCCGCGTCGAAGCCGTGCTCGGAGATCGCGTCCAGAAGCGTGACCGTCTGAAGCGTGTTGCGCGACGCCCGCGGGCCGGTCTGCTCGACCGCGCGCCCGCTGCGGATCGAGTCCTCCACCGAGGCCACGATCAGGCGCTCGCCGAGCTCTTCGATCCGGCGGTCGCGAAACTCGATCACCTCGGGGAAGTTGTGGCCGGTGTCGACATGCATCACCGGGAACGGGAACGGCGCCGGGCGGAAGGCCTTCTCTGCCAGGCGCAGCAGCACGATCGAGTCCTTGCCGCCGCTGAAGAGCAGAACGGGGCGCTCGAATTCGGCTGCGACCTCCCGCATCACATGCACCGCCTCGGACTCGAGCGTTCGCAGGTGCGTTAGGTGGTAGGTGGGTGGCATCCGTGCTTTGGAAAGGTGAGCTGGTTCCACGAGCACCCCGCGCCGACTTGGCCCTCGGGGTTGGCAGCGTCGGCGTCGGCTTCTGACAGTAGACAGGCCATCCTGCCTTGTCAAGAAGCCAAACGAGCCCGTAACACAAGTCTCCAGGCGGTTTGTCGGGGACCTCGCCAGGGCGAGGTCGAGCTCACCGCGAGCGCGCCCGCCGCTCGCTCAGCGCGCGCTCGTACACGCCCAGGATCGCGTTCACGTGATCGGGGACGGTGAAGGCCTCCTCCACCCTGCGCCGCCCCGCCAGGCCCATCCCGGCGGCCAGATCGGGGTCCTCGGCCACGCGGCGAATCGCATCGGCCCAGACCCTCGGCTCGCCCGGCGGGAGCAGGTAGCCCTCGCGCCCGTCCTGGATGATCTCGGCTGGACCTCCGACATTGGTCGCGATCACCGGCACGCGCACCGCCATCGCCTCGATCACGGCACGCCCGAACGGCTCCTCCAGGGAGGGCAGCAGCAGGATGTCAAGGGCCCTCATCAGCTCGGGGATGTCCTCGCGCTCGCCGAGCCAGGTGACCCTGTCCTGCAGGCCGCACTCCTCGACGCGCTCCTGCATCCCGGCGACATAGGCGCGGTTGTCAAAGCGCGTGGCGCTGGCGACGAACTTGGCCGAGCCGGCTATCAGAAGCTGGGCGTCCACCCCGTCGCGAACGAGGAGGTTCAGCGCCTCGATCGCCGTGTCCTGGCCCTTCCAAGGGGTGAGCTGGGCCACGACCCCGAGCAGCAGCCGGCCGGCTGCCTCGCCCGCGATGCGGGCGCGCGCCGCCGGGCGGTCGATGCGGTCCGGATCCCAGCGCTCGAGGTCGACCGGGTTGTAGATGACCTGCACCTCCGCGCCGGGGGCTGCGGCCCGGACCGAGCGCGCCGTGTACCGCGAGTTGGCGATGATCACCGTCGCGGTCCTCGCGATCAGGCGCATCGTGAGGGTGCTCGGCGCGCCCGGGGGCAGACAGTCGCGCACGTGGACGACCGTCGCCATACCGCGCAGCGGAGCGATGCCGATCACGATCCCCGCCCGGATCGAGTTCGCGTGCACGAGGTCCGCGCTGTGGGCCCGCGCCGCGCGGCGCACGTCGCGTGCGGCGAGCGCCATCTCGATGATCGCGCGCGGGCTGTGCAGCGGATGCAGCCTGAGGCTGCCCGCGGTGCCGGTGATGGAGGTGGTGGGTATACCCAGGCGCGCGACCGCCTTCTGCAGGTCGCCGGGGGGCGTCGCCACCAGTGGCTGCACGGAGTCCGGCAGCGCGGCGAGCAGGCCGAGAAGCGAGCGCTCGCCGCCGCTCACCTCGGCCGTGTGGTTGACGTAGAGGACTCTCACCCGGGGGTTCCGCCGCGCTCACGCAAGGCTCGGCGGCCAGCCCGAACGCGGGCGCCGCGGATCCGCTCGAACAGCATCTCTTCGACCCGCTCTGCGATCAACGGCCACGCGTAGCTCTGTGCCCGGGCCTGCCCGGCGCTGCCGAGCCGGCGGGCGAGCTCGGGGTCGAGCAGCAGCCTCGTGATCGCATCCGCCACCGCCGCCGGATCGCGGGGATCGACCAGCAGCCCGCTCTCGCCGTCACTGACGGAGTCCAGGGCGCCGCCGACGTTGCCTGCCACCACGGGCTTGCCGTATGCGCCCGCTTCCATGTAGACGATGCCGAAGCCCTCGCCCGCCAGGCCCCCGCCCGGGAGGCGGCTCGGCATCGCGAGCAGGTCGGCGCGCCGCAGCCACAGATCGCGCTCCTCATCGGGCACCGCGCCGAGGAAGCGCACGGCTCCCGCGAGCCCGGCCTCCTTGACCTGCCGCTCGAGATCCGCTCGCAGCGGCCCACCGCCGAGCACGACCCATTGCGCGTCCGGGACCCTTGCGCACACCTGCCCGAGAGCGCGCACCATGACGTCGTGACCCTTGTAGGCGTCCTGCAGCCTCGCGATCGTGAGGATCGTCGGCCGCTCGGCCGCCTCGGGGGCCGGATCGTCCGGGATGTCGACACCCGGCGGGATCAGGCGCATCCTCGCGGGCACAGCTCCCGTGCCGGTGATGAGGCCGGCGGTGTAGGCGCTCACCGCGATCACGGCGTCCGAGCGGGAGGCGGCGAACGCCGCGAGCCCGGGCCGCCTGCCGACCTCCTGCGCGTGGAAGTACTGGACCGCCGGCGAGCCCAGAAGGCGCTGGATCGTCACGGCGGCGGGGCTCGCCACGATGTGCATGCTCAGCGTGACGTCGGGGCGCAGCCGAAGTGCCTCGGCCACCGCCGCAGCGTTCAGGAGCGCATTTCGCGCGGCTCGCGGTGCGCGGGCCGCGCCCACCCTTCTCACCGTCAGCGCGCTCTCGCCGTCAAAGCGCCTGCCGCCGGGGGCGTCGAGCGCAACCGTCGTGCTGTCAAAGCCCTGGAT
This sequence comes from uncultured Solirubrobacteraceae bacterium, assembly GCA_963787115.1. GTDB lineage: Bacteria > Actinomycetota > Thermoleophilia > Solirubrobacterales > Solirubrobacteraceae > Palsa-744. Next base: position 35,515 of record CAWBBS010000013.1, read on the forward strand.
CCCGGCGGCGAGACGGTGTGCCATCAGCTGGATGCCGCCCGGCGCCGGCGGAAAGTCCGGCGTGAGGATCAGCAGCCGCGGTCTACGCGCCATCACACCGGCGCATGAAATCGCGGCGGACACCCGCACCAGCTCGAACATCGGCTCTCATCGACAGCCGGAGGTCTTACTTGCGGACGCTGGCGCCGAACACGCAGTCATCCTACCGGGGGTCCTTTCCGCCCGTGAGGGCCGCCGCTTCCCACCCTGTGGGGCGCGCGCACCAGCCCGCTTCGGGCCGCAGGGCGTTGGCTATGATGCCGCGCATGGCCGCCAACGGCAGCGGGCCCCGGGACGAACCTCACAGGCACCGCGTCGGATGGGCTGCCTCGTTCCTCTTCCTCGCCGTGGCGATCAGGGTGCTCACCGGCCCCCGGCAGGGCCGGCGGCCCAGCCCGTCAGTGTCCCGCCGCCCTGACGAGCGACCCTCACTGCTGTGCATCTCGCACTCCTTCTCGCCCGACACCACCCCGACCGCGATCCGCGCCGGGAAGCTGCTCTCGCACCTCGCCGGCGAATGGGACGCGACCGTCCTGACCGAGGCCCGGGGCGGCCCGGGCGCCGGCGACGTGCGCGTGGAGGTGGTGGGCAGCTGGCAGCCCAGGCGCCTGATCGCCACGCTGCGCCGGCTTCGCCTGAACAAGCTGCTCGAGCTGCTGATCTGGCCTGACTTCGCGATCTTCTGGCTCGCGCCGGCCTTCATCGCAGGGCGGCGGCTGATTCGCGAGCGGACCCCCAGCGCGATAGTCGTGTTCATGATGCCCTACTCCGCCGGGCTGGTGGGAGTCGCGCTGAGCCGCATGAGCGGGCTCCCCCTGATCCTCAACCTCGACGACTCGCCGACGTGCACCGACATGCACCCTCACTTTCCCACGAGGCTGCACTACCGCCTCGCGCGGGCCCTTGAGGACTTCTATGTGCGCGCGGCGGACGCCGTGGTGTACGTGTCGGCGACCAACCTCGACGCCGTGGCCTCTCGCCTGCCAGAGCAGGCGGCCCGCAAGCTGAGCCTCGTCCGCTACGGCGCCGACCGCTCCGAGGTCGAGTCCCAGCCGAGGCGGAGAGAGGACTTTGAGATCGCCTATGTCGGGGCGATGTCGGGCTGGTGGGCGCTGATCGCCAACCGCGCCCAGGCGGGCCCGCTGAAGCGCATGTACACGGCGTGGAACCGGATGGGCCGATACGAGCTGACGGTGCTCGACCAGCGCACATCCTCGCCGGCGATCATCGGCGGGGCGATCACGGACATTCTCGGCGAGCACCCGGGCTGGGCAGGGCGCGTGAAGCTTCAGATCCACGGCAATCCCTACCCGGATGATGTTGTCGCACGGGCGCTTAAGGACGCGGGTGTCGCGGGTGTCGTGGAGGTCTCGGGCCCGGTCCCGCACGAGCGGGTGGCGGAGATCATGCGCGACGCGGACCTTCTGTTCCTGACGCTGCCGACACGCGTGGACGGCTCGCGCGGCGGGCGCATCTCCGCGAAGACGTATGAGTACCTGACGACGGACCGACCGATCCTGGCCGCCGTGCCACGGGGCGAGAACTGGGACTACCTCGAGGGCAAGCCCGGCGTGTGGGTGGTCGAGCCCGATGACCGGCAGGCGATGAGGGAGATCATCACCGAGCTCGCGCAGGCCAAGTTCGAGGGGCGAGCCATGTCGTTCAACCGTGACGAGCTCCAGGATCAGCTCTCCTACGCCGGCCGCGCCGGGGAGTTCTCGGCGGTGATCAGAGCGGCCGCCGAGCGCAGGCAGAGCCACGCACGGCGCTAGCTTCGCGCGGGCAGCTGCTCAGTCGAGGCCTTCGTAGCCCCACAGGGCCAGGAGATCACGCTCCAGGTACTCGCTGAGCGCCACGACCTCTCCCCTGAAGCGACGGCGCAGCTCGAGCATCAGCTGCTCGTCGGGGCTGCGGGGCTTGCCGTACACCACCTCACGCCGCGTGGCGCGAAGCGCCCTGGCGCGGAGCTCCCCGCTGGGCAGCAGCGCCTTCACGCCCGCCTTTGCGACCCGCGACAGCGGCCCTCGCCCGACGGTCACCCCGGTGACGATCTCATCCAGGCGCTGTGATCGAATGCGCTTGACGGTCACGTTCGCCTCCGTCGCGTCGACGGGCGCCCGGTCGTCCACCTCGAGGAAGCGCAGGACCTCACGGACGGTGCTGTCGTTGTCGCTTCGGAAGTCGTCGTGTATCAGCACCAGCACCTGCTTCGGCGGGAACACGGCGTGGTAGCGGCGCAGCTGCGCGACGTAGTGGACGTAGTCTGAATACAGCAGCATCTGCGGCAGATGGGAGCGGCGGGGGACCTTCTTCCCTTCCCGCCTTTGCGGCTCAAGGGCGATCGCTCGGCGCAGGTCCTTCTCGCTCTCGACGTGATCCTCGAGCAGTTGCAGGTGCAGTGAGCGCAGGAAGCCGGCGGGCTCGCGCAGGATGGCGATGATGCGCGCGTCGGGCCGCAGCGCGGCGATCGCGCTCGCTGCGTCGGCGGAGCGCAGGTATGAGGAGGAGGCCTCGCCGACCACCTGCTCGGGGCCGGCGCCGGTGAAGAGCTCGAGGTAGCCCTCCAGCGTGCTCGGCGTCGCGCCCGAGCGCGCGGGCTGAAAGCGGGGACGCAGGTCGCTGGCGAAGAACCACGGCTCCTTCAGGTCCGGCATGTAGATCTGCGGGTGGCGGCGCAGCATCTCGTAGAGGGCTGTGGTGCCGCTCTTCGGATGGCCGACGATGAAGAAGTCCGGGACCCTGCTCTGCGAAGCACGAGCAGCAGCACTGGACTCAGTCGATGTCGTCATAGCCCCACAACGTCACCAGATCGCGACCCAGATACTCACCAAGCGCCACGACCTCACCCTTATAACGACGCCGCAGCTCCCCCATCAACTCCTCATCCGCCGGAGCCGGCTTACTCAGCAGCACCCGATGACGAAGCGCCGTCAACCCATCACGCCGCAGCCGCCTCGGCGTAACCGCCTTGATCCCAGCCCGCGCAGCCCGCGCCACCCGGCCCCTGCCCAAATACAACGACCGCACCGCCTCATACGCACGCGGAGAACGCACCGCAACAGTCGGATTCGCATCCATCACACCAACCGGAGCCGAATCATCAACCCCCAGGAACCGCAACACCTCCCGCACAGTCCCCTCGTTATCCGCCCGAAAATCGTCATAGATCAACACCAACACCTGCTCCCGCGGAAACACAGCGTGATACCGACGCAACTGCTCGGCATATTCGACCCGGTCTGATCCGTACCAAAGGGCCGGCTTCTGCTCCCGGCGCTGCTCGTCCAGGACCATGGCCCTGCGCATGTCCTTCTCCATCTCGACGTGATCCTTCAGCAGCTCGAGGTGCAGCGAGCGCAGGAAGCTGGCGGGCTCGCGGAAGATCGCGATGATGCGCGCCTGCGGCTGGAGCTCGGCGATTCGCTGCGGGGCGGTCTTCGAGCGCAGGTATTCCGGTGATGCCTCACCGGCGATCTGCTGCGGGCCGGCGTCCTGGAACAGCGCCAGATATTCCTCCAGCGTGCCGGGATGGGGCGCCGACCGCTCGAGCCCCGGATGCAGCTCGCGGTCGAAGAACAGCGTCTCCTTCAGGTCCGGCATGTAGATCTGCGGGTGGCGGCGCAGCATCTCGTAGAGAGCGGTGGTGCCGCTCTTGTTGTGGCCCACGATGAAGAAGTCCGGGACCCTGCTCTGCGACGCACGAGCAGCAGCACTGGACTCAGTCGATGTCGTCATAGCCCCACAACGTCACCAGATCGCGACCCAGATACTCACCAAGCGCCACGACCTCACCCTTATAACGACGCCGCAGCTCCCCCATCAACTCCTCATCCGCCGGAGCCGGCTTACTCAGCAGCACCCGATGACGAAGCGCCGTCAACCCATCACGCCGCAGCCGCCTCGGCGTAACCGCCTTGATCCCAGCCCGCGCAGCCCGCGCCACCCGGCCCCTGCCCAAATACAACGACCGCACCGCCTCATACGCACGCGGAGAACGCACCGCAACAGTCGGATTCGCATCCATCACACCAACCGGAGCCGAATCATCAACCCCCAGGAACCGCAACACCTCCCGCACAGTCCCCTCGTTATCCGCCCGAAAATCGTCATAGATCAACACCAACACCTGCTCCCGCGGAAACACAGCGTGATACCGACGCAACTGCTCGACGTACTGAACGTGCTCTGAGTACAGGAGCGCCTGCGGCCGGGTCGAGGTCGGCGGGAGCCGGCGTCCCTGCGCGCGCTCGCCCTCGAGCTCGATCGCGGTGCGCAGGGCGGGCTCCATCTCAACGTTCGACTGCAGGAACTGCAGGTGCAGCGAGCGCAGGAAGTCCGCGGGCTCGCGCAGGATCGCGATTATGCGCGCGTCCGGCTGTACCTCCGCTATCCGGGCCGCCGCCGTGCGGGACCACAGGTATGCGGTAGTCGCCTCGCCGACGAGCTGATCGGGCCCGGCGCCCGCGAACAGCGACGTGTAGTCCTGCAGGCCTCCCGCGTATCTGCCGGCGTAGCGCTGGGAGCCGATCTCCGACGCGAAGTACGAGGGCTCCTTGTTCGGCATGTGGATCTGCGGGCGGTGGCGCAGCATCTCGTACAGCGCCGTCGTGCCGCACTTGGGATGACCGACGATGAAGAAGTCGGGCACTCTTCCCTGCGTCGCCTGGCCGGCGGCCGATTGCTCACCCGATGTTGCCATGGACCCTGGCTGCGAGGACGTCGCGGCGCGGCGACTCACTCGCCGCGGCGCCTCTTGCTTGCGGCAATTCTGCTCGGCCCGCCACCCATGCTGACACGATAGCGCCTGCCGTTGGCACCGGGACCGGACCAGCGCAGCGCCATCGCGGGGCGGCCTGGAGAGGGCGTGCTCACCCCGCGCGGCGCTGATACAGCTCGCTGTGGCGGGTGACCATCTCCTGCCAGCTGAAGCCGAGAGCGGACTCGCGAGCGGCGCTCCCCAGCGCGGCCCTGAGCGCGGGGTCGCCGGCCAGCCGGCCGAGCCGCTCGGCGATCAGCTGCGGGTCGCGGCTGATGATGAAGCCGTTGCGCCCGTCGTCGATGAGCTCACGGACGCCGTTCACCGCGGTCGCCAGAACGGGAAGCCCGCTGGCGGCCGCCTCGAAGCTCACGAGCGAGAAGGTCTCATAGCTGGACGGGAGGACGAAGGCATCCGCGGCCGCGTACACGAGCTGGACGTCCGGCGTGACGCCCAGCCAGTGGACGGCATGGCCGACCCCCAGCGAGTCGGCGAGCTGCTGATAGCGCTCACGGTCGCCGTCTCCGGCGACCAGGAGATCCCAGCCGGGTGTCAGGGCGAGAGCCTGCAGCAGCTCGCCGAGGCCCTTGCGCTCCCACTCGCTCCCGACGAAGGCCACCACGAGACGGTCCTCGCCGATGCCGAGCCGCGCGCGCAGCTCGCCGGCATCCTGTTCGCGCAGGCCCGGCGCGAACACGTTCGTGTCGACGCCGTTGTAGATCGTGATCACGCGGTCGGCGAGCTCCGGGTAGTGCTCGCGCATCTCGGCTGCGACACCCTGGGATACGCACAGGAAGGTGTCAGCCCGCGATGGCCGGTAGCAGGCGCGCTCGGCGACCCGCTTGAGCCACCCGGCCGCCCACGAGTGGACCTTGAAGGGGATGCTCCCGCGGCTCGGGCTGACCGGACCGACCTGATGGCAGTAGTGGACGGCGATCACGTCGACGTGGTTCACGACGATCGCTCCCGTCGACTGAACGGTCCCGCGCCGCCATCTGCGCACGGCGAGCGACCCCGCGAGCATGAACCACGGGTAGGCCAGGATCAGCGGCCGCGACGGCCCGCGGACGCGGTGGAAGCTGACCCCGCTGTCGGCCGGCAGCACGCATGTGCGCGCGATCACGGTGACCGGGTGCCCGAGCTCCCTGAGGCCGAGGATCAGTTCGGCGAGCACCCGCTCCATCCCGCCGACGGCGCCGATGTCGTGTGCGACGATCGTGACGTCCCCCGGCGGCGCGGGACGGGCGGAGGACGGCTCGAGCTGCGGCTCGGCGCTAGCCTCGGCCACGGGACCGAGTCATGTCAGCACTGCTCTCTGCACCCGCTCGAGCACCACGCAAGCTTAGCCGCAGGCCGCCTGCCGCCCGCGGCCGGGATCTGCTCCCGGCCGGACCGCGTCCGGGGTGTTCAAGCTCGCGCCTTGCTCTGACGATAGAGAGGCGAAAGCCTCAAATGGCGACTCCCTCTGAACCTAAGGACCGAAGCATGATGACCTCCTCTCGCCGGTCCCCCTGGCAGATCCTCCTCTTCTCTCTCGCAGCCCTCGCGCTTGCCCTCGCGCTTGCGGGGCCGGCCGCCGCGAGAGTGAACCGCTCCGGCCCGGTGACGGCGACGTCCGCCCGCGCGGACGCAGTGGACAGGGCCGCGCGACGGGAAGCCAGGGAACATGAACGCGAAGCCCGCGCGCAGGAACGGCGCGCCGCTCGCGCAAAGCAGCGGGCCATCCGCGAAAGCGAACGATCCTCACGGCGCGCCGGCCGCAGCGACGCCTCAGGTGAGCAGGGCGCGCCGGCCGCCGGCTCCGAAGAAGGCGCCTCCACCCCTGCCCTCGCCGAAACCCCCTCCGCCGCCCCCCGCTCGTGCCACCTGGACCTGGAAGCCAGCTCTCAGAGGATCATCGCCGGCGAAAGCGTGACGCTCCAAGGACAGCTCACCTGCCCTGCCAACGTGAGCGCCGCCGGGCAGCAGATCACCGTGCGTGAGCGCCGGGCTCTCACCGGCGGTCCGAGCCTTGCCAGCCTCGCGGCCGTCGCGACCGAAGCGGACGGCTCCTTCAAGGTGACCTCGCCGCCGCTGGAGACCAACACGATCTTTCAGGTGACCGACGGCAGCCGCCGGGCGCGCATCGCGATCAAGGTGGCGCCGCAGGTCACGCTGGCCGCGCCGGCCGTCGCCACACAGGTCTCCTCGACCCCGGGCGCGCGCTCACAGACCGCTCGCCGCGGCCGCGTGACGTTCACGGGCACCGTGAACCCCGCCGTGCCCGGAGCCCTCGTCGCGCTGCAGCTCTCCTACGCCGCCGGCGCAGAGGACTGGCACCTGGTCGCGTTCGGCCGTGTCGCCGCCGACGGGACCTACTCGGTCAGCCACCGCTTCAGGACGACCGGCGCCGTCAGCGTCCGCACCGTCGTGCACGTCGGCAAATCGAACGTGCCGGGAATCTCAGAACCGCTCACCTACGAAGCCGTCCCCTCGCAGGTCGCGCAGCTGACGATCCAGACCTCTGCCGACCCGCTCCCCTACGGACAGTCGCTGACGATCAGCGGTGTGGCGGCCGGCCCAGCGAACCAGCAGGTCACGCTGCTCTCACGGACCGCCGGCGGAAGCTTCGCCCCCGTGGAAAGCGCGAGCACCGACGCGAGCGGCAACTACACGTTCACGCAGGCGCCGCTCAGGGACACCTACTACCGCGTCAGCGACGCCGGCACGACCTCGGCGACGGTGTTCGAGGGAGTGCAGATGGTGCTGAGCACCGAAGGCGCGCCCACCGCGCTGCGGACGGGCGAAACGATGACGCTCGCCGGCACGCTCGCCCCGGCGCACGAAGGGCAGTCCGTCTACCTCGAACGCAGGCGCGACTCCGGCGCTGGCTTCCAGGTTCTGGACATCGGCTCCGTCACAGCCTCCTCCGCCTACACCCTGACCTACGGATTCACGCACGCCGGCAGCGACGTGATGAGGATCCGGGTCGCCGGCTCCGGCGGGGTCGAGGGCACCGCAAGCCCCCTCTTCACCGTCACCGTCACGCAGTAGCCCGAACCGGGAGCGGGCCGCAGCCGGCTAGCCGGTTCTCGGCGCGTCCGGCACCGCGAGCCAGTTCACGACCGTTGTGTTGGCGGCGAACTGGGCTCGCGTGAACGCGCCCTCACCGGTGACGGGGAAGATGCGATAGCCGAGCTCGGTGAGCAGGTCCCACGGCGCCTCCAGCGGCGAGTCATACAGCGCGGCGGCGCTGCCCACGTGCTCGAAGAGCACGACCGGGCGGATCTCGCTGAGCACGCCTCGCGCGCCCTCGAGCACCTCTACCTCGGCGCCCTCAACGTCGATCTTCACGACGCGCGGGACCAGGTCGCCGATCTCGCCGTCGAGCGTCGAGACCTCCACGGTTATGTATTCGGGGTCCCCGCGCTCGTCGCTGATCTCCGCGCTGCGCCGGAGCCCGCTCCAGCCGTCAAGGCGCCTGAAGTAACAGAACTCGGCGCTCCCGGCGCGGGCGGCGAGCGCCTTCTGCCGGCACGTCACTGCGGGAAAGTCCCTTGCCACCTCCGCGGCGAGCGCGGGGATGGGCTCGAAGGCGATGTGATTGCCCTGCGGCGCGACCGCCACCGCCTGTCGCAGCACCTGGCCGCGGTTGGTCCCGATGTCCACGTATGTGGCGTCGCTGCGGAGCGTGCTCGCGAGGATCGCGTGGATCGCGATCTCCTCCCTGAATGCCTGCCGCGAGCCCGGATAGAAGGCGGCGAGGAGCTCCGGGCGATCGAGCCGCCGCGAGGCCGAGCCGACCGCTCGTCTCATCAGCGACATGGGAGCTCCCATGCCAGAGGGCAGGCTCTATGCGCGTGCATCGGCACCGTCGAGGTCGAAGTTCGCCTTCATGGCCGCGGCCGCTCCGCCCGCGGCGGGGCGCAGACGCGAGATGACCGCGCTCCACGGAGCCTGGAAGAGGGTCGTGACGCGTGAGCGGCGGGCGGGTGTACCGGAGGGACCTTCGAGGGCAACCTTCTCCTGCCGGATCAGCCGGTTGCCATGGAACGGAACACCGGGACGCAGCGCGCGCAGGTCGGGCACGGCGGCGGCGGACCCGACCAGCTGCAGGATGCGCCCGAGCACCGCCTCCGGGGCGGCCAGGAAGTCCTCGTGGCGGATGAGCAGACGCCGCTCGCGCGGCTGGCGCAGGAACACGCTCACGGCCAGCAGCTGCGTGAGCCACAGGTAGGCGTTCGCCCTCCAGAGACCGAACCTGCGCTCGTCGACGTCATCGCGGTCGAGCGACGCGATGACCGCCTGCGGGTCGCGGACGAGATACAGCAGGTACAGCTCGATGCCCCGGAGCGACTGAAGCTCGCGCGCACGGCGCGGGTAGTGGGAGGTGTCGACGATGTACGTCGCGCCCGCTGCGCTGCGTATCACCCGGTACAGGTCCTGCGAGGCCCTGCGGTAACGCTCGCGCAGGCGCCGCATCGATGACCACCTGCGCGCGTCGAGCAGCGCCGAGGAGCGCTCGAGGCGGCTCGACGGGCCGCCGAGCAGGGCGCCGTCGACGTTCATGCCGTCGCGCACCGTGGACCAGAAACGCTGGCGCTCGGGGTCGTCGAGCTGCGGAGCTCCCGAGCGCATCAGCCACTGATTCAGCTCTCCGGCGAAGAAGACGCCGTCGCAGTTCCCGAGCGCCACGCCGAGGATCGTGCTGCCGCTGCGGCCGGCTCCCATCACGTATATGACCCTCGGGCTGACCGCGCCGGCCGCTGCCGGAGCCTCGGAGATCGACCGCGCGCCCATGGCCGAATCATCCCAGATCGTGCCTCCGCGACCGGCCGCGGGAGGGCCCGCGACCCTCATCTCCAGGGCTCCGGGGTTGGCTATGATCACCTTCTCATGAGCGAGAGCCGTCACGGGCCAGGACTGCCGCAGCTGCACCGGCGCCGCTCATTCGCCGGCCGATGAGCGTCTCGTCGGTCCTGCTGATCACGCCGAGGTGGACGAGGGACGGCGGTGTTGCGACGCATGTGATGGCGAGCGCGACCGCGCTCGCACAGGATGGCGTGGATGTCCGGGTGCTCGCGGCCCGGATCGAGTCCGAGGTGCGCGTGCCCGGCGTGACGCTGCACCACAGCCCCGTCCTCTTCAACAAGCAGCTCGCGCCGGATGTGAGGGTGGGCGACGCGCTGTCATCGCTGCCCGCGGCGATTCACCTGCAGCAGTTCGACGACCCGGACGTGCTGGCGTATCTGCGCGCGAGCGCGCCGGTGCTGATCAGCGCGCACGGCTACACCGCCTGCACCTCCGGGGTCCACTACTTCCGCCCGGGCCAGGAGTGCACCCGCGCTCACGGCGCGGGCTGCGTGCCCAATCTCGCCTTTCGCGGCTGCGCCCACACGCGCCATCCGCGTTCGCTGCCGTCGTCCTACAAGCAGGCCGGCCGTGGGCTCGCAGCCCTGAGGGAGGCCGACCTTGCGCTGTCCTACTCCAGTGCGATCGACCGGCATCTGTCCACCAACGGCATCTCCAGGCGCCGGGTGATCCCGCTGTTCACGACCATGGAGCCGATGGTGGGCTCCGGGCACGCTGGCCGCAGGCGCGTCGTCTTCGCCGGCCGCGTGGTGGCCCCCAAGGGGGTTGACGTCCTCATCCGCGCCGCACGCGAGGTGGACGGGGAGTTCGTCATCTGCGGAGACGGATGGCGGCTGGATGCCATGCGCAGGCTCTCACGCCGCCTCGGCGTCAGCGAGCGTGTCAGCTTCAGGGGCTGGCTCGGGCCACAGGATCTGGCGCGCGAACTCGCGGAAGCCTCACTCGCGGTGCTGCCGTCGGTCTGGCCGGAGCCGTTCGGGCTCGTCGGGATCGAGGCGTTCGCCGCCGGCAGACCGGTCGTCGCGAGCTCCACCGGAGGGGTCGGCGACTGGCTGGCCGACAGGGTCAACGGCCTCGCGGTCAAGCCGGGGGACCCGCGCGCGCTCGCGGCGGCGCTCAACGAGCTGCTGGCCGACCCGGAGCGTCAGAGCGAGATGGGCGCCGCGGGCAGGGAGATGGTCGCGAGTAGGTTCTCCCGGGCGAGCCACGTGGCCGCTCTGATGGAGGCCTACCAGAGTGCTCGCGCGAGCTGGCAGGCGGGCCGCCCGGGAGCGCGGGCCGCGGCCGCGCCGCAGTGATCGCGCTCCTGGCCGCTCACCCGACGGGTCCGGCCGCCACCGCCCGCAGCAGCGCTGCGACGGTCCCGGCGCTGGCTCCCACGCTCATGGCGCGCTCGGCGAAGTCGGTGCCCCGAGCGGCGAGGCGCTCGCGCTCGTGCGCGTCGCCGAGGAGATCCGCCAGCGCGCTGAGCAGCGCATCGGCGGTCGGCGCGGCACATCGCAACGCATCCGCCTCGATCAGCGCCTGCCAGCGAAGCGGGCCGTCGAGCGCGACGACGGCGCTGCCGGAGGCGAGCGACGCGGCGAGCGTCGTCTTGCGCGGGCTCGGGCCCGACGGGTCGGCGAACAGCAGCAGCTCGCATGAGGCGAGCGTGTCGGAGAGCTCCTGGGCGGAGAGGATGCCGGTGAATGAGGGCGCGTGCGCGAGCCCCCGCTCCCGTGCGCCCTCGGTCCACCTCTCCCCCACCGCCGAGTCGCGGCCGGGCGCGCCGAGCAGCACGAGCCCGGCCGGCATGCCCCGCTGCTGAAGGCGGAGCATCGCGTCGAGCACGAGCGACACCGCGGCGCTTTCATATGAGTAGCCGAAGAGGCCGATCCTCGGAACCGGGCCGCTCGCAGCCGAGCCCGCCCGTGGCGGCGGGAGGTTCGAGAACACGGGCGCGACCACCGTCTTGCGGCGGGGAAGCCAGGCCCGGGAGGCGAGCCAGTCGGCGCGGGCGGGGGCGGTCACCACGACCGCCGAGGACGCGCGCATCACATCGATCAGCGCCGCGCGCTGCGTGAGCGCCCACAGCGCCCCGCGAGCGCCGTCGCGCCCCCACGGGTATGCGTACTCGTGCAGCACTGTGACCAGGGGAATCCCCACGCTCTCAAGGCTCGACAGCGCGGGGTGGGTGAAGAGCGGAAGGCCCCTGAAGGAGTAGGAGAACACGGAGTAGTGCAGCAGCACGACATCCGGCCGCTCCCGCGCGAGCGCGTCGCTCAGCTCCTGCGTCCAGGCTCTCACCTGCGAGCGGGCAGCGCCGAGCGAGTCATCGGTGCGGAGGAGCCAGTTCATCGAGCACGAGATCCCCTGGCGTTCCATCTCCTGCGCCTGCAGCTGCGCGTGATCGCGAACCCCGCACGTGTGGCTCGTGGATACGCCCACGACGGCAGCCCGCAGCGGACCCGCGCCCTCCACGTCGAGCCCCGGCCGGCTCACCGAGGCGTCCCCGCGAACATCTCGCCGCGGTAGGCGGCCTCGATCGACTGCGTGAGCGCCCCGAGGTCTCCGGTCGGAAGGATCAGGCCACTGCGGCCCGGATCGACCAGGTCCTTCATCCCGGTGTCCTCGCTGACGATGACGGGCACCCCGCAGGCGAGGGCCTCGGCGGGGGCATAGGCGAAGCCGTCCTCGTAGGCGGGGTGCACGCACAGGCTCGCCTCCCGGAAACGCGGCAGCGGGTCACCCGGGCAGACGCTGATCCTGCTGTCGCGCGCGCACGCCTCCTGGATGAAGCGCCTCATCCCGCGGGTCGCCCAGCCGCCGACCAGCAGCAGCCTCATGTCCGGGTAGGGCAGGCGGCGGAAGGCATCGACGAGCAGCGGGACGCCCTTGTGCACATGCAGGCTTCCGACGTAGACGATGTCGAACCGGCCTGAGTCGCCGCTCACCGGGCCGGGCTGATAGCGGGGGTCCGGCGTCAGCGGGAAGTCGACCAGCCTCTGCTCGGGAACGCCCTGCTCCAGGAATGACTCCCGCACGTACCGCGAGGACACGAGGATGCGATCGGCCGCCGCGTACTCGGTGAGGTTGCGCTCGAGCAGCTGCTTGGCCCAGGATCCCTCGAGCGGGTAGCTGCGGTGGGCGAGCTCGTGCTGGCGCTCGACCTGCCGCATGTGGGAGTTGGCGGAGACCAGCGTGAGAGAGGAGTAGCCCGCCGCTCTCGCAGCACGCAGCTGCGCCACGGCCTGGCCGTTGAACGCGATCAGGTCCTCGGCGTCCGGCAGCCCTGCGGCGGCGTAGGCGTCGAACTCCGCCAGGAAAGCGCGTGTGCGCACCCCCGGCGGCACCGGCACCGGCGGCAGCGCGGACAGCACCCGTGTCAGGTATGGGATCCCCAGCGCGTGGCGCGGGTCCCGTGAACCGGCGCCCGCTTCAGAGCGCGTTGTGCCGTTGATGCACTTAGCCGGCCGGCCGTCGCGCTGCAGGGCGTCGGCTATCTCGGAGAGGTGGCGCCCGAGTCCGCCGGCGCCGAGCGGCGCCGAGCAGGTGAGCGCGACCGTCCCCGACGCGAGCGCCTGCTGCTGCGAGCGCGCTGCCGCCGCGCGCCAGTCCGGCCCGAGCGGCTCGGCGGGCGTGCTGCCCGCCGAGCGCGGCTCAGTCGATTCGGTCATAACCCCACAGCGCCACGAGGTCCCGATCGAGGTAGTCGCTGAGCGCGCCCACCTCGCCCCGGAAACGGCGCTTGAGCTCGAGCATCAGCTCCTCGTCCACCGGGAGCGGATCGGCGAACACCAGGCGGCGCTGGGTCGTTCGCAGCGCACCCCGCCGCAGCCCCGTCGGCGTGAGTGACTTGACGGCGGCCTTGACGGCCGAGGAGACCGGCCCGTGTCCCACCGATACCGCGTGAACGAGCTCATTCAGGCGCTGCGAGCGGACCCTGACGGTCGGGTTCGCGTGCGTCACCTCGACCTGCAGGGGATCGTCCACACCCAGGAACAGCGACACGCGGCGCACGGTCGCCTCGTTGTCGCTGCGAAAATCGTCGTAGGTCAGCACCAGCACCTGCTCGGGCGGGAACACGGCGTGGTAGCGGCGCAGCTGATCGGCATAGCGAACATGCTCTGAGTACAGGAGCGCCTGCGGCCAGTAGGTGTGGCGGGGAACGCTGCGGCCCTCGCGCCTTGCCGGCTCCAGGGCGAGCGCCTTGCGCAGGTCCTGCTCCGTCTCCACATAGGTCTGCAGGAACTGCAGGTGCAGCGAATGAAGGAAGCTCGACGGCTCGCGCAGGATCGCGACGATCCGCGCGTCCGGCCTGACGTCCGCGATCCGGTCCGCCGCCGTATGGGACCACAGATACATGGCCGTGGCCTCGCCGACCATCTGCCCTGGCCGTGCCGCCGCGAACCAGGAGATGTACTCCTCGAGCGTCCGGGGAGTCCCCCCCGGACGCGGCGGGGTGCGCTCATGGAGCTCATCCGCGAAGAACCACGGCTCCTTGCTGGGCGGCATGTAGATCTGCGGATGGCGGCGCAGCATCTCGTAGAGCGCGGTGGTTCCGCTCTTCGGATGTCCGACTATGAAGAAATCCGGGACTCCCTCTACCATCCCCGCGTCGCCCCGCCTCTAGTCGATCTCGTCATAGCCCCACAGGCTCACGAGGTCCCGGCCAAGGTAGTCGCTCAGGCCCTGCACCTCGCCCTTGAAGCGCCGCCGCAGTTCGAGCATCAGGGCCTCATCGGGCGGATCGGGTTCGCCGAAGAGCACCTGGCGCCGCACACGACGGCGAATGGGCCGGAACGCGTCGCGGCGCATCTGCCGGGGGATGATCGCGTTGACGGTGCTCTTGACCGTCCGGGCCGCGGGGCCCTGGGCCAGATGGACGGCGCGCGTGAGCCCATGCAGGTGCTGGGCCCGCACGCGAACCGTCGGATTGGCCTCGATCATCTTGATTGGCAGCGAATCGTCCACCTCGAGAAAGCGCAGGATCTCCCGCGCGGCCGCCTCGTTGTCATTGCGGATGTCGTCGTAGATCAGGACAAGCATCTGCTCCTGCGGGAGCACGTCCCGGAAGCGCTGGATCTGCTCGACGTAGCGCACATGCTCGGAATACATCAGCGCCTGCGTCCAGTGCGACTGGCGCGGGAGGTTGCGGCCCTCGCGCCTTGACCGCTCGAGCAGGATCGCCTTGCCCAGATCGTGCTCGGTCTCGATCATCGCCTGTACGAACTGCAGGTGGACCGAGCGCAGGAAGCTCGCGGGCTCGCGGAAGATCGCGATGATGCGGGCGTTGGGCTGGACCGCGGCTATCTCGCCCGCGGCCGTTCGCGAGCGTAGATACGAGGGCGAGGCCTCCCCGGCGCGCTGCTCGGGGCCGGCGGCGGCGAACAGGGCCATGTACGCCTCGAGCGTGTCCGGGAGTGCCCTGGCGCCGACGCGCATCTCGGGGGCGAAGAACTGTGGCTCCTTCAGATCCGGCATGAAGATTTCCGGATGGCTGCGCAGCATCAGATGCAGGGCCGTCGTGCCGCACTTGGGATGACCGGCAATGAAGAAATCGGGCACACGGCCAGAGAGGGTGCCGGGGGCGCCGCTCATCAGGCGGCCGCTGCGATCGAGAGGTCTGAATCGGGCGCGCGCGTCCCGAACCAGTAGGCGGCCATGCCCACCGCAAACCAGAAATATGGGCCATGGGCAGTGCTCGTCATGAACGGACCGGAGAATCCGGTGATGATCAGAACGATAAACGGCGCAAAGGCACCGGCGAGCAAGATCGACAGATCGGCATCCCGCACCTGACGCATGTTGACAGCGACGAAGACCGCGATGAAGAGCGAGAGCGCGACCCAGACGACCAGGCCCGGGGTTCCGGTTTCATCCACCACGAAGTTGTATTGCGTCTCTGAGCTGGCAACTTCTCCACTGGACCCTCCGAAGCCGCCCACAGCCCCCACCGTGCCGAGCCCGATACCGAAGGGGGCCCGGGCGATCAGGCTCGGGATCCGCGTGTACGCACCCGCCTTGTGCGTCGCAAGTTCTCCGGCCGAGGTCGATTCGAAGGAGCTGTAGCGGGAGAAGGTCCCGCTGCGCACCACGGAGACGAACAGCACCCCGCACGGGATCGCCAGGGCAAAGACCGTGAGCACGGCCGCGAGCGGACGCCTGATCCCCGAGCCGCCCAGGCTGGCGAGCCCGACGAACACGCCGACGCCTATAACCCCGGCCACGACCTGCAGCCGCCCCAGGCCGGTGACAATGCCGACCAGGGACGCGAGCGCGAGGGCCGCCCCGACCCAGCGCAGCTTGGAGCGCCATGCAGCGAACAGCGCGAGGCTGAAGGTCAGGCCCAGCAGCCCGAGCCCTCCGCTGAAGCCGCTGTCCGAGCCTAGGCCCACCGGCCGAGCCCGCGCTTCGCCTTCGCTGTCATAGACCCTCGCGTGCCCCGCCGAATGGCCGAGGCTCTGAGGCTCGAACAGCGCTCGGTAACCGGGACCCCAGGCCGCGAGCGTGGCCGGTGAGACGCCCGTCTGGTACGTGGCCACGGCCGCGTTCGCCAGGGCACATACTCCCACGATGATGAACAGCTGGCGCAGTCTTTTCTTTGACCGTATGAGCAGATAGCCGAAGAAGAAGAACGGAATGAACTGCATCTGCTGCCTGAAGCCGCCGACCACCTTCAGGATGCCGGCGGTCTTCGGGTTGAAGGCCTCCAGCGCCACCGTGGCGGCGAATGCCAGCACCCAGCCCGAGAGTGGCGGCAGCTTGACCGGCTCATCTCGCGCGACAAGTCGCAGCACAGCCCCGATGCATACCGCGAGGATGAGGATGTCCGGCGCGGCGTGCCCGATCTGTCCTGTTGGGAGCCCGAGCTTGACCGGCCCGTCGAGCAACAGGAGGTAAAGGGCCACCACCATCATCGTGATCTCGTAACGAGAGCTGGCCATCAGCGCCACGACGGCCAGTACACCCGCGAGCCCGACGAGGACGAGCACAGCATCCGCGGCACTCGCATGGGGCATCTCGATCACGATCGCCAGCGACGACGCGATCGCAAGAAGGCCGCCGACCACCAAGGGGACGGAGTCACGAATGCGATGACTCGTGGCCGCGGGACGTGAACCGTCACCCGCGCGGGCAAGACGCACCTGGCCCTCGCTCATCGACTGATCAGCCGGCCCGGTCGCATGCGCCGGTCGCTCGATGCGAATCCGTAACGCCGTGCTTCCTTGGGCGGCACGCAGTTGGCCACGATCCCTGCGATCGGTGCGTGCGGTACGTCCTCGAGCAGCTGTGTCAGCCGCTGTGCGGCCATCTCGCGCGTGTGCGCTATGCGTGAGACGACCACGATCGAGTCGACCATGCCGAGCAGCGGCATCATGTCGCTCACCTCCACGGGGGAGGGGCCGTCCACCAGCACATGGTCGTATTCCTCTCCCATGGTGCGCAGCAGGCCGGACATCGCCTCGCCGCCGAGCAGCATCGGTGGGTTGGCGACCCCGCCCGAGCCGGTGAGCACGAAGAGCGCGCCCGCATGCGGCATCTGCACGGCCGTGGCCACACCGCCGGCGGCACTCACGGCCTCCTCGCCCGCAGGGACCTGGACGGGCATCACCCGCTGCAGCGCATCCTCGAGGGGGATCATCCCGGCGAGGACCTCGGCAAGGCCGTACTGGCCGTCCAGGCCGAGCAACTTCGCCTGAACGGGCTGGCGGAAATTGGCCTCCACGATCGCAACGCGCTGTCCGGCTTCACGCTGGACCAGGGCGAGGTCCGCCACGAGCGTCGACTTGCCATCGCCCGGGTCCGCACTGGTGATCAGAGTCACCCACGGCGTCTCCTGCCGCTCAGAGCCGCGGCCCAGTTCCAGCGCGGTGTGCAATCGCCGCAGCGGCTCCAGCAGCAACCTCGAGGGTGTCGGCAGCCCCTCCCGCCGCACGATGGGCCGGTTCACCTTCGGCATCCCGGCGAGGATCTGCAACCCGTACAGCGACGTGACGCCGGCAAGCGAGCGCACGCGACGGTCGAAGCGGCCGATCGCATAGGCGGCGATCGAGGCAAGGACGATGCCGATCACAAATCCGAAGATGGCGTTCTGGCGCGGCTTCGGAGCGACCTGACGCGCGTTGTGGGGCTTGGCCGGTTTCACCTGCAGCGCGCTGGTCGTGGTCAGGCTCGATTCGAGCTGGTTAATTTTTGTGCTCAGGTTCGCGATCTGGATGATCTCGGCCGTGCTGGTCGCACGCGTGGAGGTGCCCGATTTCGACCCGGAGGTGGTGGGCGCAACCTTGGGCGCAGCGGCGGCTTCGAGGCGCCCGAGCTGGCGCCGGCTGAGCGCGATCTGCCGTTCGATGCCCCGTCTGGCATCTGAGCTCTGTCGTTTGATGAACAGCTCGGCCGTCGTGTTGGCAACGAGGGCAGCCCCCCTTGCACTGTGAGCTTCGGCGGTGATAGTGATGAATTCTGCTTTTTCCGCCGGCTTAGCTTTGGCCGTCGCGCCACGTACCAGCCGGGCGTCTTTTGCGCGCAAAAGCTGGTGAACCTGTTCAAACTATGATCAGATTGATGACCTGGGCATCATCCACGAGCGCGTTGGAAGCGGGCTTTGAGCTGCCCTTTTCACCGCTTGGACCTTTTTCTTCCGCGCCCGCTCCGAGGTACACCTGTGTGGAGGCCTGGTAGACCGGAGTCTGACGCTTGTAATACAGGTAGCTGAGGACAGCAACGAGGACGCCAACGGCTAGGATCAGCCACTTTCGGCGGGCGATTGGGGCAAAGATGGAGGTGGCTTCGGTCTGGTTCATGGCGTGCGGACGCCCCTCCATTGCTGGACGGGTCCCAATCATAAGGATCAGCGTAACTAGGGGCTAAAGATAGCGGCATGGAGCACGACGCCCGGCAATCTGACGTGCGAGGATGCGCCCGTGCAGACACCGGTTGTTCGCCCTCCTGACGGTCACCTCGAGGACCGCTCGGAGGTTCCTGATCGGCTGCGCCGCCTGCTGGTGATCAGCCATCCCGCGGTCCTGAGCGTCAACCAAGAGGTCTACCGCGAGCTGGTGCTTCGCGGCTGGGATCTCACCCTCGTGGTACCGCGCCGCTGGAGTCACGGATACTCCAGCGAGCCGATCGTGCCGGAGACGCTCGAGGGCCTGCAGGGCACCCTGCGCCCGCTTCCCGTGGCGCTTCCCGGGCGGCCGCAGCGACACTTCTATCTTGCCCGCTGCCGCTCGGTGTGCGCCGATGTGCGCCCAAACGTGGCGTTCATCGAGGAGGAGCCGTTCTCGCTGCCGGCCGCGCAGTGGGGCCACGCGCTTAGAGGCCTCGACGTTCCCTTTGGTGTTCAGAGCTACGAGAACATAGACAGAGCTCTGCCCGCTCCCATTCGCTGGCTGCGCTCGCGGGTGCTGCGCGACGCGGCCTTCGTCGGCGCGCGCTCGGACACCGCCCTGAAGCTCGCTCGGAAGTGGGGCGCGCGTGGAGAAGTCTCGCTGACTCCTCCGGCCGTGCCGCCCTGGGACGCCGTCCCGGCGCCCGCCGAGCGGCCGTTCACCGTCGGCTACGCGGGCAGACTGGTCCCGAGCAAGGGCCTGATGGACCTGCTCGCAGCCGTGCGGCGCCTCGAAGCCCCCGTGGAGATGCTGCTGATCGGAGACGGCGAGCTCAGGCCGCAGCTGGAGGGACAGCCCATTCCCGGCTCGCAGGTCCGTGTCCTCAGCGGGCTCCGCCATGAGGAGATGGCATCGGGCTACGCCCGATTTGACGTGCTCGTGCTGCCATCCCACACCACGCCCACCTGGAAGGAGCAGTTCGGCCGTGTCGTGATCGAGGCGCTGTGGTGCGGGGTGCCCGTCGTCGGCTCGGACTCCGGTGAGATTCCCTGGCTCATCGAGCTCACTGGAGGAGGACTCGTCTTCCGCGAGGGCGATGAGGCGAGCCTCGCCGCCCGCCTGAGCGAGCTCCGCGCGGATCCTGCGCTTCGCCGCCGCCTGGCCGAGTCCGGCCGTGCTGCCGTCGAGCGGCTGTTCACGGTCCCCGCCGCGACTGATCCACTCGAGCGCATGCTGACGTCCGCGGCCCGGCCCTTCCGCGGCTAGGCGCCAGACCTACGGCCGGCCGGGCTCTGCCGCGCCGCCTGCGCCCACCGCCTCTTCGAGGCTTGAGAAGAACCGGCGCTGCATTGCGGACGCGGTGTAGTCGCGGGAGTAGCTCTCAAGGCCAGCCCGGCCGATGTCGCGGCGCAGGTCAGCCGACAGCAGCAGCGGTTCGATGGCGTCCGCCAATGCGCTCGGCCGGCCTGACTGGGCGAGCAGTCCGGTGCGGCCATTCTCGATGAACTCGCTGGGGCCGCCCGAGTCGACCGCCACGACCGCCAGTTCCCTGGCCATGCCCTCGAGCAGCACGATCCCGAACGGCTCGGGGTCGGATGCATTCACGAGGATGTCCATCCTCTCCATGTACGGGCCCGCGTCCGGCACCTGCCCGGTCATTGTCACGGCGTCGCTGAGTCCGAGGCGCTCGGCCAGCGGCGCCAGCGACTGTGCGTACTCGGGCGAGAGCCCATAGGAGTCCCCGCCCACGATCAGCAGGTGCATGTCGTGCCCGCGGTCACGGAGGATCGCCTGCGCCTCGAGCATGCGGTCCTGCCCCTTCCATGGCTGCAGGCGCCCCACCAGCCCCACGATAGGAAGGCCCTCCGGGAGCTCCAGCGCCGCAGGCTCGGTGCTCCGGTCCGGCGGCGGCGACCCCGCGGCGATGACAAACGTCCGGCGAGCGGGGGGAAGCTGGGCCTGTGCTTCAGCGGCCGGAGTCGAGTAGCACGCGATGGCCCGCGCCGGGAGCCGCGTCGCGCAGCGGTCCAGCCAGCCCTTGCGCGGCGGGATCGCCTGCTGCCACCAGACCACGCGGTCGGTCATGCCGACGAGCATCGCGGCCACCGATCCATAAAGGTGGGTCTTGGCGGACCAGTTCAGAATCAGGTCCGGCCGGCGCCGGCGGAACACCCTCGCCAGGCGATACACGGCCGCGACCGTGAGGTGAACATTGCGAAGGCGCCCCGCCGGGATCACCTCGACGTGAAAACCCTCCGCGGCGAGCTCCTCCGGCCACGCGCCCCCCTCCAGGAACACGAATTCCAACTCCTGCCCCTGCTCGCGCGAGCCTTCCAGGGCCGTCTGGAGCATCGCCTCGGCACCGCCGAGCCTCTCGCCCCACGGCACCGTTACAAGTGTGCGCACAGAGCCCCGCCCGGCGTTATGGGTTCCCGCATGTCTGCCGCTCTCTCGGCGAGCGTCCTGGTCATCGATCCGCCACGCCTTCGCTAGGCGGGCTTGACGCCGGACAGGGCGACGCTCAGATAGGGGTAGTTCAGGATTCTGCTGACAGGCGCGTCCACGCACACGAGCAGGCGCAGCGGGAGCATCAGAGCCCACGTGAGAGGCAGGCCGATGCTGCGGGTGAGCCTGCGCATCAAATCAGTTAACTTCTGTGAAACGAAGCCGCTGATGAAACCCTCGCCTGCGACCTGCAGGCCTGCCCCGCGAGCGATCTTCCTCAGGCCCTCCTGTGAATACCCGTAGCGAACATGTGAACCATCCTCGACAGGGCTCGGGTCCCGCTCCTCTGAGTAGAGCGGATTGTGATCCTCGAACGGAGTCGTGAGCAGCAGCCTGCCGCCGGGCCTGAGCATCGCGGCGAGTGACTTCACCAGACCCTCGTCGTCAGTCACATGCTCGATGGTCTCAAAGCAGATGATCTGGTCAAACAGGCCGAGCGACTCTCGATGAGCCTCTATTTCGCGCAGGTCGAGTGTCCGAAACTCAATCCCGTCGGCGCCGACCATCTCGGCCCTGCGGCGCGCGTCCTCCTGCTCACGCGGCGAGAACGAGGCCGCCACGACCTCGTTGCCCTCCAGCTTGGCGTAGATGCTGAACGCCCCATTGCCGCAGCCGGCGTCAAAGGTCCTCACGGGCCCCTTGCGCAGCTGGCGCCGCAGCCACAGCCAGCGATCGAGAACACACGGGTCACCGTGGATCAGGAGCGAGCGCCAGCCGAGAATTCGGAGCATCGTGTCCGCCATCGGCCCAACATATCGTAATCCGATCCCACCGGACTACCGCGGGTCCGCGCCACGATACGCTTCGCCGAGTGGCCCCATCCGACCCTCAGCCCGGATCACCGGAGCGCGTCGCGCTGGCGCACGACTATCTGCTCATCATGCGTGGAGCGGAGCGCACGTTCGCGGCAATATCGGACCTCTATCCCGCCGCTCCGCTCTTCACACTCATCGCCGACGAACAGGTCACAAACCGCCGCTTCGCTGGTCGCTCGATCACCACGTCCCCCCTTCAGCATCTAGGGGCGTCCCAGGCGACATTCAGGCGCCTGTTTCCACTCTACCCCTGGGCCGTCGAACGCCTGAGGCCGGCGTCGTGCGATGTGGTAATAACCAGCAGCAGTGCGTTCGCCCACGGAACTCACGTGCCGGCCGGCGCCGTGCATATCTGTTACTGCCACACCCCGTTTCGCTATGCGTGGTATGAGGAAGCGCGCGCGGTCTCCGAGCTTCCCACGGTTCTCCGTCCGCTCGCCCGCGCGCAGCTCGCACGCATGCGCCGGTGGGACCTGGCCGCCAGCCGCAGGGTTGACTATTACATCGCCAACTCTGAGATCACCCGTGAGCGGATCAACCGTTACTACGGCCGGGATGCGACGATCATTCACCCCCCGGTTGAAACTGAACGCTTTGTGCGGGGCGAGCCGGGCGACGCCCTGCTCGTGGTTTCCGAGGTCACACGACACAAGCGCCTTGACATCGCATTGGAGGCGGCACGCCGCGCGGGTGCGCCGATCCGCATCGTCGGCTCGGGCCCGGAGCACGCGGCACTGAGCGAGGCATACCCGGAGGCCGAGTTTCTCGGCCGCGTCAAGGACGATGCCCTCGTGCAGCTCTACGCCAGCGCCCGCGCTGTGGTCGTCCCCTGCATCGAGGAGTTCGGGATCACCGCGGTCGAGGCGCAGGCGGCGGGCAGGCCGGTCATCGCCGCCGGCGCCGGCGGCGCGCTGGAGACGGTGCTCGCCGGAGAGACGGGACTGCTGGCGAACCCCGGAGATGTCGCCTCGTTCGCAGAGGCCATCGAGAGCCTTGACTCCTTCGGCTTTGACCCCGGGCGCGCGGTGCAGAATGCCGAGCGCTTCTCGGTCGACGCGTTCCAGCGCCGCCTGCAGGTTGAGGTCGACCAGGCGCTCCAGAAGGGTCCCCGGCCGCCGGTTGACCTCGCCGGCGCTCCTTAGCAGCTGCGTCTCGACTCGCTTTTTCGCCCGTCGCGGCGGGCGTCCAGGCCCCGGAGGGCCGCCCACCGGATGCAAGTAGACTGCCGCCGGTGCCAAGGAGATCGCTACGCATCGCGTGGCTCGGGCCGGTTCCGGGCGGGGTGGCCAGCGCAACGGGGGTCAACGCCGAGCTCCTCGGAGGCCTGGCGGCACTCGGGCACCGGATCGACTGCTTCTTTCCCTCCGCGGGCTACCCGGTTCCGGCTCATCTGGAGGCCGAGGAGAACCTCAGCTTCATCTGGGGAACGAGTCGCTGGCGCTGGAACCGCTGGTACAGCCGCACCAAGGTGGCGGCCTTTGCGACGGGACTGCTGTGGCGCGGGGTGGCATCGGTGCGCCTGCGCCGGGAGATCGCCCGCCGGCATGCGCAGCAGCCCTATGACCTGATCTTCCAGACCTCCGCGATCGAGTCGCTCGCCGTCCCTCTCAGTGTGACGCGGGAGATCCCTCTGGTGATCCGCCCGGACACGCACGTCGCGGGCGAGCTGAGGTGGGTGATCGCCGAGCGGCGCCTCAGCCTCCGCAGCCAGCCGCTTCACGTGATGGTGATCGTGAGCGCGATCATGGCGTTCCGCAGCGTCCTTCAGCGCGTCAGCATCCGCCGCGCCGACCTCGTCGTGTGCATCAGCACCGTCTTCCGGGATCACCTGATGCATGACTACGGTGTCCCTGCCGCGCGTACGGTGGTCGTGGCCAACCCTGTGCGCCTGGAGCGATTCACCGATATGCACGAGGGCATCGGCGACCCACCCACCGTGCTCGTGCTCGGCCGCGTCTCGGCCCGCAAGGGCATGGAGGACGTCGTCGCCGTCGCGAGGGAGCTGCGCGACCGCGGCAGCGACGTTCAGCTGCGCGTGGTGGGAGGGCCGAGCCTGTGGTCGGACTACACCAAGCTGCTGCAGGACCTCCCCCCCGAGAACAGCCTCTACGCCGGAGCGGTCCCCTCATCGCAGGTACCCGATGAGCTCGCGGGCAGCGACGTGCTGCTGCAGGCGAGCAAGTACGAGCCGTTCGGGCTGACGGCCGCCGAGGCGCTCGCCGCCGGGGTTCCGGTTGTGGGCACAACCGAGGTCGGAGCGCTCGAGAACGTCAGCAGCTCGGTCACGATCGAGGTGCAGCCGGGCGACATCAAGGCGATGGCCACGGCGATCACGACGATGCTCGAGCGGCTGCGCGCGAATCCTGCCGAGACGCGCTCGAGCGCCCGCGCGGAGGCCGAGCGGCTGTTCGCGCCCGAGCTGGTGTGCGAGCAGATCTCCGGCGCCCTCGAAGCACTGGTCGAGACGACCGGCGCCCGATAGCGCGGCAGCTCGCCGGATGCGCCGGGCAACCCCGGCGCTCGCTCAGTGCAGCAGTTCCCTGATGTGACGCTCCTGCACGCGCCCGAGCGGTGTCTTCTCGGGGTTGAACCCGATCCCGCTCCAGAGCAGCCCCGACGCCGGCGACCACGTGATCACCAGGTAGATCCCGAGCACCACAGCCGCCGCGCGAAGCCTGCGCGACGCCGAGAGCGCGGCGAGCGGCAGGACCCAGAGCACGTACCAGGGGAGCACCCAGCTGAGCGTGATGATCAGGACGATGTTGGCCCAGCCGGCGGGGGTGATCGCGTCGTGGTGCTTCCACGCGTACCAGCAGGCCGCGATCACGGTGGCCACGAGCCCGGCCTCCATCACCAGCCGCACGCCTTCGCTCTCGCCGCCGGCGCCGACCGCCAGGCCGACGAGGTTGGGGACGCTCTCGGCCGTCACCAGGATGCTCTGGGTTGTCAGGTCGGGGATGTGCAGCCCGAAAGCGCTCAGGCTCGCCGCCGCGAGGACGACCGTCCCGACGAACATTCCGATCAGGACCTGGACGAGCGATCGGGGTTTGTGCAGCAGAGCGACGAGCACGATCGGGATCACGATCCCGCCGGACGCCTTGATCGAGGCGCCGAGTGTGAACGCCGCGCCCGCGCCGATCTCAAGCCACGCGAACGGCAGCAGTGCGCCCCTCACGCGCGCCGCGAACCCGGGGGCAGCAGCGCCGGCGGGCTCCGGCGCCGCCTCCTGCTGGTCCTCGGCGATCGGAGGCGCGACGGGGTCGCGGATCAGCAGGTAGTAGCCCAGGACGATGCAGAGCACCATCAGGAAGTCGTTGTGCACCCCTCCGAGGCCCCACACGAGCACGATCGGGTTCAGGCCGACGATGGCGATCGCGCGAACCGGGTTGCGCCCGAGCAGCTTCGCGCACTTCCAGACGAGGAAGATGATCGCCAGGCTCGTGAGCATGAAGATGCCCTTCAGCGCCCAGAACGAGCCCGCCACCCCCAGCGGCACCACGGCAAAGGTGATCAGTGTGAACGTGGGGCCGTATGGGCTGAGGAGCTGGTGCCAGTTGCTGAGCGGGAAGCTGGGGTCGTTGTGCGGCTCGGAGATCGGCGTCGTGGTGTACGGGTTCAGGTGGTGCACGATCTCCATGCGCCCGTAGTTGATGTAGTTGAAGACGTCCGTAAGCGCCATCGGGGGCGCGATCAGGAACACGGCGTGAACGGCGAGGATCGCCCCGATCACCCACCGCGCCCGCAGCGCCGGCGCGGTGCGAAGCACGAGCACGTACGCGGCGTACATCACGACCAGGGAGATCGTGAACATCCACCGCAGCGTCGTGCCGTTGGTGGTCAGGCTCGGCCACAGGCCTCCGAGCGGGCCTGCCATCCAGCGGGGGTAGAAGCCCGTGTGTGTCGTCGGCGCGAGCCCGCTGGGGCGATCGGCCGTGATGATGACCAGGAACAGGCTAAGCGCGACGATGCATACGAGCCCCGAGGCTCCGGTCAGCTCCTGAACTCGAGCTCCGGCCCAGAGACGGCTCGCGCCCCTGGTCAGGGCGCTCTTCGGGCGACGCTCGGGTGCGCCCTGCAGTGGAATCGTGGTGGCGTCACCTGACATGCGCAGCGACGCCATTTTAGGCCCCTGAAAAGCAGAGGGCTCGCCGAAGCGAGCCCTCGAACGCGTCTATGCGCTCTGCCTACAGGGTCTGGACGTTGACGGCCTTGGGGCCCTTGTCGCCCTGCTCCGGGTCATAGGAGACCTTTGCGCCCTCCTGAAGCGAGCGGTAACCCTCGCCGTTGATCCCGGTGTGATGTACGAACAGGTCCTTGTCGCCGTCGTCGGGGGTGATGAAACCGAACCCCTTGTCGTCGCTGAACCACTTTACGGTGCCAGTAGGCATGTGCGTGAACTCCTCCACGGTATGTGCGTGCTGCTACGCGGAGGATGCTTCTCAAAGCTTCGACCTGCGAGCGCTTGCACTACTTTCGCCGGTCTTAGGTGCCGGCCATTCAAGACGACGGTAGCACGTCCCCACCAGGACATGTTGTTGAAATGTTGAGGCCGGGCGCCCACGGAGCTCGGCCCGGCGGCGGCGTGGTTAGGGTGTGCGGATGGCGAGAGAGGGCATATCCAGCCGCCCTGAGACTCGCGAGGGCGCCGTGCGGCTGGAGAGCCTGATTCCGGCCGGTCCGCCGGTGACCGCGGCGCAGTATGTCCACGGCATCGGGCTGTGGGAGCGCCCGCCGCTGGAGCCGGGCCGGGTGCGACTGATCCTGAACATGGTCTCCACGGCCGACGGTCGCGCCAGCCTGGCCGGGCGTTCGGGTCTGATCAGCAGCCCCGCCGACCGCGAGCTCTTCCACGCGCTGCGCCTTGCCGTCGACGGGGTGCTGGTCGGCGCGGGCACGGTGCGGGCTGAGCGCTACGGGCGGATGATCCGCGAGGAGGCCGATCGTGAGCTCCGCTCCGAGCGCGGCTTGGCCGCGGAGCCGCTTGCGTGCATCGTCTCCGGGCGACTGGACCTCGAGGGGGACATACCGCTGCTTGCGGAGCCCGCCGCGAAGGTCGCGGTCCTCACCTCATCAGAGGACAGCATCGCCCCGGTGGCGGCCGAGGTGGACTACGTCAGGGCGCGCGGCACGGACGGCGTGGACCTCGAGCGCGCGCTGGCGATGGTGCGGGAGCGCTACGGCGTGCACACGGTGCTGTGCGAGGGAGGGCCGCATCTCGCGCGGCGGCTTTTTGCGGAGGGGCTGCTCGATGAGCTGCACCTGTCGCTGGCGCCCCTGGTCGCGGGCGGCGAGCCGGCGGCGGGGCACGGCCTGCGCATCCTGGCCGGCTCCGAGCTTGAGCCGCCGGTGGGACTTGAGCTCCTGAGCGCGCTGCGCTCGGACTCAAACCTGTTTCTGCGCTACGGCGTCTGAGCGCCGTCGCGCGTCTCGCGCGCAACGATCGAGAGCAGCTCGCTCGCGAGCTGCCGGCCCTGCGAGGCAACGCGCGGCGTCGCCGAGATGCGGACGACCACTTCATCCCCGTCGAGCTCCTCGAGCGTGATCCTCGGCGCGTCGCGCAGCGGCGTCTCCAGCGACCGCTCGAGCACCTCCTGCAGGTCGCCCGGCGTCATGCCGGCGCGCAGCCGAGCGCGCAGCTTCACGGCCTCCGGCTCGCGGAGCGGCAGCACGGCGACGTTCAGCACGACGCTGTTGGGCACCATGATCGAGTCATCACCGGTGGCGAAGGTCGTGTAGAGCAGGCCCAGCGAGCTCACGGTCCCCTCGATCTGGCCGGCGAGCGGGCCGCCCTGCAGCCTGACCCTCTCCCCCACCCGGAACGGGCGCGCGCTGAGGAGCACCGTCCCGGCGATCAGGTTCCCCAGCGTCTGCTGCGCCGCGAGACCGAGGATGACGGCCGTGAACGCGCCGCCGAGCGCGAGCGTGCGCGGGTCGACGCCGGCCACCTGCAGCGCGACGATCAGGGCGACCACGACCGTCGTCAGCCGGATCACGAAGCCGACGGTCCCGGCGGTGGCGGGGTCAAGGCGGCGGAACAGAGCGGGCCCCATGCCGCGGCCGATGTCCCGGGCGATCGCCCAGCCGAGGATCACCAGCACGATGACGGTCAGGATCGTGATCGGCGTTTCCCACCCGGGCGGCAGTTCTTTGCTCGCCTCGCCATGGGCGCCTCTCGCGCCGAGCAGGTCGACGCGGTGGTGGTAGAGCACCACCACGCCGATGAAAAGCGGCACCAGGACGAGGATCTCCAGGCGCGCGCGTTTGACCACACGGGGGTTGATCTGACGCAGCAGGCCCACCTCGCGCCAGGCGTGGCTCTGCGTGTCGAACATTTTCTGTGGTTTGCGCGGCATCGGCATTGCCCACCTATGATGCCCGCAGCGCGCCCTCTTCACCTCGATGGGCGCAATCGTGCTCTAGGATCCGCCGCGATGAACCCCAACCTGCGCAAACTCGCGATCCCTGCCGTGGTCCTCGGAATCGTGCTGATCATCGTCGCGATCATCTATTTCGTTACGCCGGAGCACTCGCTGCCGTCGTTCTTCCCCGGCCATGTCTCCGCGGGCGACCCGGAAGCCGGGCATCACCACACCAAGCACGGCATAGCGGCGATCGTCGTCGCGCTGGCCTGCTTCGCATTCGCCTGGTTCGCCACGGGGCCGAAGCAGGCCGAACCCGCGGCCGGCGACCCTCCCGCCTAGGCCCGCGCTCGCGCGCGGGCGGCTAATTGACCGCGAAGGCGATCGTCGCGATCGAGCCGAGCGCGATGCAGTAGATGCCGAACGGCGTCAGGCGGTTCGTCTGGAAGAAGCGGAGCAGGAACTTGACCGCCAGGAAGGTTGTCAGCGCCGCGCACAGGCCCGCCACCAGGGCCGGGCCGCGCACCCCGTTGCCGGCCGTGCCGAAGAGTTCAGGGAGCTTCAGCAAGGCCGCGGCGAAGATCACCGGCGTGGCGAGCAGGAACGCGAACCGGGCGGAGTCGTCGTTGGAGAGGCCGACGAAGAGGCCACCGCCCATAGTCACGCCGGAGCGTGAGAGGCCCGGGATGAGCGCGAGCACCTGTGAGGTGCCCACGCCGATCGCCTGCCTCCAGGAGAGCTTGGAGAGGCGGCCGTCGACGTCACCGGAGTAGTCACCCGGCGCCGGCGGGCGGCGGCGAAGACGCTCGAACATGAGCAGCGCGATCCCGTTGACGATCAGGAACGCCGCGGCGATCGAGGGGGAGGCGAACAGTTTGCGCAGCGGTTCCTGCAGCAGCAGGCCGATCACGCCGACCGGGATCGTCGCGGCCACCAGCAGCCAGCCGAGGCGCGCGTAGGTGTCATCGGCGCGGATCTCGCGCATCCGCAGCGAGCGCCACAGTCCCTTGACGATCTGGATCCAGTCCTGCAGGAAGAACAGCAGCAGCACGATCGCCGTGGCCAGATGTGTGGCGATGAGGAACGTCAGGAAGTACTTGTCGTTCTGGTGGATGTTCCATCCGAACAGCGACGGCAGCACCACGGCATGCCCGAGGCTCGAGATCGGGAACGGCTCGGCTATCCCCTGGGTGAGCCCGAGGATGATGGCCTGGAAGTAGGAGATGGGGTTCACGGACGCGAGAGCTTAAGGATTTCGCTGCCCACACGCGTACGCTGCGCGTCATGAGCGCCCCGCAGCACGCCCCGACGACGTCGCTGGCGACGATCGTCCGTGAGTGGGGACGGATCGGCTTCACGGGATTCGGGGGTCCTCCCGCCCACGTCACGATGCTTCGCGAGCTGTGCGTCAGGCGCAGGGGCTGGATGAGCAGCGAGCAGTTCGAGCACGCCGTAGCCGCGACAAGCATGCTCCCGGGCCCGGCCTCCACGCAGCTGGCCATCTACTGCGCCTGGCGTCTGCGCGGGACACGCGGCGCCCTGCTCGGCGGCCTCTGCTTCATCTGCCCGGGCCTGGCGATGATCATCGCTCTGTCCGCCCTCTTCCTCGCCGGGTCGCCGCCGGACTGGCTGCGGGCGGCCGGCATGGGCGCGGGCGCGGCGGTCGCGGCGGTCGCGGCTCGCACCGGGCTCGATCTGGCCTCGCCGATATGGCGTGCTGCGGCCGGCTCGCGGCGAATCCGGGTGGTCGCCTACGCCCTCGCCGGCGGCCTGGCCGCGGCGACGCTGGGGCCTCTGCTGGTGCTCGCGCTACTGGGGTGCGGCGCCGCGGAGCTCATGTTCACGCGCACCCCGCGGCGGCCCTCCTCGGCCGTTGCAACCGTCGCGGGCCTGCTGCACGGCTTCGGGCGTGGCGTATGGAAACCCGCCGGCTGGCCGGTGATCGCCGCGAGCATCGGGGATCCGGGCGGCACCGCCGCTCTCGCGTGGACGTCGCTGAAGGTGGGCGCCCTAGCCTTCGGCGGCGGTTTCGTGATCGTCCCGCTGATGCAGGCGGACGCCGTCAGCACCTACCACTGGATGACGCACGCCCAGTTCCTGAACGCGGTCGCCCTCGGGCAGGTCACACCAGGACCCGTCACGCAGACCGTTGCC
This sequence comes from uncultured Solirubrobacteraceae bacterium, assembly GCA_963787115.1. GTDB lineage: Bacteria > Actinomycetota > Thermoleophilia > Solirubrobacterales > Solirubrobacteraceae > Palsa-744. The sequence goes on from CAWBBS010000013.1 coordinate 65,804, forward strand.
GCTGTCGGCTACGCCGCCGGCGGCCTGCCCGACGCGCTGCTGGCAGCCGCAATCGCATTCGCGCCCTCGTTCGCGTTCATCCTGCTCGGCGGCGGGCGCTTTGAGCGCCTGCTGGCCAACGCGGATGCGCGCGGGTTTCTCGCGGGGGCCGCGCCGGCGGCCGCCGGCGCGATCATCGGATCGGCGATTCCGCTGGCGTCCTCGATCGCGGAGAGCTGGCAGTACGTGCTGCTCGCGGCCGCGGCGGTGTCACTTCTCGCGCTGCGCAGGAGCGTCCTCCTGACGCTGCTGGCGTGCGGCTGTGCCGGCGCACTGGCCGCGGCGCTCGGGGCCCCGGTGGTCCGCTGAGCGCCCGCTGGGCGTGGACGCGTCGACCTCGCGAGGAAGAAGTGTCCAGAGCGAGCGATGCGGCGCTAAAGGCGTGGAGGGTGTTTGCCGATTAGGGGCGCAGATACCTCCCATGCTCCTCGTTCTCATCCCCATCATCTGGTTTGCGATCGCCGCCTTCGCGGTGATGCTGTGCTGCATGGCGGCGCGCGGTGAAGCGGAGCCGATGCCGGCTGCGATGACCTCAGAGCCGATTCGCATCCACAGGCTGAGCAACGGTGGGCGCTATGCCAACCGCATGGCGCCGGCCAGAGTGGCCGGCTCTACAGGCCGCGGCGCCCGAGAACGTGGGGAACGGTGCGCAGCAAGATCTTGATGTCGGTCCACAGGGACCAGTTCGCCACATACAGATAGTCGATGGCGACCATCTCCTTCAGCGGCACCCTGGAGGGCCCGAGGATCTGCCACGGGCCGGTCATCCCCGGCGTCAGCTGCAGACGGCGGCGGTGCCAGCCCTCGACCTGACGGTCCTCGTCGACGACGAGTGGGCGCGGCCCCACCAGGCTCATCTCGCCGCGAACGATGTTCAGCAGCTGCGGAAGCTCATCGAGGGCGCTCTTGCGTAGCAGGCGCCCGACGCGGGTCACGCGCGGATCCGCGGCGATCTTGAACAGACCCTCCTTGGCCTCGTTGCGGTGGCGAAGGGAGTCCTTGAGGTCCTCCGCGTTCGGGACCATGGTGCGGAACTTGATCATTTCGAAGCGTTTGCCGTGGCGGCCGACCCGCATCTGACGGAAGAACACCGGCCCGCGGCTGTCGAGCTTGATCGCGATCGCGATCACGAGCATCAGCGGCGCGATGGCCAGCAGCCCCAGCGACGCCCCGAGAAGGTCGAAGGAGCGTTTGAACGCGGCGGATGAGCGCGTCAGGTCAAAGCGGCGGACACCCATCATCGTGACCCCGTGCAGGTCGTCGAACTCGACGGATGAGCCGACGACCTCGAGCAGGCGCGGCAGCAGGCTGACCCTCACGCCGACAGCCTCCAGCGTCCTCACCAGGTTGAGCATCTCCCCCGCGTCCGCGCTGCGCGGCGCGATGATGGCCCTGTGGACATCGAGTGTCTGGGCGAGGTCACGGATCTCTTCGAGCCTCGGCGCCGAGAATGAGTCGGCCGACCAGGGCGCAGCCTGGTCGAGGTCGAGGTGTGCGACGACCTGCGCCTTGATGCCGGCGTGGCCGGAGAGCTTTGAGCGGATCGTCTCGGCCGAGAGCTCGTCGCCGATGAACAGACAGCGCTCGGCGGGCGTGGCGCGGAGCGCGATGGCGCGGGCCACGAAGCGAGCGAGGAGCAGGAACAGCGCCAGCACCATGCACAGGAAGACCGCCTCGCGCCTGCTCAGCTGGCCGTCGACGATCAGGTGTCCGGCGAACCATGCGGCCAGCGTCCCGAGCACCGCGAGCTCGATCAGCTTGGGGGCCTCGTCGAGGGTCGTCTTGCGCAGCAGCGTCTCGTCGCGGTCGTAGAGGCCCGCGAGCTTGGCACACACGATCAGCACAGGCACGCCCGCGAGGGCGGCGAGCGTCAGGTGCAGTGACCTGCCGGCGACTGCGACCGTGAGGAGAAATGCGGCTACGAGTGCGGCAACGTCACCGACGACCAGCAGCCGGCGGAACGTCGAGTCGCGCCGCATGCACGCGGCCGGTCCACGCGCGCCCGACACCCCGCTCGGCGCGACAAGGTTCGCGCCGTGAGCGCCGGCCCTGACACCGCCGCGAGTGTTCGTGTCCAGCCCCCACCAGACACTCTGCTCGGTCCCTCTCCCAGTCTCGATACCCACGATCCCCTCGCCTCCTTGCTCGACAGAAGCTGCCCCACCAAGAGCTGCCGCCCCAACCCTCTGATACTGCTGCTTCGGAGCCTTTCCCCAAGTCCCGACGCGTGGCCGATCATAGAGGCGCGGGTAGCCCAGCGCAAGCCCGAAACTGAACGTTCACGGGTGTGAAAGTATGTTGACGTTTCTCCATAATTTGCACCTATTAAGGTGGAATTATGGTTAATGGCACGCTCGCCAGTCCCCGCCCGAACGCTGCGATCGCAGCCCGCCGAGCGAGCCTCAGCCAGTGCCGCGGTGCTGCTTGAGAGTGATCCCCTCGAGGATGTGCGCAACCGTCTCGCAGGCATCGACCGCCGACTCGAGCGACTCGAATATGTCCTTCCAGCGGATCACCACCATCGGGTCGATGCCGCCCGCGAACAGCGACACAACGCCTTCGCGCTGAAGGCGGTCGCCCTCTTTCTCGAGCCCGTGGATCTCGGCGAGATTTGATGAAAGGTCCTCCCCGGCGCACAGACATGAGACGGCGAGGGCCACCTGTTCGCACGAGGCAAGGAGCACCTCGCTGAACAGGACGGCCTGCTCCATCGGCGCCTCGACCGCGTAGATGCCGAGTTGCGCGGCCACCTGCTCGCCGTAGTCGACGATGTCGTCGAGTGCCGTCGCGAGCGCGTAGCCGTCGCGTGCACTGAATGGGGCCCGGACGCGCCGGCGCCCCGCGAGGCGATGGATGATGTCGTGGGTGATCCGGTCCCCCTCCTGCTCGCAGACCTTCAGGTCCTGCGCGAGCGCGATCCGCTCCGGGTATTCGGCGAGCAGGTCGCGCAGCAGCAGCCCGCATCGCGCGACGTTCCGCCCGGATTCCTCAACGAGCGAGGCGAGTGTGCTGTCGAATCCGCGGCGTAGGGGCACGGACCCAGGATATGCCCGGGCCGGCCTGGGCAGCTGCCCGCGCATCGTCGCCGTCCACAGGTCACCAGCGCGCAACATCTCCCCGCGCCCTCCCTGTCACGATGCGCTCACGCGCGTATCTGTGCGAAAGAAGTGGGCCACCGGACACGGCGGCAGCCGGCGCCCGGGCCTGCGAACTCAGGGCTTTACCGCAGCCTTCACAAGATGTTCACATGGAGGAGGGCTGCGGCTGGGAAGACTCCCTCCGGCACTAAGTTCAGGGCACCGTGCGCTCACGGCCGGTTTCGCCCGCAATCAAAACCAGCCAGAGGAGACGCAGTGATCAAGAAGAACATTGGCGCGCTCGCGTGTTTCGGGGTGCTCGCCATCGGCCTTGCCGCGTGCGGCAGCTCGAGCAGCTCGAGCAGCACCGGCAGCACGACTTCAGGCGGAGCATCGGCGACCATCTCGGGCGCCGGCTCGACATTCGCAGCCCCCGTCTACCAGCAGTGGGCCTCATCGCTGCCCAGCCTGACGGTCAACTACCAGTCCGTCGGCTCGGGCGCCGGCATCACCGCACTTGAGAGCAAGACCGTCGACTTCGGCGCCAGCGACCCGCCGCTCAAGCCCGCCGACGAAGAAGCCATCGCCAAGAACGGCAGCGCGGCCGTTCAGATTCCGATGTTCCTCGGGGCGATCACGGTCTCCTACAACCTGCCCGGCGTCCCCACGGGGATGAAGCTGGAAGGCAAGACGATCGCGAACATATACCTCGGCAAGATCAAGACCTGGAACGATCCTGAAATCAAGGCGCTGAACCCGACGCTGAACCTCCCGAGCACGGCCATCACGGTCATCCACCGTTCGGACTCCTCGGGGACGACGTCCGGCTTCACGAGCTTCCTCGCCGCCACCGACCCTGAAATTCAAGAGCAAGGTCGGCGAAGGCAAGGACGTCCAGTGGCCGACCGGTACCGGAGCCAAGGGCAACGCCGGCGTCGCGGGAGCGATCCAGCAGACGACGGGTTCCGTCGGCTACGTCGAGCAGGCATACGCGCTGACGCACAACTTCACGTACGCGTCGGTGAAGAACTCCTCCGGCAGCTTCATCGCCCCGTCGCTGGCCTCGACCAGCGCGGCAGGGGAAGGCGTCACGATCCCGGCCAACCTGGGGATCAAAGTCATCAACTCCCCGAACGCGACGGCGTACCCGATCGCCTCGCAGACGTTCATCGTCGTCAACAAGGACCTCTGCAAGGCCGGGATCCCCGGCGGCGAAGCAGCCGCCAAGGGCGTCGTACAGTTCCTGAACTATGGGACGGGCCCCGGGCAGTCGGTCCTGGCGCAGGCCGACTACGCTGCGCTGCCCAGCGCGATCCTTGCGAAGTCCAAGGAAGCGGTCGCCGGCCTGCAGTGCAACGGAACAGCGATCGGCTGATGAACGCGTCCACCGGGCTGATGGTGTAGACAGGTTCCGGTGGAGGCACGGTCGATACCGAGCGGCGAGCACTCTCTTCTTGAGCGCTCGCCGCTCGCGCGCTTGCCGGACAGGGTCCTCAGGTATGGCCTGACCCTGCTTGCAGCGCTGATCCTCGTTCTGATCGTCTACTTCTTCTTCCGCCTGGTCGGGGAAGCGAAACCCGCCTTCGAAAAGGAAGGCGTTCTCGGCTTCACGTTCGGTAAAGACTGGAACGTGGGCGCCGAAAAGTTCGGGGCGCTGCCGCTGCTGATAGGCACGCTGATCACCTCCGCGCTCGCGCTGCTGATGGGTGTGCCCGTCGCCGTCGCCGGCGCGGTCTATGCGACCGAGCTGTGCCCGCTGCGCCTGCGCGGGCCCCTGACGGTCCTTGTCGACCTGCTCGCCGCCGTGCCCTCCGTCGTGTATGGACTCTGGGGCATCTTCTTCCTCGCACCGCACCTGCAGGGCGCCGAGCAGTGGGTCGCCGACACGCTCTCGTTCATCCCGTTCATCGGCGGCGGGATGGTGACCATCCCCAACTACTTCGTCACGGGCCTCGTGCTCGCGATCATGATCCTGCCGATCGTCGCGGCCATCAGCCGCGAGGTGATGGTGACCGTGCCCGCCGACCACAAGGAGGCCGCTCTCGCTCTCGGCGCGACCCGCTGGGAGATGATCCGCATGGCGGTCCTGCCCTACTGCCGGGGAGGCATCGTCGGGGGCGCGATGCTCGGGCTCGGCCGGGCCATCGGCGAGACGATCGCCGTTACGATCCTGATCGGCGATGCCCCTCAGCTGAGTCACCACCTCTTCCAGCAGGGCTACAGCCTGGCCGCGGCTATTGCGAATGAGTTCGGCGAGGCGCAGGGCCTGCACCGCAACGCCCTCTTCGCGGCCGGCCTGGTGCTGTTCGTGTTGACACTTCTGGTCAACGCGATCGCGCGGGTGCTCGTCAGCAGGGCTGCCCGCGGCACGCAGAACGTGATGCTTCACGACAGCGGCGGCAGTGCCAACGTCCTCGCCGACACGGCGGCCGGCGCATGAGCACCACGCCCACCGCAGCCGAGCGCCTCGCACGGTACGCCGTCAGCCCCGCGCGCAGGCGCAAGAACGCGATCGCGCGCACGCTGATCCAGATCTGCACCGTGATCGCACTGATCCCGTTGCTGCTGATCATCTACTACCTGCTCAAAAAGGGTCTGAGCTCCTGGAGCGTCAGCTTCTTCACCACCGATCCCACCGGGAACACGTTCTTCAAGAACGCGAGCATCGGCGGGATCAAGAGCGCCCTGCTCGGAACGATCGAGATCGTCGCGCTCGCGTCGGCGATCTCGATCCCGATTGGCATCGGCGTCGCGATCTGGCTCGTGGAGTACGGCAAAAACAGCGCCTTTGCCAACATCGTCCGCTTCTTCGTCGACGTCCTCACCGGAGTCCCGTCGATCGTCTTCGGCCTCTTCATATACATAGTGCTCATCGTCGGCACAGGCAGCACCTACGCCGGCTACAAGGGCTCGCTCGCGCTGGTGCTGCTGATGCTCCCCGTCGTCATCCGCTCGGCTGAGGTGGTCCTGCTGCTGGTCCCTTCGGGCCTGCGCGAATCGGCCCTTGCGCTGGGCGCACCGCGCTGGCGGGTCATCTTCAGCATCGTTATCCCCACCGCGCTTCCCGGAATGGTCACGGGCGTCCTGCTGGCAGTCGCACGCGCCGCGGGGGAGACCGCGCCGCTTCTGTTCACGGCAGGGGCGACACTGAAGACCGGCTTCAGCCTCAGCGGATACATGAACTCGCTCCCGGTCCAGATCTACTCCGACGTAACATCACCAACACCGTCCATCGAAGAGCGCGCCTGGGGCGCAGCCCTTGCGCTCGTCGTGATGATCCTCCTGCTGAACCTCATAGCCCGCCTTGTCTCGCGAAGGAGCCGCCTTGCATGAACACACCAAGATCAACCGAGCAGGTGCGTGACATGAGCGCAGACCCCATGCCTGAGGACGGCCGCGGGATCGCCGAGCCCGGCGCGGCGCCCGCCGGCGCCACTGCCACACCGGGCGAGCGCCCCTCCAAGGCCGGCTTCAGCGTCACGCTCGAGGGGCTGCGCGCCTTCTACGGAGACGCCCAGCAGGTCAAGGGCGTCGACCTCGAGTTCCGCGCCAACGAGGTGACCGCGATCATCGGCCCCTCCGGGTGCGGCAAGTCGACGATGGTCCGCTGCATCAACCGCATGCACGAGGAGATTCCCGGTGCGCGCGCCGAGGGGCGAGTGCTGCTCGGCGACCTGGACCTCTATGACTCCTCGGTCGACGTCGTCGCCGTGCGCCGCGCGATCGGCATGGTCTTCCAGAAACCCAACCCCTTCCCGACCATGTCGATCTTCGACAACGTCGCCGCCGGCCTGCGGCTCAGCGCAAAGCGCGGCGGAGACCTGCGCGTGAAGGTCGAGGCCGCGCTGCGCAGTGCCGGCCTGTGGAACGAGGTGTCAGACCGCCTGGATGAGCCCGGCGCAGGGCTGTCGGGCGGCCAGCAGCAGCGGCTGTGCATCGCCCGCTCGCTCGCGGTCGACCCCGAGGTGATCCTGATGGACGAGCCCTGCTCGGCCCTGGACCCGATCGCCACCCTGAAGATCGAGGAGCTGATCGGCGAGCTCAAGGAGCGCGTGACGATAGTGATCGTCACGCACAACATGCAGCAGGCCGCCCGCGTGGCGGACCGCACCGCGTTCATGCTCGCCGGCGAGCTGGTCGAGGTAGGCCCCACAAACGATTTGTTCACCAAGCCCAGCGACTCGAGGACCGAGGAATATGTCACCGGAAAGTTCGGATAGCGGTCAGGATCCACTCCGCGGCAGTCATCTGTATGCGTCCACGACGCTTCGTGGCAGTGACTCCGAACACGCACAGGGACGGGCGCATTTTCAGACGCAGCTGCGCGAACTGGAGGAGCACGCCCTCGGCGGGCTCGACCTGATCGTCGAACAGCTCGACCGCGCGATGGAGGCGCTCGAGCACCAGGACGTCGAGTTGGCGCAGATGGTGATCGCCGACGACGACCGTGTCGACGGGCGCTTCCTCGAGGTCCATCAGGGCATCCTCTCGCTGCTCGCCTTGCAGGCGCCGGTCGCCGGCGACCTGCGCCTGGTCGCAGCACTGCTGCACACGATCAAGCACATCGAGCGCATGGGCGATCAGTGCGTGAACATCGCCAAGATGATTCCCCTCTCGGGCTACGAGCCACCGGTGCACCAGGAACTGCTCGAAGCGCTCATGAAGATGGGAGCGTTCGCGCGCTCTGAGGTCGTGCAGTGCAAGGCCGCATTCGTCGCCCGCGACAGCGCGCTGGCTGCGGACCTCGTGCGCCAGGACCGCGAGATCAACCGCCTGAACCGCGACATCTTCCGTCTCGCGATCGAGATCGGTGATGACCCCGACATCCGTGAGTGGGCCATGCACATGACGCTCGTCGCCCGCGCCCTGGAGCGGATCGGCGACAACGCCGTCGACATTGGCGAGCAGGTCGCGTTCGTCGTCACCGGGCTCTTCAGGGAGTTCTCGGACACCTCGCGCGGCAGCAGAGGCACCCTTCCCGGCTGACCCTGGCGGCCTCCAGGCCCTCAGTGGGGACGCGGAAAGATGCAAACAGCACTAATTACGTTGTGAAGATGCTGTTACATCAACGTTCTCGGATTTGCATGTTCCCGAGAGTCGCTTACAATCGGCCGGAATGACGGAGAGCTTGAGCGCCGAGGGACGGGGCGCAACGGAATCCCAGCCGGACGGCTCGACGCCATCGTCCTCAGCGGCGCTGCGCATAGCAGTCCTCGACCGCGACAGCGGATTCATCCAGGTACTCAGCAAGAGGCTGGACAGGCTCGGATGGGAGCACCGCGTGCTCGCGAGCCCGGTCCCCACGGACGCTGTCGTGTCGATGCGCCTGAGCGCCCTCGTCGTCGACCTCGCCGTCCTCGGCCCGCAGGCCTGGACTTGGCTCGAGCGACTTTGCGACGCGCTTCCGGAGCTCGGCATCGTCGTCTGCACAGGTCCCTCAACAGTCGCGCAGCGAGTCCGCGGCCTGCGGCTCGGGGCGGACGACTGGATCACCAAGCCCTGCCACCCTGAGGAAGTCATCGCCCGGGTTCAGAGCGTCGTGCGCCGTCGCCGGCGCAGCGCCAGCCGCACCGAGGTCGAGCCGATCACGGCCGGTGAGGTCGAGATCCGCTGCGATCGCTTCCAGGCGTTCGTGGGCAAGGCCAGCATCGACCTGACACGCCGCGAGTTCGAGCTGATCGAGCTCCTGGCGTCCGCCGAGGGCCGGGTCCTCGAGCGTGAGGAGATCTACTCTCGCCTGTGGGGTTACACCATGGTCCGCGGTGACCGCTCGGTCGACGTGTTCGTGCGAAAGCTGCGCCAGAAGCTCGAGAAGGCATCGCCATCGTGGCGATACATCCACACGCACTTCGGCATCGGCTACCGCTTCGCTGCCGAATCGCTCGAGGTCGTCGACCCGAGCGACGTGCCCTCTTCACTCCCCGCCGGGTGGGACTCCGGCGATCAGAGCAAGCTCACGGGGCCGCATGAGGACCATGAGCTCCCCGCCGGCGCCCTCTAGCCTCAACACCGCCAGCCCGCCCTTCTTCACGTCCGCCCTGCCGCCGGTGAGCTCACCCACCAGGCGGGAGAGGTCAGGCTCATGTCCGACGAGCAGCAGCCTGCCGTCCGCGCTGATCGGCGAGACGGCGTCCAGCGCATCCTGAACGCCGAATCCGCCCGCCAGCGGCCGGTGCTCGGTCAATAGCGCGCGCTGCTCCTCGCTCCATGCCTCGGCGGCGATCTCGGCGGTCCGCCTGGCCCTGACCTTCGGGCTGAACAGGACGGACTCAAAGGAGACCTCCATGCGGGCCAGGGCGATGCCCGCGACACGCGCCTGCTCTTCACCGCGCTCGGTGAGATCCCGCACGTGGTCCTCCGCTGTGCCGTGCGGCTGGGCATCTGCGTGACGTAGTAGCCAGAGCTGACGCGCCATAGAGATCGACCCCAGCCTAACGACTGGCAGGTCGAGACAGCGCCGCAGCGAACCCGCCGAGGGCCGCCGGGGTGTAGTTTTGTAATGGCTCATGGACCTGGATCTTCAACAGCCCTCCGGTGACGTTCCCGGCGGCCCGAGCGCGGCCGAGGACGCCGAGGACCCGTCCCTCTACTTCAACCGCGAGCTCTCCTGGCTCGACTTCAACGACCGTGTGCTGCAGCTCGCGGAGGACGAGAGCCTGCCTCTGCTCGAGCGCGTCAAGTTCTGTGCGATCTACACCACGAACATGGACGAGTTCTACATGGTGCGCGTCGCAGGCCTGCGCGACCAGATCGACGCCGGGGTCGAGCGCCCCAGCCAGGACGGGCTGATCCCCTCGGAAACGATCGCTCGGATCCGCGACCGCGTGCTGGCGATGGGGACGCGACTGACGGACTGCTTCGAAGGGCAGCTGCGCCCTGCGCTCGCGGAGCAGGACATCCGCATCGTCGCCGTCGGCGACCTGGACACCGAGCGCAAAGAGGAGCTCGCGCGGCACTTCCAGCGAGCGATCTTCCCGGCGCTCACGCCGCTGGCCGTCGCCCCCGGGCGTCCCTTTCCCTACATCTCGAACCTGTCCCTGAGCCTGGCCGTGCTCGTACGCGATCCGATCACCGACCAGACCGTTTTCGCGCGGGTCAAGGTGCCGACTGAGATCCTGCCGCGCTTCATCGCGCTGAAGCCCACGGCGTCCGCGCCAACGCTGCTCGTTCCGCTTGAGAACGTGATCGCCAACCACCTGCACGCTCTGTTCCCGGGCATGGAGATCGTCGACTGCGACGTCTTCCGCGTCACGCGCGACGCCGACCTCGAGGTCTCCGACGACGCCGCGGACCTTCTGCAGGCGGTCGAGGACGAGCTGCGCCGGCGCCGCTTCGGAGAGGTCGTGCGCGTGGAGGTGGGCGCCCACTGCTCCCAGCGCCTGCGCGAGTCCCTTACCGCGCTGCTCGGCGTGCCGGAGGAAGAGGTGTACCCGGTCGACGGGCTCCTGGACATGGGCTCGCTGTGGCAGATCGTCGGCGTGCCCGGCCACGGAGACCTGCGCCTTGAGACGATCTCCGGGATCACACACCCGCGGCTGGCGCGCCGTGAGGGCGAGCGTCCCGACGTGCTCGGCGCGATGCGCGAAGGCGACCTGCTGGTGCACCACCCGTATGTGAGCTTCGCCAACTCCGTCGAGCGCTTCGTCGAGCAGGCCGTGGCGGACCCGAACGTGCTGGCGATCAAGCAGACGGTGTACCGCACCAGCGACGACTCGCCCCTGGTCCCGGCGCTGATCGACGCCACCGAGCGCGGCAAGCAGGCGGTCGCCCTGGTCGAGCTGCAGGCGCGCTTTGACGAGCGCATGAACATCCAGTGGGCGAAGGCGATGGAGGAGGCCGGCGTTCACGTCGTGTACGGCCAGCCGGCTCTGAAGACGCACGCCAAGTGCGTCCTGGTCGTGCGGCGCGAGGGCGACGGCGTGCGCAACTACGTGCACATCGGAACCGGGAACTACCATTCCTCGACCGCTCGCCTGTACACGGACTTCGGGCTCTTCACGACCGACGAGCAGATTGGCGCGGACGTCGCCGACATGTTCAATTACCTGACGGGCTACGGGCGCCCGCTGCACTTCCGCAAAGTGCTGATGGCGCCCGATCAGCTGCGCGACGGGATCATCGGCGAGATCGAGCGGACCGTGACCGCCCACTCGGTCGGCGCGCCCGCGCGGATCGCCATGAAGATGAACTCGCTCGTCGACGGGCGCTGCATCCGCGCTCTGTATGCGGCATCTCAGGCCGGCGTGAAGATCGACCTGAACGTGCGCGGGATCTGCTGCCTGAGGCCCGGCGTGCCGGGACTGTCGGAGAACATCCGCGTGGTGTCGATCGTCGGCCGGCTGCTCGAGCACTCGCGCGTCTATGCCTTCGAGCGCGGAGGCGAGAACAGGGTCTACATCGCGTCCGCCGACCTGATGCCGCGCAACCTCGACCACCGCGTCGAGCTCGCCGTGCCCGTCGAGAACGAGGATCTGCGCGCGGAGCTGCTCGACACCCTCGAACGTGCCTTCGCCGATAACCAGAGCTCCTGGGAACTCGAGGCGGATGGAGACTGGCGCCGGCTCGCCCCTGGGCCGGGCGAGACGCCGCGCAACCTGCAGCTCGAGCTCGCGGCGATCTACGCGGCGCGGGCGGAGCGGGGCATCGAGGAGCGCGAGTCGGGCGCCTGAGCGCCCCGCTACGCCACCGGGGCCATCGTGTCCAGTACCGCCTTGAGTTCGTCCACCGACTGAAAATCAAGGCCCAGCCGATGGTCGTGGCGGTGACGGACGATGCCCTCCTCGTCGATCACGATCACCGCGCGCTTGACGCCGAGAGCGCCGGAGGCGTCGTATTTGCCGGCGACCTCCTTGTCGACGTCGGCCAGCAGCGGCACGTTCAACGCGAACTTCGCACTGAACGCCTCGTGCGACTCGAGGTCCTGCTGGGAGATCCCCACTACGGTCGCATTCAGCGCCGCGAAGTCGTCGGGCCTGTCGCGGTATGAGCAGAACTGTTTGGTGCAGACGGGCGTGTTGTCTCCCGGATAGAACAGCAGCACCACACGCTCGCCGCGGTGCTGTGAAAGCTTGAACGGGCCGTCGGTTCCGGGCAGCTCGAAGTCCGGTGCCTGCTCGCCGACCTGGGGCTTCTTCGCCATGTGTGACCGCCTCCTGCTCGCCGTGAGGACCCACGGTGCGGGGTCCCGCGCACCAGAATAGACATCCACCCGTCCGCGCGCCGCCGCAGGAGCACGGCGCATGCGCTAGAACGCGGCTGAAGATGCGCACCGGCAACCGAGCACGGCTCTGTCTCCTCGCGGCGACCTGCGTCCTGCTCGTCGCATGCGGCACGGGCGCCCATGCCGCGCCGACCGGGCCGACGACCTCGGCGGCGGCGATCCCGAGGGCCACCACCTCCACGACCGCGGCGACGCTGCTCGACTGGCCGGAGTTCGGACTGAACCCTCAGCGCTCTGACGTCAGCGAACTCGCCAGCGCGATCACGGCTCGCAACGTCGCCCACCTGCACCGCAGGACGGTCGTGCTCGCGGGCACGGTCGACTCCTCGCCCATCTATCTGCACGGGGCGAGCGTCGAGGGCGCAGCCCACAACACGATCATCCTCACCACCACGTACGGGCGCACGATCGCACTGGACGCCGACAGCGGCGCGGTGCTTTGGACCTTCACGCCGCCCGGCCTGCGCTCGTGGGAGGGCAGCTCGCAGATCACCACCGCCAGCCCGCTCGCCGACCCCGACAGGCAGTTCCTCTACACGGCCTCGCCCAACGGCCTGATCCACAAGCTCTCGATCAGCAACGGCCAGGAGGCCGCCGGCTGGCCGGTGAGCATCACCAGAAACGCGGTGCGGGAGAAGATCGCGGCGGCCCTGAACATCGACGGCCCCGACGTGCTCGCCACGACGGGCGGCTACTACGGCGACACGCCTCCCTACCAGGGCCACCTGGTCCTGATCGCGCGCGCCAGCGGCCACGTCGACGGCGTCTTCAACACCCTCTGCTCCTCCCGCCGCGAGCTCCAGACACCGAGCACGTGCCCCGCCAGCGACTCCGCGATCCTCTCGCGTGCCGGAGCGGTGGTCGAGCCCGGCGGCTCGCGCATCCTGCTCGACACGGGCAACGGGCCCTGGAACGGCTCCACCGACTTCGGAGACAGCGTCCTTGAGCTCACCTTCCCCGGCCTGGCGATCCGGCAGGCGTTCACCCCCGCCAACCAGGCCGAACTGAACTCCAGCGACACCGACCTCGGCTCGAGCGGCCCTGCCCTGCTCGGCTCGGGCCGCGTCGTGGTGGCGGGCAAGGACGGGATCATGCGGGTGCTGTCGCTGGCTCGGCTGGACGGGCACCCCCCGTCCTCGCGCACGCCGCGGCCGCTCGGCGGCGAAGTGCAGCGGCTGTCGATACCCGGCGGCGGCGAGCTGTTCACCGCTCCGGCCGTTTGGCGGCACGGCAGCGCCACCACCGCCTTCGTCGCCGACGAAAATGGGACGGCCGCCTATGTGCTGCGCTCCGGGCGCCTCTACAGGGCCTGGCAGAACCAGACACCCGGCACGAGCCCTGTGATGGTGGGAGGCCTCTTGTATGTCTATGACCCGGACGGAGGCGGACTGCACGTCTACACGCCCGGTTCGCCGCGTCCGATCGCGACGCTCGCCGCCGGCTCCGGCCACTGGAACAGCCCGATCGTCGTCGACGGGCACATCGTGGTGCCCGAAGGCAACGCGAACGACCACAGCCTTACCGGAACGGTCGAGATCTACTCAGCCGCCTGAGACACCGGCCCGTGGGCGAGCGCAGCGCGACGGGCGGCCGGTTAGGCGATCATGGTGGCAATGAGCGACGACCTCGCCGGGCACCTGCTGCTCGCCTCCCCCTCCCTGCTGGACCCGAACTTCAGCCGCACGGTGGTGCTCGTCGCCGCGCACGGAGAGGAGGGCGCGATGGGCGTCGTCCTGAACCGCCCCTCGGAGGTCAGCGTGGGTGAGGCGGTGCCGCCGCTGGAGGGTGAGGACGGCTCTCTGGAACCGGTGTTCCTGGGTGGTCCCGTGAGCGAGCGGTCGGTGATCTTCCTGTGCGAGTTCATTGACTCGGCCTCCGCCGGGCTGCTGGTGCTCGGGAACGTCGGCTTTCCCTCGGCGGACGTGGAGGTCGAGGAGATAGTCGCCTCCTCGGCGCGCAGGCGCCTGTTCGCCGGCTACGCGGGATGGTCCTCCGGGCAGCTCGAGAGCGAGCTCGAGCGCGGCGACTGGATCACGTATTCACCGATTCTGGACGACCTCTTCGGCGCCGCCCCCGAGGACCTGTGGAGCACCGTGCTCACGCGCATGGGCGGCAACTACGCGCTGATCGCGCGCATGCCGCTGGACCCGAGCGTCAACTGAGCGACGCACCGGGGCGCCGGGCTGGCCCCGCGTTCTCATCCGGGCTTTCTCCCAGCCTCACGCGGCGAGATTGCCGCGCATCTGCGGAGTTAACCGGAGCCGAATCCAGGCCGGGTCACTACCCTTCTCTGTGCACGTGCGCCCAGCGCGGCGCCGCTTCCCCTCCGCCCCCCGCACCAACCGCCCCCCCGGACGCCAGATCATCATGCTCAAGCTCGCCCGCTGGTCGACGACCCATCGCAAGTACGTGGTAATCGGCTGGGTGCTGCTCCTGATCGGCGTCAACGCCTTCGCCCACTCGGTGGGAACGAGCTACTCGAACAACTTCAACCTGCCCAACTCCGACGCGCAGCGGGCGCTCGACCTTCTGCAGCGGAGCTTCCCGGCGCAGTCCGGGGACCGCGACACGATCGTCTTCCAGACCAGCTCGGGGACGGTGCAGGACGCGGCCGTCAGGGCGCGGATGAGCGCGACGCTCGCGGCCGTCGCCCGTCTCCCGCACGTCAGCGCCGTCATCAGCCCCTACGCCGCCTCCACCGGCGACCGGCAGATCTCACCCGATAGGCGGATCGCCTTCGCGACGGTCGTGTTCGACGAAACGGCAAGCTCGCTGCCGGGAGGCGCCGTAAAGCGCGTCGTGTCGGTGGCGCGCGCGGGCCAGCGGCCCGGCCTTCAGGTCGACCTCGGCGGCGAGGCCGTGGAGGGCACCGAGCAGTCCGGGTTCGGGCTCTCGACAGCCGTCGGGCTGATGGCTGCCATCGTCGTGCTGCTGCTCACCTTCGGCTCGGTGATCGCGATGGGGCTGCCGATCCTCACCGCCCTGTTCGGCCTCGGAACGGGCCTGGGAGCGATCGCGCTCTTCACCCACGTCGTCGACACGCCCGACTTCTCCTCCGAGCTGGCGGCGATGATCGGGCTGGGGGTCGGGATCGACTACGCGCTGTTCATCCTCACCCGATTCCGCGAGGCATACGCCACCCCCGGACCCACCTTCCACGACGTGCACGAGTCGGTGGTGCGGTCGATAGACACCGCCGGCCGCGCCGTGCTGTTCGCCGGCTGCACCGTCGTGATCGCGCTGCTCGGCATGATGCTGCTCGGGGTCACGTTCCTCTACGGCGTGGCCATATCCGCCTCGATGGGCGTGCTGCTGGTGATGTTCGCGTCGCTGACACTGCTGCCGGCGCTGCTCACGCTCGCGGGCACGAGGGTCGCCGTCGGCGGGCGCAGGGCCAGGGCGCGCGCCAAGGCCGCCGCCGGAGAGGCGGCCGGCGAAGGCACGCTGACCGGCTCCAGCACCGGCTGGATGCGCTGGAGCGCCTTTATCCATCGACACCCCGCCACGATCGCGGCCATCTCCGGCCTGATCATGATCCTGATCGCGGCGCCGGCCGCCGCGCTGCGCCTCGGATCCAGCGACGCGGCCAACGACCCCGCGAGCCAGACGACCCACCGCGCGTACGAGATGCTGGCAAAGGGCTTCGGGCAGGGCTTCAACGGCCCGCTCACGATCGCCGTGAAGATCCCCGAGCCGAACCCGAGAGCCGGCGAAGCCGGCGCCAGCCTGGCATCACGCCCGCCCGACGCAGGCGCGTCCCTGGCCCAGCTGAGGGCTGCGATCGCCGCCACGCCCGGCGTGCAGTCGGTGCTCGCGCCGCACGTCAACGCCGCCGGGACCGCTGCCACGATCACGGCCTACCCGACCTCCTCACCGCAGGCCTACGCCACCAGCCAGCTCGTCTCCCGCCTGCGCTCCAGCGTCGTGCCGGCGATCGAGGCGCGCACGGGCCTCGGCGTCTATGTCGGAGGGGTCACGGCGGGCGCCGTCGACTTCGCGAGCACGCTGTCCGAAAAGCTGCCCCTGTTCATAGGGGTCGTGGTGCTGCTGTCGGCACTGCTGCTGCTGGTCGTGTTCCGCTCGCTGCTGGTCCCGCTGCAGGCGGCGGTCATGAACCTCCTCAGCATCGGGGCATCCCTGGGCGTGATCGTCGCGATCTTCCAGTGGGGCTGGCTCGGAGGCCTGCTGGGCGTGCAGAAGGGACCGATCGAGTCCTTCCTGCCGGTGATGCTGTTCGCGATCGTCTTCGGCCTGTCGATGGACTACGAGGTGTTCCTGATCTCGCGCATCCACGAACGCTGGACGCACACCAAGGACAACTCCAGGGCCGTCGCGGAGGGCCTGGCGCTCACCGGGCGCGTGGTGACCGCCGCTGCGACGATCATGGTGCTCGTGTTCCTCTCCTTCATGCTCGGCGAAGACCGCATCATCAAGGAGTTCGGCCTGGCCCTCGCCAGCGCCGTCTTCCTGGACGCGCTCGTCGTGCGCTGCCTGCTGCTGCCCGCCACCCTTCATCTGCTTGGGGAGTCGACCTGGTGGATCCCAGACTGGCTCGATCGGCTGCTGCCGCGCCTGAACGTCGAGGGCTCCCCGCTTCCGGTGCAGGAGGACCCCGACGAGGATGACCACGACGGCGCGCGGCCTGCGGGCGGGACGCGGGGCCTGACGGTCGTCGCCACCGGGGGAGCGGACGCCTGATCGGATCGCGGCGGGGGGGCGCACCGGTGCTGCTCGGCGCAGCCGTGCTCGCCCTCGGCGCGCTCGGCGCGCCTGCGGCCTCGGCGCAGGGGTCCCGCACGGCCGTGGTCGCCTTCATCCCCACGGGGGCGGCCCAGCTGGCTCGCCAGCCCGGCATGTCGGTGGGGATCATGTCCGGGGCCCAGGGCTCCTACTCGGCGGCGCAGCTGCTGCTGGACATCACCCAGGGCGCCCGCGTCAGCTCCTCCGCCTACCGCATCCCCGGCCCGCCGGCGCTCACGATCCAGCCATCGGGGACGGGCGCCGTGGTAACGGACTGGGGGGCCGCGGTCGCCAGGGCCTCGAGCGCCCCCGCGACGCTCGTGCCCGGCCTGCTCGCGGGATCGATTCCCGGCGGCGGCGCCTATGCCGGCACCAGCGCCGCCGCGGCGCTTGACGCGCCCGCCGCCGCCGACCGCTCCGGGCGCATCGCCTCGCTCTCGCTCGGCAGCGCCGGCTCCCTGGCCGCGCGCGTGGCCGCGCTCGGCGCGGTCAGCGGCCTCGTGGTGACCGACCTTCCGGCCGGCCCGGCCGGGGCGGCGGCGCTGGAGCAGCTCAGCGCACACCGCGGGCCCGGCGAGCTCCTGATCGTGGTGCAGCGGGCGGGCCCGGGTCCCGGCGGCGCGCTGCTGTGGACGGGAGCGGCGGGCCTCCCCGGGGCAGGTGGCCGCGAGCTGAGCTCCCAGAGCACCGGTGAGCGGGGCCTGATCTCCTCCGTGGACGTCGCCCCCACGATCCTGACCCATCTCGCGATAGGTGTTCCCGGCGCCATGAACGGGCGCGCCATCACGGCCGGCGGGACCCTTGACAGCACATCGCTGGCGTCGCTGATGTCGCGTCTGCGGGTGATCAGCTCAAGGAAACTCGCGGCGCTCGGATGGCTGCTGTGCGCGTGGGCGCTGTTGCTGCTCGCGGCGCGCGGCCCGGCCGCCCGCGCGGCGGCGATGCGGATCGGGGCACTGGCGATTATGTGGGCACCGGTGTCGGTGCTCGTGCCGGCGGCGATCGCGCCGAGTGCGCCGGGCGAGTATGCGCTGATCGTGGTGTGCTGCCTGGCGCTCGGGGCGCTCACGGACGTGCTGATCGGCTGGCCTCGCGCCGTGCTCGCTCCGGCCGTGGCCGCTGTCGTTGCGATCACGATCGACGCGCTCGCGCACACACAGCTGCTGATGCGCTCGCTGCTGGGCCCGGACCCGATCCTCGGCGCCCGCTTCTACGGGGTCGGCAACGAGCTGAAGTCGGGCCTGGCGGTGCTGGTGCTGGCAGCGGTCGCGGCCGCGCTCTACCCCGCCGTCAGGGGGAGCAGGGCGGTGCTCGCGATGGTGGGCGCGGGCGCTGTGCTGGCGGTCGTGGAGGGCGCCGCCAGGATCGGCGCCGGCGTCGGCGGGGTCATCCTCGTGTGTGTCTCCTTCGCTCTGGCCGCGGCGATGCTCGCTCCCGGGGCGCTGACCCGCAGGCGCGCGATCCTGATCATCGCGGCGCCGCTGGCGGGGCTGATCGCCCTCGCGGCGATCGACCTTCTCACCGCCCACGGGAGCGGCCACTACACCGGCAGCGTGCTGCACGCGCACTCCGCCGGGGAGATCCGCGACCTGCTCGTGCGCCGCTACCGCGCAGCCTGGATCGAGCTCGGAAACCACGCCATGCCCGTCGCGGCGGCGCTCTCGCTCGCCGCCGGTGTCATCTTCTTGCTCCGCCGCCGCGAGCTCCTGGCCCCGGTCCGGATGGACCCGGCCTGGGAGGCGGCGCTGCTCGGGTCGCTCGCCGCGGGTGTCGTGGGAGCGCTGGTCGAGGATTCGGGCCCGGTGCTGCTCGTGGTCGCGCTCTTCACCCTCGGGTCGGTGCTCGCCTATCTGGCGGGTGCTCCCCGGGCTGCTCGGCGCAGTCCCGGCATGCCCCCCGGATCACGATCTCGTGCTCTGAGACAGCCAGCGGCACGCGGTCACTGAGGCTGGAGATCGCACGCTCGAGCTCGGGGTCGGAGAAGGGCATCACGACCCCGCACTCGTCGCAGACGAGGTGGTGATGGTGGCCCTCGGGGTCGGCCGCGCGCTCGTAGCGGACCATCGGCTGGCCCACCCCGACACGCACGACCAGGTGCAGCTGCTCGAGCTCGTCAAGGATGCGGTAGACGCTCGCACGGCTGACGGGCCGCGAGGAGCGCGCCCGGCGCAGCGCCGTCTCGATCTCGATCGCGGTCAGCGCACAGCTCTGCTCGGCGAGCAGCTCCAGCACGGCGCGCCTGGCGCCGCCGCGCTTGCGGCCCGCCTGCGCGAGTGCGCTCTGTGCCCGCTCGACCCAGGCCGTGGAGCTCATGTGAAGGCCACGGTGACGTAGTAGATGGCGACGGCGAAGCCGATCACGGCGCTGCTGGGCGGCAGCGCGGGCACCGCGTAGGAGAGCATCAGGCCGGCGCACATGGCCAGGGCCGCGAGCAGGGCTGCGAGCGCCATGCTCGCGTACGGCCCGCTGAGCAGCCTGTGCGCCGCGGCCGCGGGCGCCGCAAGCAGGCCGAGCAGGAGCAGTGCTCCCACCGCCTGGGTGGCCTCGGCGGCGACGACCCCGAGCAGCGCGAGGAAGCCGATGCCGAGCAGACGCGCGGGCACCCCCCGTGCCCTGGCGACCTGCGGTGAGATCGAGATGAACAGCAGCGGGCGGGCGATCAGCAGCATGACCAGCAGCGCCGCGAGCGCGATGATGGCGCCTGTGCGCGCTTCGCCGGCTCCGAGGCCGAAGATCGAGCCGAACAGGGTGCGCGCCGCGGTGATTCCGGTGCCTGCGCCCGAGCTCATCCCGAAGCGGGTCAGGAAGAACACGCCCAGCCCGAGGATGAAGGTGAAGATGATCCCGATCGCGGTGTCATCCGCGGGCGTGTAGCCGCCGGACCCGCCGCCCGTGCGCGTTGCGAGCACCCCTGCGCCGAGGACGCCGATGCCGGCGCCGACCGCGATCGTCGCCACGAACAGGCCGACCCGCTCGTCGATGCCGGCGGCGGCCGCCGCGAGCGCACCCGGGAAGGCCACGTGGCTGAGCGCGTCGCCGGCGAAGACCTGCCCGCGCAGCACCACGAACCAGCCGCAGACACCGCAGACCAGGGCTATGCAGGTCCCCGCCAGCAGCCCGTTGCGCATGAATTCCTGAGCGAACATCAGGCGATGACCCCCTCGGGCGCCCCGATCACGCTCTCGCTCTCCTGCGCGCCCCTGCGCCCGGCCAGCAGCCGGGCGATCACGTAGAAGGCGAATCCGATCGTCGCGATGAAGAAGCTCGCCGGGTAGGGCGAGTAGTAGGAGATGCTCAGCCCCAGCCACGCGACCGCGAGGCCGAGGACGACGGTGAGCGCGAGGCTGAGTGCGGGCCGCACCGTGATCGCCTGCGCGGTCGCGGCCGGCATCACCAGCAGCGCGAACACCAGCAGCGGGCCCGTGATCTCGCTGGTCGCGGCGACCGCGAGCGCCAGCAGCAGCAGGAACCACCTGGACAGGGAGCGCACCGGGACCCCGCGCGCACCCGCCACGTCGGGGTCGACGGAGGCGAACAGAAGCGGCCTGCCGATCGCCGCCATCGCAACCGCGGCGATGATCGCCACCAGGGCGAGCGCGAGCACCTGGCCGTCTGATACCCCGAGCACGTTCCCGAACAGCAGGCTCTCCAGGTCACCGAGCACACCGCCGTACAGGCTCACGAACAGGAAGCCCAGGGCCAGCGCCGCGGCCTGCACGGTTCCGATGCTCGCCGACTCCTGGCTCCAGGACCGCCGGGCGCCGTCGGGGACCGTGCCGATCGCGAGCGCCCCGGCGCCGCAGAAGCAGAGGTACCCCCACGCCGCCGGCACCCCCGCGAGTGCAGCGGCGGCCGCGCCCGGGAAGGCCATCATCGACAGCGTGTGCCCCGCGAACGTCTCGCGGCGCACGACCATCATCCAGCCCACGACCCCGGCGGTGACCGCGACCAGGCCGGCAGCGATGAGCGCGTTGACCATGAAGTGGTATTCCAGGATCTGGCCGACGTCCTTGGCGAGGTTCCAGCTCGGCTGCGGGGTGCCTTCAGGCGACATGCGAGTGCTCGTGGGAGTGTGAGTGCGCGTCGCCGTGGCGATCGTGGTGGTGGGCCGGCGGTTCGGGCTGGCCGACGACCACCAGCCGCCCGTCCGATGCCCGCAGCACCTCGACCGGCACGCCGTAGAGGGCGCTCAGCGTCTCGGTGGTGATGACCTCGCTGACGGGACCCTCGACCGCCCGGCCACCCGCGAGGTAGATGACGCGGTCCAGGTAGGGGAGCAGCGGGTTGACGTCGTGCGCCACGAGCAGCACGGCCACTCCGGAGCTGCGGCAGATCTCCGCCACCAGGGCCGCCACGGCCGCCTGGTTGGGAAGGTCAAGGCTGTCCAGCGGCTCATCCAGGAGGAAGAGCTCAGGACGGCGCACGAGCGCCTGGGCGATCAGCAGGCGCTGCTGCTCGCCGCCGGAGCACTCGCCGATCGGCCGCTCGGCGTAGGAGGAGGCCCCGACCATCTCCAGCGCATCGGCCACGCGCCGGCGCGCATCCGCCTCGGCACCGGAGCGCCTTGAGCCGAGCTTCAGCGGCAGCCCCCAGCGGTCTCCGTCGAGCCCCAGCCGCACGATGTCGGCGCCGCGCAGCCGGGTGCCGCGTTCGAACGCGTGGCGCTGGGGGAGATAGCCGATGGCCCTGTTCGCCTCCCCAGGCGCGCTGCCGAGCACGCTCGCGCTTCCCGCCTGGAGCCCCAGCGCGCCGAGCACAACCTTCAGGAGCGTCGACTTCCCGGAGCCGTTGGCTCCGAGCAGGGCCACGAACTCTCCGCGGGCGATCTGCACGGACACCTCGCTCCATACGGTCCGGCCGCCGAGGCGCACGCTCGCGCCCGCCAACTCGATGGCCGGGGTCCCGCCGCGACCGTCCTCGCTGGGGATCACACCGCCAACATATCATGAGATTGAGTCTTGTTATTGACCGCGGCGCTCGAGCCCGAGCGCCTTGCGGAGCGCCGGCTCCCCCATCCCCTGCACGCGCACGAGCTTCTCGCGCGAGCCCTCACCGCGCACGATGCTCACGCTGCGCACGCCGACATGCGCGCGCTTGGCGATCAGCCTGCACAGGGCCTCGTTGGCGCGGCCGTCGACGGGCGGCGCCGTAACCCGGACGAGCACGGAGCCGCCGCGCTCGCCCACCACCTCGTTTGCGCTCGAGCGCGGCGTGAGCCTGACCGCTATCTCACAGCTGTCCACGGTCTCCGCCGGGGCGCCCCGGGGCCGGGCGGCGGGCTGCGCCGCAGCCCGCGCCCCGAAGGCCTCAGTCCTCTTCGCGTTTGCGTTTGCGGTCGATGAGGAGCACGCCCGCGACGACGACCACGACCACCACCAGGATCCCGCCGGCTATGTAGCGGAGTTTGTGGTGGACGGGTTTGCTGCTCGCTTCCTTTTTCGCCTCGGTGGGCGTGAGGAAGGTGACCTTGACTCCCGCCTTCGTGAGTTCTTCGTTCGTGGCCTGCTCGTGTTTGGGCGGGTAGTTGAAGATGAAGTGTTCGCCGTTCTTGAGGATCACGTGCAGCGAGCGGATCCTCTTGTTGAAGACCGCTTCCTTGATTTCGTGAGCTGCGAGCTGCCGTTCGTAGTCCTGCTGTGACTCCTTGACGAAGTGCACGGTCGTGGTCGTCGCTTCGGCCGCGGCGAACGCGGGCGAGAGGACGGCGGCGCACGCCAGAGCCGCGAGCAGGAGCGAGATCTTGGCGCAGAGGGATGCTTTTATCGTTCGGTTCATGGCGGGTACCCTACATTCACGAGCGCCATGGTGCGCCGAACGGCGACAGCAGGGCTCTCACCCTCCGCCGGACTGCGGGTCCCGCAGGAAGCGCACGGTCAGGATCACCCCGGCCGCGAGCCAGATCGCCATCACCAGCAGGTCCGAGCCCTTGATGCCCGGGCCGGCGGTGTTGGGGTTGAAGGCGTACTGCAGTGCGTCGGCGAGCGCATGGACCGGGAAGACCGCAGCGATCGCGCGCAGGAACGCGGGCATTTCTTCGGTCGGGAACCAGACGCCGGAGATGAACGTGAGCGGCAGCACCGCGATGTTCACGATCGGCGGAGCGGCCTCGGCGTTCTTGATGTAGCGCACGATCCCGATCCCGAGCGCCGTGAAACAGGCGGCGCCGAGCACGAGCGAGATCAGAAGGCCGGGCAGGGTCGCGGTGCGCACCTCCACGTTCCAGATCGCGGCGCCCATCAGCAGGGTCAGAGCCGTCATCGCGGCGACGATGAGCACCGTGGAGCCAAGGCGCCCGGCCATGTAGGCCCAGCGCGGGAGCGGGGTGCCCTGCATACGCTTCAGCACGCCCTCGTCGCGCAGGATCGAGGTCGAGATCGCCATGTTCACGAAGGTCGTGGTGATGACCCCGTAGGCGAGGATCCCGGGCACGAAGTAGTCGTTCAGCGGGATGCCGCCTTTGGTGGAGATGTGCTTTCCGCTGTAGATGCTCGCGAAGATCACCAGGAACATCAGCGGGAACAGGAATGAGAAGAACGCGCGCCCGCGGTTGCGCCAGAAGGCGCGCTGCTCATAGCGGACCTGCCACAGGGCCAGGCCGAGGTCTCCCCCGCGCTCGCCGGCGGCGGGCGCGCTCACGGCTGCACCTCATCGCCGGTCAGCTCGAGGTAGATGTCCTCGAGCGTGGGCTGGGCAACCGAGAACCGCTCGAGCTCGAGTCCCCGCTCCAGCGCCCACGCCGTCAGAGCGTGCGTGGCCCTGACGCCCTCCGGGCTGGTGATGAGCGCGAGCTCGCCCTCCAGCGCGGCGGCCGCACCGGGAAGGTCCGGCAGGTCCGTGAGCGACATGCCCGCCGGCAGCACGAAGCGGATCTCCGTCGGGCGCTCATCGCGACCGCCGATCTCATCCGGTCGGCCGCTGGCGATGATGCGGCCCGCGCGCATGACCGCGACGCGGTCGGCCAGGTACTGCGCCTCGTCCATGAAGTGCGTGGTCAGGAACACCGTCTTGCCGAGCGTGCACAGCCGCCTGATCGTCTCCCACGCGTGGCGGCGGGCGGCCGGGTCAAAGCCCGTTGTGGGCTCGTCCAGGAACAGCAGGTCCGGGTCGCCGACCAGCCCGAGTGCGAGGTCAAGGCGCCGGCGCTGCCCGCCGGAGAGCTCGCTCGCGCGCGTGTCGCGCTTCGCGTCGAGCTCGACCATGTCCAGGAGCTCGTCGGGCGGCAGGCTGCGGGAGTGGTAGCGGCCGTACATCTCGAGCAGCTCGGCGATCGTCAGCTCCGACTGCACGCCGCAGGACTGCAGCACGATGCCGACGCGCTCGCGCAGCTCGCGTTCCCCGCGCGCCGGGTCCATGCCGAGGACGCTGACCTCGCCTGAGCTGCGGGCCCTGTAGCCCTCGAGGATCTCGACGGTTGTGGTCTTGCCGGCCCCGTTCGGGCCGAGCAGACAGAAGACCTCGCCGAGGCGCACCTCAAAGCTGATCGACGAGACCGCCTGAAGCTCTCCGTACTGCTTGCTGAGGGCGGTGACCTCGATGGCGCTGTGAGCGCCGGTCGCCGCCGGGCTCATTTCCTGGCGCTCCGCACTGCCTTGAGCCGCTCGACCTTGGAGAGGTTCACCTTCCGCATGCGCACCGACACCGGCGTCGCCTCGACGGCCTCGTCCTCGCGCACCCACTCCAGCGCCTCATCGAGCGTGAGCTTCTGGTGCGTGTCGAGCCGCACCAGCACGTCGGAGGTGGAGGAGCGCATGTTGGTCAGGTGCTTTTCCTTGACGGGGTTCACATCGAGATCCTCAGAGCGGGCGTTCTCGCCGATGATCATGCCCTCGTAGACCTCCTCGCCGGGACCCACGAACAGCGTTCCACGCTCCTGCAGCGTCATCAGCGAGTAGCTCACGGTCGCCCCTGAGCGGTCTGAGATGAGCGCGCCGTTGGTGCGGGTGAGCAGCTCGCCCGCCCACGGCTCCCAGCGGTCGAAGACGTGGTGCATGATCCCGGTCCCGCGCGTCTCGGTCAGGAACTCGGTGCGGAAGCCGATCAGCCCGCGGGCTGGCACGAGGTACTCCATGCGGACCCAGCCGGTGCCGTGGTTGGTCATGTGCTCCATGCGGCCTTTGCGGGCGGCGAGCAGCTGCGTGACGGTGCCGACGTGCTCCTCGGGCACGTCGACCGACAGGCGCTCGACCGGCTCGTTGCGCTTGCCGTCGATGATCCGCTCGACGACGTGCGGCTGCCCGACGGTCAGCTCGAATCCCTCGCGGCGCATCATCTCCACGAGGATCGCGAGTTGCAGCTCGCCTCGGCCCTGCACCTCGTAGGTGTCGGGTTTCTCGGTCTCCTGCACCCGCAGCGAGACGTTGCCCACGAGCTCCTGCTCGAGGCGCCCCTCGATCTGGCGGGCGGTCAGCTTGTCACCGTCTTTGCCGGCCAGGGGCGACGTGTTCACGCCGAGGGTGATCGACATGGCGGGCTCATCGACCGTGATCACCGGCAGCGGGCGCGGGTCCTCGAGGTCGGCGAGGGTCTCGCCGATCGTCACCTCGGAGATCCCCGCGACGGCGATGATTTCGCCCGGCCCGGCCTCGGGAGCATCGATCCGGCTCAGCGCGTCGGTGACGTACAGCTCGGCCACCTGCGCCCGCTGGATCGAGCCGTCCGCGCGGCACCAGGCGATCTGCTGGCCCTTGCGGATGGTCCCGTTCCACACACGGCAGATCGCCAGCCGCCCCACGTAGGGGGAGGCGTCGAGGTTGGTGACCAGTGCCTGCAGCGGGTGATCGGGGTCATACGTCGGCGCGGGTATGTGCTCGAGCAGCAGGTCGAGCAGCGCCGACAGGTCGCGCTCTGCGATCGGCTGATCCGGGTCGTACTGGAGCGAGGCGACGCCGGCCTTGGCGTTGCAGTACACGATCGGGAACTCGATCTGGTGCTCGTCAGCGTCGAGATCGAGGAACAGCTCGTAGACCTCGTCGACGACCTCGGCGACACGGGCGTCCGGCCTGTCCACCTTGTTGATCACGAGGATCACGGGCAGCCTGGCCTCCAGCGCCTTGCGCAGCACGAAGCGCGTCTGCGGCAGCGGCCCCTCGGAGGCGTCGACGAGCAGGAGCACGCCGTCGACCATCGTCAGCCCGCGCTCGACCTCGCCCCCGAAGTCGGCGTGCCCGGGGGTGTCGATGATGTTGAGCTTGACGTCCTTGTAGCGAAGGGACGTGTTCTTGGCGAGGATCGTGATGCCCTTCTCGCGCTCGAGATCCATCGAGTCCATGACCCGGGTGGCGACGTCCTGGCCTTCGCGGAAGGCGCCGGACTGCCACAGCATGGCGTCCACCAGCGTCGTCTTGCCGTGGTCGACGTGGGCGACGATCGCGACGTTGCGTATGTCATCTCTAGTTACAGGCACGGCCCGACAGGCTAGCGTCGTATTGCCGCGAGCCCGGAGAAGAGGCGGTGAACGCTCACGGCCGCCGTCGCCTGCGGGCCTGCCGGCGCGGGCCTTCAGACGGCTATCGGGGCTGCAAGAATCGCCTCGACCAATGCGAGGGCAAAGCGCTCGGAGTGTCCGGCGTGGCTGCTGGCGTCGTATTCGATCACGGGCAGGTCCAGCGCGAACGTCCACGTCGTCCGGGTCTCTGCGGAGCCCTCCCCGTCCTGAGCCCGCTCGACCTCGCAGGTGAAGCTCTCATCGCCCGTCAGGCGTGCGACGACGCGGTACTCGCAGGTCGCCCTTTCGCTGTGCCCGTCCTCCTCGGTGGGCAGGCACGGGGACGAGAGCCGGTGCAGGCTCCCCTCGCTCAGCGCATAAAGCTCGACCATGCCGCTGTCGCTCTTGACGATCCAGTCGGCGGTGCCGGGAATGAGGCGCTTGGCGGCGTCCAGCAGGGCATCGCGGCCGACGCACCTCTCATGAGGGCAAACGTGCCGCAGGGCCACCTCGATCTGCTCGACGGTCTCGCCATCCACGGCCACCGACACTAGGAGCCCGGAGTCGGCCGCGCCGCCGCAAAAGTCCGCAAATTGCAGGGATTCTGGGCAGTACGGGGTCCAATAAAACAGGTTTGCAACAGCAACGAAACACCTCGATAACAGGCCGGCGTCGAGGCTCGGTTCGGGCGGCATCCGGGAACTGCCGCAGCCGCCTCTGGCCCCGCGAGGGCGGCCGCGGCGGGGGCGAGGTGCCCCCGCGCGCCTCAGCGGCTGACGTACTCGCGCAGGGCCGTGTGCGCGACCTCGCCCACCGACCTGTGCTCCCGCCGTGCCCGAGCCCGCAGCGCGCAGGCCAGCTCCTCGTCCAGGCTCACCTGGACGCGGCCCTCATCGGGGCCGAGAACGACTCGGCGATATGTCCTCTCGGGCTCGGCGATGGTGGGCGCCGGCAGCCGCCGCTCCGCCTCGGAAGGAGCGGGAGCGGACCCGCGCCCGCCCCGGCCACGCACGAGGTCGCGGTGGCGCTCGCCGGCCATGGCGGAGACGATGTGGTGACTTGCGATCATGTAAGTACCTTTGCGCACACCGACGAGGGCTGCTAAGACATTTAGATGGAGCTAAATAGCTCCATCTCACAGCCCTGAACCTGCTGAGCTTTCGCCGTGATCTCAGCCCGCTTTGACACCGAGGCGCTCACTCGAGTGCGTTTTGCGATCTCGCCGATGCTGGAGAGCACGGCCAGCGTCAGCACGCTCGAGGACCCCGCTCGCGCGGAGGTTCATCTCCCCTGGGTCGAGGACGCCCGCCGCCGGACCACTGGTCTGGACCTGTCGGTGCTGCGCGCGCTGAAGCGCTCGAAGGTCTACAACCCCGACTTCATCAACCCGCCGCCGAGCGGGCCGCTGGCCGAGTTCGAAGACGAGCTCGCGGTGATGGTCGCGACCCCTGGGAGGCAGATCAGCGCCGAGGTGCGCCGCGCCTATGAGGACGGCGACATGCCCGACGTCCTGTATCCGTTCATGCAGGATCCCTGCCGCGCGATCGCCGCCCTGGCCGAGCTGATGCTGACCTACTGGGAGCTCTCGCTCGCCGGCCACTGGCCGCGGATCCGCTCGCTGCTGGAGGGAGACATCCTCTACCGCTCGCGCCAGATCGCCGACGGGGGCACCCGCCAGCTGTTCGCCGACCTCGATCCCTCCGTGCGCTGGGAGGACGGGGTGCTCTGGATAGACAGCTGCGGGGAGTCCGGGCACCTCGAGCTCAGGCTCGACGAGCGCGGCCTGCTGCTGCTGCCGAGCGCCTTCACCTGGCCGAAGGTGATGGTCGTGACCGCGGCTCCCTGGCAGCCCACCCTGATCTATCCGGCGCGCGGGGTCGGCATGCTCTGGAGCCCGGAGCACACCGCGCCGCCCGAGGCTCTCGCCCGGCTGCTGGGCCGCAGCCGCGCCGCGCTGCTGCTGGCGCTCGACAGCCCGCGCTCGACGACCGAGCTCGCCGGCGTGCTCGGCGTCTCCCACGGCGGTGTGTCCCAGCATCTGTCGATCCTGCACGACGCCGGACTGGTCAGCCGGCGCCGGGTCCAGCGGTTCGTGCTCTACCTGCGCTCGCCGGACGGCGACGCGCTGGTGCAGTCCAGCAGCGGCCAGTGCTGAGCTTCATAGACCCCGGCGCTCACAGACAGACCGCCGGCCCTCTCTTCAGGCACGGTCCTGCTCTCAGGGGCTGAGCACGGCCATGGCGGCGTTGCGGCCGGGTATGCCGCTGACGCCGCCGCCGCGGCGCGCGCCCGCTCCGCACAGCAGGATCGCCGGGTGCTCCGTCTCAACCCCCCAGCGCCCGACCTCGGCCTCGTCCTCGGCGAAGGGCCAGGACAGGTCACGGTGAAAGATGTGGCCGCCCGGCATGCGCAGGTCGCGCTCGAGGTCCAGCGGAGTGTGGACGGCCACACACGGGGCGCCGTCAGCATCATGCATCAGGCAGTCCTCAAGCGGCTCCGCCAGCACGCTCTGCAGCGAGGCCAGCGTCGCCTCCAGCGCCGCCCGGCGCGAGGCCGCCGGGTCGGCCGCGAAAAGCCGGGCCGGCATGTGCAGGGCGAACACCGTCAGCGTCTGCACATCGGGTCCGAGCTCCGCGCCCAGGATCGAGCGGTCCGTCAGCGAATGGCAGTAGGCCTCGCAGGGCACCAGCGCCGGGATGCTTCCCGTCAGGGCTTCGCGGTGAGCCCGCTCGAGCTGCGAGAGAGACTCGTTCACGTGGAAGGTCCCGGCGAAGGCCCGCGCCGGATCGGTGCTCTGATCGCGCAGGCGGGGCAGTCGCGAGAGCAGCAGGTTCAGCTTCAGCTGCGACCCCTCCGGTTCCGGGGCCGGCTCGCCGAGCAGTCGCGCGAGCTCGGCGGGAGCCGCGTTGACCAGGAGGTGGCGCGCGCTCAGGCGCCCGCGCCCGCGCCCGTCCTCGAACTCGACGGCGACCTGCCCGGCCTGCGGCTCCACCGCCGTCACCTCGGCGCCGGTGCGCAGATCGGCTCCGGCGCGCTGCGCCGCGGACGCGAGGGCCGACGTGAGGGCGCCCATTCCGCCAACGGGCACGAGCCAGGCGCCATCGCCCCTGCCAATCGTGTGGTAGAGCAGGCATCGGTTCTGGCGCAGGTCGCCGTCCATGGCGCCGGCGAAGGTGCCGATCAGCGCATCGGTGAGGATGACCCCGGCCACGACGTCGTCCTCGAACATCTCCGTCAGGGTCGATCCGAGCGGCCGCTCGAAGACCGCCTCCCATGCCTCCTGCTCGCCGACGAGCTCCCGCATCCGCGCCCTTGAGAGCAACGGCCGCATCATCGTCGGGAAGATGGCCTCAGCGACGCTCAGGGTCATCGCGTAGAAGCGCTCCCACGCCCTGGCCGCGGCCTCGCCGCCCGTGACGGCGCGAAAGGACGCCAGCGTGGCGGCGTGGTCGGCCACGTCGATCAGCAGGCCGCGCTCGCCCTCTGCACGCGGGTCCGGCGTATATGAGGAGACCGCGCGCCGCGCCAGGCGCAGCGGCAGCTCCAGCTCGTCGACGATCTGGCGCGGCAGCAGACTGACGAGGTAGGCGTAGCTGCTCAGGTTGGCCGGCAGGCCGGCGAAGGGCGCCTGCGAGACGGCCGCGCCTCCGAGCTGCTCGCCGCGCTCGAGCAGCAGGCACGAGCGCCCGGCGCGGGCGAGGTATGCGGCCGCGACGAGGCCGTTGTGGCCGCCGCCGAGGATGATGACGTCGTGGTCGGGCAAGAGTCGATCATCTCAAGCCCGCGGCCTGCCGCTCGGCCAGCCGCCTCAGGTTCAGGAACTGGCGGCGCATCATGATCAGGTCCCCGGCGGGCAGCAGCGCGCCCACCAGCTGACGGGCGGGCCACCTGCGCGGGTAGCGAAGGCGCAGCTTGACGATCAGGCGGGTGGCGCCGCGGGTCTGCTCCCGAACGCGGTAGCTGCACGCCACCGGCCCGAAGACACTGCCCTTGGACAGAACGGTGATCGAGCATCCCGGCTCGAAGTCGACGAGCCTGAAGATCGTCATGAAGCGCTGCCCGCGCTCGAGCCTGTCAAGCCCCGGCGTCAGCGTCTGCGGGCTGCGCCGGCCCAGGTTGTCAATCAGGTCGTAGCTGTAAGGGGCCGCCCGCAGCTGGCACAGCCAGCGGAACACGACGGCCTCGGGAGCCGCGATCGTGACCGCCCTGTAGAGCTCCTCAGGGGCCTGCGGCAGCACCTCGTCACAGGGGAACGGCTCGGATCGCTCCGCCTGCGTCGAGCCCCAGGTGCCGATGCGCTCAGAGAAGCTGGGCACCGGAGCTCTCCAGCTCCCGGTCGATCGCGCCGAGGCCCTGCGGCCCGCGCAGCGCCGCCAGCGTGTCCGCATAGAGTCGTGCCTTGACCGTGCGCATCGTCTGCGGGTCCTTGCCGCTGAGGGCGCCGGCCCTTTCGACGGCCACGCGGCGGACCTCGTCCTCGCCGACCGCCGCCTGGACGATCCCGGCAGCCTCGGCCGCCGATCCGCCGAAGCGCCGCCCCAGGACCATCGTCTCGTGCGCGGCCTGGACCGGCATCCGCGCCGCGATCAGGGCGCTCATGCCGGGCGTGAAGGGAATGTTGATGTCGACCTCTGGCAGGCAGAACCAGCCGCGATCGGCGCGCATCACGCGCTCATCGTGGGCCAGCGCCAGCATCGCCCCGGCCGCGTAGGCGTGTCCCTGTATGGCCGCGACCGTCGGCAGGCCGATCTCCAGGACGCGGGCGAGCAGCTCGTGGACCCTCATGACGAAGGCAGGCGCCTGATCGCCCTGCGCCACGATCCACGGCAGATCCAGGCCGCTGCTCCAGATCTTGCCCGAGGCGACCGTGACGAGCGCACAGGGCGCGGCCGCTTCGACCTCATCCAGGCAGCGCTCGATCGAAACCACGGAGTCTCCGTTGAAGCGATTTTCGCCCTCCCCCAGGTCCAGCAGGTGGATGTCGCCCTCGCGTGTCAGAGATGCCACCTCAAGCCCCTTTCTAGAGTGTCCGTTCTAGAGGATACACTCATCAACATGACGCGCAAGGTCTTCACCACCGACTCCATCCTCGACGCGGCCCGCGAGCTCGTGATCGCTCGCGGCCCGCGCGCGGCGACGGTGGCAGCCATCGCCGAGCAGGCCGGGGTTCCCGTCGGGTCGATCTACCACCGCTTCGACTCCGTCGATGAGCTGCTGGCGCGCACGTGGCTGAGAGCGGCCAGGCGCAGCCAGGAGGCGGCGCGGCCGATGGAGATCTCCGCGCAGGGCCCCCTGGCAACGGCTCAGTCCGTGGCTCTGGCGATGTACGACTACTGCCTGTCCCAGCCACAGGACACGCTGCTGCTCGACGCGCTCAGCCGCACGGAGCTCCTGGACCGGACGCTCGGAGAGGTGCACGAGGAGCTCGAGCGGGCCAATGAGGGCGCCGAGGAGCGCATGGCGATCCTGGCGCGCGCCCTGTTCGGGAGAGCCGACGAGCGCACCCGCGACCTCGTGCTGCTGGCGATCGTGGACATGCCACATGGCTTCGCACACCGCCAGATCTCCAGCGGCCGGCGCACGCCCGCCCGCCGCGAGCGGCTCGCGGACGCCGTCGCGTCCGTGCTCGGCTGACAGCTTCAGCTGGTCTCGGGCGGCGGGTCCGGGCCGTCGGCGAGCGGGCGCTGCACCCAGGCCACGTCATGCCAGCCGCCGAGCTTGTAGCCGATCCGCCTGTAGACGCCCATCCGCTCGAAGCCGAGCGAGCGGTGCAGCCGTTCGCTGGCGGCGTTCGGGAGTGTCATGCCGGCGACCGCCGTGCGAAAGCCCCGTGCGGTCAGCGCCGGCAGCAGGACCTCGTAGAGGGCCCGGCCGAGACCGTGGCCGCGGCTATCCATGTCCAGGTACACGCTGACCTCACATGACCACCGGTAGGCGGCCCGGGTGTGCATCGGGCCGCCGTAGGCGTAGCCGGCGACGGCGCCGCCCTCTTCGACCACGAGCCACGCGTGACGCTCACAGGCAGCCCGGATCCGCGCCGCCATCTGCGCCGCATCCGGCGGATCGAGCTCGAATGTGATGGCGGTGGCGCGGACGTACGGGGCGTAGATGTCAGCGCAGCGGGGCGCGTCGGCAGCCGTCGCCGGGCGCACGGTGGGTGTCGCTTGCAGACCGCCCATGGTGGCCCTGAATGTAGCCGCACCGGATCGGGAAGGCGCGCGCCATACTGCCCGGCATGTCCGGCGTGGTGATGTGGGACTTCGACGGGACCCTGGCCTGGCGCCCGGGCCTGTGGAGCGGCTGCATGATCGAACTGCTCGATGAGCACGAGCCGGAGCACACCGGAACGAGGCAGCTCGTCCGCGAGCTCATGCACGGCGCCTACCCGTGGAACCGCCCCGATGAGCCCCACCCACACCTCTCCGGCGACGCCTGGTGGGATGCGCTGCGGCCGGCGCTGGCGAGGGCCATCGCCGGATGCGGGGTGCAGGCAGAGCGGGCGATGGAGCTGGCGGGCGAGGTGCGCGGGCGCTTCATCGACGCGGGCCGCGGATGGCAGGTGTTCCCCGACACGCGCGCCGCCCTGGAGGCGACTCGGGCCGCGGGCTGGCGCAATGTGATCCTCTCCAACCACGTCCCGGAGCTCGAGACGCTCATCCAGCGGCTGGAGCTCGCGGATCTCTTGCAGGACGTCCACAGCTCGGCCGTCAGCGGCTATGAGAAGCCCCACCCCCGAGCCTTCGAGCTGGCGCTGGCGTGCGCCGGCAATCCCGTCGAGCGCTGGATGGTCGGCGACAACCCCCTTGCCGACGTCGGCGGAGCGGAAGCGGTGGGCGTTCCCGCGATCCTCATAAGGACGGTTGCCGACGTGCCGCGGCGGGCAGCCGACGCCGCGGCCGCAGCAGCGCTGATCGTCGGGGACGTCTAGGTCCGTGTGAACGCCAGCGTGCCCGAGCGCGTTGTATCCGCGTCCGGCTCGAGCTCGCGCAGCGCCGGCAGGAGCTCATTCTTCGCCCACTCGATGAACACGCCCTGGCTCTCTCCGCCGATCTGCACGAGCGCGATCTCGTCGAAGCCCGCATCGATGAACTGCCTGATCTGCTGCACGTGCTCCTCGAGGTCGGGCCCGCAGGCGATCTGCTCGGCCACCTGCCCGGGGGTGATCAGCTCCGTCGCGCTCTGGAAGGAGTCCGGGTTCGGCAGGTCCGCGTTCACCTTCCATCCCAGGCCGAACCAGCGGAACTGCTCGTGTGCCCGCCTGACGGCCGCGTCGCGGTCAGTGTCGTAACAGAGGGCGATCTGCCCAACCCGGGGCTTGCCCCGGCCGCCGGCCGCGTCGAAGCGCTCCCCGAGCTCCGCCCTGGGCTCGGTGGCGATCATCAGGTCCGCCCTGGCGCCGGCGAGAGAGCAGGAGTCCGGGCCGGAGACCGCCACCCCTATCGGCACCCTCTGGCCGGGCCGGTCCCACAGCCGGGCGGAGTCGACCTGAAAGTACTGCCCGTGGTAGTTGACCGAGCCCTCCAGGTCGAAGAGGGCGGTGATGACGTCGATCGCCTCGGCGAGCATCCGGTGGCGCTCGGCCACGGCCGGCCAGCGCTTGCCGACGACATGCTCGTTGAGGTTCTCGCCGCCGCCGAGTCCGAGCCGGAAGCGCCCGCCGGACAGGATCTGGACGGTCGCCGCCTTCTGTGCGATCACGACGGGGTGGTAGCGCAGCGTGGGGCAGGTGACGAAGCTCATCAGCGGGATCCGCTCGGTCGCCTGGGCGGCGGCGCCGAGAACCGCCCACGCGTACGGCGAGTGGCCCTGGGAGGCGAGCCAGGGCTGGTAGTGGTCCGAGATCACGGAGAACTCAAAGCCGGCCCGCTCGGCGGCGAGGATGTCGCGCACCAGCGCGTCCGGTGGGGACTGCTCGCACATCATCGTGTAGCCAAAGCGCGCCATCTCGACCCTCTCCTAGACGTTGACGCGAGGTGATCTACCCGCTCCGGCTCGGCGCCTAACTCCCGCCCGGCCTGCGTGAGGCCACCTCGGTGTGCCGAGGGGCCATGAACGATCCAGCGCGGCTTCGAGAGCGCTCAGCGCACGATGGTGAAGCTGACCTTGGCCGTGCCTGAGCGGCCGGAGGCATTGCTCGCGCTGAGAGTCAGCGTGTAGCGGCCCACGGGGAGCCTTGAGGAGCTCGACAGGCGCCCCTGGAAGGCGACCGCGTTCAGGCCTGCGTGGGCCGACAGGCTCAACACACCCGCCTTCACCAGTCGTTTGCAGGCGTGTCTGTGGGCATTGCGGCGCGACTGCGCCAGACACCTGCCGCCGACGCTTCGCCCCGGCACCGAGCGGCTGAACAGCAGGGACGCGTTGGCCGCCTGGTTCAGCGTGAAGGAGAAGCTTGTCCCGACGGGCGCCCGTCTGGCGCTGGAGATGCTCGCGAGTCTTCCGCCGCCCCGCCACGTCGCCGCCCGCTGCGAGAGCCCGCTCAGCAGGAGCGGAGTGCTGAGCCCGGGTGCCGGCGGCGCCGGCACGGCGGTCACGATCACGGCTGCGCTGGCCGAGGATGTCGTCACGTTGAGCAGCGGATAGGTGGCCGTCTCCGTGCACGACAGCGAGTGGCCGGCGGCGGCGCTGGACGGCGTGTAGGAGGCCCCGGAGGCGACGACGCTGCCGTCGAGCAGCCAGCGGACGCCATCGAAGCCGTAGCGGCTGGATGAGGGCTGCTGGCCCGCCCAGGAGGCCCACTGCCCGCCAACGCATGTGAGCGCCGAGCCTGCCTGCGATCCGCCCGTGATCGCGGGAGCGCTGACCTGGGCGGCGGGTGCTCCAGAGGCGAGCCGCGCGATTTCATCGCTGCCGCCGCTGAGCGTGAACCACAGGTTGCCGTCTGCGCCGGGGGCGATCCCTTCCGCGCTGCCGTGGGAGGTGGACGCAAAGGAGAAGTCGCTGACCAGCCGATTCGCGGGCGCGATCCTCGAGGCGAGTTCGGCCGATGGAAGCGCGGTCCAGAGGTTGCCGTCAGCGCCCGTGCTGACCATGTCCGACTCATAGACGAAGGTCGTCTCGGTGATGACGCCGGCCGGCGTCACGCGCCCCAGTTCGCCGGTCCCACCTTTGAAATCCGGCAAACCAGAGGTTGCCGTCCGGGCCCTGCGAGATCGAGATCGGATGGGCGCCGGCGGTCATGCCCGCGCTGAATTCGGTGATCGCGCCCGACGGGGTGATGCGGCCGATCGAGTTGCTCGCGAAGTTCGAGAACCAGAGGTTGCCGTCCGGGCCCGGCGTGATCCCCTGCGGGCCGCCAGCCACTTTGAGCACGAACTCGGTCACCGTCCCGGCAGGGGTGATGCGGCCGATGCGATTCGCGCTCTCCTCGGTGAACCAGAGGTTGCCGTCCGGTCCGATCGTGATCCCGAACGGTCTGCTCGCGGCGGTGATGCCGGCGGAGAACTCGGTGACGACGCCGGCGGTGGTGATGCGCCCGATGCGGCTGACGCCGCGCTCGGCGAACCACAGGTTGCCGTCGGGGCCGGCGACGATCCCCTGCGGCTCGGCGTTCGGGCTGAGCCCGGCGCTGAACTCGGTGACGACGCCCTCAGGGGTGATCCTGCCTATGCGATCACCTTCGCTCTCGGTGAACCACTCGTTGCCGTCGGGGCCGGGTGTGATGCCGGAGACATGAGCGCCCTTGGTTATCCCCTTCGAGAAGAGCGTGACGGTGCCGGCTGTGCTCGCCGCGGCCGCGCCCGCGCTCATCAGCGCACCGGCGATGGCGAGAGTGCCTACAGCAGCGCGGACAGCGCCGATCGACGAACGAATCCCCATATCCCCACACGCCGATCCCGCTGTAAGCGATTGAACCTATGTTCTCCACGGCTGTGGAGCATGACCTTCTATCGGGGCGCCCGGATTCGAACCGGGGACCTCACCGACCCGAACGGTGCGCGCTACCAGGCTGCGCCACGCCCCGACGCAGCGTGGAGTATCCCACACATGGCCTGGCGCTATCGTCGCTGGATGGCCGCGCCCCTATCGGAGATCCTCGCCGCGCTCGACCGCCTGCTCGAGCCCGGGCGCTTTGACGACTACTGCGTCAACGGCCTGCAGGTGCCGGGCCCCGCGACGATCGAGAGGCTGGCCACAGGCGTCTCGGCCAACCTCGCGCTGTTCGAGCGCGCAGCCGCCGAGCACGCCGATCTGCTGCTCGTCCACCACGGGCTGTTCTGGGGCAACGGCGTCGCCGCCATCGACGAGGCGCTCGGCCGGCGCCTGCGGATCCTGTTCGAGAACGACATCGCGCTCGCGGCCGAGCACCTGCCGCTGGACGCGCATCCGCAGTTCGGGAACAACGCCCTGCTCGCTCGCGAACTCGGCGGATGGGGCGATGAGCCCTTCGCCCTCCACCGCGGGCAGGCGATCGGCTTCCTCACCCACCTCGGGGAGGAGGGAGTGCCGATAGACGAGCTGCTGGCGAGGGTCGCGCACGTGACCGGCCGGGACCCCCAGCTGCTGGGGGCGGGGCCGGAGCAGATCCGCAGGCTGGCGATCGTCTCCGGTGCCGGCGCCGACCATCTGCAGGAGGCGCGTCAGGCCGGGGCCGACGCGCTGCTGACGGGCGAGGTGTCCGAGCGATCGCCCGCGACCGCGAGCGAGGCGGGGCTGTATCTGATCGCGGCGGGCCATCACGCGACCGAGACACTCGGGGTCCGGCACCTCGGAGAGCACCTGGCCGAGCGGTATGGGCTCGCGCACGTCTTCATCGACGTGCCGAACCCTGTCTAACCCCAGTCCACGACAGGCCTGCAGGGACTAAGATCCCCCTGCTACTTCGCAGTTTGATCCTCGAGGAGGGAAACCCTGATGGAGGCAACCGCCACCGCATCCAAGACGATTGCCGACATGGTCGTGCACTCGGC
This sequence comes from uncultured Solirubrobacteraceae bacterium, assembly GCA_963787115.1. GTDB lineage: Bacteria > Actinomycetota > Thermoleophilia > Solirubrobacterales > Solirubrobacteraceae > Palsa-744. Next base: position 103,211 of record CAWBBS010000013.1, read on the forward strand.
GAACCAGTTCGGCGAGAAACCGGCTGTCCGCTACAAGAAGGACGGCAGCTGGCACGACGTCAGCTACTCCGAGCTGCAGGGGATCGTCGACGAGATCGGGCTGGGCCTGATCGAGATAGGGATCGAACCCGGCGAGCGTGTATCCATCCTGGCCAACACGCGCCCGGAGTGGACCTACGCCGACATGGCGATCACCTCCGCGGGCGGCGTGGTGGTGCCGATCTACCCGACCAACGCACCCGAGGAGTGCGAATGGGTGATCTCCGACTCGGCAGCGATCGCCATCGTCGCCGAGGACGAGGATCAGCTGAAGAAGCTCGTCGAGATCCGTGAGAAGGTGCCCGCGCTGCGCACGGTCATCCTGATCGACTCGGCCGACGCCGGCAGCGAGAGCGCACGCGCCCTCGGCGCGATCACGCTCGACGAGGTCCGCGAGCGCGGCCGCGCCCGCAGCCTCGAGGAGCTCACCGCGCGACGCGAGGCCGTGAAGCTCGAGGACCCCTACACCTTCATCTACACCTCCGGCACCACCGGCCCGCCGAAGGGCTGCGTGCTGACGCACGGCAACTACCGCTCGGTCGTGGACATGGTCGACAACGCCGCCGAACTCGAAGGCGAAGAGACGATCTACCTCTACCTTCCTCTCGCCCATGCCTACGCGCTGCTGATCCAGCTCCTGTCGCTGCACCTCGGTGCGACGCTCGCCTACTTCGGCGGCGACACCAAACAGATCGTGCCGGAGATCATGGAGGTCAAACCGACCTACCTGCCGTCGGTGCCGCGCATCTTCGAGAAGATCTACACGCTCGCGCGCGGCGCGATCGACGCCAAACCGCCGGAGGAGCGCAGGGCGGCGGACGAAGCGATCGCCCTCGGGGTGCAGGTCCGCAAGATGATCGCGGCCGGCGAAGAGATCCCCGAGCAGCTGCGCGTGCCGTTCGAGAAGGCCGACGAGGAGCTGTTCGCGAACGTGCGCGCCATCTTCGGAGGCCGCTGCAAGCGCGCCACCAGCGGTGCAGCCCCGATCGCCCGCGAGATCCTGGAATTCTTCTACGCCTGCGGGATCGTGGTGCTCGAGGGCTACGGCATGACGGAGACCGCCACCGCCGCGACCTTCTCGACCGAGAGAGAATTCCGCTTCGGCACCGTCGGCCGCGCGCTGCCGGGTGCCGAGATCCGGATCGCCGAGGACGGGGAGATCCTGATCAAGGGCCCGAACATCTTCCGGGGCTACCACAACCACGCGCCCACGAGCTTCGGCGACATCGAGGACGGCTGGCTTCACACCGGCGACCTCGGGTCCCTCGACGAGGACGGCTACCTCTCGATCACCGGCCGCAAGAAGGACATCATCATCACCGCGGGCGGCAAGAACCTCACGCCGGCGAACATGGAGAACGACCTCAAGCAGTGCCGCTGGATCTCACAGGCCGTGATGTATGGCGACAGGCGCCCCTACCCGGTCGTCCTGGTCACGCTCGACGAGGAGGAGATCCCGATCTTCGCAAGCCAGCACGACCTGCCCCAGGACATCCCCTCGCTGGCGCGCGAGCCGAAGGTCCGCGAGCTGATCCAGGCCGAGATCGACAGGGCGAACGAGAAATACGCCCAGGTCGAGCAGGTCAAGAAGTTCGTGATCCTGGACCACGACCTGACGCAGGCGACGGGCGAGCTGACGCCGACGCTGAAGGTCAAGCGCAACGTGGTGAACGAGAAGTACGCCGACATGTTCGACGCCCTCTACTCGGGCTGACGCTCGGGCGGCCTCTCAGCTGCGAACATGGGGGGCCAATGAGGAGCGATCCGTCAGATACAGGTGGGCTTTTCGTCGGCCGGCGGCCGGGCACGGCGCCGACCCACTATGCGGCGCCGCCCGAGCGGGGCGGCGAGACGCGCCAGCGCATGGACTCCTCGCTGGCCAACGTCCTGTTCGCGGGCATGGTCTTCGTCAGCCTGCTGTGCTGGGGGCCGATCCCGATCGCCTGCCTGTGGGTCGGGTCCCAGACCGAGTACCTCTCCAACAGCGCGAGCATCGGCATCCTGTCCGCATTCATAGCCCTGGGCGTGCTGCTGTTCGGCGCGCTGATGGTGCTCAAGCGCCTGGACAACGCCTGGATCCTCGTGCGCCGCGCGGCCGGCCATGACCAGCGCACGGGGGCGCTCGGGCGCATCTTCGGCGTGACCGCAGCCATCTGCGGGATCGTGTTCGCGTTCTGGTTCGTGGTCATCCACGGGCCCGGCTCGGTCACCGTCTCGGGCAACGGGAACAAATGAGCGAGCGGTTCCGTCCGGGCCGCCGCGCCCGCGCCGCCGTGAGCCACTGCTAGAAAGTCCATACCGTGGGTCTGCTCGACTACTACAGACAGTTCGAAGGGCTCTCCGAGGAGGAGGTCAACAAGGGGCTGCGCGAGGAGGCCGCCGAGCGCAAACGCAAAGCCCTCACCCGGGTGGAGACGCTCGACCTCTCGCAGACCACCTGGCCTGAGCTCCCCCACCCCCGGATCGTCAACGCGATCACCTTCGTCGCAAGGCGCGGCATGCACCGCTACCCGCACCTCGCGGGCACCGACCTGCGCCACACGCTCGCCGAGCGCCACGGGGTCGAGCCCGGCCGCCTGATCCTCGGCAACGGCGCGGCCGAGCTGCTCAGCGCCGCGACCCGGGCCCTGCTCGAGCCGGGCCAGCAGCTGCTCACGCTGTGGCCGTCCTACCCGCTGTATCCGATCATGGCCAGGCGCGCGCACGGCCAGGCCGTGCGCGTCAGCGGCGGGGTCGACGAGCTGCTGCTCGCGGCGCAGGAGCCGCTGGTGCGGGCGATCGTGATCGCGAGCCCCAACGACCCCACCGGCGAGCTGCTGCCGGCCGGCGAGCTCGAGCGCCTGCTCGCCGGCCTGCCGGATGGCGTGGGGGTGCTGCTGGACGAGGCGCTGGTCGAGTTCGCGGACGCCCAGCCGACGAGCGCCTCGCTGGAGCTGCTGGAGCACAGCCCGCGCCTCTTGGTGTTCAGGAGCTTCTCGAAGGCGTGGGGCCTTGCAGGCCTGCGCATCGGCTACGCCGTCGGCGGCCCGGGATCTGAGAGCCTGCTGGCGGAGCTCGACCCCGACCTCGGCGTGTCAGAGCTCTCGCAGGCCGGCGCGCTGGAGGCCCTGCGGACCTGCAGCGAGCTGACCCAGCAGCGGGTCGGGGACATCTGCCGCGAGCGCCCGCGCCTGACCGGCGCTCTGCGCGAGCGCGGCTTTGACGTCACCGAGAGCCAGGCCAACTTCGTCTGGGCGGCGCACCCCGCGATCACCGGCAGCGAGCTGTCGGCCCGGCTCGCCCAGGCCGGGATCCTCGTCGCGGCCGGGGACGCGCTCGGAGAGCCCGCGCGCGTGCGCATCGCCGTGCACTCCGCCGGCGCCGTCGATCGCCTCCTGAACGCCGTCGACAAAGCCCTCTAGAAGCTTGCCGGGCAGAGCCCGGCGGGATCCTTCTCAGCCGGCCGTGCCGGCCTGGCGCAGCAGCGCGCCGGTGGTGCCCTCGAGGATCTTGCGCCAGGCGCTGTTGGTCTCGTTCTGCTGGTCGAAGTGTTCGACGACCTTGCGCACGCGCTTGACCGAGATGTCAAGGCCGTGCCGCTCGGCGACCGCCTGGTAGCGGTCGATTTCCCCGGCCAGCTGCTTGGTGACCGACTCGAAGCCGTGGCGGGCGATCTCCACACGCGAGGTGAAGCTCATCATCGAGGTCTGGAACATCAGTTCGTCGGTCGGCTCGGGCTCGATCAGCACGATGTCGACGCCGGGGTAGCGGGCCTCCCAGCCTTTCTTCAGTTCGTGAAGGCGCTGGTGGGCGACGAGCTTGAAGGTCTGGTAGCCGATCTGGGCGAAGCCCATGTCGGAGATGCGCCGCGCCCGCTTGCCCCGCAGCGTGCTGACCGTCGCGGAGAAGTCGTTGATGAAGGGCACGATCGGGTTGATCACGACCACCAGCTTCGCCCCCGCCTGCACGGCGATGTCGAGGTTGGTGGTGGAGACGATGCCGCCGTCGATCAGCTCGCGGTCGCGCACCCGCACCGGCGCGTAGACCATCGGCAGCGCTCCGGAGGCCCTCACGGCGGTCGAGATCGGCACGTCCTCCGAGCCGTCGACGCCGAACACGACGCGCTCGCAGGTGTCGAGGTCCGTCGCCGTCAGATACAGCTCGCAGCTGAGGTCCCCGAAGTTGTCGGTGCGGCCCGGTTCGCTGAGGACCTCGTGCAGGTAGCTCTCGATGCCGGCGCCCGTGTAGAGGCCCGAGGGCAGGCCGTCGGCCAGGCCCATCGCGATGTCCATCAGCGAGATGCCGCCGGGCTGTGCGATCAGCTGGCGCGCCTGCGCCAGCATCATCAGCGGCAGCATCGCGCCCTTGCGCGCGAACTCGAGCAGGTTGGGGCGCAGCAGGTCTCCGAGATGCACGTCCTTGAACGGCGGTTTGCCCTGGTTGGTGACGACCCGCATCATCTCCTCGGGTGTCACGCCGTTGGCCGTCATCGCGGCGATGAACGCGCCCGCGGAGGTGCCGACGTAGACATCGAAGTTGGTGACGGTGCTGTTGACCGCCAGCAGGTCGAGCGCGCGCAGCGCGCCGATCTCATACACGCCGCCCGTGAAGCCGCCGCCGCCGAGCACGAGCGCGGTCTTATCGCGCCTGGGCCTGCGCCGACGATCAACCGAGGCCGGCCTTCCGACGCCGCGCGGAGCGGTTTTGCGCCCGTTGGACTTGGCTTTAGCGCCCGGTTCCAACTTGACAACCTTGCCCATTGGTCAACATTCTATTGGCGCGTGGCACATACCTTCATCGCAAAGCTTCGCCCTCTTTTGTGCGGGTTGTTACTGAGTGTGGCCGTGGCGGCCCCCGCAGAGGCCCAACCCGTGTCGCTCGAAGCCCTCCAGAGCGACCTCGGCGCCCAGCTCGCGCACGCCGGCCCGCACGACGGAGCCTACGCATACGACCTGACGACCGGACAGGTTCTGTTCTCCGGCCGCGCCAGCAGCATGCGCCCGCCGGCGTCGGTCGAGAAGCTCTACACCGCCACCACCGCGCTCGAGCAGCTCGGGCCGGCCGCGCAGCTGAGCACCACCGTCTACGGCGTCGGCCACATGGCGCCCGGCGGCGTGTGGGAAGGCAACATCTACCTGCGCGGCGGCGGGGACCCGACCTTCGGCAGCTCCTCCTTCATCCGCGCCCACTACGGCGCCGGCGCGAGTGTCAGCGCGCTCGCCCAGCAGCTCGTGAAGGTCGACGGCATCCACCGCATCACGGGCTCGGTCGACGGCGATGAGTCATTCCTTGACTCGCTGCGCGGCGAGCCCTCGAGCGACTATGGATACGACCCCTTCCTGGAAGGCACCCTCAGCGGCCTGGCCTTCAACCGCGGCGAAACCGGGCACGAAAAGGGCACGCACGCGCCGGCGGCATTCGCCGCGCGGCGGCTGTGGGCCGCGCTGCACGCGGACGGCGTCGCCATGCACGGCGCGATCGGCGCGGCCGTCACGCCGCCGGGAGCGACCGCGCTGGCGGTCGTGCAGTCGCCCACGGTCGCCCAGCTGATCGGCCTGATGCTGCCGCCGTCTGACAACTTCTTCGCCGAGACCCTGGTCAAGGACCTCGGCGCGCTGAAGGGCGGCGCCGGCACCACCGCCGCCGGCGCGGCGGTCGTGACCTCCACGATCGCGGCGGACTTCGGCCTGCACCCCCGCGTCGTGGACGGCTCCGGGCTGTCGCCGGCGGACAGGACCTCGCCCCTGCAGGTCGCGAGCCTGCTGATCGCGCTGGCGCCGACGCCGATCGGGCCGGCGCTGCGGGCGGACATGGCCGTGGCGGGCCGCTCCGGGACGCTCGAACTGCGGATGCGCCACACCGCCGCCGAAGGCAAATGCCAGGCCAAGACCGGGACGCTGACGGGCGTCTCGAACCTCGCCGGCTACTGCACCGACGTCAGCGGGCACACGATCGTGTTCGCCGTCTTCAACGACGGGATCTCGGTCGAAGAGGCCCACACGGTGCAGGACCACATCGCGATCAGCCTCGCCAATTACTGATCGAGCAGCTCCCGCAGGCCGGCCTCGTCGAGCACCTTCACGCCCAGGCGCTCCGCCTTCTCCAGCTTTGAGCCGGCGCTGTCGCCGGCGACCACGAAGTCCGTCTTGCCCGACACCGAGCCCGTGACGCGACCGCCGGCGGCCATGATCCGCTCTGTGGCCTGCTCTCGCGACCATTCGGGCAGTGTCCCTGTCAGGACAAGGGTGCGGCCCGCGAGAGGCCCCTGTGAGGGCGCAGGGCCCTCCTCGTGGAAGCACAGGCCCAGTGAGCGCAGGTCCGCGATCAGGCTGCGCATGCGCTCGTCGTCGAGCTGGGCCCGGATCGAGTGCGCCATCTTCTCGCCGATCCCCGCGATCTGCTCGAGCTGCTCGGGGGTGGCGGCGAGCAGCGTGTCGATGTCGCGCATCGCCTGGGCGATGTTGCGGCCCGTCACCTCCCCCACCTCCTCGATGCCGAGCGCGAACAGCACGCGGGCGAACGGGCGCTCCTTGGATGCCTCGATCGCGGCCAGCAGGTTGCGCGCCGAGACCTCGCCGTAGCCCTCGAGCTCGAGCAGCTGCTCCTCGGTGAGCCGGTAGATGTCGCCGGCGGTCCTGACGAGGCCTCGCTCCTGCAGGTTCGCGACCTGCTTCTCCCCGAGCCCGTCGATGTCCATCGCGCCGCGGGAGACGAAGTGCTTGAGCAGCTGCCAGGCGCGCGCGGGGCAGTCGGGGTTCGGGCACTGCGTGTAGACGCCCTCGGGCGGTTTGACCGTCGGGGTGTCGCAGAACGGGCAGCGCTCGGGCGGGCGCGGCAGCGGCGGGCGGTCCGGGCGCTCGGCCACGTGGGGCGCCGGCGAGACGACCTGCGGGATCACGTCTCCGGCGCGGACCACGATCACGTCCTCGCCCTCGCGCAGGTCCTTGCGCACGATGTCCTGCTCGTTGTGGAGCGTCGCCATCCCGATCCGCACGCCGCCGACGGCGACCGGCCTGAGCACCGCATACGGGCGCAGGTCCCCGAACTTGCCGACGTTCCACATCACCTTCTCCAGGTGCGTGACCGCGGTCGTGGGCGGGAACTTCCACGCCACCGCCCAGCGGGGATCGCGCCCGACCGACCCGAGCCGGCGCTGCAGGGCGAGGTCGTCGACCTTGATCACGACGCCGTCGATCTCGAAGTCGAGCTCGCCCCTGCGCCGCTCCCAGTCAAGGCACTGGCGGATCACCTCCTCCTCATCGCCGATCACGCGGATGCCGCGGTTCACGCGGAAGCCGTGATCGCGCAGCCACTCCAGCGCCTGCGAGTGGCGCTCGAAGCTGAGGCCGTCTGTGACGCCCACCTGGTAGCACCAGATCGACAGCGGCCGCCTGGCGGCGTCCGCCGGGTCGAGCTGGCGGATCGTGCCGGCGGCGGAGTTGCGCGGGTTCATGAACGTCGACTCGCCCGCTTCGGCGCGGCGCTCGTTCAGGGCCGTGAAGTCCGCGAGCGACATGTAGACCTCCCCGCGCACCTCGAGCAGCGGGGGAGCATCCTCGACCCGCAGCGGGACCGCGCCGATCGTGCGCAGGTTGTGCGTGACGTCCTCGCCGACCTCGCCGTTGCCGCGCGTCGCGCCCCGCTCGAGCACGCCGTCGCGGTAGAGCAGGCTCATCGCCAGCCCGTCGATCTTCGGCTCGACCACGAAGCTGAAGCCGGGGTCCGAGATGCCCTCGCGCGCGAGGTGAGAGCGCATGCGCTCGACCCACGCGCGCAGCTCGTCCTCCGAGCGCACGTTCCCGAGCGAGAGCATCGGCTCAAGGTGGGTGACCTTCTCAAGGCGCCCGACCGGCTCTCCGCCGACGCGCTGGGTCGGGGAGTCCGGCGTCAGCAGCTCGGGATGCTCGCGCTCGATCGCCCGCAGCTCGTCGAGCAGCGCGTCGTAGACGTCGTCCCCGATCTCGGGGTCATCCAGGACGTAGTAGCGGCGCGAGTGGTATTCGAGCTGCTCGCGCAGCTCCTTGGCCCGGCGCCGTATATCGGCGGACGTGCCGCCGGCCCCCCCGCTCACGGGGCGGCGTCGCGCGCGACCGGTGCGAGCAGATCCTCCAGATCGAAGCGCCGCAGCGCCTCGAGACTCGGACGGTCGGTCAGGTCGAAGTGCAGCGGCGTGACGGCGATCCTGCCCGCCGCCACGGCCGCGAGATCGGTCCCCGGCTCGTCGTGGAAGCCCGGGTCGGCGCCGTAGATCCAGTAGCGCCTGCGTCCCTGCTCCTCGGTGTCCAGCTTCAGCTCGTCCCGGTAGATCCGCTTTCCGAGGATCGCGACCTCCACGCCGGAGGGCTCGCCCGCGGGGACGTTGATGTTCAGGAGCGTGCCCTTCGGGAGCGGGACGTCCTCTATGCGCGCCACCAGCCGCGCCACGAACGCCGCCGCCACGTCGAAGCCGAAGCCGCCGTCGAAGCGGTAGTCGAGCGCGCCGGCGCCGGACTGCTGGGAGACGGCGATCGCCGGCAGGCCCAGCACGATCCCCTCCAGCGCCGCCGCGACGGTGCCGGAGTAGGTGATGTCGTCCCCGAGGTTGGCGCCGTGGTTGATGCCGGCCACGATCAGGTCCGGCGTGAAGTCCTGCACCGTGCCGAGGCTCGCGAGCCGGACGCAGTCGACCGGCGTGCCGTCGGTCGCGTAGCCCACCGAGCCGTCGCCGAAGGGGACCTCGGCGACCCACAGGGGCCGGCGGGTGGTGATCGAGCGCGCCATCGCCGAGCGGTTGCCGTCGGGGGCGATCACGCACAGGCGCACGCCCTCGAGCTCCGCCAGGGCGCGCCGCAGGGCCAGCAGGCCGTCGGCCTCGATGCCGTCGTCGTTTGTGAGCAGGACATTGAGCATGGCGCTCTTCTCAGCATAGGGGCCGCCGCGGCCACCTGGTGAGGAGCCTGTTACCGGCCGCTCACAGCTCCGGCACCCTACGGATAGGCGACGGACACCAGCGCGAGCGCATGCGCGGGCGCCGTGCGGCCCACGTGCGAGCGCGGGCGGCCCTGCAGCAGCTCGCGGAACTCCTCCGTGGTGCCGATCCCAGCGGCGACGTCGAGCATCGTCCCCACGAGCACGCGCACCATGTGGCGCAGGAACATGTCCGCCTCGATCCAGAACTCGAGCACGTCCCCCTCCACCGTCCACTGCGAGCGGCGCACGTCGCAGCGGAACCAGCTGTGTTCGGTTTCGGTCGGCGTGAAGGCCGTGAAGTCGTGCTGCCCGCCACGGCCTGCGCGCACTCGCGAAGGACCGCGATGTCCAGCGCCCCTGGCCACCAGAAGGCGCTCTCGCGCTGGAAGACGCTGCGGGTGCGGCGGGCGAGCACCCGGTAGCAGTAGGTCCTGCCGGTGGCGTCCCTGCGAGCGTCAAATGACTCATCCACGGGCTCGCAGGCGAGCACCGCCACGTCGGAGGGCAACAGGCCGTTCATGCGCAGCGGGTCGAGCGCCTCGTGGGCGTAGCTGGCGAGCGGCCCATGCGTGAGCCCGCGTCGGTGCGGCCCGCGACGGAGAGTTTCAGCGGCGCGCCGTTGTGCCCGCTGTCGCCGAGGATCGTGTGCAGGACGCGTTCGAGCTCGCCCTGCACGGTGCGCCCGTCCGGCTCGGCGGGCCCAGCCGGCGAAGCGGCGCCAGCGCCGTCGTACTCGATCGCGAGCTTGCTCTTCACGGCCTCTCGCGGCGAGGGCGCCGCTCCGGCCAGACGAGCTCGATGAAGACCATCTCGGCTCAAGTTGCTGCCTGCTCCTCCGCCCGAGCTTCAGGATCCTGGTGTAGCCGCCCGGGCGCTC
>CAWBBS010000014.1:0-411288 GCA_963787115.1 uncultured Solirubrobacteraceae bacterium
AATGCGGGTACTGCTTGGCGACGGCCTCGGCGCTGGAGAAGGACTTCGTAGCTGGTCTTCGACGCTGGTCGTGATCGCCGCCTTGTTCGGTGATCAGGCGATGTCGCTGGAAACCGCGGTGGCAAAGCCCGTGGTCAGCAGGGCGCCGAGGATGACTGCATGATCGCGCCGCCGAGGTCGCGCTGAAGGTCGGCCGTCCCCGACGCCATGCCGGCTCGTCTCACCGGAACGGAGCCGGTCAGGGAGTGCGAGGCCGGCGTGCCCGCCAGACCCACGCCGATGCCGATAAAGATGTAGCCGAGGGCGATCTTCCAATATGGGATGCCGGTCTTCCAGAGCGGCGGCGGCGTCAGAAAGCCGAGCAGGCAGAAGAAGTAGCCCAGCAGGAGCGTGAACCTCGCGCCGCGGGCGTCCACCAGTTTTGCCGAGCGCGGCGCGACGATGACCATGAAGACGGCGGCCGGAAGGATCGCGGCGCCGGAGTCAAGGGTGGAGTATTCGAGCACGTTCTGGAGGAACTGCTCCCGAGAACATCGCGCCCATCAGGCTCCCGAAGACGATAATCCCCGCCACCGCGGCAACCCAGAAGATGCGCCGGGAGGCAACGGCGAGGTCATAGAGCGGGAACTTGGCGCCCCGCTGGCGAAAGAAGAACCCGAGCACGGCAGCCAGCGCGATGGCCCCGAGTCCCAGTGCCACCGTGCCCTTATTGGGCACGGGCGCGAAGTTGATCGCGAGAACGAGCGCGGCGATGGCCAGGACGGAGAGGATTCCGCCGAGGTTGTCGACAGGATCGCTGGCCTCGTTGACGTGGCTGGGAACCAGCATGATCGCGAGGATGAGCGCTACGACCGCCAGCGGAAGCGTGAGCAGGAAGACCGATCCCCATGCGTGGTGCTCGAGCAGGGCACCCGAGGCGAGCGGCCCGAGTGAGGAGATCGCTGCGCCGAGGCCCGACCAGAGGGCGATCGACTTGGTCCGTGCCGGGCCGGACCACAGCGCCGTGATCAGGGCCAGCGTCGTCGGGTAGGCCATGCCGGCAGCCAGACCTCCGATGATGCGCGCCGCGATCAGCACGCCCATGCTGGTGGCGGTCGCGGCGAGTATCGATGCCGGGATCGCCAGGAAGGTGCCGAGGATCAGCATCATCTTGCGCCCGTAGCGATCCCCGAGGGCGCCGAGGTAGAGGACCGAGGAGGCCAGGCCGAGCGAATAGCCGACGGCGACCAGGTCAAGGGCGCTCTGGGAGGCGTTGAACGCCTTGCCGATGTCCGGGAGCGCCACGTTCGCGACCGCAAGGTTGAGGTTCGCGACCGCCGCCACGAGGATCAGGGCCAGCAGCACGAGGCCCTGGCGGTCCGGCATGGTCGACTCTTCAGCTGGAACCGCCCCGTCGGCGGTCCCCGAAGCGAGACTCGGATTCGGCTCTTCTGGCTGCGGCAACTCCAACCCCCGTAACTCGTGCTCCCTCAGGACGCTGTGGCCGGGGACGCTACCGGGTTGACCGCCGGAACGTTCAGTGAGAGACCGCAGTCGCCGGCCCCCTAAGATCGCCGGATGGCGAGCGTGCAGACGGCGGGCCCAACGCGCGGGCGGGTGCGTTTGGACCACATCGTGATCGGTGTGCTCGTGATCCTCGTGATCGGAGCGGCGGCGGCACTGCTCGGCCTGGACGTCGGCGGATGGGTGACAAGCGTCTGGAACACGATCACGTCGATCTCGATCGGGTATCTGATCGCGGGAATCGCGCTGATCACCCTGCAGACGACGACCACGGCATACGCCTGGTATTCGATCCTCCACTACGCCTACCCCGACCAGGGGGTCAGGTGGATCCAGGTCCTCGCGTGTTACTCCACGGCCGTCGCGCTGAATTTCGTCCTGCCGGCGAACCTCGGCACGCTCGTGATGCTCCTCATGTACACAACGCTGATCGCGGCCTGCACGTTCGCGGGCGCAGCGGCGGGCTATGTGGTGCAGAAAATCTTCTACTCGGTTATCGGCATGGCCTGCTATCTGTACCTGTTCCTGTCGGTGGGCGGCACGTTCAGCCTCCAGCTGGGATTCGTCAGCGACCATCCGATCGCGGCGATAGTGCTCGTCGGCGGTGTCGCGATGCTGCTCGTGATGGTCGGCAGGGTGCTACGCAAGCGCATCGCCGAGTGGTGGGAGGAGGCGAAGATCGGAGGCGCGATCCTCGCCAACCGGCGGATGTACCTCACCCGCGTGCTCGCGCCGGAGTTCGTCAGCTGGCTGGCGATGCTCGGGATCATCGCCGTGTTCCTCGCCGCCTACAACATCCCGGTCAGCTTCCACACGCTCATGCGCGTCGTCGCCGGGAACTCGATGGCCAACATGACCTCGGTGACCCCGGGCGGCGCAGGCGTTGTCCAGGGCTTCAACGTGCTGTCGCTCAAGGGCATCACCAGCAGCTCCAACGCGACCGCCTACTCGGTCGCACAGCAGATCGTCACGACGGCCTGGAGCATCCTGTTCGCGATAGTCGTGCTCGCGCGGGCATTTGGATGGGACGACGGCAAGTCGCTGGTCGCCAAGTCCTACGGGGAGGCGCGCGAGAAGAGCGCCGAACAGGCTGAGGCACGCAAGGCCAAGCGTGAGGCCAAGAAGGAGGCCAGGCACGCGCAGGACGTGGCCGAAGCCGAAGGCTGAAGGGCCGGCGCGAGCGCCGGCCCGTCACCCGAGGTCGGTCGCCCCCTTGATGACCAGGTACACGCCAGCCGCCGCCGAGAGGATGACCGCGATGGTCCTTCCGTTGCGCGCGAACCACCTGTTGATCGCGTCGAGCGCATGCGCGGCACGCGTCGGCAGGATCAGCAGCATCAGCATCGGGATCTCGATCATCCACAGCATCACCGCCACCGCCACCGCGAGCGCGAGAAGCTCCCCGCCGGTCGAGAGCTGCGCGTCGACGATCGCCTTGACCGCACCCGCGTAGATCGGCGACGGCAATATGTAGAGGGTGACGCCGAGCGCGAAGGCGAGCCGGCGGCTCCGCAGGTAGCGGTCGATCTTGGACGTGGCCTTCTCGGCTCCCTCCTCGCCGGCGGGCCTGTGGCGTCTGCGCTGTAGACGCACGGCCAGCAGCATCAGCAGCACTCCCAGGGCCATGTAGAGGCCCGAACTCAGGCTCAGGTCGGTTTTGCGCGTCGCGCCGATCCCTTCCAGTGCGAACAGCATCGCCGCGCCGACCGCGTACGTCGTCAGCGCGGCCGCCAGGACGAACGCGAACACGCGCGAGCGCAGCTGCTCTCCGCGGCCGAGCGCGATCACCGCGGCGACCGCCGGCGGATAGATCGAGGCGGCGAAGGCCAGGGCTAATGCTTGAGGCGGCATTGCCAGGGCCACTCTCTCAGACAGTCCAGCGGTACCGCTGAGGCCGGCGATAGGCTCTTGCGGCAAGTGCGCATGCGAGAACACGACCCCCGGTCGCTCTCGAGATGAGCGGAGCGGAACCAGACGTTGTGCTGCTCCGGGACGACGCTTCGGACCTGGTTGCGAGCTTCGTCCCGGCAGCGGGCATGCTCTGCAGCTCGCTGCAGTGCGGCGGGCGCGAGCTGCTCGCGCAGCGCGGCGGGGTCGACGCCTACGCCACGCTAGGCAAGACCATGGGAGTGCCGCTGCTGTACCCGTGGGCGAATCGCCTCGCGGACTTCCGTTACACGGTGGCGGACACCACGGTGGAGCTTCCCCGGGACCCCGCCGTCGTATGCATGGACTCCGCAGGCCTTCCGATGCACGGCGTGGTCCCCGGCCGGCTGGACTGGGAGATCACCGCCGTCGAGGTGGGCTCGCTCGCGGCAAGGCTGCGCTGGAGTGAGAGCGGCGCGGAGCTGTTCGCGCTGTTCCCCTTCACGCATGAGCTCGAGTACCGGGCATCACTCGCGGCGGGCCGGCTCGTGATCGAGATCGCGGTCCACGCCGACGCTGAAGATCGCGTCCCAGTCGCCTTCGGCTTCCACCCGTATCTGACGATTCCCGGCAGCTCCCGTGACGGTTGGCTGCTCGAGATTCCGGCGATGCGCCGCCTGACCCTCGACGCACGCCAGATCCCAATCGCCCCCGACGCCCTGGTGCCGCGCGAGCGACTGGCGCTCGGCGGGCGCGAGTTCGACGACGGGTTCGTCGAGGTGGAGGAGCAGGCCGTGTTCGCGGTATCCGGCGGCCGGCAGCGCCTGGAGCTCGACTTCCTGGAGGGCTACCGCTGTGCGCAGATTTACGCTCCTGCCAGGGAGGACTTCGTGTGCTTCGAGCCGATGGCGGCGCCCGCCAACGCGCTGCGAAGCGGACAGGACCTGGACGTCCTTGAGCCCGGCCAGAGCAGCACTCTGCGGTTCGCGGTCGAGGTAGGTGTTTTACCCTGACCCCCCATGGGGGTTTCCGCCTGAGCACGCCCGCGGTATAGCGCCCGTTCCTCGATTTAGCCGCGGGTTATGCTCGCTAAGAGTTCCTTCATGAACCCAACTGGGACCGAACGCCACCACCAGGAACGGCGTCCGGTCGAACTACTGATCCCCGAGGTGTACGAGTGCCCGCTTCGATGCCCCATCAGACGTGCGCGGCTGAAGCCAGGCAACGCGAACCCGGATCGGTGCGGACGCTCTGCCGAGCAGGGGGCACACGATGACCAATGAACTTGCGCGGTGGCAGTTCGCGACCACGAGCATCTACCACTTCCTCTTCGTTCCGACGACGATCGGGCTCGCCTTCCTCGTCGCGATCCTGCAGACCATGTGGTACCGGAACGGGAATCCCGAGTTCAGACGCCTGACGCGCTTCTTCGGCACCCTGCTCCTCATCAATGTCGCCGTCGGCGTCGTCACCGGGCTCGTGCAGGAGTTCGAGTTCGGGATGAACTGGTCGGCCTATTCCCGCTTCGTGGGTGACGTCTTCGGCGGCCCGCTGGCGATGGAGGGTCTGGCCGCATTCTTCCTGGAGTCCACCTTCCTGGGACTGTGGCTGTTCGGCTGGGACCGGCTCCCGAAGCTCGCGCACCTGGCGTGCATCTGGCTCGTTTCCATCGGGACGATCCTGTCCGCGATGTTCATCATGGCCGCCAACTCCTGGATGCAGCATCCGGTGGGTTACGTGCTCAACAGCCACGGCCAGCCCGAACTGAACAACATCGGCGCCCTGTTCACCAACGGCACCTTCCTGTGGGGGTACGTCCACGTCATCCTCGCCGCGTTCGTCACCGGCTCGCTGATCATGCTCGCCGTCTCCGCATGGCAGATCAGCAAGGGCCGCTCGGTCGCGTCCTTCACACACACCGCAAAGCTCTCGGTGATCGTGCTGCTCCCCTCGATCCTGCTGACGCTTGCGGTCGGCAGCGAGCTCGGCGTGGTCGAGGCCAAATACCAGCCGGCGAAGATCGCGGCGGCCGAGGCCCAGTGGGAAACCTGCCAGCCGTGCTCCTTCTCCGCCTTCCAGGTCGGTGGCGGCAAGGAAGACCACACGCCGACGCAGATCATCCAGATACCGCACCTGCTTTCGCTGCTGGCCACGAACTCGTGGAACGGCAAGGTCATCGGCCTGAACCAGATCCAGAAGGAAGACGAAAAGAAGTACGGACCGGGTGACTACCTGCCGAACATCTTCATCCAGTACTGGTCGATGCGGATCATGGCCTACGTCGCGACGCTCGTGCTGCTGCTGACACTTTGGGCCGGCTGGCTGCTGAAAACAGGCAAACTCGCTGACTCCAAACGCTTCCTGAAACTCGCGATGCTGGCCGTCGTGGCGCCGTACATCATGAACACGGCCGGGTGGATGCTCACCGAGAGCGGCCGGCAGCCCTGGATCGTGCAGGGCCTGATGAAGACGATCAACGCCAACTCGCCGTCGGTGACCTCGCTGGATATCTGGGTCAGCCTGACCGTGTTCGTGCTGGTCTACATCGCGATGGGCGCGGTCGACCTGAAGCTGATGCTGCACTTCGCCCGCAAGGATCTCGCCGATGCGGACGGCCACGGGGAGACCCCGCCGACCGGTACGTCGGGAACGCCGGACACCGATGGTGCGGCCACGCAAAAACCGATCCCTGCGCTGACCTACTAGGAGGGCACGAGCATGCTCCACCTCAACACACTCTGGTTCATCCTCCTCACGATCCTGTGGGTCGGCTTCTTCGTACTCGAGGGCTTTGACTTCGGCGTCGGGATGCTGCACACCGTCGTCGGCAAGACCGACACCGAGCAGCGCGTCGCGATCAACACGATCGGTCCCTGGTGGGACGGCAACGAGGTCTGGCTGATCGTCGCCGGGGCGGGCACCTTCGCCGCCTTCCCGAGCTGGTACGCCACGATGTTCTCGGCCCTCTACCTGCCGCTGCTGTTGATCCTCGTCGCGCTGATGGCCCGCGGCGTGGCCTTCGAGTTCAGGAACAGGAACATGGACCCCGTCTGGCGCTCGGTCTGGTCCTGGTGCCTGACGATCGGCAGCCTGATGATCCCGCTGCTGCTCGGCGTCGGCCTCGGCGACCTGCTCGCGGGCCTGCCGATCAACTCCGCCCACAACTTCACGGGCAACTTCTTCGACCTGCTGACACCGTATGGCCTGTGGACCGGCGTGACGATGGTCTCGCTGTGTCTTCTCCACGGCGCCACGTTCCTGTCGATCCGCACAGAGGGCGTGGTGCGCGAGCGGGCGCGGGCACTCGGCAAGCCGTTCAGCGTCGTGTCCTCGCTGACGGTGCTCGGGTTCGTCATCTGGACGCTGGCCGTGTCGAGCGGTCACGCCGTCCCGGGCCCGGTGCCGGTGCTGTCGATCATCGCGGTGCTGGCCGCAGCATGGCTGGTGCGCAGCGGCAACGACGGCTGGGCGTTCGTCTCATCCGCGATCGCCATCGCGAGCACCGTGGGCTCCCTCTTCATCGCGGCATACCCCATCGTGATGGTTTCCAGCACGAGCCCACTGTTCAACCTGACCGTGAAAAACTCCGCCTCGGGCGGGTACGCGCTGAAAGTGATGACGATCGTCACGGTGCTCCTGCTCCCGGTGGTGCTCGTCTACCAGGGCTGGTCCTTCTACGTGTTCCGTCAGCGCGTGGTCGCGCCGCCGGCGAAGGGCGACACTCCGCCCGCCTCCTCGCCGCCCGCGCCGCCGCTCCCCGCCGCGCCGCAGGTCTAGGGCGCCCGCAGCCGGGGCGGCTCGCCGCCCCGGCCCGCGCAGCGCGTCGAGCTCTCACGCCCGGCCGGCCTGATCACGGCGGGGATGCGCATGATGCTCCATCCGGCTTCCGCCGGACCCGTCCGGCGTTCGGCCTAGCCGTTCTCCTGCTGCCAGAGCGAGGCGTAGCGGCCACCGAGCGACAGCAGCTCGGCGTGGGTGCCCCGCTCGACCACGCGGCCAGCGTCGAGAACCAGCACCTCGTCCATGTCGGCGAGGCCCGCCAGGCGGTGGGTGATCAGTAGCGTCGCCCTGTCGCGCGTGAGCACGAGCAGGTCCGCGAGGATCCCGTCCGCGGTCGCGGTGTCAAGGTGCTCACCGGGCTCATCCAGGACGAGAACGGGGAAATCGGCGAGCAGGGCACGCGCGACGGCCAGGCGCTGGCGCTGCCCACCGGACATGCGGGCTCCGCGCTCACCGAGTTCGGTGTCCATGCCCGCGGGCAGGCGGCCGACCCAGTCGAGCAGGCGCACCGCCGACAGAGCCCCTCGAATCTCGCCCTCGGTGGCCTGGCGCGAGGCCATCCGCAGGTTCTCCTCCACGGTCGTGTCGAAGATGTGGGCGTCCTGGCCCACCAGTCCCACCACCCGCCTGCAGTCCTCGCCGCTCAGATCCGAGATCTCGACCCCGTCGAGCGTAACCGCACCCTGCTCGTAGTCAAGGAAGCGGAGCAGCACCCCCGCGAGCGTGGACTTGCCGGCGCCGCTCGCCCCCACGACCGCGACCCGCCGGCGCGGGCCGAGGTCGATGTCGACTCCTTCCAGGGCGGCGTGCTCCGCTCCCGGGTAGTGGGCGCCGAGCCCCGTGGCCCGCAGGTGATAGGGGGCCTGGGGAAGTTCAGCGGGCTCGAGCGGCTCGGACACCGGCGGGGTCGCTTCCATCACGCCGAAGACGCGGGCGGCGGAGCGGCGCACGCGCTGCAGGGTCTGGGTGGCTGTCGGCAGCGGTCCGACGAGCTCGAAGGCCACGACCGGTATCAGCGCCAGGCCCGCGAGCAGTACGCCGCTCATCTTGCCCGAGTGCACCGCCGTCACGCCGACCAGCAGGGCGCCCCACATCGCGAGCCCCGAGCAGAGCCGGGTCAGCCCCTGGCCCAGCCCGGCGGTGCGGGCGCTTGCCGCCGCAACCGCCGTCAGCTCGGCGTCGGCGCTCAGCGCCCGCGCGAGCTGGCGCCCCGTGGCGCCGTTCACGGCCAGCTCCGGCGCGCCGTCGATGAGGTCGACGACGGTGGAGGTGAGCTCGCCGCGCGCCGCCGCCTGCGAGCTCTCGTTGCGTGCAGCCAGGGCTCCGGTCAGCCAGGGGACGACCGTGCCCGCGATCAGCAGCGCGACGAGCAGCACGAGCCCTGCCGCCGGGAGCATGATCCAAACGGCCAGCACCGTTCCGGCGCCCACCGATATTGCGATCGCGAATGGGGGAAGCACCCTCAGCAGCAGGTCCTGCATCGAGTCGACGTCGTGGATCAGGCGCGCCAGCAGGTCGCCGCTGCGGAACGCCGGCAGCCCCAGCGGAGCGAGGCGCTCCAGGCGGGTGTAGACGCTGACCCTGAGCTCGGAGAGGACCCCGAAGGCCGCGTCGTGGCTGACAAGCCGTTCCGCGTAGCGGAACAGGCCGCGCGAGAGCGCGAAGAACTGGACCCCAACGATCGCAACCGCGATCGCGGACTCCTGGGGATGCTGGGCGGAGCGTGAGATCAGCCATGCAGACGTGCCGATCAGGCCGATCGCGGCTGCGAGGGCGCACGCGCCGAGGATCGTTGCGAGCACCAGTCGTTTGGCAACGGGCCGCACCAGCGCGAGCGTGGAGCGGAGCGGCGCCTTCGGGCCTCCGTCGTCCGGAAGGGCGCGGATGGGGCCGATAGCGCTCACGCGGCGACCTCCGCCGTGGCGACCGGCAGCACCCTGTCGGCGAGGGCCATCAGCGCTGGCCGGTGCGCGACGAGCACCACGGTGCGTCCCTTCGCGAGCCTTCGGATCGCCTCGACGACCTCGTGCTCGGTGTTGGCGTCGAGGTTCGCGGTGGGCTCGTCGAGCAGCAGCAGCGGCGCATCGCGCAGGAACGCGCGCGCCAGGGCGACCCGCTGACGCTCTCCGGCCGACAGTCCGGCGCCGCGGTCACCGAGGACCGTGTCGATGCCGTGAGGCAGCCTCTCGACGGTCTCCCTGAGCCCGGCGTCGCCGATCGCGGCCCAGACAGCGTCATCCGAGGCGTCGATGCGGCCGAGGCGGATGTTCTCGGCAACCGTGTCTTTGAAGAGGTGGGGCCGCTGCGGGACCCATGCAAGCCGCGATCTCCAGGCGTCGGGATCGAGTTCCGCGATATCGACGCCCCCCACCCGCACGGAGCCGCGATCCGCTGTGGCGAGCCCGAGCATCACGCTCAGGAGCGTCGACTTGCCGCACCCGCTGGGCCCCACGAGCGCGAGGATCTCGCCGGGCGCGACCGTGAGCGAGAGGCCGTCGAGCGCCGGTTCGGTGCGCCCGGGGTAGGTGACGCTGAGGTCCTCGACCTCCAGCCCGGACGTGGCAGGGTCGGGGAAGTTGGTGCGCGTTCCGCGTTCGGGCAGCGGCAGCTCGAGCACCTCGAAGACCCGCTCGGCGGCGGCCATCCCCTCGGCGCTCGCGTGGTAGTTGGCGCCGAGCTGGCGCAGCGGCATGAACGCCTCCGGCGCCAGCACGAGTGCGAACAGGGCGGTCCGCAGATCCATGTGGCCGTTCATCAGCCGCAGCCCGACGGCGACCGCCACCATCGCGACCGCCACCGTCGAGACGAGCTCGAGGATCAACGAGGAGAGGAAGGTGATGCGCAGCGTGGACATGGCGGCCAGGCGGTAGCGCTCGGTGATCTCGCGGATCGTCTTCGCCTGCGCCTTCGCGCGGCCGAAGATCTTCAGGGTCGGCAGGCCGGCGACCACATCCAGGAAGTGGCCCGCGAGCTGCTCGAGGGTCCGCAGCTGGCGATCCATCCGCTCCTGCGTGGTGGCTCCCACGAGGGCCATGAACAGCGGGATCAGAGGGATCGAGAATGTGATGATGGCCGCCGACACCCAGTCGCCCCAGAGCACCGACACGATCACGACTATCGGAACGATCACGGCCAGGAACAGCTGGGGGAGGTACAGCGAGAAGTAGCCGTCGAGCACGTCGATCCCGCGTGTCGCGAGGATCGCCAGCTCGCCGGAGCGCTGCTCGCGGTTGCTTTCGAGCCCGAGCTCCGGCACCCGTTCGAGCAGCGCCGTTCGCAGCTGGGACTTCGCGCGGGCAGAGGCGCGGCTGGCCGCGAGCTCCGCCCCCCATGCGACGAGGGCCCTCGCGAGCACCACCGCGAGCAGGATCACCATCGGCGTCTGCAGCTGCGAGAGGCTTCTCCCGTCGATGAATGCGCGTGAGACGATGTCCGCGATCAGCCACGCCTGGGCGACGATCAGAAAGGCGCTCACGCACCCGAGTGAGACGGATGCGATCAGAAAGTTACGTGTCGCGCGGGCGTATCTGAGCAGCCGCGGGTCGAGAGCTCTCACCTAGTAAGTATGACCCAGCGTTCCGCATTGCCCCGGGCGGCGGGGAAGGGGCGGCCGAGAATCTCAGGGCCGCGCCGGCGGCGGATCGCCTGCGGGCGGCGGCGGCGAGCCGGCCGCGACGAGCTCGCGCATCGACCGCAGTTCCTCCCGGACCTGGCCGACTTCGTGCTCCAGCGATTGCATCGCGTTGATATAGGGGTCTTCGCCCGCCGCGACCGCCTGGCGCTGGTAGAGCGAGACGAACCCGCCCGTGATCATCGCGATGATCACGGTCAGGAATGCCAGCCCGCCCAGCAAGAGCACCGAGGCCACCAGCCTCCCGAGGGTGTTTTCGGGCACCACGTCGCCGTAGCCGACGGTCGTGACCGTCTGCAGCGCCCACCAGTCGCCGAGCCAGACCGTGTGGAAGGTCTTGGGGTCGAGCAGCCGCTCCAGGACGCCGAAGATCAGGATCGTCGCGATCCAGGCGACGGATATCAGCGCGGCAGCGTCGCGAGGGCGCAGCCCTTTTCGCTGCTGTCTGGCGTGTGACCAGGCAGCCATGCGGTGGGCTATGCCGCCTCTCGGCTCGGCGGGCTTCTCGGGCTCCATTTCCTGAGATTCGGCGCGCGCCGGGGCCCTCCTTCTGCCGGAACGAGCCGCCCCGGACGGGTGCTGCGGCGGCCTAGAGAACCTGGATCTGAACGAGGCTCGTGGTGCCGGGGCGCCCGGACGGGAGCCCCGCTGTGATCGCGACGCGCTGCCCCCGCTTGCACCAGCCGAGCTCGACCACGCGCCGTGCTGCGTCCGCGATCAGGGCCTCGGTGGTCTCGTGGCGGACCATCGACTCCGCCTGCACCCCCCACATGAGCCCGCAGCGCCTGACCGTCTCTTTGCCCGGCGAGAGCGCGTATATCGGCACGGTCGGCCGGTGGGCGGAGACGATGCGGGCCGAGCGGCCCGACAGGGTGGGCACCACCAGCGCGTCAAGGCGCAGCTCGCGCGCCGCGTCGCAGAGGTTGTGCGCGAGCGTGTACGCGGGGTCGGACTCCGTGCGGTGCACCCGCAGGTCGTTCCAGCGCTCATACGGGGCTATCGACTCAGCCTGCACGGCCACCGCGGCCATCATCTCGATCGCATCGACCGGATATGCCCCAACGGCCGTCTCCTGCGAGAGCATCACGGCGTCCGTTCCATCGAGGATCGCGTTGGCCACATCGGCCACCTCCGCCCGGGTCGGGCGCGAGGAGCTGACCATCGAGTCGAGCATCTGGGTGGCGGTGATCGACGGGCGCGCCAGGCGTCCGGCCAACTCGAGCAGCTGCTTCTGGACGATCGGCACGCGCGCGATCGGAAGCTCGATCCCCAGGTCGCCGCGGGCGACCATCACGCAGTCGGCCGCTCTCACGATCTCCTCTGCCCGCTCGACGGCCTGGGGCTTCTCCATCTTGGCTATCAGCGGCAGGCGCGTGTGGTCGCGCACGTACTCCACGTCCTCCGGCGTCTGGACGAAGGAGAGGGCGACCATGTCCACGCCGATCGACTCCCCGTGGCGGAGCATGTGCAGGTCCTCCTCCGGCACCGCCGGAAGGGACGCGGTCGGTCCGGGGATGTTCAGGCCCTGGCGCGAGGCGACGGCGCCGCCGACCTCCACCTCCAGGTCCACCTCGTGGTCGCCCACCCGGGTGGCCAGCACCCGAAGGCGCACCGACCCGTCGGCGAGGTAGAGGATCGAGTCCTTCTCGACGGCTTCGGGCAGTCCCGCCCAGGAGAGGCTCATCCGGTGGGCGTCGCCCGCCTCCTCGCCGTCGCCGCAGGCGAAGGTGAGGTGCTCACCGGGGGTGAGCTCGACCAGGTCGTCCCGCAGCGGGCCGATCCGAAGCTTGGGGCCGGGCAGATCCTGCAGGATCGCGACGGGCCTGCCGGTGCGGTTCGCGGCCTGCCGCACCCGCGAGACGGTCTCCGCGTGCTCATCGAGGGTGCCGTGGGAGTAGTTCAGGCGCGCGACGTCCATACCGGCCTGCACCATCCGTGCCAGCGTCTCCGGGTCGCGGGAGGCGGGGCCGATCGTCGCGACTATCTTTGTGCGGCGCATCGCCTGAACTTAGCGGTGAGGCGGGCTCGGCGCGTTATCCCCCGCTTCTGGAAGCATCAGGGCATGCTCGTCCCATCGCGTCCGGTGCCCCGTGTCGGCACCCGTGCCCGCATCGCCCATTTCGGCGGCAGCTTCGAGGCGGGCACCGTGGTCGCGGTGCATGAGGAGGGCCGGCGCCTGGAGGTGCGCGGCGAGGATGGCGCCGTGCTCGAGTTCGTTCTCAGCCCGGCGACCGCCCGTTTCGTGTCGGCGTCCAGTGCTCACGGTCCGCGTCTGGAACTGCTCGCAGAGGGGCGCTGAGGGTCAGGGCGCGCTGACGTCGGGGAAGTTCTCGGCGCAGTGCTCACGGAGCGCGCCGCGGACCCAGGCCCGCTCCTGCGGGCTGGCGGCCCGTAGTCGCGCGAGCAGTTCGCGCTGGCGCTCGATTGGGGCCCCGGCGATCACCCACCGGACCGCCAGGCGCTCGAACAGCAGCTCCATCGCCCGCTGCCACGCGTCCTCGATGGACAGCGGGCTGCCGGCGAGCGCCCTCGCGTACTCCTGCCGCGATCCGGCCGTCAGAGACCCGCGCAGCGTGAGGACGTTGCCGTCTGGATCGGTGTAGTCCGTGCTCGGGGCGCTCTCGCGCGCGGTGCGGCGGGATCGCCGTCCCACGCTATCCCGCGTCGGCGGCCCGCTCGAGCGCGGCGCGGACGTCGCCCGTGACCGGCTTGGCGTGGCCGGGCCAGGCGGCGGCCGGCTCGAGCGCCGCGAGCTTGCGGATGCTCGCGCGGGCCTGTTCGGTGTCGAAGTTGTAGGCCTGCAGCGGGAGCCGCGGCGGGCAGTCACGGCCCCAGATGTCGAGCGTGTAGAAGCAGTCTGAGCTGAGCGCGAGCCTGTCCGACTCCCTCCACAGCCCGATCTGCCCGGGCGCGTGGCCCGGCAGCTCGATCACCTTGAAGCCCGCTACGTCGTCGCCCTCCACGAGCGTCCCGGAGATCTCGACCGGCCCGCCGTCCCAGGCATAGCGGTGCAGCAGCCGGTGCAGCTGGCGGTGGGGGGTGGGCAGGGACGCGAGGTGCGGGTCCCAGTAGCGAAAGCCGCCGCTGCCTTCGGCATCCTGCACCTCGTTCGGGTGGCACAGGACGGGGACTCCGAGCGACGGGGCCGTTCCGCGGTGGTCGGTGTGTCCGTGCCCGAGCACGACACGGCGGATCCCTCCGAGCTTCGCGCCCGCCGCGGCGACCGCGCGCGTCATCGTCCTGGCGCCGGCGTCGAACAGTGTGACGCCGCCGTCCTCCTCGAGCAGGTACACGTTGCATCTGGCGGGCTGGCCCTGGACGACCCAGACCCCGGCCGCGACGAGCCCGGCCTCTCCCGCCATGCCGGAGGCGACGCGCGTCTTGGCGTTGAAAGCCGCGAGCATGCCCGTTTCGGCCGAGGAGCCCTGGCCGGGCATCATCCCGATCTGGCGGGCGAAGGTCATGGAGTCGGTGAAGGCGTCGTTGTTCTGGATCAGCCCGTCGCGGACCGTCAGCATGTCGATGCCTTCGAGCACCAGCGGCGCGCCGTTCGGGGCGATTCCGGCGTAGCTGCCGGGTCCGGCGAATGTGCCGGTGACCCTCCACTGCACCCCGCACCGCTCGCCCTCGGTGGTCGTCGAGATCACCTGCATGCGCAGGTCGGGAACCGCGCCGAGCAGGGATCCGAGGAACTCCCTGACCCCATCGGGGGCAAGCGTGTCGAGCTGGCCGCGCACATTCTCGCGGCCGCCGTCCGCCCACTGGGCGACGGCCTCCTCGAGGTCGTGATCGTCGATGGCCTTGAAGTAGCGGCGTGCGACCGACTCGGCCTTGCTGCCGGACATGCGTTTGCGCCCCGCCGCGAGCTGCTGCATGTTCGCGGCCACCTCCTGCACCTTGTTGCTGGCCTCGCTGGCGGCCTGCCGATCGGACATGTTCCCCCTCGTTGACGGCTGCTGTCGGCCGTAGTCTAGTCTCCGGCGCGTGGCCGGTGTGACAGGAAGACGCGAGCTGGGGCGGGGAGAACGGGTGCTGCCGGGGGTGTTCCGGCTGCGCGTGCCGCTGCCCTGGCCGGGGGTGCCGCACGGCAACGCCTGGGCGGTCGCCTGTGAGGGAGGGTTCGTCCTGTTCGACGCCGGCATGCCCGGCGAGGACGCGCTCGCCGATCTCGAGCGGGCTCTGGCGATGTGCCGTCTGCGCCTCGAGCAGACGAGGCTGATCGTCTGCACGCACGCTCATCTGGACCACTGCGGAGGCGCCGCCGAGATCGCACGCCAGACGGGCTGTGAAATCTGGCTGCATCCCAACCACGAGCACCTGCTGCGGATGCTGCAGAGCCCGCAGGAGCTCTATGAGCGCCGTATCGAGATCGCGCGCCAGAGCGGAGTGCCGGCGGAGACGCTGAGTACCTACACGCCCCCCTCGGCCGACAGCGAATCGGACTCCGAGCGGAGCACCAGGAACGCGCTGATCGAACACAGCAAAGACCTCGTGGACGGGGTGCGCATCTCGACAGACCTCGGCGACTGGGTCGCCTATGAGACGCCCGGGCACTCGCCCTCGCACGTGTGCCTGTTCCAGCCCGAGCGGCGCCTTCTCATCTCGGGCGATCACCTGCTCGGGCGCATCTCGCTGTACTTCGATCATGGCTACTCGCCTGACCCGGTCGGCGAGTTCCTGAGCTCGCTGGACGTCGTCGAAGGCCTGCGGGCACGCCTCTGCCTGCCGGGCCACGGCAGGACGTTCACCGACGTGCAGGCGCACATCCGCGGAAACCGGGAACTCGTCGCCGAGCGCCTTAAGCGCGTCCTTCACGCCGTCGGCGATGGGCCTGTGACGGCATACGACATCATCCCGCGCGTCTATGACCCGGCGGCCGCCACCCAGAGCACACAGTGGCTGCTCTCGAAGGTCCTGGGCTATCTGACGCATCTGCAGGCTCTCGGCCAGGTCAAGCGGATACCCGGTGATCCTGAGCGATGGTCTGCATAATCACCAGATGCGCATAGATGAGATCCTCGGCTCGGCCGGGCCGTCCTTCTCGTTCGAGTTCTTCCCCCCGAAGACCGATGCCGGCGAGAAGAACCTCTACGCGGCCCTCGGCGAGCTGCGCACACTCGAGCCGTCATTCGTCTCGGTCACCTATGGAGCGGGGGGGTCTACGACGGAGAAGACGATCGAGATCGTCAAGCGCATCAACGACGACGGGCTCGTTGCGATGGCGCACTTCACCTGTGTCGGCGCGACCGTGCAGGAACTCACGGCGACCCTCGACGAGATGCTCCAGGCCGGCATCGAAAACGTGCTCGCGCTGCGTGGGGACCCTCCCGCGGGCCAGGCGGAGTGGAGCCGGACCGAGGGCGGTCTCGAGTACTCGCGCGAACTGGTGGAACTGATCTCGGCCTCATATCCGTTCGCGGTCGGCGCGGCCTGCTTTCCGGAGACGCACATCAATGCCGTCGGCCCCGAGGAGGACCTCGCGCATCTGGCGGAGAAGGTCGCCGCCGGCGTCGACTTCCTGATCACGCAGCTGTTCTTCGACAACCGGCGCTACTTCGATTTTCTCGAGCGTGCCCGCGCCGCCGGCATCACGGTGCCGATCATCCCCGGGATCATGCCCATCACCCAGGTGGGCCAGGTGGAGAGGATGGCCGCAATGTGCGGCGCGTCGATTCCGCCGGCGCTGCACCGCGAGCTGCACGCCCGCGGTGAGGACCCCGAGGCCGTCCTTGACTTCGGCGTCGCCTACGCGACCCTGCAGTGCGCGGAGCTGCTTGCCGCCGGCGCCCCCGGCATCCACTTCTACACGCTCAACCGCTCCCCGGCCACCCGCGCGATCGTCAGTGCCCTGAAGCTCGCGCGCCCCTGGGAGAACACTCTCTACGCGGGCTCGATCTCCAAGCCCTCGGCGACGCGCGGCGAGCCGTCGGCGGCCTCGTAGCGCACGTCGACCGAGTCGTTCTGGCGGTATGTGCCCACGCCCCAGGCGCCCAGCAGCCAGCGCCAGCCGCTGATCTTGTCCTTGCGCAGCTCGCGTTTGAAGATGAGCGCGCCTTCGCGGACGTTGAAGTCGTCTCCGGGTCTCTGCGGCACCCCGTTGATGTAGACCTCATACGGGGGGCGCACCCCGCGGGGCAGCTGAACCTTCGATCCGCTCACACTCCCATTATGGACCTGCCCGGCCAAGCCGGTCAGGCCGGGGGCAGCGGGGCCGAGCGGCGCCGCTGCGTGTGGCCGTACCTGCGCTGGCGCACCCGTGCGGCGTCCACGATCTCGCAGACCTCGGCCGGGTCGTCCACGACGCGCAGCACCTCGAGGTCCGAGGCGTCTATCCGCCCGTCCGCGAGCGCGCGCTCACGCAGCCAGGCGATCAGCCCGACCCACTCCTCTCCGCCGAGGAGGATCACCGGGAAGTGGCGGATCGTGGCGGTCTGGATCAGGGTCAGGGACTCAAAGAGCTCATCCATCGTTCCGTAGCCGCCCGGGCAGATCACGAAGGCGCTGGCGTAGCGGACGAACATGACCTTGCGCGCGAAGAAATGGCGGAAGCGGAGCCCGATGTCGACGTAGGGGTTGAGCTCCTGCTCGTGTGGAAGCTCGATGTTGCAGCCGATCGACAGCGCGCCGGCATCCCGCGCGCCCCGGTTGGCCGCCTCCATGATCCCGGGGCCGCCGCCCGTCATGACGGCGTAGCCGGCGCGGCCGACGGCCTCGCCGACCTGCCTTGCGAGCTCGTAGCTCTGGTGGCCGGGGGGCGTCCTGGCGGAGCCGAAGACCGTGACCGCTCGCGTCACCTGCGAGAGGGCGTCGAAGCCCATCGCGAACTCGGCGGCGATGTCGCGGATGCGCTCGTTGTCCGCGGCCCGGACCTCCGGCGGCTCGTCGCCCAGCCAGAGCAGCAGCTCCTGATCGAGTGTGTGCGCCCCGTCTGGCTCCGGCTGGCTCTGCTGCTCCACGCGGCAAGGTTATGACGCGGCGGCCTGCGCCGACGGCCGGGCGGGCGCGTACCCTGCCCAGTCGTGGAGAACCATCTCGCCGAGCAGGACATCGCCTACACGGTGCGCCGCTCGCCCCGCGCGCGCAGGGTGCGTGTCAACGTCGACGCACACGCCGGCGTGGAGGTGGTCCTGCCGGCACGCGCCCCCGAGCGAGCGGCCGGCGCCGCCGTCACGGAGCTCCGGCCCTGGATCGAACGCCGTCTGGAGGAGAGCCGCAGGACCCTGGAGCACCTCGCGGCCCGAGCCGGGACCGTGCCGTATCTGGGAGAGCCGCTCGAGCTCGTGGTGCAGTCCGGCCGCACTCGGGTCCACCGCAGCGGCGGCAGGCTGCTGGTACCCGCCGGCGATTCCCGCGCGGCGATCGAGCGCTTCTACCGCCGCTCAGCCCGCGCTGAGATAGCGCCCCGCCTCGATCGCGCGACCGCCATCGCCGGCACCTCCTATTCGGGCCTGGACATCCGCGCGCAGCGCACGCGCTGGGCGTCGTGCTCGTCAAGCGGCCGCATGAGCTTCAACTGGCGCCTGCTGCTCGCCCCCGAGAGCGTGCTGGACTACGTGGTCTGGCACGAGGTCTGCCACCTCGAGGTGCCGGACCACTCCTCGCGCTTCTGGGCGCTCGTGGAGCGGCGCAGGCCCGGCTGGCGCGAGGACCGCGACTGGCTGCGGCGCTACGGAGCGACGCTCGTGATCTGAGCGGGCCCAGCCGCCGTCGCGCGCGGGCGGCTCTGTTTTCTCTGGTGATCGTCAAACCTGAGGAGGTAGAGGCATGAGCGCTCCATACACCCGCAAGAAACTCACCGACGTGAAGGACGCGGCGGCCGGCTTCGACCTGGAGGAGGTCCAGGAGGCGAGGTTCGCCAAGAACGACCTCGACGCGCAGGACCCGGGTGTCAGCCACTTCCGGATCAAGCCGGGAAAGCGACAGCCGTTCGGCCATCGGCACGAGGGAGCCGAGGAGATCTACGTGGTGCTGGACGGCTCCGGCCGCGTGAAGCTCGACGAGGAGATCCTGCAGGTCGAGCGGCTCGACGCCGTGCGTGTGGCGCCAGGTGTCACGCGGGCCTTCGAGGCCGACACGGACGGGATCGAAGTGCTCGCCTTCGGGCCACGTCGCGATGGCGACGGAGAACTGATCCCCGGATGGTGGAGCGACTGAGCGCTCCGCTCAGTCGCTAGCTGCGGTCCTCCATCGGGATCCAGGCCGTGTCGCGCTCGCCCGTGTAGATCTGGCGCGGGCGAGCGATCTTCTGCTCGGGGTCCTGAACCATCTCCAGCCACTGGGCGATCCAGCCGCTGGTGCGCCCGATGGCGAACATGACCGGGAACATCGCCACCGGCAGGCCGAGCGCCTCGTAGATGAGGCCCGAGTAGAAGTCGACGTTCGGGTAGAGCTTGCGGGAGGTGAAGTAGTCATCGTCCAGAGCCCGCTTCTCGAGCTCGGTGGCGACATCCAGGAGCGGGCTCTTGCCGCGCACCTCGAAGACCGCGTCGAGGTGTTTGCGGATGATGCGGGCGCGCGGGTCGTAGTTCTTGTACACGCGGTGCCCGAAGCCCATCAGGCGCTCGTTGCCGGCCTTCACCCCCTCCAGGAAGTCAGGGATGTTCTCGACGCTCCCGATCCGCTGGAGCATCCGCAGCGCGGCCTCGTTGGCTCCGCCGTGCAGCGGGCCGTAGAGCGCGGCGACTCCCGCGGCGACGGCCGAGTAGGGGTCGACCTGGGTTGAGCCGACGGCGCGGACGGCGCTGGTCGACGCGTTCTGTTCATGGTCGGCGTGCAGGATGAAGAGCACATCCAGAGCGCGCTCGAGCCGAGGATCGGGCTCATATTTGAGCTCGGTCATCTTGTACATCATCCCGAGGAAGTTGCCCGCGTAGTTCAGCTCGTTGTCGGGATACACGTACGGCTGGCCCATGTTGTGCCGGAACGCGAAGGCGGCGAGGGTCGGCATCTTCGCGAGCAGCCGGATGATCTGTGCCATGCGGATCTGCTCGTCATGGATCTTGTTGGCGTCCGGGTAGAAGGTCGACAGCGCGCCGACCGATGCGACGAGCATCCCCATCGGGTTCGCGTCGTAGCGGAAGCCCTGCATGAAGTCCTTGATGTTCTCGTGCACGAAGGTGTGGATCGTGATCTCGTGGACCCAGTCCTGCAACTGCGCCTCCGTCGGCAGGTACCCGTTGATGATCAGGTAGGCGACCTCCAGGTAGGTGGAGTGCTCGCAGAGCTGCTCGATCGGGTGGCCGCGGTGCTGCAGGATCCCGGCCTCCCCGTCGATGTAGGTGATCGCGCTCCGGCAGGAGGCGGTGTTCATGTAGGCGGGGTCGTAGACCATGAGCCCGAAGTCGTCCGCGTCGGTCTTGACCTGTCTCAGGTCCATGCCGCGAACGGTTCCGTCCTGAATGGGCAGCTCATAGGTGGCGCCCGTGCGGTTGTCGGTGACCGTCAGCGTCTGCGGACGGGCTCCGTTCTCGCCGTCGGTGCTGAGGTTGCTCTGGCCGATCGCTGAACCGTCAGTGCTCATGTGCTTCTCCTATCGGCAGTCTGGGGGGGCGCTTACACCGATTATCGCAACAGCCCGCGCCAAGGTCCTTGCGGGTGCGCGGGGCCGCTTCAGGGGCGTGTCGTGCGCTGCATGGCGACGACCGCCCGAACGCGGGCGGGCGCCAGCGGAGCCGGCGCGCGGTGCGGTCCGCGCCGTGGCGGGCGCTGAAGCCTGGTGCGGGGATGGCGCGGACCGGACGGCCCGGGCACGGGCCCGACGCCGCCGTCCTGGTCGACCTCGCCCTCGGGGTTCGGCCCGACGGCCCACTTGACGATCATGAAGAGACCGACGATCGGGATCTTCAGGAAGACCATCAGCCATAGAAATAGCCAGACGCTCACTCCGGCCGATGTTATCCCCGCGCGCCCATCCGTACAAGTCCCGTATCCGCTGGCGCTCTAACGGCGCTGCAGGCGCGGCGCGGCCGGTCAGCCGCGGAGCTGCAGAGGCGCGCCGCTGAACTGCGTCATCGCGTGCAGTTCGCTGATCCGCGCGACGATCTCTTTGCCCGTGAGGCGCTCGATGCGCTCGGTCCCGAACTCCTCCACGTTGAAGGACGCGAGCACCGTCGCGTGCGCCATGGCGCGCCGCAGCAGGCCGTCGGAGAGCGGCTCGTCCGGGTGGGCGGCGATGTAGCCGACCAGGCCGCCCGCGAAGGTGTCCCCGGCGCCGGTCGGGTCGATGACCGACTCGAGTGGGTAGGCCGGCAGTGCGAAGAAGCCCTCGCGCGTCACGAGCGCGGCCCCGTACTCGCCCTGCTTGGCGACGATCACGCTCGGCCCGCGCCGCGAGCCGGTCGCTGCGGCTCCAGGCGGGTTCCAGGAGAGCACCTCGCGCGCGGCGGCGACCAGGTTGGGCTTGCCCGTGAGCTGCCGCAGCTCTGCGTCGTTGAGGATCAGGCAGTCGACGCTTTCGATCGCGTCCACGAGCGAGTCCCGCGCGATGTCGATCCACAGATTCATCGAGTCCAGGGCGACAAAGCGCGCGTTCGGGATCTGGCTGCGCACGTCGCGCTGGAGATCCGGCTGGATGTTCGCGAGGAACAGCACGTCGCTTGCGAGCGAGCCCTCGGAGAGCTTGGGCTCAAAACCCTCGAACACGCCGAGCTGGGTGTCGAGCGTGTCGCGGGAGTTCAGATCCCAGCCGTACTCCCCCTGCCAGAAGAAGGTCTTGCCGCCCGCGATCCGCTCGACGTCCGACACATCCACCCCTCGCCGGCGCAGCACCTCGAGCTGTGGCTCGCCGAAGTCGTCCCCGACCGGGCCGACGACGCGAACATCGTCGAAGAACGAGGCTGCCATCGCGAAGTGGACGGCCGCGCCGCCGAGCATGCGCTCGCGCTCGCCGAACGGCGTCTTCACTGTGTCGTAGGCGATCGATCCAACAACGGTGATTGACATCGGCGGCCACCTTAGAGCACGCGCGGGCGTGGGGGCAGCCCAATGTGCGGGCGGGGGAGCGGCCGTCACTCCGATAGCCTCGCTGCATGCGTGCAATCCAGATGACCGAGTTCGGAGGCCCGGAGGTGCTCAGGCTCGCCGAGCTTCCCGTTCCCGTCCCGGGACCCGGAGAGGTGCTCATCAAGGTGACGCGCGCCGGGCTGAACTTCGCGGACACCCACACGCGGACCAACTCCTACGTGCAGAAGGCGACACTCCCCCTCGTTCCGGGCGGAGAGGTCGCTGGAGTCCGCCAGGACACGGGTGAGAGGGTCGTCGCGCTGACCGGCGCCGGCGGCTACGCCGAGTACGCATGTGCGCCCGAGGATCACGTGTTCCCGATCCCCGGGGACCTGGACGACGGGGTGGCCCTCGCGATGATCATCCAGGGCACCACCGCATGGCACCTGTACCGGACCGCCGGGCGCGTCGCGCCCGGCGAGAGCGTCCTCATACATGGCGCCGCGGGCGGCGTCGGCTCGCTCGCCGTGCAGCTCGGCCGCCCTCTCGGGGCCGGGCGCGTCATCGCCACGGCCTCCAGCCAGGCCAAGCGCGAGGTCGCCCTCGAGCTCGGAGCTGACGTGGCCCTCGACCCCGATCCGGAGGGGCTCACCGAGCGCATCGTGGAGGCGAACGACGGGCAGGAGGTCGACGTCGTCTTCGAGATGTCCGGCGGCGAGGTCTTCGACGCCTCCTACCGCGCGCTGGCGCCGTTCGGGCGCATCGTTGCCTACGGGATCGCCACGAACACGCCGAACGAGGTCAGGACCGGCTCGCTGCTTCGCCATTCGCGCGCCGTCGTGGGCTTCTACCTCTTCCACTGCCTGCGCCGGCCCGGCATGTTTGCCGAAGCCCTGAACGACCTCTTCGCGCGGGCGCAGCGGGGGGAGCTGACAGCGATCGTCGGGCAGACATATCCTCTCTCCCAGGCCGCCCAGGCCCAGATTGATCTTCGCGAGCGCCGCAGCACGGGCAAGCTCCTCCTGGACCCGGCCGCCTGATCTGATGGCTAAGTCCTTCTCCGAACTAGGTCTCTCCGCGCCCACTCTGCAGGCGCTGGCAGACGTGGGCTATGAGTCGCCCAGCCCGATCCAGGAAGAGGCGATCCCCTCGCTGCTCGAGGGCAGGGACGTGATCGGTCAGGCGCAGACGGGCACCGGGAAGACCGCCGCGTTCGGCCTGCCGATCATGGAGTACATCGATCCGTCGGAGTCCTCGGTGCAGGCGATCGTCCTCACCCCGACGCGCGAGCTGTGCATCCAGGTCACGCAGGCCCTGCGCACCTACGGCGCACACAGCGGCATAGACGTGGTCGCGGTCTTCGGCGGCGCGCCGATCCGCACCCAGCAGGCGCAGCTGCGGGCCGGCGGGCATGTCGTCGTGGGAACCGTCGGCCGCGTGCTCGACCTGATCTCTCGTCACTCGCTGGTTCTGCACGACTGCCGTTTCGTCGTGCTCGACGAGGCGGACGAGATGCTCGACCTCGGGTTCCTCGAGGACGTCGAGAAGATCCTCTCTCTGACGCCCTCCAGCAGGCAGACCGCGCTTTTCTCGGCGACCATGCCGCCGCCGATCCGCACGCTCGCCGACCGGTACATGTACGACCCGACGGTGATCCAGGTCGAGGCGGCGACGCTCACCATCGACACGGTCGCCCAGTTCCAGCTGCCGGTGGACGCGCGGGACAAGCCCGACAAGCTCGTGGAGGTCCTGCGCGCGGAGGCGCCCGAGCAGGCGATCGTGTTCGTGCGGACCAAGGTCCGCTGCGAGCAGCTCTTCAAGACCCTGCGTGATCGCGGGATGAACGTCAGGGCCCTGCACGGCGACATGTCCCAGGGTTCGCGCGACGGCGTGATGCTTGCCTTCAAGGCGGGTCGAGTCCCGATCCTCGTCGCGACCGACGTCGCCGCTCGCGGCCTGGACATCTCCACGGTCACCCACGTGATCAACTACGACGTCCCGACATCCCCCGACACCTATGTGCACAGGATCGGCCGCACTGGTCGCGTCGGCCGCTCCGGACGAGCCATCACCTTCGTCGAGGACCGCCAGAAGCGCGAGCTGGAGGCGATCGAACGCCACATCGGCACCGCTGTCACGCAGTGGGAGAAGGGCGCCATCGCGCCTCCCACGCCGGTGCGCGAGCGCCCGCGCAGGCACTCCAAGCCGCACGTCTCAAGGCAGGACGCCGACGAGGAGTACGTAAAGCTCGTGCTCGGGGGCGGGCGCGCCGCGGGCCTGAAGGTCGCGGACATCGTCTCCGCCGTGACCTCATCCACGGGACTTGACGGCGAGGCTGTGCGCGACGTGAAGGTGCTCGAGCGCTTCTCGTTCCTGTCCGTGCCCGCCGGCGAGTCCGAACGCGTCATCGAGGCGCTCGACGGCCACGAGGTCGGCGGACGGTCGCTGACGCTCGAGCGTGTAGGTTAGGGCCATGTCAACCGCCACGATGCAAACAACAGAGGGCCCGATCGTCTTCGAACTGTTCGACGAGGACGCGCCCAAGACTGTCGAGAATTTCCGCAAGCTTTCCGCCGACGGCTTCTACGACGGCCTCACCTTCCACCGCGTGATCAAGGACTTCATGATCCAGGGCGGGTGCCCGCAGGGCACCGGCACCGGCGGCCCGGGCTACACCTTCGAGGATGAGATCAACCCGCACAAGATCGTTCGCGGGGCCCTCGCGATGGCGAATGCCGGCCCGAACACCAACGGCTCGCAGTTCTTCATCGTCACAGCCGACGCGTGCTCGTGGCTCGACGGCAAGCACACCGTCTTCGGCCAGGTGACCGAGGGTATGGACGTCGTCGACAAGCTCGAGGCGGTCCAGACCGACGGTCAGGACAGGCCCGCCGAGCCGATCGGCATCGAGACCATAGAGCTGTCGGACTAGCGTCCGCCGGCGCCTGTGCCGGGTTTCCCCGGATGCCCGGTCGGAGTAGTCTTTGCCGGCACGAGCGAACTAGCAGGGGAGGGTCTACATGGCCACGGTCGAGCAGCACGCACCTGAAACACAGAACGGCGTCGCTGGCGCCGCCGCCGGCGACGGCATTCCCGTCGAGAACCCCGGGACCGGGGAGATAATCGCAACGGTTCCCGATCTCAGCCCCGAGGCGGTCGCCGAGATGGCCGAGCGCGGTCGCGCCGCACAACCTCAGTGGGAGGCCTTCGGATTCGAGGGACGCGCACGGGTGATGCTGCGTGCGCAGAAGTGGGTCATGGACAACGCCGGGCGCATCGTCGAGACGATCGTCTCGGAGACCGGCAAGACCTACGAGGACGCCCAGCTCGCCGAGATCAGCTACGCCGGCAACGCCTTCGGCTTCTGGGCGAAGAACGCCGAGGAGTTCCTCGCCGACGAACACGTCAAGTCGAGCCAGGTGCTCGTGAAGGGCAAGAAGCTGATTCTTCGCCAGCGCCCGCTCGGGTTGATCGGCGTGATCGGGCCGTGGAACTACCCCCTCACGAACTCCTTCGGGGACTGCATTCCCGCTCTGATGGCGGGCAACAGCGTGATCCTCAAGCCGAGCGAGGTCACCCCGCTGACGTCGATGCTGCTCGCGGAAGGGCTGCGCGAGTGCGGCCTGCCCGAGAACGTCCTGCAGGTGGCGACCGGGCGCGGCGAGACCGGCAGGGCCCTGATCGACCACGTCGACATGGTGATGTTCACCGGCTCGACGAAGACCGGGCGCAAGGTCGCCGCAGAGGCGGCGTCGAAACTGATCCCGGCATCGCTGGAGCTCGGCGGCAAGGACCCGATGATCGTCCTCTCCGACGCGGACCTCGAGCGCGCCGCGAACTTCGCGACGTACTACGCGATGCAGAACGCGGGGCAGACGTGCATCTCGATCGAGCGTGCCTACGTCGAGGCGCCCGTCTACGACGAGTTCGTCGCCAAAGTCTCCGAGAAAGTCCGTGCGCTGCGCGTGGGGAACACCCAGGGCGGCTTCGGGACGGTCGAGGTCGGGGCGATCACGTTCCCGCCCCAGCTCGACATCATCAAGGACCACGTCGCTGACGCCGTCGACAAGGGCGCACGCGTCCTGGCCGGCGGTCATGAGGTTCAGGGCCCGGGCCGTTTCTATGAGCCGACGGTCCTCGTGGACGTGGACCACACCATGAAGTGCATGACCGAGGAGACCTTCGGCCCCACCCTCCCGATCATGAAGGTGCAGGACGCCGACGAGGCCGTGCGGCTGGCGAACAACTCCCACTACGGGCTCGGCTCCTCCGTGTTCACGCGGGACACCGAGCGCGGCGAGGCGATAGCGCGGCGGCTGGAGGCCGGAGCGTCGAACGTCAACGACGCGATGATCAACTACACGGTGCTCGAGCTTCCGATGGGCGGGGCCAAGGCCTCCGGCCTCGGATCGCGCCACGGGGCAGGGGGGATCCGCAAGTACTGCTCCCAGCAGGCGATCGTCGTGACGAAGATCGGCATGAAGAAGGAACTGTTCATGTACCCCTACACGCCGCGGACCTCGCGGATGCTGGGCGGACTGCTCAAATTCCTCTACGGCAGGGGCAAGCGCGCCTGACGCAGGGCTCCTGGGCCGCGGCGCGCCGCCGCGGCCCTAGCCGTTCTGGCCGTCCTCGCTGAGTGGGACGCCGAGCAGCCGTTCGAGCTCGGGGATGGTGCTCTCCGCGCTCGTGTGGTGAACCGCCGCCATGCCCAGCTCCTGGGCCGGCGTGAGGTTCGAAAGGCAGGTCGTCGACGAACACGCACACCTCGGCGGGGGCGCCGGCGCGCTCGGCGCCGAGCTCGTACATCCGCGTCGCCGGCTTGCGGATGCCCTCCTGGCCGGAGATCACGACGCCGTCGAAGAGTTCGTCGAACATGTCCAGGGGGTAGCGGTGCACTCCCCATGAGTTCGACACCAGCGCCGTGCGCACGCCGGCCCTGCGCGCCATGGCGACCGCGTTGACCATCGCGGTGTCCGGGTGCACGTCCGCGAACAGTCCGTCGATGAGCCCGTCGGGCTCGATCTCGAGGATCGCGGCGAACCTGTGCTCGAAGGCCGACTCGTCGATCGCCCCGGTCTCCAAGGCCACCAGCAGCTCGCGCGCGCTCGGGTCCGTGCGGAACCGGGTCATCAGTCCCTGCGGGTCGATCCCGGCCTGCTTCGCGAAGGTTCTGAAGGAGGCGAAGAGGTTGGTCGTCAGGACGCCGCCCCAGTCGATCAGCAGGGCGCTGTACTCGGGAGCCGGCGCGTTATCGATCGTGTCGCGCTCAGGCTCCAAGAGAGACCTCCTGCGCCTGCCTGGCAAGCTCGAGCACGCCCTCGCCGAACTGCTTGAGGTAGGGGTCGTCCGTGGTGCCCGCGATCGCGCGCTTGTAGTTGCCCTCCATGAAGACGATGCTCTTCCACAGCGCGAGTGTCGTGTACCAGCGGATGTTGCCCATCGAGCGCCCGGACAGCTCTTCATAGCGCGCGATCAGCTCGCCGCGGGTGGGGAACCCCTCGGCGCGCGTCACCTTGCCCAGATGCTCGCGCAGCCCGCCGGCAGGGTCGCCCTGCTCGGTCCACATCATGCAGAGATACCCCAGGTCGGCGAGCGGGTCGCCGATCGTGGCCATCTCCCAGTCCAGGACCGCGAGCAGCTGCGCCGGCGAGTGCGGGGAGAAGATCGTGTTGCCCAGGCGGAAGTCGCCGTGGACGATCGTCGCGGGCCCCGACTGCGGCAGGTTCTCCGCGAGCCAGGCCCCGACGCTCTCGACCGCCGGTATCTCTCGGGTCTTGTTCAGCTCCCACAGGCCGCCGAAGCGGCGCAGCTGGCGCTCGAGGTAGCCGGTGGGCTTGCCGAAGTCCTCAAGGCCCGCCGCACGCCAGTCGACGTCGTGGATCTCGACCAGCGCGTCGATGAGCTGCTCGCCGATCAGATGGCGCTGCTCGGGCGTGTCCAGCGCGGCCGGGACCGACTCAACGATGACCTCGCCCTCGATCATCTCCATGATGTAGAAGGGCGAGCCGATGACCGTCAGATCGTCCCCGACGGCCAGGACCCGCGGCACGCGGGCCGGCGTGTCCCACAGCGCGCTCAGGAGCCTGGCCTCGCGCAGGACGTCGTGTGCGCTCGGCGGCAGCGGGGGCCGCGGGGGCCTGCGCAGCACGAAGGACCGCTCCCCCCGCTCTACGAGGTAGGTCACGTTGGAGTGCCCGTCCCCGATCGGCGTTGCGGTGATCTCCCCCTCGCCCAGCCCGTGCCGGTCCATGAACGCGATCAGGGGCTCGATCACCAGTAGCGGAGGGCGGCTGTTAACCTCCGCGTCCCGGTGGGTTCGGACGATGTCGTCGGGTGCGACAGGTGCGCTCACGCACGAAACCTACAAAGACCGCAACCTTCTCTGCGCTGAGGTGTCTCAAGGAACCATGCTCAATATCCGCAAACTTCTCCTCGCCCTCGCCGCCTGCGCCCCCCTCGCGGGTGCGCTCGCCGCCGCCCCGGCCCAGGCCTCGCACACCCAGACCACCTACTTCGAGGCCTCGACAGACCTGCTGAACAGCTCAACGCGCGCAAAGACCGTCGCCCAGCTGCAGCACCTCGGCGTGAAAGCGCTGCGGATCGAGATGAGCTGGGCCGACGTGACGCCCGGTCCCACCGCGGCGACCCGCCCGAGCTTCCCGGCCACCGAACCGTCCTCCTACTACTGGGGCGCCTACGACGAAGTGATCGCTGAAGCCGCGCGCCTGCACTGGAAGGTCCTGCTCACGATCACCTCGCCGGTGCCGCGCTGGGCCACCTCCAACGGAAAAGCGCCCTACATCACGCGCCCGGACTCCAAAGACTTCCAGGAATTCATGACCGCGGTGGGCCGCCACTACGGCTCGGAGGTCTCGCTGTTCTCGATCTGGAACGAGCCGAACCACCCCGCCTTCCTGCTTCCGCAGTGGAACTCCAACGGCACTCCCGCCTCCCCGCGCATCTACCGCGGCCTCTACCAGGCCGGCTACGCGGGCCTGCAGGCGGCGGGCATCGCCCACCCGCAGGTCCTCTTCGGCGAGACGGCGCCGACCGGCTATGAGTCCGTGAGCGTCCGCAAAGAAGGCTCCCGCGCGCTCCTGCACGACGTCGCGCCGCTGCTGTTCATGCGCGAAGCCCTGTGCCTGAACCACTCCTACCGCAAAGCCGCAGGCTGCTCGGAGCTGCAGATGGCCGGGTACGCCCACCACGCATACACCCTGCCCGCGGGCCCCTACTACGTCTGGCCGGTGGCGGACGACGTGACGATCGGCTCACTCTCGCGACTGTCCAGGGCACTCGACCTCGCAGCCCGCGCCCACGCGATTCCCGCCGGCGTGCCCATGTACCTCACCGAGTTCGGGGTCCAGAGCGTCCCGAACAAGGAACTCGGCGTGCCGGCCGCGACGCAGGCACAGTTCCAGGCGGTCGACGAGCGGATCGCCTGGTCGAACTCCCGCGTCGCGGCGTTCTCGCAGTACCTGCTCAAAGACGACCCGCTCGGCGGCCCCGCCGGCTCCAGCGTCCACGGCGGCTCCGTCGGCTTCCAGACGGGCCTTGAGTACGTCAACGGCAGGACCAAGCCGCTGTACTACAGCTTCCCGATCCCGCTGACGGTCAGCAAGGCCGGCCACGGCTACTCCCTGTGGGGGCTTGTCAGGCCCGCCGAAGGTCCGACCAGCATCACCGTCTACGTCCGCGCGAAGGGCGCCCACTCCTACCGCGTGCTCAAGACGGTCAGGACCAACAGCCTCGGCTACTGGTCGCTGAACTCGAGCGTCGCGGGCCAGTACTGGCACGTGCGCTGGAAGAGCCCCACGGGCGTCACGTACGAAGGCCCGGCGATCACCGCCTACCGCTAGGCCGGTCACTGCGGGCTCCGGTGCCTACGATGGGTCGGGATGCCGGAGCTGCCCGAGGTTGAGATCACCGCGCGCCTGCTCGACGACGCGCTGGCAGGCGAGTCGATCGAGTACGCCCGGGCGCCCGGGATCAACGCGCTGAAGACCTTCGAGCCGCCGCTCTCGGATCTCGCCGGGAGCACCGTGGACGGCGTCAGGCGCAGGGGCAAGCACCTGATCCTCGACAGCTCCGAGGGCCTTTCGCTGCTGATGCACCTGATGTCGGCGGGACGGCTGCAGCTCTACGACAAGGCCGCCGGCCCGCGCGACAGGACATCGCGCCTGCTCGTCGGGCTCGCCGGCGGGCGGGAGCTGCGGATGCGCGAGTTCGGGTCCAAGCAGGCGGCCTGGGTCAGGCTCGTGCCCACCGACGAGCTCGAGCGGCAGGACGCCCTGGCCGCCCTGGGACCCGAGGCGTGGCCCGATCCGCCGCCGCTCGCGGAGCTTCTCGCTGCGCCCCGTCCCCTGCACGCGCTGCTGCGCGACCAGCATGTGATCGCCGGGATCGGCCGCTCCTGGGTTGATGAGATCCTGTGGGAGGCCCGGCTCTCGCCCTACAAGCGGGGTGCCGACCTCGATCAGCAGGAGCTCGAACTGCTCAGGGAGGCGATTGTCTCAGAGCTCGGCCGCGCGCTCGTCCACTACGAGCAGGTCCTCTCGCTCCCGATACCCGACAAGATGCCGATGCCGCTCCGGGTCCACCGGCATGAGGGGGAGCCGTGCCCGCGCTGCGGGAGCACCCTGAAGGCGGTGCACTTCGAGGACTACGTAATCGCCTACTGCCCCGCGTGCCAGACCGGCGGCAGGGCCCTGAAGGACCGCCGGCTCTCGCGGCTGCTGCGGTGAGCCTCGCGGGCAGCAGCTGAGCGGGACCACCGGGGTACGCGCTCAGCGTGTGCCCGCCCAACACGGGGGGGCGCAGGACAGGCACCCCCGATGGCCCCAGATAGCCCCTACCCGCTGCGGCGGTTCTCAAGCGTGATCGGCGACGTTGCCCGGCTGCTCACGGTCCTGCGTCCCCTCCCGCGACGCTAGGATCGGCCCTGTTCGGGAGGCCGCGAAGCTCGGAGGTCCGATGGCCAGGCTGATCTATTCGGCGATCACGTCGCTTGACGGATACGTCGAGGACTCGATGGGAGAGTTTGGCTGGGCGGCGCCGGATGAGGAGGTGCATGCCTTCGTCAACGAGCTCGAGCGGCCGATCGGCACCTACCTCTACGGGCGCCGGATGTACGAGACGATGGTCTTCTGGGAGACCGCGAGCACAGGGGCCGAGGTGCCGCAGGCGTCCCGGGACTATGCCGGGATCTGGCGTGCAGCGGAGAAGATCGTCTACTCCCGGGCGCTTCAGTCGGTATCGAGCGCCAGGACGCGGATCGAGCGCGAGTTCGACCCGGACGCCGTCAGGCGGCTCAAGGAGTCCTCCGGGGCCGACATCACGGTCGGGGGCGCCGCGCTCGCCGCCCGCGCAATCGGTGCGGGGCTGGTCGACGAGTGCCATCTGCTGCTGTGCCCGATCACCGTGGGCGCGGGCAAGCCAGCCCTGCCGGAGGCTCGCACACAACTCGAGCTGCTCGATGAGCGCCGGTTCCGAAGCGGTGTGGTCCACCTCCACTACCGCGTGGGCGACTGACCGAGAGCCGGGCGGCGAGCGCCTGCGGGCCGCTAGGATCCCGCCATGCTCAAAGCAGGAGACAAGGCGCCGGACTTCACACTCCCGGACCAGGACGGGAGCCCGGTCAAGCTCTCATCGCTGAAGGGGGCGCCCGTCGTCCTCTACTTCTACCCGAAGGCCGCGACCCCGGGCTGCACGACCCAGGCGTGCGGCGTCCGCGACCACCAAGCGGACTACGCGAAGGTGGGGGCGACGGTCCTGGGCGTGTCTCCGGACCCGGTCAAAAAGGTCAAGAGCTTCCACGAGAAGCAG
Organism: uncultured Solirubrobacteraceae bacterium; assembly: GCA_963787115.1. Lineage (GTDB taxonomy): Bacteria > Actinomycetota > Thermoleophilia > Solirubrobacterales > Solirubrobacteraceae > Palsa-744. Next base: position 31,550 of record CAWBBS010000014.1, read on the forward strand.
GCCCTGAACTTCCCGCTGCTGGCCGACGAGGGCCATGCGGTCGCCGATGACTACGGCGTTTGGGCCGAGAAGTCGATGTACGGCAAAACGTATTTCGGCAACGAACGGACCACCTTCGTCATCGATGCGAAGGGCAAGATCGCCGCGGTGCTTCCCAAGGTCAAACCGGCGCAGCACGACGACCTGGTCCTCGCGGCGCTGGCTGAGCTCTAGCGGCCGCCGCTGCCGGGCTCGGCTCGCGGGCGCCCCGATTGGATCGCGTTCGCAGGTGGCCCCTTCTGTGCCCCCGGCCGGCGGGAGCACCGCACCGGGGGCCGCGTCGGGTGCCCCTGCCCGTCTGCCATCGGGTGGGTCAGGGGGCCGAACTCATCCAGTGTCCGCCCTCGGCACGGCCGCCGCGACCGTAGCGGCTACGGACCGGCAAACAGCGGCCACTACGCTTCGCGGCCGGCGTCCCGATCCCGAAACTGACCGGTATGGAAGAGAGCGCTCCACCGGAAAGAGCCGCTGACAGATATGTGACCGTGGAGGCCGGTGTTCGCCAAGTCGGCCTCCTGGAGATTCTTGCAGCACCTAAGCCGTAGCCCCCAGACACCGGGCGAGCGACCTGACGTCAGCCCACTCTCGCGTCAGGATGTCGGCCGCCCCGGAGCGCGCGTTGGCGATCCGCGTGTCGCGCTCGCAGTCCGGTGTGTCCCCCAATGCCCATGCCAGCGCGAGCGCGTCGTTATCGGGCCAGGCGCCGCCGGGGCCGGGATGGTAGTCAAGCGCACCCGATTCGAGCTCGCGGATCGTGGCCAGCCACGCATCGGTGTGCTCATTCCCCTTCAACAGCGTCGGCCCGGGCATGCGCGCGGCGCCGATTGTCGCGGCGCAGGGACCGGAGACCAGGATCAGCAGATCGTCGCCCGCGTTCCGGGTCGCGTCGGTGCCGGGGCAGTGGCGAACCCAGCCGCCGTCGTCGTCGACGCCGAGGTCGTAGATGTCGCGGCCGAGCACGGCTGCCGTGACGGCGTGGCCGGCACGGTAGTAGGCCGCTACGCACTTGATCATCGCCGCAGCGTGCACGGCGACAGGTTTTCACGGAGTGGAGACGAGTGGCCTCGACCAAGGCGCTGCGCCGTCAGCGAGCCCCTTCGCGAGGACTCGTCAGTGCCTGCTCGAGCAGCTTCAGATAGGAGCGCATCTGCTTCGGGGCGGCAAGCACGTCGGTCGCGTGGCGGCGGAGCTCGGCGAGCCCGAGGTAGGCGCTGTATGCGAGCACCGCGCGGTTGCGCGCATCGGCCGCGCTGAACCCGAGCTGCGTGAAGATCGCGCCCAGCAGCTCCAGGCGGGCGGCCGCGGCTCGCGCGAGGGCGGCCGCGACATCCGGGTCCTCAACGGCGGCCATCAGCTGGACGATGACCGTCGGCTCGAGCTCCACGGCGGCGTGGATGAGGAGCTCGTGCAGGCGCAGGCGGGGGTCGGCGATTGCCTGGAAGCGTTCGGAGAGGCCGCTCACGAACGTCTCCTCCCACAGCGCGAGCGCGGCCTGGAGCAGCTCTCGCCGGTCGGCGAAGTGGTGGTAGAAGCCGCCCTTGCTGACGCCGAGCGTCCTTGCGACGGACTGCACGGCGAGCGCGCTCACCCCTGCGCTCTCGATCTCATCCAGCGCGGCCTGCGCCCAGGCCTTCGGCGTGGTCTGGGTCGGGCGGCCCGCCGGGCTCACGCGGCGATCTCTGCAGCGACGCCGGGGTCGAGCCACAGCACCCGCGGCGCGAGCGGCGAGGAATCGAGCACGCGGCGTGCCTCCTGGCGGGGCTGGCGGAAGTGCTTCCAGCCCTCGTAGTGGATCGGGACGATCGTGCCCGGGTCGAGCAGCTCGCACAGTTCGACGGCTTCCTGTGCGGTCATCGTGTAGCGCAGCGGGCCGGACACCGGGAAGCGCACCCCGCCCATGTGCACGAGCGCTGTGCCGACGCGCAGGCGCCGGGCAACCTCACGCAGGCCGTCGTAGAGCACGCTGTCCCCGGAGATCCAGAGCGCACCGCTCTCCTGGCCCTCCCAGCCGAGCGCGAACCCGATCACATCTCCCACGATCGGGCGGCTGCCGGGCGGGCCGTGCCGGCAGGGTGTTGCCGTGATCTGAATCGGAAGGCGACCGGGTGCCTGCAGTGTCATCGTGGCCCAGGGCTCAAGGCCCCGTGCTCCGCCCCCAAGGCGCCTCGAACCGGCGACGGTCGTGATCGTCTGTCCCAGCGCGGGAAGCATCGAGCGCCCGGTCGGATCGAGATTGTCACCGTGGTGGTCGTGGCTGAGCAGCACGGCGTCGATCTCTCCGATGTCCGAGGGAGCCACCGCCGGCCCGGACAACTTGCGCGAGGCCGTTCCCCATCCGAAGAAGTAGCGCTTCCCCGGAGGGTCGAAGGTCGGGTCCGTCAGCAGCCTCCAGCCGTCGATTTCGATAAGGGCTGTGGGACCGCCGATGTGGGTGATCGTCACGGTGCTCACGCGCGAGCCGCCTCTCCTGTGTTGAGCGAATACATACGGGAGCGTATAGAATACACGCGGCGTCTAGGACGGTGCGAGCTCGAGCAGGTGGGTGCTCGCGATCTGCTCGGCCCTCGGCTCGTCGACCCCGACGGCGTCGGCGAACGTGCGCCATCGGGCGACCGCGTCGCGGACCTCGGCCAGGATGCTCTCCGCTCGCCCCCGCTTCATCGATGCTGCGCGCGCGCATGCCCTGAAATCCTCCAGAGAGAACCCCTCGCGCCGGCCGTTGAGGGTCATCTGGTGCGTTCGGGTCCAGGTCCCGTCCGGGCGGTAGGCGTACGTGAGGTCGAATGCGGGGGAGAGCGACCAGCTTCCGCGGCGGTCCATCAGGAAGGCGATGTTCTTCACGTGGTCGTCCTGGTTGCGGGCGACCACGTTGAAGGCCATGCGGCGGTACTGCTGCTCGACGCTGTCCATGCCCATGCCCAGGCGCCTTATCACCATCAGGGCCTGCTCATAGGAGTGCGCCCCCGCGTCGTTGAAGTCGTAGTGCGCGAGCGCCCCCAGCGACTGCATATGAAGCTTGCCGCCCGCCGGCCGGTCAAAGCGCCGCGTCATGAAGTGCCTGCGGCCGTTCTCCTCGAGCAGCCGCGCCTCGGTCATCTCGATGCCGGCCGCACGGGCCATGGTCGCGTAGGCGAGCTCCACCACGCCGTATCCCTGCGGGAAGTCGAGCTCTCGTTCGTCGTCGGCGCTGACCCCGTCGAACTTCAGCAGCCAGTGCTCGAATCCGGGCCCGGCGTCGATCTGTCCGGAGCGCACCGCCCCGGTTGCGGGGTTGTATGCGATCACGGCCTTGGCCCTCGCGCCGCCCGCCGACGTGCCGACGGAGAGGATGTCGCGCATGGCCGCGGCGCGCTCGCTGCCCGACAGCGAGGCATGCAGGTCCCGGCGCCGACCGAGAACCTCGGCCGCGAGCAGCACGAGCGCCTCGATCTCGATGTCGCCGCCGGGCGGCCTGCGCGGCCCGCGTGATGGCGCGTACTCGAGCGCGCCCATTCCGCGCGAGCCGATGTAGCACAGCCGCTCGACCGCGTTCGAAGCTCTCGGGCGTGCGCCCCTGCGCCTCCAGCCAGGCATCGATGAGCGCGTTGCCGTAGCGGTCGGGAAGAGAGTCGGCCAGCATGCCGGGAAGCCCGCGGAAGGACCGCGCGCTGAGCCCCGGGAACGTGTACGGCCACTCGGCCAGCGGCATCGCGATCGGCGCCACCTGTACTCCGCCCGCCGCAAACGCCGGCTCATACTGGAACGCTGCGACCCGCTCGCCGTCCTCGAGCGAGACGGCCCCGATCGTCGTGCCCCAGAGCCTGACCTCGGCGACCGTGCTCACCGGGGCGGAGGCTCAGCCTCGTCGCCCCAGCGCCACGGCTCGGAGGGCGCCGGCTGCCCGTGTCCCCTTGGAGAGGCGGCGCGCATCCGCCGGCGCCCGCTCAGCTTCAGGCGCTCGATCGGGCTGGGAGTCGGCTCGGGGATGACCGCGTCGAGTCCGTCCAGAAGCCCGAGCGCCCGCAGGACGCGGATGAAGCTGGCGGTCCGGGAGGGCTGCCCCGCCTCCATTCGCTCGAGCGTCGCCACGCCGATACCGGACTCGCGCGCGAGCTGCGCCTGGGTGATGTTGCGCTCGAGCCGGGTTCGGGCGATCCGCCGGCCCAGCTCGGCCAGGACTGTCTCGTCGGTGTTCTGCGCAGAGATCCCCATGTACATCACCAGTGATGGCTAAATGACATTTCGTGCTGTTATCCAGCATAGACGATGGCTTATGGACTATCAACTGGGCGTCCACTACCCATCACTTATGAGCTAGTAACCGCTAGAAAGGCTGTTTAGCGATCATTTCTGATCGCTAACAGGGTACGACGATGGCTCCGGACGTGTCGCCGGAGCCCGCGCAGTCAGCGGGTCATGCCCCCGACGAGCATCCCGGCGCCGAGGTGAGCGCCGATCACGGGCCCCACCTCCGTGCAGAAGAGCGGCTCGGTCCCGAAGATCGCGCGCCCCTCGGTAACCAGGCGCTCGGCGTCCTCGGGCGACTGGATGTATTGGACTATCCAGTCGGTTGCGCCGCGGTCGTGCAGCTCCCGCAGGTAGGAGACCATTCGTTCGAAGGCACGCGCGTGGGTGCGGACTCGAGCCACAGGGGCGATCTCCGAGGAGAAGGTGAGGATCGGCTTGACCTTCAGCGCCGTGCCGACCATCGCCGAGGCAGCCCCGATGCGCCCGCCCCGCTTCAGGAACTCGAGCGTGTCCAGGCAGAACCAGATGTCCAGTTGCTCGCGCGCGCTCGCAACAGCGTCGACGGCCTCCTGCAGCGAGCCGCCGCGGTCGGCCACGTCGGCGGCGACGATCACCTGCAGGCCCAACCCGCCGGCTCCGGAGCGGCCGTCCACGACCTCAACGCGCCCCGGAAGACCCTCCTCGGCGAGGAGCTTCACGGCTTCACGGGCGCTCTCGCAGGTCCCTGAGAGCCCGGACGCGATGTGCAGCGAGATCACGTCCCGGCCAGCCGTCAGCAGAGGCTTGTAGCAGGCCATGAAGTCCCCGACGGACGGCTGAGAGGTGGTCGGTACCTGAGGCGAGTCGCGCAGGCGGGCATAGAAGGCGTCGAGGTCGGTGTAGTCGCTCTCGGGCTTCAGGTCGCCGTCCCAGCCGACATACAGGCTCACCTCGTGGATCTGCGAGCGCTCGATCAGCTCGCGGGGGAGGTAGGGCGTGCTGTCGGTCACGACCGCGAGCGCACTGGTGCTCTCGCTCGCCACGCTGCTCTGATCTCCGGTAGCCCCCTCCATCGCGAATCGGATCCTACCCGGCTAGCGGATCAGCCGGTCCATCCTGCTTGCGGTGATGGTTTCCCTGAGCGTCTGGAGCGCGTCGTGCCTGGGCCGCCAGCCCAACAGGCGGTGCGCCTTGGCGCTGCTCATGATCACCGGCTCGCGGAAGGCGGAGATCCACTGCGCCTGGGCGGGCAGGAACCCGAGTCTCGAGACCATCTGCGAGGCGGCGTCGACGGCCAGATCGGGCACCGGGATCGAATACCAGCCGAGCTCCTGCGCGAGCGTCTTCACGGTCATCTCGCCCGGGCCCGCAAGGTTGTAGGCGCCGGGCTCGCCACGCCCGAGGACACCTGCGCGCATAGCTGTCGCGACGTCGTCGTGGTGGATCAGCTGGAACGGGACGCCGGGGTCGGGAAGGACCGGCTTCAGGATCGGCACCCCGTCGAGGAGGCTCAGCACCGGGCCGGGGAGCCGCTCGGATATCTGCGAGTAGGGCAGGGTGTCGATGAGCAGGGGGGCCTGGGGCCCGGCGACGATGCAGGGCCGGAACACGTATGCGGCCGTGCCCGTCCCGCTGAGGGTGTCCTGGAGCACCTGCTCGACCTCTGCCTTCTGGGCCGAGTAGTAGTGCTCGGCGCTGCCGCGAGCCGGCATGTCCTCCGTGAGAGGCAGCTGCGCGTCGTGCTCGAAGCCGTAGGCGGCGACCGAGGATGCGTAGATGAGTCTCGGGACGCCGGCCGCGACTGCGGCTTCGAAGACGTAGCGGGAGCCGTCGAGGTTCACGCGCCGGCTCTGCTTGGCGTTGCCCATGATGATGAAGGCGAGGTGGATCACGACGTCGGCCTCCTCGACCAGGGCAGCGACGCGCCGGCGGTCAAGGACATCTCCGCGCCGGTACACGACCTTCTTCCAGCCGCTCGAGGCCGGGTCGAACGGGCGGCGCGCCATGCCGAGGATGCGGCTCACGCCCTTTGATCGCTCGAGCGCACCGACGACGGCCTGCCCCATCTCCCCTGTGGGGCCTGTGATCGCGACGGTCAGACCTTCCCCCGAGCTCGCGCGCTGGGCCATGACCTGGTTGTACAGCATCTGCGCCTGCCCGTGGGGTAGTCAATAGATTGGAGACATGAGTGGCGCAGAGCTTGGGCTCGCCGTCTCGGTCTTCCTGGCGTGCGGCGTCGAGGCGGTGGAGGCCCTGACCATCGTGCTCGCCGTCGGAGGAACGAGGAGCTGGAGCTCTGCTCTCTCGGGGGTCGCCGCGGCGTGCCTGGCACTCGCGGCGATTGTCGCGGTTCTCGGAACAGCGCTCTCGGCGCTGCCGATCGACCCTCTGCGGGTCACCATCGGCTTGCTGCTGCTGCTGTTCGGGCTGCAGTGGCTGCGCAAGGCGGTGCTCCGATCGGCGGGCCTGAAGGCGCTTCACGACGAGGAGAGCGAATACGAGAAGGAGCGCGAGGCGGCGCGCGAGGCGGCTCGGGTTGGAGAGGGCTTTGACCGCTACTCCTTCGCGGTCTCCTTCCAGGGGGTCCTGCTGGAGGGGCTCGAGGTCGCCCTGATCGTCGTCACGCTCGGAGCGGGGCGCGGCCACATGGCGACCGCCGTCGCCGCGGCGGGCCTGGCGATCCTCGTGGTAGTGATCGCGGGCGTGGCGGTCCGCGCGCCGCTCGCGAGCGTCCCGGAGAACACACTGAAGTACGCGGTCGGGGTGATGCTCACCACATACGGGGTGTTCTGGATCGGCGAGGGGCTCGGTCTCAGCTGGCCAGGAGGAGACGCGGCGCTGCTCGTGATCGCGGCGGCTGTGCTCGGCGCGTCGCTGCTCGCGGTGCGGTCGCTGCGCGCTCAGGGCAAACCGCGAAGCGCGAACTGACAGCAGTCCGGGGCGTGGGCGGCGTCCGGGCACCGTACGCTTGAGAACGTGCCCGCGATCATGGCCTCAACCTCGGTCGGCCAGAGCATCACCTCGTTTCTGGACGCGGCGGGGCAGTTCTTCTCGGATCTCGCCGCGGTCCACTGGCCGGCGCTCCTGCTGGGGCTGCTCCTGTTCGGCCTGAACCTCACGCTCCGGTCGCGGGCGTACTTCAACAGCCTCCGTGCGGCGTACCCCGCGGTTCCGTTCCAGTGGCGGCGCATCTGGGGCGCATACGTCGCTGCGGTCGGCTTCAACAACATCGTCCCCGCTCGCGGCGGCGACATCATCAAGCTCTTCCTCACCCGCTCGTCGATCCCGGGCTCGCGCTACCCGACGGTCGCGGCCGCGTTCTTCGTCGAGGCGATCTTCGACATCGTGGTCGGGGTGGTGGTGCTGCTGTTCGCCTTCACGCAGGGCGTGTTCCCGAAGCCGCCGGACTTCTCGAAACTCAGTTCGTTCGACATCTCCTACCTGGCGGAGCACTTCCGGCTCACACTGTTCCTGATCACGCTCCTGATCGTGATCAGCCTGGTCGCGTTCGCGCTGCTATCGGTGCGCGCACAGGCCTTCTGGGAGCGTGTGCGCCAGGGCGTGACGATCCTCAGCGACAGGCGGCGCTACCTCCGCGAAGTCGCGTCGATCCAGGCGCTCGCGTGGGTATGTCGCTTCGCGGCCTTCTGGTTCCTGCTCGACGCGTTCCGGGTCGGCGGTTCGGTGGAAAACGTTCTGCTGGTGTTCGCGGTCAACCAGGTCGCCGGCGCCGTGCCGTTCACGCCCGGCGGGGCCGGCGTCCAGCAGGCGCTGCTCGTGAAGGTGTTCGCCTCCAGCGCTCCCACCGCCGTGGTCGCCGCCTACTCGGTGGGCCAGCAGATCGCGATAGCGGCCTTCACGGCGACCCTGGGCCTGTGCGCGATCTTCTTCATCTTCCGCTTCCGCTCATTCGGCGAAGTCCTGCATGCCGGGCGGGCATCCAGGGAGGAGGAGCGCCGCGCCGAGCAGGAGTGGGAGCACGGCCCGGACGATGACGACGACCTGGGCAGGGGCGGGGAGGAGCCGCCGGGACGGCGGCAGGGGCCGACGCTGCCGGCGCGCTACTGAAGGCCCTCGCGGGCCTCTCGCACGAGCGCGACAGCCTCCGGGAAGACGCGGGCGATCACCGTGCGGATGTCCTCGGCCTGAGCCTCCGCGTTGCCCTGCAGGTTTATCCGCTGCACGGCCGCGACGGTCATGTCCACCGCAAGCTTGATCGCGTTGTCCGCCCACACGAGTTTCTGGTTGCCCTGCATCTGTTCAGCGAACTCCGCCAGGCGCCTCTGAAGCTCCTCTGGGTCGCCGAACAGGTCTCCGAAGCCACCGCTTTCCATGCTCGCATCATAGACTGCCCTGTTCATGCCCTCGGCAGGCGAGATCCGCCAACAGATCGGACGAGAGATTGAGTGGCGCAAGCGCCTGGCGGTTCCCGCCTTCGCTGGCGGCTTCCTGTACCTGCTCGGCGCGGTCATCATCGCCTCGACTCTCAACGGCGCTCCCACCGTCGGCCTCTTCCAGGGCATCTCTCCCGCGCTGTCCGGGGTCGCGAATCCGGCGGTAAGCCCGCGGGCACCCGAGCTGAAGTTCATCAGCGGCCACTCATTCGACCTGATCGCAGGCAGCGTGATCGCGGCAATAGCGATCGTCGCCCTGACGCTGGTGCTGCTGCTGCTCTGCGACGCGATCAGGTTCCGCCGCCCGCAGACCTGGCGCTACATGAGGGCGCTGGTGCTCTTCGGCGGCATCACGTTCGCGATCGTGAGCATCGCCCACCAGGTCGTCAGCGCCGTGGAGACCCACAACTTCGTCAACGGCAGCGACCACTCGACGCATGCGGTGGAACAGGCGCTGACCGGAGCGACCCCGAACGTTCTGATCGCCTACCTGGACCTGCTCGCCGGACTGTCGCTCGCGGCGGGGATGATCATCGTGATGATCAACTCCCAGCGCGTGGGGCTGCTCCCCCGCTGGATGTCGATGTTCGGGATCATCACGGCGCTGCTCCTGTTCTTCCCCTTTGGCGGCGCCCAGCTGCAGATCATCCCGGCCGGCTGGCTCGTGATGATGGGCATCCTGCTGATCGGCAAATGGCCCAACGAGCCGCCTGCGTGGGTCTCCGGTGAAGCACGGCCGTGGCCGACAGCGGCCGAGCGCCGGGCCAAGGCGCAGGCTTCTGCGACCGGGAAGGGTGACGGCGGGACCGACCTCCCGCCGGCGCCGTCGGGCCCGCCGCCCTCCTCCCGCAAGCGCAGGCGCAAGCCGGGCGCAAGCACCGACCCTGCCTGATTAGAGACGCCTCCAGGCGGGTAGTTGTGGAGATTGGGACGGGGCCGTGGACGAGCGGCGACAGGTCCCCCATGCAACCGAGGCGAAGGAGGCTCTCATGGAGGCTCGATCACTCGAGCGCAACTCTCCACCCATCCAGACGGCGGCAACGGAAACCGAGATGGGAGTGTCATGGAAGCCGGCCGATCCCGGGCCGCTAGGGCTGGCGGCGTTCGCCATGACGACGTTCGTACTGTCCATGTTCAACGCGAACCTCGTCAACGGAAAGGGACTGCCAGTGGTGCTGGGGCTCGCTCTGGCATACGGAGGCGTCGCCCAGCTGCTGGCTGGGATGTGGGAGTTCCGCACCGGCAACACGTTCGGCGCAGTGGCATTCACGTCGTTCGGTGCCTTCTGGATCTCCTTCTGGGCCCTTGAGGTCTTCTACGCCAAGGAGATCACGGGGAACGTCGGCCACGCAGTCGGGCTGTACCTGTGGGCGTGGGCCATCTTCACCGCGTACATGACGGTCGCGGCGCTGAGGGTCAACGTGGCGGTGCTGACGGTGTTCGTGCTGCTGACGATCACCTTCGTGCTGCTCGCGATCGGAGCGGTGGGTGCTCACGAAAACGTGACCCACTGGGGCGGGTACCTGGGTCTGGCCACCGCGGTGGCCGCCTGGTATGCGTCATTCGCCGCCGTCGTGAACTCCACGTTCGGCAGGGTGATGCTCCCGGTGATGCCGCTGGCCCCCCGGCGGTGAGCGTGAGGGCGAGGGGGCCGCTCGGATGAGCCGGGCGGCCCGCCCCGTCCCCGCGATGGCAGAATGGGCGCAGGGAGCTGGTTCGCGATGTTCGGAGAGAGGAATGGTGGGCGATGAGTGTTGATGAGGAGAGCCACGAGCTCGACGAGGAGCTCGCCTCGCTGCTCGAGGTCGAGACATTCGAGCCGAGTGAGAAGTTCCGTGAGCATGCGCTGCTCAGCGACCCCCGGATCTATGAGCAGGCCGCAGCGGATCCCGAGGCATGGTGGGCGGAGCAGGCGGAGTCCCTGCACTGGTTCAAGCCCTGGGACACCGTGCTGGACGACTCTAACCCGCCGTTCTACAAGTGGTTCACCGGCGGAACGCTGAACGCCTCCTACAACTGCCTGGACCGGCACGTCCTCGCCGGCCGGGGCGAGCGCGTAGCGGTCCACTGGCTCGGGGAGGAGGGCCAGGAGCGGGCCATCACCTATGCCGAGCTGCTCGCGGATGTCGAACGGTTCGCCAACGCCCTGACCGGGCTCGGCGTCAAGAAGGGCGACGTGGTCGGGATCTACCTTCCGATGATCCCCGAGGTGATCGTCGCGATGCTCGCGTGCGCCCGCATAGGCGCACCGCACAACGTCGTGTTCGGAGGCTTCTCCGCCGAGGCGGTCAGAGAGCGCATGGAGGTCTCAAAGGCACGCGTCCTGATCACCGTCGACGGCGCGGCCCGCAAGGGCAAGACAGCCGCCGTGAAGGACCGCGTGGATGAGGTCATGGGCGACCTCGAGACGCTCGAGCGGATCGTCGTCGTGCGCAGCAAGGGCACCCCCTGCGAGATGCGCGAGGGCAGGGACGTCTACTACCACGACGTCCTCGCTGCGGCCGACCCGTCGTGCCCGGCCGAGCCGATGGACGCCGAGCACCCGCTGTTCATCCTCTACACCTCCGGTTCGACGGCCAAGCCGAAGGGGATCCTGCACACGACCGGCGGCTACATGACCGGCGTCTCCACGACCCACAAGTACGTGTTCGACCTGCGACCGGAGTCCGATGTCTACTGGTGCGCGGCCGACGTGGGCTGGGTCACCGGGCACTCCTACATCGTCTACGGGCCGCTCGCGAACGGCGCGACGTCTGTGATGTGGGAGGGTGCGCCGGACTACCCGCACAAGGGCATCTGGTGGGAGATCGTCGAGCGCTACCGCGTCAGCATCCTCTACTGCGCGCCGACTGCGATCCGCGCGTGCATCAAGTGGGGAGTCCAGTGGCCTCGCAAACACGACCTCAGCTCGCTGCGTCTGCTGGGGTCGGTGGGCGAGCCGATCAACCCGAAGGCGTGGCTCTGGTACCACAAGGTCATCGGCGGAGAACGCTGCCCGATCGTCGACACCTGGTGGCAGACCGAGACGGGCGCGATCATGATCACGCCGCTTCCGGGCATCACCGCGACCAAGCCGGGCTCTGCCACGCATCCGTTCCCCGCCGTGGAGGCGGACGTCCTGGACGAGACCACGGGCGAGCCGATCAGCGAAGGGCAGGGACTGCTCGTGCTCAAGCGGCCGTGGCCGTCCATGCTGCGCACCCTCTACCAGGAGGACGAGCGCTTCATCGAGACCTACTTCTCGCGCTTCGGCAGGGAGACCTACCTGGTCGGCGACGCCGCCAGGCGGGACCGCGACGGCTACCTGTGGGTGATCGGCAGGATCGACGACGTCGTGAACGTCTCGGGCCACCGCCTGTCCACGGCCGAGGTCGAGTCGGCGATCGTCGCGCACCAGGACGTCGCCGAGGCGGCTGTGATCGGACAGCACGATGAGGACACGGGCCAGGCGATCGTCGCATTCGTGACGCTCCAGGGGGACCTCTCCGGCGACGATGCGACCGTCGACGGCATCCGAGACACCGTCGCCGAGCGGATCGGCAAGTTCGCGCGGCCCAGGCGCATCATCTGGACCGACGATCTGCCCAAGACCCGCTCGGGGAAGATCATGCGCCGGCTGCTTCGCGACGTCGCCGAGGGACGCGCTCTCGGCGACGTGACCACGCTTCGCGATCCGGCGGTGATGGCCCAGCTCGAGGGCCGGATCCAGGAGATGCAGAGCCAGGAGGACTAGCTCGGGGCTTTTCTCATCGGATCTTTACGTTCCGCTGTGAGACTCCTGACGTCGGGCGCGGCAGGCGCTGCGCCGGCATGACCAAGGAGAGCTGTTGTCCTCGACCCCCGAGCCCCAGCAGTCGACGGCCGCCGACCCGGGCGGCCTGGCGATAGAGACCCGCGGGCTGACCAAGCGCTTCGGTGAGCGGACCGCCCTCGACGGCATCGACCTGCAGGTGCCGCGCGGATCCGCGTTCGGCTTCCTCGGCCCCAACGGCGCCGGCAAGACGACGATCATCAGGACGCTTCTCGGCCTCACAGCGGCCGACGAGGGGACGATGCAGGTGTTGGGGCACCCGGTGCCCCACGAGCGGGCGCAGGCCCTTCAGCGGGTCGGAGCCATCGTCGAGGAGCCCCGCTTCCACATGCATCTCACGGGACGTGAGAACCTCAAGATCGTCGCGGCGGTGCGGGGACCGGAGGTGCGGGAGCGAATCCTGCCGGCGCTCGCCCGCGTGGGGCTCGCCGATCGCGCCGAGGAGAAGGTCAAGAGCTACTCGATGGGCATGCGCCAGCGGCTCGGCGTCGCCCGCTGCCTGCTGGCCGACCCCCTGCTGCTGATCCTCGACGAGCCCACCAACGGCCTTGACCCCGGGGGCATCCAGGAGTTCCGCGAAATGATCCGCGAGATGGTCGAGCAGGAGGGCCGGACCGTGTTCATCTCCTCACATCTGCTCGACGAGGTCGAAAAGACCTGTGACGCGGCCGCGATCGTCGACCGCGGAAAGATCATCACCCAGGGAGCGATCGGCGAGCTCGCGACGGGCGGCGCGCGCGAGGAACTCATCCTCGCCGTCGACGACGCCGACCTCGCCATCCGCACGCTGGCCGGCTGCGACCTCGTGGCATCGGCGCAGCGTTCGGATGAGGGCATCCGTGTGGAGCTCACCGGCGATGCCGCCACCGCCGCGCAGGTCAACGCCATGCTCGTGCACGCGGGCATCGGCGTGGCGCGCCTTGAGCCGGTGCGGCACAGCCTCGAGAAGCGCTTCCTTCAGATCACCTCGCGGCTGGACTCCGACCTCATACCCGAGGAGGTGCGGGCATGAGCGCGACCATCGCCGCGCAGATGGTCGGCGCGGACTTCCTGAAGCTGCGCAAGAAGCGCGGCACGGTGATCTGGGCACTCGTGCTGGCGGTGCTGCCGATCCTGATCTTCTTCATCGTCAAGGCCGCGCAGCACTCCTCAAGCCCCGCCGAACACTCCCCCGCGGGCGGAATCACGGGTTTCGTCGACACGGTGCGCGTGCTCGCGATCTTCTTCGGCCCTCTGGCGGCGATCATGATCGGTACGGACGCCGGCGCCGGCGACCTCTCAGCCGGCGTGTTCCGCGACCTCGTGGTCACGGGGCGCTCGCGCCTGGCCCTGTTCGCATCCCGTGTGCCCGCGGCGCTGGCGGTGTGCTGGATCATCGTCACGGTCGCCTACGCGCTCGTCGTCCTCGGCACATACGCGCTCGCGTCGGGTGCCGCCACGCCGGGAGGCGCCCTGATCGTCAACGGACTGCTCTTCACGCTGTTCTCGACCGGCGTCCTGTGCATCGTGGCGGTCGGATTCTCCTCGCTGGTGGGCTCCCGGCCCGCCGCGCTGACGGTGCTGATCGGCTGGCAGCTGGTCGCCAGCAGGATCCTGGAAAACATCAGTTCGCTCGGAAGCTCGCGCAAGCTGATCCTCAGCCAGGCCGTCGCGCACTTCAGCCCGATCTCGCTAAACGACAGCGGCGGCGGCCACCACGGCCCCGCCGGGGCGACGGTGACGATGTCCACCGCCACCGCGGTGATCGTCGTGCTCGGCTGGCTGGTGCTGTTCCTGGCGCTCGGCGCCTGGCGCACGCGCTCGATGGACGCCTGAGGGCGCCCCGCGCTCAGACCTTGTGGTGCTCGGGCACCCAGCTGCCGTCGTCGGCGCGGGCGAAGTCCTGGAACAGACCCGGCGCCTCTCCGAGCATGATCGCCGCGATACGGTCGAACACCGTCCGCAGCTCCTCCTCTGCTCCCTCCGCCGTGCGCATCTCGATCACGTGGCGGAGCGTGCGAACGTTGGCGGTCCAGATGATGTCGGTGCTCAGCCCCGTGGGCGCGAGCCGGCGCAGCGCTGAGGTGACCTCCTTCTTGACGTGGAACGGCACGCCCTCCTCGTCAATCCCCAGTTTCTCGGCTGCGTCCCGCTGAAACTCCTCGAGCTGCTCGACGATCGACAGGACCTGGTCGCGCACCGGCTCCAGCGCCGGCGGGACGCGGAAGCCGATGTCCGTCAGCCGCACGTACCTCAGGCTCTCCTGGCTGAATGCCGAGCCCGCCCTGTGCCTGATCAGCTCGTGCGTGAAGACCCTTGAGACGTTGCGCAGCGCGAACGAGTAGTTCGCATGCTCCATGACCGAGCCGTGGGCGGAGCGCAGGATGTTCGCGAAGTACTCGCGCTGGTCGGTACGGACCTTGGTGACGTTGGCATTCAGTCCCGGCTCCCAGGAGCGGTAGCAGGCGCGACCGCCGAACTCGACGATCAGCTCGCCGCTGTTGGGCGCACCGCCTGCCTCCTGGACCCTCCGATCGAGCCACGAGGCGCCGCCGACGTCCTGCAGGTAGCCGCGCATTCCGTCGATGTCGACGGCCGGGCGGGCGATCAGGAAGACGGATGGCTGTGTCTCGTGCATTGGGCGGACGATCCTACCTACAGCGGCGGGCGTCCCTCATATACTCGCGCCGAGTGGATAATCCAAACGGCCAGCAACAGCCCGAGGACATCCTGCAGGCAGCCGATCTGCGCAAGCGGTACGGGGAGGGGGAGGCTGCGGTGGACGCACTCGCGGGTATCAGCGTGAGCTTCCCGACAGGCCGCTTCGCGGCGATCATGGGGCCTTCAGGCTCAGGGAAGTCGACGCTGATGCATGTGCTCGCGGGCCTGGACAGGCCGACGTCGGGCAGCGTGCGCATCGCCGGCATCGCGATCGACGAGCTCGACGACCGCGCCCTGACCCAGCTGCGCCGCGACCGCGTCGGCTTCATCTTCCAGACCTTCAACCTGCTCCCGGTCCTCTCAGCCCGGGAGAACATCGTCCTGCCGATGGCGATAGCGGGGCGCAAGCCCGATCCCGAGTGGCTCGACCGGCTGATCGACACGGTCGGCATCCGGGACCGCCTGACCCACCGGCCCGCCGAGCTCTCCGGCGGACAGCAGCAGCGCGTCGCGGTCGCCCGGGCCCTGATCTCCAAGCCCGCCGTCGTGTTCGCCGACGAGCCGTCGGGCAACCTGGACTCCAAATCGTCGGGCGACGTGCTTGAGCTTCTGCGCCACGCCGTCGACGACTTCGGCCAGACCGTCGTGATGGTCACCCACGACGCCCACGCGGCCTCGTTCGCCGACAGGCTGCTTGTGCTCGAGGACGGAAGGATCATCCACGACGGGAATGCGGTCACGGCCGAGCAGGCGCTCGACCTCATGAAGTCCGTGGGCTGATGCTCGCGCTGGTCCTCAGGGGGTTTCTCCAGCGCAAGCTGAGGGTGCTCCTGACGGCCATTGCGATCGCGCTGGGGGTGGCGCTGATGGCGGGCACGTACGTGCTCACCGACACGATCAACAACTCCTTCGCCGGCATCTTCCAGATCGCCAGCCGTGGCGAGTCCGTCGTCGTCACGCCCGCACAGACGCTCGGCCGTAACACCACCTCGCAGACCTCGCCGATAACGGACGCGACGCTGGCGACTGTCCGCTCGACGCCGGGCGTCGCACAGGCCGCGGGAGGGATCTTCGCGGTCGCGAACTTCCTCGATGTCCACGGCAAACGGCTCACGAGCGGGGGAGCGCCCGCATTCGTGGCATCCGAGGTGCCCGCCCGCTTCGAGGCCTTCAAGGCGGTGAAGGGGCGCTTCCCGCAGAACGCCGAAGAGGTCGCCATCGACGAAGCCACCGCCGAACGCGCCTCGCTCAAGCTGGGCGAGCGCATGATCGTCGCGGGATCGGCGCCCGCACGGCCCTACACGATCGTCGGGATCACCCGTTTCGGAGGCGGGGCCTCCTTCGGCGGCGCCGGCGCCGCCATCCTCATCCCCGCCGAGGCCCAGCGCGTGGTCGGCGAGCCCGGGCGCTACGACGAAATCGACGTGGCGGCCTCGCCCGGGACCAGCGCCACGCAGCTGCGCGAGCGACTGCGGGCGGCGCTGCCCGCGAGCGTCGACGTCCGCACCGGCGCCGAGCAGGCCGCCAAGGACACCTCGGACCTCGAAAGCAACCTCTCCTTCATCCGCACCTTCCTGCTGATCTTCGCCTACGTCTCGCTGTTCGTCGGCGCATTCATCATCTTCAACACCTTCTCGATCACCGTCGCCCAGCGCACCCGCGAGTTCGGCCTCCTGCGCACGCTCGGAGCCTCGCGCCCACAGGTGATGCGGACCGTGATCCTGGAAAGCGTGCTGCTCGGCGTGGTGGGTGCGCTGCTCGGGCTCGCGGGGGGCCTGCTGCTGGCGCCGGCGCTGGATCAGCTGTTCAAGTCGTTCGGGGCGGATCTCCCCGACAGCGGCACCGTACTTCGCACCCGCACCGTCGTAGTGTCGCTGGCCGTCGGCATATCCGTGACGGTCCTCGCGGGCCTGGCGCCGGCGCTCAGGGCCACACGCGTTCCGCCGCTGGCGGCGATGCGCGAGGGGGTGGAGCTGCCCAGCGGCGCGCGGAGCAGACGCGCCCGCATCGTGACGGCGCTGCTGCTGGCGCTCGCGCTGATCCTGACCGTGTCCGCGATCGCCGGCGGCGGCGGCTTCCTGCGGATCGCGATCCCCGCGCTCGTCTCAGCCGCGCTGGCGGTGCGTCTGGTGCGGGCGGGGCGCCCGGCCCGCCACCGGCTCGTGAGGGGCCTGGCGAGCGTGCTGGGAGCCCTGGTGGCATGGCGCGGCGTGACGGGCCGCCTGGCCCGTGAGAACTCGATACGCCACCCCGGGCGCACCCTCATCACCGCCGCGGCGCTCACGATCGGCCTGGCGCTGGTGGCGTTCGTCGCGGTCCTTGCCGACGGGACCAAGGCGACCATCGATCAGGCTGTGAGCCGCTCGTTCGCGGGCAACCTGATCGTCGAGAACTCTCAGGCCGGCACCGAACAGGGGATACCGGCGCTCGTCGCGCCGGCGGTGGCACGCGTCCCGGGCGTGGCGACCGCGACGCCGATCGCCTTCACCGTGGGACGCCTGAACGGGCATTCCAGCAACGCCTCGATCACCGCGATCGATCCCGGCACCTTCTCGCGGGTCTACCGCGTGGAATGGAAGAGCGGCTCCGATGCGGTCCTGGGCGCCCTCGGCACCACCGGCGTGGTGCTCACCAAGGGATATGCCAGCTCTGAGCACCTGCACGTGGGCAGCGTCGTAACGGTCCTCACGCCCACCGGCAGGCGGGTCCCCCTGACGGTGCGGGGCATCGCGCAGGACAACGCCCGCCTGCTCGGGAACATGACGGTCAGCCTGCAGCTCGCCCGAACGCAGTTCGGGCAGCGCGACGACGCCCTGGACTTCGTCTCCTACGCCCCCGGATACACCGACGCGCAGGTGCAGCCGGCCGTCGACCACCTGCTCGCGACGTACTTCCCGCAGGCCCGCTCGCGTACCGCCGCGCAATTCAAGCAGGACCAGGCCAACCAGATCAACACGCTGCTGGCGCTGATATACGTGCTGCTGGCGCTGTCGGTGATCGTTTCGCTGTTCGGGATCGTCAACACCCTGATCCTGTCGATCTACGAGCGCACCCGCGAGCTCGGGATGCTGCGGGCAATCGGCACCTCCCGCCGGCAGGTGCGCCAGATGATCCGCTACGAGTCCGTCATCACAGCGCTGATCGGAGGGATATTCGGGCTCGTGATCGGCGTCGTCGGCGCCATCCTGGTCACTACCTTTGCGCTCTCCGGATCGGGCTACGTGCAGTCGATCCCGGTCGGGACGCTCGCGATCCTGCTGGTGGTCGCCGCGGTCGCCGGTCTGCTGGCCGCCCAGCTGCCCGCCAGGCGGGCCTCACGCCTTGACGTGCTCGCCGCTCTCGCCAGCGAGTAGGGCGGCGCCCGGCCGGGTAAGCTGGCGGGCATGAGCACCCAGGCGCCAGAGGAGCAGACCGACCCGGAGCTCCAGGCGGCGGCCTGGGACCTCGAGCCGCTCGTCGACGGTGAGGGCGAGGAGGGCGTCGGAAAGCGCCTGGATGAGGCGATCGAGCGCTCCCGGGCGTTCGCGGAGCGCCACGCCGGCAGGCTCGGCGAGCTCGACGGGGCCTCTCTGCGGGAGGCGATGCTCGAGCTGGCCGAGATCCACGATCTCGTCGCGCGCGCAGGCTATTTCGCGGCGCTGCGCTTCTCCACCGATACGGCCGACCCGGCCAACGGCGCGCTGCTGCAGCGCGTCCAGGAGCAGGAGACCGTCATACAGACCACGCTGCTCTTCTTCGAGCTCGAGTGGGCGGCGCTCGAGGACGAGCGCGCCGAGGAGCTGCTGTCGGCGGATGGGCTCGAGTTCTGCGCCCATCATCTGCGCAGCGTGCGCCGCTACCGCGACCACCTGCTCTCGGAGGCAGAGGAGAAGATCCTCGCCGAGAAGTCGCTCACCGGCGCGGGCGCCTGGACGCGGCTGTTCGAGGAGCTCACCTCGGCGATCGAGGTGCAGATGCCCGCCGAGGCCGGGGTGGGCGAGAGCGTCGCGCTGGACGTCGCCCTGAGCCGCCTCGCGCTCGCCGACAGGGACGTGCGCCGCTCGACGGCCGAGGCGGTCACCAGCGCCCTGCAGCCCGGCCTGCGCACACGCGCGTTCCTCTTCAACACCCTGCTCGCCGACAAGGCGACCGACGACCGCCTTCGCAGCTACCCGAACTGGCTGGCTGCCCGCAACCTCTCAAACGAAGCGAGCGACGAGTCGGTCGCCGCCCTGATCGAGGCCGTCAAGGGCCGGTATGAGATCGCACGGCGCTGGTACCGGCTGAAGGCGCGGCTGCTCGGCGTCGAGCGCCTCGCCGACTACGACCGCATGGCCGCGGTGACCGAGGACGAGGTCACCTACCCCTACGCGCAGGCGAAGGAGCTGGTGATCGACTGCTACTCGTCCTTCTCACCCGAGCTCGGCTCGCTCGCAAAGCGTTTCTTCGACGAGGACAGGATCGACGCGCCGGTTCGCCCGGCCAAGCGCGGCGGCGCCTTCTGCGCCTCGGCGGTGCCGTCCGTGTTCCCCTACGTGCTCCTGAACTACACCTCGCGCCGCCGTGACGTGCTCACGCTCGCGCACGAGCTCGGCCACGGCGTGCACTTCGCGCTCGCGGCCCGCCAGGGCGTCTTTCACCAGCACACGCCGCTGACCCTGGCCGAGACGGCGTCGGTCTTCGGCGAGACGATCGTGTTCGGCAGGCTGCTCGAGCAGGACACCTCGCCCGCGTCGAGGCTCGCGTTGCTGGCGGAGAACCTCGAGGACACCATCGCGACCGTCTTCAGGCAGGTCGCAATGAACCGCTTCGAGGACCTCGTCCACACCGGGCGCCGCGAGGAGGGCGAGCTGTCGGTCGACCGCTTCGGAGAGCTGTGGGCCCAGAGCCAGAGCGAGATGCTCGGGGACTCCGTCGAGGTCACCGAGGGCTACCGCACGTGGTGGTCCTACATACCTCACTTCATCGGCAGCCCCGGATACGTCTACGCGTACGCATACGGGCAGCTGCTGGCGCTGTCGGTCTACGAGCGCTACGAGCAGCAGGGACCGGAGCTCGTGCCGCGCTACCTGGAGCTGCTCTCGGCGGGCGGCTCGCGCAGCCCCCAGGAGCTGGGGGAGATAGTCGGCGTCAACCTCGCCGACCCGGGCTTCTGGGACGCGGGCCTGGACCTCGTCGAGCGCCAGCTCCAGCAGGCCGAGGCGGCCGCGGAGGCGTCCGGCAGGCTGTAGGGGCGCGTCGACTTCCGCTCTGACGGCGGGTCTGCGTCTATTGCCTTTTGCCGGTGCTGCGGGTTAGCATCCTCTCACCGCGAAGGGGGGGCAGCATCGTGGCCTCGTCGGACCCCAATCCCTTTGGTGACTCCCGCCGTGAGCGTCGCGCTCGCGCCCTCGAAGCGATGCTCGACGAGGACGCCGCCATCAGGCGCATGCCGGCGGGGCCGACGAGGACGGAACGGGCCGCGCGGCACATCGGTGCTGCGGCGGCACGCTCGCGCTTTCGGCTCGCCGCCCGCGTGCTTCTGGTGGCGCTCGAGGCGGCGGCGACCCTCACACGCCCGGCGCGCAGGCTGGCGGCGACGCTTCAGCGCTCGGGCACGGTGAAAGCAGCGTGGACCGGGTTTGTTCTCGTGATCTTCTTCGGGTCGATCATCTACGCGCTCGTCACTGGCGAAGGTGCCGGCCCCAGCTAGCGCGCTCGCCCGCGCTCTCAGGCCACGGGCATGCGGGCGAGCAGCTCCGGGACCTCGGCGATCGAGTCGACCACCGCGGAGGGGCTCACGCGCGTCGTCAGCGCGTCCGCCCTGTACTTGCCGGTCCTGACGAGCACTCCGGCCAGTCCCGCCGCCATCGCTCCCGCGACGTCGGCCTCCACGTCATCCCCGATCATGACGGCGCGCTCGCAGCCCATGTCCGCCATCGCGGAGAGGAAGAACTCCGGTGAGGGCTTGCCGACGGTCACGCCCTCCCTTGCGCTGGCGTACTCGAGCGCAGCGGCATATGCCCCGACGTCCAGGGCAAGGCCGTCCGAGCGGCGCCAGTAGCGGTTGTGCTGGAGCGCGACGAGGTGCGCGCCGTCCATGATGTCCCGGAAGGCGCCGTTGAGCACCTCGGGCGTGAAGCGCTCTCCGAGGTCTCCGAGGATCACGGCGTGCGGGCGCCCCTCGCCCTCGGGTAGCGGCTGCAGCGGCGAGAGGTCCTCCAGCAGGCGCTCGCTCACCAGCATCCTCACAGACTCATAGCCATGGTCCAGGCAGTGCTGCACGGCCGCCGCAGCAGGGGTGCGCACCTCCTCGGCGGTGACCTCGAACCCGAGGCGCCGGAGCTGCTCGACAACATTGCGCCGCGACTTGGAGGTCGTGTTCGTCAGCAGCCGCAGGCGTCCCATCTCGCGCAGCTGCGTGAGCGCGTCGTGCGCGCCCTCTATCGGCGTGTCGCCGATATGGAGCACCCCGTCGATGTCGAGCAGGATGCCGGGCCGGGTGTCGCTTTCCAAGGACGTCTCAGCACTCTAGAACGTGGAGGGCTGATCGGCGAGCCGCCCTCGCGGCCGGCGCTCAGAACAGCCCGAAGAACGACGCCCCGGCGTGCGAGACGAGGTTGAAGAGAGGCTGGGGGATGATGCCGAAGAAGAGGGTGGCGGCGCCGGCCAGAACAGCCACGAAGACGACCTCCGGCTGGCTGGACGTGGTCGGCTCGGGTAGCTCCCGCGCGAGCTCGGCGGTCATCAGCGGGGACCCGTCGAGCTCGGGCGAGCCTCCGGCGAGGGCCGGCAGGCCCATGCCCGTCACGGGCGGGGTCTCGGCGGCCGGGGCCTCGCGCATCCACATGGCGGCGATGACCGGCAGGTAGTAGCCGAGGGAGATCATCGACCCGATCACGATCACGACCCCGAGCCAGGCGTATTCGCCCGAGACCGCGGCGTCGATCAGGTAGAACTTCCCGATGAAGCCCGCCGTCGCGGGGATGCCCGCGAGGCCGAGGAGCGACAGCGTCATCGGCCACGCCAGCCACGGGCGCTCGCGGCCGAGCCCAGTCACCGCCTGGATGCTGTCGCCGAAGGTCGTTTCGCGCTCGCGCATGACGATGACGGCGAACGCGGCCATGTTCATCATCAGGTAGACGGCGAGGTAGAAGACGGTCGCCTGGATGCCGAGCCTGCTCGCGACCACCACGCCGGCGAGCATGTAGCCGGCCTGCGCGACCGAGGAGTAGGCGAGCATCCGCTTCAGCGAGGACTGCCCGAGCGCGCCGACGTTGCCGACGATGATCGTGATCGTCGCCAGAACCGCGACCGCGGGGGCCCAGCTCTGCTGGGCGTTGATCAGCGCGACGTCGAAGAAGCGAAGGAAGACACCGAGCGCGGCGACCTTGGTCGTCACGGCCATCATCGCCGTGACGGGTGTCGGCGCGCCCTCGTAGACGTCCGGCGTCCACTGGTGGAAGGGCGCCACCGAGGCCTTGAAGCAAAGGCCGGCCACGCAGAGCGCGATTCCGGTCAGCGTGAGCGGGTCCGTGGCCAGGCTGTTGCTCGAGAGTGCCGTGGCGATGGCCCCGAAGTCGGTCGCGCCGGTCGCGCCGTAGATCATCGCCAGCCCGTACAGCAGCGTGGCAGAGCCGACTGAGCCGACGATCAGATACTTCAGGCCGGACTCCAGCGAGTGCTCGCGGCGCATCTCTGTGGCGCACAGGACATAGAGCGGCAGCGACAGGAGCTCGAGGCCGATGAACAGGGCGACCGTGTTCTGCGCCGCCGCGAGCAGCGACATGCCGGCCACGGAGGTCAGCAGCAGGGCGTGGAACTCGCCGTGCGCGGCTTCCCTGGCGGCCAGCGAACGCCAGGCGAGCAGGACCGTGCAGGCGCCTCCCGCGATCAGGATGATGTTCAGCGAGAGCGCGAGGTCATCGACGCGGAGCGCGCCGGAGACGATCGCTTTTTCTCCGTTCCACTGCCAGATCGTCAGCCCGAGCGCCGTCGCGAGGGCGACGAGGCTGAGCGTCGGCACGAGTTGGCTGCGGATCCAGCGCGACCCGAGGAGGCCGACGAGCAGGACGACTATCGCGCCGCCCAGCAGGGCTATCAGCGGGGAGAGGCCGGCGAAGTCGACGTGCGGGCCCTGCAGGTGGCCGTTCGAGGTGGCTGGGATGTGCAGGAGCTGGGTGTTCACGGTGTCACGCTCGCTGTGGTGGCCGGCTGGGAGAGGGCGGGCTGGCTGGATGCTGCCTGCGCCGAGGCGACGGCCGCCTTGACGGAGTTTTCGCTGCGGTGCAGCGCCAGCTGCGGATACAGGGCCAGGAACATGATCACGAGCACCACCGGGACGAGCACGACGCCGTCCATGAAGGTGATCTCACGCGAGCTGACCGTCTTGCCGGAGCGGTTGTGCATCGCCCGGATGAACAGCCGCAGCGCGTAGACGCTCGCCATCACGACGCCGGTGAAGGCGATAACGGCGATCGCGAGCTTGGTCTTGAAGACGCCGAGCAGGATCAGGAACTCGCCGACGAAGTTGGAGGAGCCCGGGATCGCGAGGGTCGCCAGCGCGACGATCAGGAAGATGCTGGCGAGCACGGGCGCTTTCATCGCGATTCCGCCCATCTCACGGATGTCCTCGGACCCGCCGGCGCGCTGGGACAGCAGCGCCACGATGAACAGCAGGGGCGCGACGACGAGCCCGTGGTTGACCATCTGCAGCAGCGCGCCCTGAGCTCCCTGGGGGTTCAGGGAGAAGATGCCGAGAGTGATGAACCCGAGCTGGGCGACCGAGGAGTAACCGGCGATCAGGCGGGCGTCCGTCTGGCTGAAGGCCTGCAGAGAGCCGTAGATGATCGACAGCAGGGCGATCAGCAGCATCAGCGTCTGGAAGTGGGCGGCCCCCTGCGGGAAGAGCGGCAGGACGATCGCCAGGAACCCGTAGGCGCCGACCTTCGACAGGACCCCGGAGAAGACCATCAGTACCTCGATCGGCATCGCCCGGTACCCGTCGGGCATCCAGCCGTGCAGCGGGAAGGCCGGCATCTTCACGAGGAAGGCTGCGGCGAAGAACAGGAAGATCCACTCCTGCGAGCCGGTGCTGAGGGGCACCGCGTGCAGCGCCGACAGGACGAAGGTGATGTGGCCGCCGGACTTCTCGGAGGCGAGAACGCCCGTGGCGACCGCCGCAGCGAGCATCAGCAGCGACCCGACGAGTGTGTAGATGACCAGCTTGGTCGTCGCCCGGATGCGCCCCGGCTCCCTGCCCCATCCGCCGATCAGGAAGTAGAAGGGGATCAGCATCAGGTCGAAGAACGCGACGAACAGCGCGAGGTCCTGCGCGAGGAACGCCCCGAGCACCGCCGACTCGGCGAGCATGAACTGGAAGTAGAAGAGCCGCGGGCGGTCCCAGGTGCGCAGGTTGCACGCGAGCGTCGCGACGGCGAACAGGAGCGTCGTGAGGCCGACGAGGAAGATGTTCAGGCCGTCGACGGCGACCTTGTAGTGGATCCCGAGCTCCGAGATCCAGACGACGTCCGTGACGTGCTGCAGGCCTCCTGCGCTGTTGAAGTCGGCGATGTACCCGATCGACAGGGCGAGCGCGAGGACGGTCCCGATCAGCGCGACGATGCCCTGGGCGCTCCAGGTGGCGTGCTCGGTGCTCTGCACCTCCTCCGGCGAGCCGGCGCGGGCGGCGGCGGGAAGCAGCGCGCAGATGACTCCGCACACCGCGGGGAGCCAGATCAGTATCGAGAGAGGTGGCATCGTCAGATCAGCTCTGGAGCAGGAAGTAGAAGCCGACGCCGGTGACCCCGAGGACCAACAGCGCCGCGTAGTAGCGCACGAATCCGCTCTGTGCGGCCCTGACCGCCGCCGAGCCCGCTCTGACCAGGCCCGTGGTGCCGCCGACGATCGTCTCGTCGATGACCTTCGGCTCGAACTTGTCGCGTGCGAATCGCCCGGCCGCCGAGAACGGCCGCACGATGACGGCGCCGATCAGCTCGTCGAAGTACCACTTGTTCACGAACAGCGTGTAAAGCGGCTCAAAGCGGCGCCTGATGGCGAGCGCGGTCCCGGGCTTGGCCACCCAGATCCGGTATGCGAGCGCGATTCCCGCCAGGCCGAGCGCGGTGCCCAGGATCAGGCCGAAGTAGAGCAGCCCGTCTTTGGTGCGGGGTTCATAGAGCGGAGAGGTTGCGAAGCTCGGGCGCAGGAAGTCGTCGATCACGTAGTCGACGTTGGGTATCTGCACGAGGCCGGCGCCCGCGGCGCCGACCGCGAGAACGCTCATGGCGACCTTCATCGGCAGATGCGTCTCCGCGATCGCGTGGGTCGGGCCGGGGAAACCGACGTCCGTGTCCTCCTCCTCGCCGGTGGCGGGGTTGAAGGGCACGGCCGCGTGGTGCGGGTGGCCGGATTCGAGCTCGACGGCCGCCTCGCACGGCTCGCCGTGGAAGGTGCGGAAGATCATCCGGAACGTGTAGATGGCGGTCATGAACGCGCCGACGTAGCCGAAGACGTACAGCGCCCAGTGCCAGCCGCCCTCCTCGCCGGTCACGAGCAGGATCTCGTCCTTGGAGAAGAAGCCCGAGAACGGCGGCACCCCGGACAGCGCGAGCCCGCCGATGATGAAGCAGGCGTAGGTGAAGGGCAGGGCCTTGCGGAAGCCGCCCATCTTCTCCATCGACTGCTCGCCGCCCATCGCGCCGATGACCGAGCCGGCGCCCATGAACAGCAGCGCCTTGAAGAAGGCGTGCGTCATCAGGTGGAACATCCCCGCGGCGTAGGCGCCAACCGAGACGCCCATGATCATGTAGCCGATCTGGGACATCGTCGAGTAGGCGATGACGCGCTTGATGTCGGTCTGCGTGAGGGCGATCGTGCTCGCGATCAGCAGCGTCAGCAGGCCGATGATTCCGCCGACCTCCTGGGCGGCGGGCGCGAGTTCGAAGAGGGTGTGCATGCGGGCGATCAGGTACACGCCCGCCGTGACCATGGTGGCCGCGTGGATCAGGGCGCTGACCGGGGTCGGGCCCTCCATGGCGTCCGGGAGCCATGTGTGCAGCGGGATCTGGGCCGACTTGGCGAAGGCACCGACCATCAGCAGCAGGCAGCCCGCGGTCAGGTCGCCGTCGCCGTGAAGGCCGAAGGCACCGGTTTCGGCGGCGTGGAAGGTCTTCAGGAAGTCGAGCGTGCCGCTGTGCTTGAAGATGAAATATGTCCCGAGCACGAGGCCGACGTCGCCGACCACGTTGATCACGAACGCCTTGATGCCCGCCGCGGTGGCGGTCTTGCGCCGGTACCAGAACGAGATCAGCAGGTAGGAGGCGGCGCCGACGAACGCCCACCCGACGATCAGGATCAGGAAGTTGCCGGCGAGGACCAGCAGCAGCATCGAGAAGACGAAGAAGTTCAGGTACGCGAAGTAGCGGGCGTACCCTCGGTCCTTGTCCATGTAGGAGATCGAGTACAGGTGGATCATCGTCGAGATGCCCGTGACGACGAGGATCATGTAGACCGAGAGCGGGTCGACCAGGATCGAGAGCTGGGCGTCGACGCCGACCGTCGAGGCGTAGTCCCAGAGCGAGGAGACCAGCTGCCGGTGCTCGGGCGAGTGGCCCTGCAGCGAGATGAGCGCGCCGAGCGAGGCCAGGAAGGCGAGGAAGATCGCGGCGGTCGCGATCCAGCCGGCGTGGCGTCCGGGCGCCGAGCGGAAGCCGAAGCCGATGGTCAGGACCCCCAGCAGGGGGAACAGGAGCACGAGCCAGCCGTAGGTCGTCGTGCTCATCAGCCCTGGAGCTCCCGCAGCTCATCGACGTCGATCGGCAGGCTTCGGCGGTAGATCGCGACGATCATGCCCAGGCCGATGGTCACCTCGCAGGCTGCGACGGTCATCACGATCAGCGCAAGGATCTGCCCGTCTCCGTTGCCCCACATCCTGGAGAAGGCGATCAAGGCGAGGTTGCCGCCGTTGAGCATCAGCTCCAGGCACAGCAGCACCACGAGCGGGTTGCGGCGCGTCATCACTCCGACGACACCTAGTGAGAACACGATCGCCGAGACGGCCAGGTACCAGGCGATGCTCACGGCACCCGCCTCCCGACGCCCTCAGCCATCGTCCCCGTGCCCTGTGGGCGCAGCCTGTCGAGCGGGACGGCCAGGTTGCGGTCGCCGTCCTCGCCGATGCCGCCGCGGCGGCGCGCGAGCACGACGCCGCCGATCGCGCCCACCAGCAGCAGGAACGAGGCGATCTCGAACGCGAGCAGGAAGCGGGTCAGCAGCAGTTTCCCGATGAAGGCGGGCGTCCCGAAGGTGCGCGGACCGGGGGTGTAGCCGGCTCCCTGGCCTTCGATGGCCTCCAGGCCCGTGCCCAGCAGCGCGATCAGGAGCTCGATCATCAGGGCGCCGCCGAGGATCGCGCCGCCGAGGCGGAGCCCCGAGCCGACCGGGCCGGGGGAGCGCAGGCGCTCGCCGATCGAGTCGCCCTCGCCGCCCACGTAGGCGACCACGAACACGTACAGCACCATCACCGCGCCGGCGTACACGACCACCTGGACGGCGGCCACGAATTCGGAGCGCAGCAGCAGGAACAGGATCGACAGCGACACCAGGTGGCCGACGAGCGCCAGCACGCTGTAGAAGGGGTTGCGCAGCACGACGACGCCGACCGCGCCGGTTATCGCGCCGATTGCGGCAATGAAGAAGAGGATCGAGCTCACTCGCCCTCGTTCCTGAGCGGCGTGCGGTCGAGGGGCTCCGCGAGGAGCATCTCCTTGGTGAAGATCAGGTCCGAGCGGTCGTAGTCGGAGAGCTCGTAGTCGTGCCCCATCGTGATCGCGTCAAACGGGCAGGCGACCTCGCAGTAGCCGCAGAAGATGCAGCGCGAGAGGTTGATCTCATAGACGGCGGCGTAGCGCTCGCCCGCGGACACGCGGTTCTCAGGGGTGTTCTCGGCCGCGACGACCCGGATGCAGTCGGCGGGGCAGGCGGCGGCGCACAGAGAGCAGCCGACGCACTTCTCAAGGCCCGTGTCCTCGAAGCGGTGCAGCTTGTGGCGTCCCCGGAAGCGTGGGTAGACGGGAACCTTCTCCTCCGGGTACTGGATCGTCGAGGTCCCCTCGAACCAGCGCGACATCGTCGTCTGCAGCCCGCGCGCGGTCTCGCGGAAGGTGCGCCAGGTGCTGCGGGCGGGGCCCGGCGCGGGCGAGCGCTGGACCTCGACCACGTCCTCGGCGGGCACCCACCGGGTGAGGGGGAGGGTGGCGGCGGGCGCCGCCTGTCCCTTGTCGGGTGTCTCTTGATCTGACATCAGTGGGTGCTCACGACGACGACCGCCGTCACGAGGGTGTTGAGGGTTGCGAGGGGGAGCAGGACCTTCCAGCCGAAGCTCATCAGCTGGTCGTACCTGAGGCGCGGAAGGGTTGCACGAACCCAGATGAACAGGAACGTGATCAGCGACATCTTGAACAGGACCACGAACGGGTCGACCCATCCGGGAGGGTTGATGCCGAACGGCAGCAGCCAGCCGCCGAGGAAGATCGTCGTCACAAGGCCGGAGATGACGAGCACGTTCAAGTACTCGGCGAAGTAGTAGGAGGCGAACTTCCCGCCGCCGAACTCGGTGTTGTAGCCGCCGACCAGCTCGGCGTCGGCCTCGGTCAGGTCGAACGGCGCGCGGTTCGTCTCGGCGAAGCCTGCCACGAGGAAGATCAGGAAGCCGAAGAACTGGGGCACGATGTACCACATGCCGGCCTGGGCGTGAACGATGCCGGTCAGCGAAAGCGTGCCCGCTGTGAAGATCACGCCCACGAGCGCTAGGCCCTGTGCGACCTCGTAGGAGATCAGCTGCGCGGCACCGCGCATCGCCCCCAGGAACGAGTACTTCGAGCCCGAGGACCAGCCGCCGAGCATGATCCCGTAGAAGGCGATCGCACCGAACGCGAACACGTACAGAGGCCCGATCGTGAGGTCGACGCCATAGAGCCCGACCGGCGTTCCGAAGATGTTCTGGACGTCGCCGAACGGGATGATCGCGAAGGCCGCGACGGCGGTGATGATCGAGATCATCGGGGCCAGCGCGAACAGGAACCCGACGGACGTGGTCGGGCGGAACTGCTCCTTGGTCAGGAGCTTCAGGATGTCCGCGAGCGGCTGCAGAGCGCCGTAGGGGCCCACGCGGTTGGGTCCGTAGCGTCCCTGCATGCGACCCATGATCTTGCGCTCGGCCATCAGCACGACCGGCACGAGCTGCAGGCCGACGGCGAAGATGACGATCGCCTTCAGGACCTGGATCCACCATTCTTCGTAGTAGCCGACGACCGCGAGAACGCTCATACGAGCTCCTCCTGCGGGCGCGTGAAGGCGAGTGCGGGCGAGTGCTCAACCTCAGGGCAGTCCCAGACCGATCGCCAGCCGGCGAGCGCGAGCGCGTCCTCCGGCGCGGGTGCCGGCTCGCCGGGGGCGGCGATCTCGCCCTGTGGTGCGGGGAGGGCGCCGGCGGCCTCGCGCTCCTGCCAGCGCACGCCGCGCCCGCCGATCTCCTCGAGAGTGATGCCGCTGTAGAACGGGACCGCCTCGAACAGCCGGCGCGAGGCCATCTGCGCGCTGAGGACATCGAGATCCAGACCTACGCGCATCGCGAGCTCGCTGATGATCTGCCACTCGGCGCGAACTGCGCCGGGGCGCGCGATCGCGGGCCGCAGGCGCTGCAGGCGGCCGTCGGGGTGCACCAGCGTGCCCTCCTTCTCCGCGTACGCCTCGGCGGGGAAGACGACGGTCGCATGCTCGAGGATGCCCTCGGTGAGGAAGGAGGCGTGTGCGATCACGGTGCTCGCGCGTCCCAGGGCGCGGCCCCACATCTCGCCGTCGGGCAGGTCGCGGACAGGGTCGGTGTGCAGCAGGTACAGGGCCGCGAGCTCGCCGTCGAGCAGGCCCTGTGCGGTCGCGGCGGCGTCGCGGCCGGTCTCGGTCGCGGTGAGGCCGGGGCCGGCGTTGGGCAGCATGCCCGCCTCGCGCAGTCCCCTGCCGTTGGCGCTCGAGGGCACTTCCAGCAGGCCCGCGCCGTCGGTGGACGGCAAGTCCAGCGCCGCTGATATCTGGAGCAGCGCGCGCGCACCGTTCTCGCCGCTGGGGCCGGCGGTCAGGCGCTCGCCCCACAGCAGCACGACCTCGCGCGGGGGCTCGTCCTCGCCGGCGTCCTTGGGGCCGCGCAGAAGCGCGGCGAGCTCGGCCACCTGCTCGGGCTTCGCTCCGGCCACGCGCGCCAGGGCGTCCGCGTCGCCCTCGCCCGAGAGCGCGGCACCGAGGGCCGCGGCGAAGGCCGCGCCGGCGCCCGGCTCGTAGCGCACCGACAGGGCGGCGCCCGCGTCGAGGGAGCTCTCGAACGGCGTGGCCACGGCGAGGCGCAGGCCGTTGCGCCGGATGCCCTTTCGCAGGCGAAGGTCCAGGATCGGAGCGTCGTTTACGGGCTCGGTGTCGAGCACCAGGACGGCGTGCGCGAACTCGAGGTCGCTGGTGCGGGCCTGCAGGGCGGGCGCCGCTAGCGCGCGCTGAAGGTCGAGGTCCAGCGTCCCGGAGCGGCGCGAGTCCACATTCGGGGACCGCAGGCCCTCGCGCATGAGCCGCGAGAGGAGCAGTCCCTCCTCGCCGGTGCTGTTGCCGCCGGCGAGCGCAGCCGTGTTCGCTCCGGCGCGCAGGAGGCCGGCTGCGGCCTCCGACAGCGCGCGCTCCCAGGTCACCGGACGCAGCTGGCCGCCGTCCCTGACCATGGGCTCGGTGATCCGCTCGTCCACGTGGAAGGACTGGTAGGCGAAGCGCCCCTTGTCGCACAGCCAGCCGTCGTCGACCTCGTCGTTCTGGCGCGCGAGCACCCGCAGTGCAGCCTCGTCGCGGACCGTGAGCGTGACGTTGCATTGCGCGGGGCAGAGCGTGCAGATCGAACCGGCGCCCTCGATGTCCCAGGGGCGCGCCCGGAAGCGGTAGGGCCTTGAGGTGAGGGCCCCGACGGGACAGAGCTCGATGATGTTGCCGCTGAACGGCGCCACATACGGGTGCCCGTCGAAGGTTGAGACGTAGGAGTGCGCGCCGCGCTCGAGCAGCACGAGCTGGTAGTCCTCGGCGACCTCCTGTGAGAAGCGGACGCAGCGGTAGCAGAGGATGCAGCGCTCGCGGTCGATCGCGATCAGCGGCGATAGCGCCAGCGGCTTGACGAAATGACGCTTGGGCTCGATGAAGCGCGAGATGCCGCCGCCCCAGCCGAAGGTGATGTCCTGGAGCGGGCACTCACCGCCCTTGTCGCAGACCGGGCAGTCGAGTGGGTGGTTGACGAGCAGGAACTCGACGACCGCCTGCTGCGCGGTCTTGACGCGCTCGCTCTGGGTGTTGACCACCATCCCGTCCTTGACGGGGGTCGAGCAGCCGGTCTGGAGCTTCGGGATCCCCTCGATCTCGACCAGGCACATGCGGCATGCGCCCACCGGCTGGCCGAGCTTGGGCTCGTAGCAGAACACCGGTATCTCGACGTCGCCGAGCTTCGCCGCATCGACGAGCATCGTGTTCTCGGGCGCCTGCACCTCGCGGCCGTCGACGGTGAAGGTGATCGTCCTCGGTGCGGGCCTGGGCATGCCTAGATCGCCCCCTGGGCCGCGAGGGCGCTGTCACCCTCGGCGGCGCCGGGCATGAGGCCCCTGGCCGCGCGCGCCCGCTCGATGTGCTCCTCGAACTCGCCGCGGAACTTGGAAATCAGCGAGCTGATCGGCATCGCCATCGCGTCACCGAGCACGCACAGGCAGTTGCCCATGATGTGCTCCTGCACGGAGGCCATGATCTCGAGGTCCATCGGCGTCGCCTCGCCGATCTCGATGCGTTCGAGCATCTTCACGGTCCAGTTCGTCCCCTCGCGGCAGGGCGTGCACTTGCCGCAGGACTCGTGGCGGTAGAACTTCGCCACCTTCAGCGCGACGTCCAGGATCGGCGTGGAGTCGTCCACGACGATGATCGCGCCGGAGCCGAGCATCGTGCGCGCTTTCGCCAGCGAGTCGAAGTCGTACGGGATGTCCAGATCGTCGCCGGTGAGGACCGGGGATGAGGAGCCCCCCGGGAACCAGCACTTGACCTTGCGCCCCTCCGGCGGGCCGCCCGCCAGGCCGTAGATGATCTCTCGCGAGGGAACGCCGAGCTCGATCTCATAGTTGCCGGGCCGCTGAACGTGCCCGCTGATCGACACGAGCTTGGTGCCCGTGGAGCGCTCCACGCCGAGCTTGGCGTACTCCTCGCCGCTGATCTTCATGATCGTCGGGACCGTCGAGAGCGTCTCGACGTTGTTGATCAGGGTCGGGCCCTGGTAGAGGCCCTGGTTGGCGGGAAACGGTGGCTTGAGCCTCGGGTTGCCGCGCTTTCCTTCGAGCGAGTCGAGCAGGCCGGTCTCCTCGCCGCAGATGTATGCGCCCGCGCCCCTGTGCACGACGAGCGTCAGTGAGTGCTCGGAGCCGAGGATGCGATCGCCGATGTATCCGGCGTCGCGCGCTTCGGCGAGCGCGGCGTCGAGCGCGTCAGCCTGCTGGACGTACTCGCCGCGGATGTAGATGAACGATCGAGAGGCACCCGCCGCGTAGGAGGCGATCACGATCCCCTCGATCAGCGTGTGCGGCGTCTTCTGCATCAGTTCGCGGTCCTTGAACGTGCCCGGCTCGGACTCGTCCGCGTTGCAGACCAGGTACTTGTCGATGGCACCCTTGGGCAGGAACGAGATCTTCGTGCCCATGGCGAAGCCCGCGCCGCCGCGTCCGCGCAGCTGGGAGGCTTCGAGCTGTGCGAGCACCTCCTCGGGTGTCATCGCGAGCGCCTTGCGCAGGGACTCATAGCCGCCGCGCTGTTCGTACACGGCCAGCGTGTTCAGCCCGGGCTCGTCGATGTCGGTGAGCAGCAGCATCGGTTCGACGGGCCTGCTCATGCACCCCTGCCCCTCTGTGCGGGCGCAGCCGGATGCAGCGGGAACTCCTGTGTGTTGGCGCGCGGGTCGGCGACGAGCCGGCGGCCGAGCTGCTTCTCGGGCAGCACCGGTCTGTCCGCTCGGATGTCCTCGAGCAGCGGGCCGACGTCTGAGGTCTCCAGCGGCCCCACGTAAACCCCGTCGACAGAGGCCATCGGGGCGATGTCGCATGCGCCGAGGCACTCGAAGGAGCGGACCGTGATGTCAGGATCGCCGGCCGCGGCCCTGGTCATCTCATCGCACAGCTCATCCGCGCCGCGCAGTGAGCAGGAGATGTTCGTGCACACATAAACGCTGTGGCGTCCCACGGGCGTGTTCTCGAGCATGTCGTAGAACGTCGCGACCGACTCCAGGTAGGCGGGAGTCACCCGCATCACGCTCGCGACCTGCTCGATCGCATCCGGCGAGCACCAGCCGTGTACGCGCTGGGCGGCCTCGAGTGCGGGCAGCGCCGCCGAGCGGCGGTCCGGGTAGTCCGCCATGCGGGCCTGGATCTCCTCGCGCAGCGCGGCCGGCACGCTCGTCGACTCGTCCGGGATCGTCGCCGGGTCCTTCTCCAGGTCGGCTGCGCGGTCCCATCCGGGCACGCGCGAGCCGTGCTCATAGCGCCTGACGCTCATCGGTCGATACCCCCGAGCACCGGGTCGAGCATCGCGAGCGTCGCGATCAGGTCGGCGATGTAGGCGCCCTCAGTCATGTGCGAGGTGGCCTGCAGGTTCACGAACGAGGGGTCGCGCATGTGCACGCGCGCGGGCTTTGAGGACCCGTCCGAGCGCACGAAGCAGCCGAGCTCTCCGCGGGGGGACTCGATCGGGAAGTAGACCTCTCCGGGCGGGACCCGGAAGCCCTCGGTCACCAGCTTGAAGTGGTGGATCAGGGCCTCCATCGAGGTCGCCAGCTCATGCCGGGGAGGAAGGGCGACCTTGCGGTCCTCGGTGATGTGCGGCCCCTCGGGGAGGCCTTCGAGCGCCTGCGTGGCGATCTTGACCGACTCGTACATCTCCGCCAGACGGCAGGCGTAGCGGTCGTAGTTGTCGCCGACGGTCCCGACCGGGATCTTGAAGTCGAAGTCCTCGTAGGAGCAGTACGGGTCGGCCTTGCGAAGGTCCCAGGGGTAGCCGGCCGCACGCAGCAGCGGGCCCGTGACCCCGAGGGAGAGCAGTTTGTCCGCGTCCAGCGGGCAGGTGCCGCGCAGGCGGTGCAGCACGATCTCGTTGCGGTTCAGCAGCGCTCCGTACTGGTCCGCGCGTTCGGGCATTTCCTTCAGGAAGCCCGCCAGCTTCTCGGCGAAGCCCGGCGGGATGTCCTCGATCACGCCGCCGACCTGGAAGTAGCGGGTGTGCATCCGCTGCCCGGAGGACATCTCGAACAGGTCGAGGATCTTCTCGCGCTCGCGGAAGCAGTACCAGAACATCGAGATCGCGCCGAGGTCGAGCGCGCTGGTTCCGAGCCACACCAGGTGGGACATGATCCGGTTGAGCTCCATGTGGATCACGCGCAGGTACTGCGCTCGCTTGGGGACCTCGACCTCGAGCAGCGTCTCGACGGCGCCGCAGAAGGCCATCGAGTTGAAGTAGTAGGAGAGGTAGTCCATCCGCTCCACGACGGGGATCACCTTCCAGTAGGCCTTGTCCTCGGCGGTCTTTTCGATGCCCGTGTGGACGTAGCCGATGATCGGCTTGACCTCGCGCACGATCTCGCCCTGGAGCGTCACCAGCAGGCGCAGCACGCCGTGTGTGGCCGGGTGGTGCGGACCGAAGTTGAGCGTCAGCATCTCCTGCGTCGTGGCGCCGACCTGCTCCTGCAGCGGGGCGAGCGTGATGCTCTGCTCGCGCCGGCGGTACTCGGACATCGTGGGCTGCTCGAGGTCGCTCATCGCCGTATCCCTGTCGCCTGGTCCTCGTTGTGCGTGAAGATCACCGGTTCTCCGCCGATCGGGAAGTCGCGCCTCTGGGGGTGCCCCTCGTAGTCCTCGGGCATGAGGATGCGGCGCAGGTCCGGGTGGCCGTCGAAGATCACGCCGAACATGTCGTAGACCTCGCGCTCCTGGTGGTCGGCGGTCGGCCATTCGGGCGTCACCGAGTCGACATGCGGGTCCTCGATCGACACGCGCACCTTGACGGTGATCCGGTCCACACGCGCCATGTCGAGCAGCTCGTAGACGACGCCCAGGCGCGCCTCCTCGGGGTAGTGGTCGACGCCGTGGACGCTCGACATGAAGCCGTAGCCGCGCTCGCGCAGGTGGGCGAGCACCGGGCGGATGCTCTGCGGGCTCACGAGGAGCGTCCCGCGGCCGCGGAAGTGCAGGGTGTCGAGCACCACCGGCCCGGACTCCGTGGCCGCGTCCTTGAGCTCCTGGGCGATCAGCTCTAGACCAGTTGCGTCAGGCACCGCCGGCGTCCCCCCCAGGGGCACGCCCGCCGTCGGGGAGGGGATGACCTCCTCGGTTCCCTGGGCTTTGTAGCGCTCGCGCCAGCCCATGTCGGGGTCGTCCTGAACCATCTTTCGCAGCTTCAGAACGCCGTGCATGAGGGCCTCCGGGCGGGGCGGGCAGCCGGGGACGTGCACATCCACGGGCATGAACTTGTCGGCGGGCACGAGCGCGTAGTTGTTGAAGACCCCTGTCGAGCTGCAGCAGGCGCCCATCGAGATCGCCCACTTCGGCTCGAGCATCTGGTCGTAGATGCGGCGGACGATCGGCGCCATCTTGATCGAGACGCGGCCGGAGAGGATGAGGAGGTCGGCCTGCCGGGGAGATGCGCGGAACGCCTCGAATCCGAAGCGCGCCACGTCCACGCGCGCGGCGACGATCGACATCATCTCGATCGCGCAGCACGCCAGACCGAAGGTGGCGGGGAAGAAGGAGTTCGAGCGCGCCCAGGCGACGGCCTTGTCGAGCGTCGTCGTCATCACGCTTTCTTCGACGTAGCGCTCGAGCTCCGCGCCCTCGAGGTGTGCGGGCGGCGTCATCCCCTCGAGGTCGCCTCCGCGCAGCAGCTGCCTGGAGTTGAGCCCGCGCACCCGCAGCGCATCGGGGCTGACGGTACGAGGGCCCACGGGCCCGGGAATGCTCTCGCGTTTCACTTCCACTCGAGTGCACCCCGCCTCCACACGTAGACGAAGGCCACGAAGAGGAGGACTATGAACACGACCGTCTCGATCATGGCGTAGCTGCCGTAGGCGCGAAGCTCGACGGCGATCGGATAGAGGAAGACGACCTCTATGTCGAACAGGATGAAGAGCATCGCGATCAGGTAGAAGCTGATCCCGAAGCGCATTCCCTGCTTCACCTCGGAGGGGAGCCCACACTCGTACGGGTCCTGCTTGTGGGGTGTCGCGCGCCGCGGCCCAAGGACCGTGTTCAGTACGGCGAATGCCCCTCCCACGGCGCCACCGAGGATGAGGAAGACGATCGCCGGTAGATAGCTTCGCAGCACCGCGCCGGGTTATATCACTGCTTGTGGCAGAGTGTTACATGTGTCAATCGGCTCGATATCCACGGCATGAACCAGGCTGTTGTCGCCGGCGCCCTGGCGGTGGCGGCGTTGAATGCGGTGGCGGGGCTGATCGGCGCGTGGGTCTGGTACCGCGGTGATCCGGTCGACGAGCGCGCCGCGCGCACCTTCTGGATCATGCTCCGCGTCGGGCAGGGCTCGGCCCTGACGCTCGCCATCGCCGTCGGCTCGCTCGCCGCCGCCGGCCACCACCCCACCGAAAACCTCTTCTACCTGTACGCGCTGCTGCCGCTCGCGGTTGCGTTCGTCGCCGAGCAGCTGCGGGTCGCCTCCGCCCAGACGATCCTTGATCAGCGGGGCCTGGAGGGCGCCCAGGGGGTGGCAGCTCTGCCCGAGCAGGAGCAGCAGGAGCTCGTCGGACAGATCGTCCGAAGGGAGATCGGCGTGATGGCCATATCGGCCCTGGTCGTGGTGTTCCTGGCCCTCCGTGCCGCGGGCACGGCCCACGGGTTCTGAGCAGGCCTATATATTCCTGGCGCATGAAGGTCGTTATCTCGTTGCTAGCCCTGATCGCGTGCGCCACGGCGCTCGCCGCCTGCGGGACCCAGGAAATCTCGCTCGCGAAGGACAACCCCAACTATCAGGGCGCTGTCCTGTTCCGTGAACACTGCTCGGGATGCCACACGCTGTCGGTCGTCGGGGCGGAGGGCTCGGCCACGAGCATCCAGAACCGGCTCAGGACCAACGGCCCGAACTTCAACTACCGCAAGGAGAGCACCGAACAGGCTCTCTATGCGATCCGCAACGGCGGCTTCTCCGGCGCGATCATGCCCGAGAACATCGTCGTGGGCGAACAGGCGCAGTCTGTCGCGGCGTTCCTGGCCCAGTACTCGGGCCTGCAGGCGCAGAAAGTGCCGACAACCCAAATCACGCTGTCAACGAAATAGGCAGCCGGTAGGCGGGGCGAGGGAGTGCTCGACCTCAGACGGATAAGGGAGGAACCCGCAGAGGTTCGCGCGGCGCTGGCGCGCCGGGGCGAGCAGGCGGCCGAGGGCCTCGAGCAGGTCATCGAGCTCGACGCACGGCGCAGGCAGCTGCTGCCGGAGCTCGAGGGACTGCGAGCCGAGCAGAACGAGGCCAACGTCCGCATCCGCGGTGCCTCAGACGCGGGGGAGCGCGAGCGCGAGATCGAGGCGATGCGAGCCGTCGCCGCCAGGGCCAAGCAGCTCGAGCAGGAGCTCGGCGAGGTCGAGCAGGGCCTGCAGGCCGCCCTGGCTCCGCTTCCGAACCTCCCCGACCCATCCGCCGCACCCGGCCCTGAGGACGCGCTGGTGCGCGAGAGCGGCGGGGTTCCGGAGCTGGGCTTCGAGGCGCGCGACCATCTCGAGCTCGCGGGGGCGATGATCGACATGGACCACGGCGCGAATCTGTCCGGCTCCCGCTTCGCCTACCTGCGCGGGGACC
The DNA here is from genome assembly GCA_963787115.1 of uncultured Solirubrobacteraceae bacterium. Lineage (GTDB taxonomy): Bacteria > Actinomycetota > Thermoleophilia > Solirubrobacterales > Solirubrobacteraceae > Palsa-744. Next base: position 69,500 of record CAWBBS010000014.1, read on the forward strand.
TGGTCATGCTCGAGCTCGCGCTCGTGCGCTGGGTGCTGGAGAAGCTGCGCGGCCACGGCTTCGAACCGGTGGTGCCGCCGGTGCTGGTTCGCGAGCGTGCCCTTTTCGGAACCGGCTTCCTGCCCGACACCGAGCAGCAGATCTACCACCTGCCCGAGGACGAGCTCTACCTGGTGGGCACCTCGGAGGTGGCGCTCGCGTCACTGCACGACGGAGAGATCATCGAGTCCGAGGCGCTGCCGCTCCGTTACGCAGGCTTCTCCCCGTGCTTCCGCCGCGAGGCGGGCGCCGCCGGCAAGGACACGCGAGGGATCTTCCGCGTGCACCAGTTCGACAAGGTCGAGATGTTCAGCTTCGTGGCGCCTGAGCAGTCCGCCGAGGAGCATGAGCGCATCCTGGGGATCGAGGAGGAGATCCTCACCGAGCTGGCTCTTCCATACCGGGTCGTCAACATCGCGGTCAACGACCTGGGCAACTCGGCCGCCAAGAAGTACGACTGCGAGGCGTGGATCCCGAGCCAGGGCCGCTATCGCGAGCTCACCTCGTGCTCGAACACCACCGACTACCAGGCGCGGCGCCTGAACATCAGGATGCGCCGTGATGGCCGCACCCACACCCCGCATACCCTCAACGGCACCGCCGTCGCGGTGGGCAGGACGATAATCGCGCTGCTCGAGAACGGGCAGCGCGCAGACGGCAGCGTCGAGCTTCCCGCCCGCCTGGTCGAGTTCGGGGCCCCCGCGGAGCTTCGAGCCTAGGCCGCAGGCCCGGCGCGATCAGCCGATCGCGAACTGCAGCGTCGTCGCGCGTCCGCCCGCCGGGGCGAGCGTGAGGCGGTAGTACCCCGGCGCGAGCGCGCCATGGCCGGGGAGGTCCCTGCTGGCGCGGCCGCCCAGGACCGAGATGGCCAGTGGCCGCTGTGCCGGGGCCCAGAGGATCCGGCCGTGCACGCGCCGGCGGCGGAGCAGCGTGACTGTCACCCTGGCGGCGGCGCTGGAGGTGAAGTGGAAGCCGACCTGCGAGATCCTCGGCCGGCGGCCGCTGAGGGCGATCACCGCACGCGCCGTCAGCCCGAGGCCGGTGATCCTGACGCTGCTCGCAGGAGCGGGCGTGGCGGCCGCGGTCGTGCTCGCGGGCTGCGTCGTGACGGCTGCGCTCTGAGCGGAGGGGGATGAGCTGGTGGTGGCCGCGGGGGGCTGCTGCGGTGTGACGGTGGGGGGTTCGGTGCTGGGGCCACCGGGTCCGGAGCCCGAGCCGCCGCCTCCTTCTTCCTGTTCCTTTGCTTCCTGTTCCGGTTCCTTTGATTTTTCTTCCCTTGGTTCTTCCTTCGGTTTTTCTTCCTTGCCTTCTTCGCCGCCTTTCGTTTCGGCGGTCTGCTGGAAGGCGGATATCCCGTCGGGCGTCCCCACTCCCGTCGGACCGTCGTAGCCGCTGCCGGCGAGGCAGATCGCGTGTCCTTCGCAGCTCGCTTTCGCCTCGGCCTGGGCGCTGCATCCGGAGATGCCGGTTTCACCGAACGGTTCTGTGCAGATCCCGTTGGATCCACTCACGATGTCGTGCAGGGCGCCGGGGTCGAGCCTCTCGTTTTCGTACAGGGTCTGCGCGGGATACTGAGCCGAGCCCGCTCCCCCGGCGAGGGCGAAGACGCTCGCGATCAGAGGAGAGGAGAGGCTGGTGCCGCCGATCATGCACCAGTAAACGGTCTTGCCTTCGTAGCTTTCTTCACAGGCCGGGCTGGAGTAGCGCACCGCAAGCCCGGTGTAGGGGTCGGCGTCCGCCGAGACGTCCGAGACGGCCCGTTTGTCTGCGCAGCCCACGGCTGACCAGTTCGCCAGGCTCTGCTGCCATGCCGGCGCGAGGAAGTTGACGCTGCAGCCGCCGCCTCCCGCCCCGTAGCCGTTCCAGACGGTCTCAGAGCTCCAGGCGCCCCCGGCGGTGAGTGTCAGGCGGGTGCCGCCAACGCCCACGACGTGCGGAGAGGATGAGGGAAACTCCGCATACCCCTGTTCGAAGCTGTTCTGTGAGTCCCAGCCCAGGTAGCCGTTGTCGCCGGCGGAGGCGGTGATGACCGTCCCCGGGTGGTTGAAGGCGCTTTCGCTCTCGAGTTCGGCGCTCTCGCCTTCCTCCAGGCCGCCCCAGGAGTTTGTGATCTCGTTCGCTCCCAGTCTCTCGGCGGAGCGCTCGGCCGCTTCGAGGTTTTCGTTCTCTTCGGAGTTCGCGAGGACGAGCAGGATCGTGCACGTCTGACAGACGGCGTGCGCGGTCTCCATGTCGAGGGAGAGCTCAAGGCCCCAGCCTGTTGCCGCTTCGGCCCTTTCGGCCTGCGCCCCGGTGCCCCGGCGGGCTTCTTCGAGCACCTTCAGCGAAGCGGGGAACGGCGGCGATCCTGCGACGCCGTTCTGGTTGACCTGCCGCAGGCATTTGTTCGCGGCGGTGCAGGCGCGCAGCCCGAATTCTTTGTCGTATTCGGCCAGGTCGGCTTCGGCCGTCGGGTCGTTGTATGCGTCGACGATCGCGATCGTCTGCGGGCTGACCGGTTCGGTTGGCAGCCGGTAGGCGCTGTGAAGGTCCTGCGGCGTGAGCCCGTAGTCACCGGCGGCGGGCGAGGGCGCCTGCTGCGGAGTGCTGCGCGCGGCGCCGAGGGGGTGGGTGTGCGCGCGCGCCTGCGCCGTGATGGGAACGAGCTGGAGCGCAAGGCAGCCGGCACGGCCAGGCGTCGGCGCGGGGCAGACGGGCCTGATGGTGTAGTCGGCCTGCGGCAGCGGAGAGAGCGCGGAGGATGCCGCATGGGCAGCCGGGCTGAGGGAGAGCGCAGCTGCGAGCAGGGCTATGGCGAGCGTGCACAGCGCTCCCAGTCTCGGGCGGGGTATTGCATGCTCTCTCGCGTGCTCGGTCATACCTCGGTCCTCGGGCCTCCGTTCCTCGTCGGCCTGCGCGGGGGCTCCCCTTGAGCATTGAAGCGGACAATCGACCCAACGGTGACGGTAACGGGATGATCACGGCTTGGTTACCCCGGGGTCACCAGCGCCTCACGGGCGGGGAGGAACATCGGCTTCGAGGACGGTGGACGCGGCAAGGAAGCAGCAAGCACGAGCACCGGCACGATGCCTGCTCCCGACGTGCACCGCCCTCTGCAGCGCGCTCATCGTGGCGCAGGGCGCAACGAACGGGGCGGGCCCGGTCCCGCCCCGTTCGTCCTTCGCGCCGCGCGCTCGCCCATTAGGCTGAGGTGTCGTGTCGTCGCCATTCGGATTTCTGCTGTCGGCAAACCCGCCCTCGAGGCGAGTTGGAATGCTCATCGCGATCGCGGCGGTCGCGCTTTCCACCCTGATCATCTATCCCCTGAAGAGCATCGCGCCGGTTGTGTCTCTCGGTGTCATTTATCTCCCGGCCGTGCTCCTGATCTCCGCCACCTGGGGGGCACTGCTGGGTTCCGCGACGGCCGTGCTCAGCGCAGCCGCCTTCAACTACTTCCATCTGCCTCCAGTCGGGCAGTTCACGATCCAGGATTCGAGCAACTGGGTTGCGCTCATCACCTTCCTGGTTGTGGCCCTGCTCGCGAGCTCCGTGGCCGACGTGACGCGCGCCCGCACGCGTGACGCCGAGGAGCGCCGCCGCGAGGCCGACCTGGCCGCCGAGATGGCCCGTCTGCTGCTGCGGGGCAACTCTCTCCAGGAGGCCCTTCCCACGGCCGCTGCGCGCCTGGCGCAGGCACTCGAGCTGAGCTCCGCGTCGATCGTCATGGAGGCGGTCGAAGGTGATGAGCGGACGGTCGCGTTCGCCCTGCGCGAGGGCCCGAGGCGACTGGGAACCCTGCTGGTCGGTACCGGGACCTCCGAGGCCAACCTGCGCCGCCTGCAGGAGCGTGTGGTCCCGGCGCTGGAGGCGCTGCTCAGCGCCGCGCTCGAGCGCGAGAACCTGCTGGTCGGAGCGGTCGAGACGGCGGCTCTGCGGCGCGCCGACACGATCAAGACGGCGCTGCTTCGCGCCGTCTCGCATGACCTTCGCTCCCCGCTCACCGCGATCTCGGCGGCGGGGGACGCCGTCGGCTCACCCTCGCTGTCGCCGGATGAGCGCGAGGAGCTCGCGAGCGTGATCCAGGAGGAGACCAGGCGCCTCTCGCGCCTGGTCGACAACCTCCTGGACCTCTCGCGCCTCGAAGCCGGCGCCGCGGAGCCTCGCCGGGCGTGGACCTCGATCGAGGAGCTGATCAGGGCGTCGATCGGCGAGATCGCGGCCGGCCCGGAGGACTTCTCGCTCTCCATCGACCGCGACATCCCGCTGCTCAGCGTCGACCCTGTCCAGATGGAGCGCGCCTTCGTGAACGTGCTGGAGAACGCCCGCCGCTACTCCGGCGGCCATCCCGTCTCCGTGCGGGCGCGGGCTGTGCGCAGCCTCGCCTCAACGCCGCGCCGCGAGGCCGACGGCGGTGCGGCCTCGGGCGCGGCCGGTGACCGCGTGATCGTGAGGATCGTCGACCGCGGGCCTGGAATACCGCCGGCGCAGCTCGAGCGGGTGTTCGAGCCGTTCTACAGGGCTCGCACCCCCACCGGCGAGCACCGCGGCTCGGGCCTCGGCCTGGCGATCGCCCGCGGCTTCGCCGAGGCGAACCGCGGCACGCTCCACGTCGAGTCGCTGCCGGGCCAGGGCGCGACATTCGTGTTCGAGTTTCCCCTGCGCTCCCAGCAGCAGGACGGAGGCGTGTCAGCGCTGGAGACCAACTCGCGTGCCGGGGGCCGGCCCGCGGCCGCGGTGCCCGGAAGCGGCGCCTAGACATGGGCGACAGCGACCAGGCAGGCGCGCAGCCACGGATACTGGTCGTCGACGACGAGCCGCAGATCGTGCGCGCCCTGAAGGTCGTCCTTCGCGAGGCGGGTTTCCAGGCCGTCCCGGCCGAAACCGCCTCCGAGGCGCTCGACCTGGCCGCCGTCCGCCCCCCGCAGGCGGCGATCATCGACCTGGTCCTGCCGGACCTCGACGGGATCGAGCTGACGCGAAAACTCCGCGAGTGGAGCGAGATGCCGATCCTCGTGCTCTCCGCCATCGGGGAGGAGGAGCAGAAGGTCAGAGCCCTGGAGGCCGGTGCGGACGACTACATCACCAAGCCGTTCGGCACACGCGAGCTCGTGGCCCGGCTGCAGGCCGTGCTGCGGCGATCCGCCCGCCCCGATGATGAGCCCGCCATAGAGGTGCCCGGGCTCAGCATCGACCTCGCCGGGCGCGTCGTGCGCCGCGACGGCGAGGCCGTCCACCTGACGCCGATCGAGTTCGACCTGCTGCGCGCACTGGCCCGCAACCGCGGCCGGCTGATGACACATCGCAAGCTGCTTTCCGAGGTCTGGGGCCCGGAATACGTGGACGACATCCAGCCGCTGCGGACCCACATCGCGCGCCTGCGGGCGAAGATCGAGCCCGAGGACGAGGCGAGCCCGCGCTACATCGTGACCGACCCCGGAGTGGGCTACCGCTTCTCGGGGTGAACTACCCGCAGGTCCGTCACGAAATCGTTATGCGTTAGTCATTGATCGTCACGAGGCCGTGATGGGGGGCGCGGAATAGTGGCGGCATGGACCTAGTCGCAATAGCAATCGGCGTCGTCTTCTTCCTCGCGTTCCTCGCGATGATCGAGGGGATCGACCGGATATGAGCCCCCCGCTGCCGCTCGGCGCGTTCATCGCGCACATGAGCTTCGCCGACTTCCTCGGTCTCGTCGTCGCGGTCCTCGTGATCGCCTACCTCTTCTACTCGCTGATCCGCGGGGAGAACCTCTGATGACCTTCGCGGGCTGGCTCACGATCATCCTCTTCGCGGTCATCCTGACCGCGCTGGCGTTCCCGCTCGGCAGCTACATGGCGAGGGTCTACACCGGCGGCCGCGTCTTCCTGACCCCGATCCTCGGCGGGCCGGAGAGGTTCCTCTACGGGGTGCTGAACGTGGACCACGAGCGCGAGCAGGACTGGAAGTCCTACGCCAAGAGCCTGATCATCTTCTCGCTCGCCGGCTGGCTGTTCCTGTACTTCCTGCTGCGCACGCAGACGCTGTGGAACTTCACCGGGCTGAACCCGACCGGCTTCCACTCGGCTCCGTGGAACGTCACGTTCAACACCGTCTCATCGTTCATGACGAACACCAACTGGCAGTACTACAGCGGCGAGACCACGATGAGCTACTTCAGCCAGATGGCGGGCCTGACGGTCCAGAACTGGCTGTCGGCCGGGGTCGGAATCATCGTCGCGGTCGCGCTGATCCGCGGCATCATCGGCCGCAGCGGCAAGAGCCTCGGGAACTTCTGGCAGGACCTGGTGCGCACGATCCTCTACGTGCTCGCGCCGATCGCGATCGTCGCAGCGATCGTGCTCGTCTCCCAGGGCGTGCTGCAGAACCTCTCCAACTACCTCGTCGCCCACACCATCACGGGCCTGACGCAGACGATCGCGATGGGCCCCGTCGCCTCCCAGGAGGCGATCAAGCTGCTCGGGACCAACGGCGGCGGCTTCTTCAACACCAACTCCGCTCACCCGTTCGAGAACCCGACGGCGTTCACCAACTTCTTCGAGATGCTGCTGGTGCTGATCATCCCGGCGGCGCTGATCTTCACCTACGGGCGCATGACCGGCAACCGCCGCCAGGGCTACGCGATCTACGGCGCCGTGATGTTCATGTTCCTCGGCGCGGTGATCGTCGCCTACATCGCCGAGGCCCACGGCTCGCCGGCCCAGCACGCGGCCGGGCTGCACACAGGCGTCATCTCCGGCTCGACCGGCGGCAACATGGAAGGCAAGGAGCAGCGCTTCGGCATCGCCGGCTCGGCCCTGTTCGACGTCGTCACGACCGTCACCTCCTGCGGCGCGGTCAACAGCGCAATCGAGTCCTTCACCGGTCTCGGCGGAGCGGTCCCGTTCGCGAACCTGTCAGCCAGCGAGGTGATCTTCGGCGGCGTCGGCACGGGGCTCTACTCGATCCTGATGTACGTCCTGCTCGCGGTCTTCATCGGCGGCCTGATGGTCGGCCGCACGCCCGAGTGGCTAGGCAAGAAGCTCGAGGCCAAAGAGATCAAGCTCGCGGGGCTCGGCATCCTGATCACGCCGCTGTCTGCGCTGCTGTGCACGGCCCTGGCCACCGCCAGCCACGCCGGCCGCGTGTCGATCTCAGAAGGAGCTCTCTCGGCCTCCGGCGGACCCACGCCGCAGGGATTCTCGGAGACCTTCTACGCCTACCTCTCCCAGGCGAACAACAACGGATCGGCCTTCGCCGGCTACACCGGCTTCATCCAGCCGAAAGCCGGCAACATCGGCTCCCACGGCATCACGTTCGCGGATCTGCTCGGAGGCTTTGACATGCTCTTCGCCCGCTACGCGCCGATTCTCTTCGCGCTGGCGATCGCCGGCTCGCTCGCAGGCAAGCGCGTCACGCCCGCGGGCCTGGGGACCATGCGCACGGACAACCCCACCTTCGTGATCCTGCTGATCGGCGTGATCGTCATCGTCGGCGCGCTCACCTTCTTCCCCGCACTCCTGCTCGGACCGATCGTCCAGGGCCTGACCGGACACCTCTACTAGAGATGAAACGCGACATCATCACCTCCTGCATCGCCGTCATCGTGTTCACGCTGCTGCTCGGCATCGTGTACCCGCTCCTGATCACCGGCGTGAGCCAGGTCGCGTTCCCCGGGAACGCAAACGGCCAGCAGATTCACCTCAACGGCAGGCTGATCGGCTCGAAGATCATCGGCCAGAGCTTCGCCGCCCCCGTGATCGGCAAGAACGGGAAGCCGGAGGAAAAGGAAGAAGAACTCGTCACCCAGGCGGTCCCGGCCTACTTCCAGAGCCGGCCGTCCGCGACCGAAGGCGGCGCATACAACGCCGCCGCGAGCACCTTCTCCAACCGCGGACCCAACAGCGTCAAGACCAAGGAAGCCAACGAAGAAAACATCAAGGAATACCTGGCGCTTAACAAGCCGTATGACCCGTCACTGACCGTGGCGCAGATCCCGGTGGACGCGGTCAACACTTCCGGTTCGAACCTTGATCCCGAAATCTCCCAGGCGAACGCCTGGATCCAGGCCCACCGGATCGCCGCGGTCCGCCACATGACGCTCGCGAGGGTCGACTCGCTGATCGCGAGCTACACGGACGCGCGCGGACTTGGCTTCTCAGGCGAGCAGGGCGTGAACGTACTCGAGCTGAACCTGGCACTGGACAGGCTGAACGGAGGGTCGAAGTGATGTCGGCGCAGATGTCGTCAAGCAGCGAGCGGCAGGCGGTCTCCCTCTTCCAGGGGGCGATCGTCCGGCGGGCGCTCCTGGACAGCTTCAAGAAGCTCGACCCCCGCGTGCAGATCCGCAACCCCGTCATGTTCGTGGTTGAGATCGGGTCGGTCATCACGACGATCACATGGATCATCCAGGCCTTCGGCGGCAAGCCGCTCGGAGGCGGCCACGAGCCCGCCTGGTACACGTTCACGATCGCGGTCTGGCTGTGGCTCACGGTCGTGTTCGCGAACATGGCCGAGGCGTTCGCCGAGGGCCGGGGCCGGGCGCAGGCGGACACGCTCCGCTCGATGCGCAAGGAAACCGTCGCCAAGATGCGCGACGGCGCCACCAAGGCCGCCTCCGAGCTCACCCGCGGCGACGTGGTCGTGGTGGTCGCCGGCGAGCTGATCCCCGGCGACGGCACCGTCATCGAGGGCATAGCGACCGTCGATGAGTCCGCGATCACGGGGGAGTCGGCCCCGGTCATCCGCGAGTCCGGAGGCGACCGCAGCGCCGTGACCGGCGGCACGCGCGTCACCTCGGATGAGATCGTCGTGGAAATCACCCAGGAACCGGGCCAGTCGTTCCTTGACCGCATGATCGCGCTCGTCGAGGGGGCAGCGCGCCGCAAGACGCCGAACGAGATCGCCCTGAACATCCTGCTCTCGGCGCTGACGCTGATCTTCGTGATCGTCGTCGCCACGCTGCGCCCGTTCGGCCTGTTCGCGGAGACCTCGATCTCCGAGACGACTCTGATCGCGCTGCTGGTCGCCCTGATCCCGACGACGATCGGCGCGCTCCTGAGCGCCATCGGCATCGCCGGGATGGACAGGCTCGTGCGCCGCAACGTGCTCGCGCTCTCCGGTCGCGCCGTCGAGGCCTCGGGCGACGTGGACGTGCTGCTGCTCGACAAGACCGGCACGATCACGATCGGCAACAGGCTCGCATCGGAGTTCGTCCCGATGCCCGGTGTGGCCGAGTCCGAGCTCGCGGAGGTGGCGCAGCTCTCCTCGCTGGCGGACGAGACCCCGGAGGGTCGCTCGATCGTGGTCCTGGCCAAGCAGTACGGGATCCGCGAGCACGACATGGCGACGATGCAGGCCGAGTTCGTGCCGTTCACGGCGCAGACCCGCATGAGCGGAGTCAACGTCGACGGGCAGCAGCTGCGCAAGGGCGCCGGCGACTCCATCATCGACTTCGTGCGCCAGGAAGGCGGCTCCCCGCCGCCCGAGCTCCAGGAGGCCCTGGACCGCATCGCCCGCGAGGGAGGCACGCCGCTGGCGGTCGCACGCGACAGCCAGGTGCTCGGCGTCATCTACCTCAAGGACACCGTCAAGGAGGGCATGAGGGCGCGCTTTGACCAGCTGCGGGCGATGGGCATCCGCACCGTGATGGTCACCGGCGATAACCGCCTGACCGCGGCCAAGATCGCCGAGGAGGCCGGAGTCGACGACTTCCTGGCGGAAGCCACCCCCGAGCGCAAGCTCGCGCTGATCCGCGAGGAGCAGAGCGAGGGACGCCTGGTGGCGATGACCGGCGACGGGACCAACGACGCGCCGGCGCTCGCACAGGCCGACGTCGGCGTGGCGATGAACACGGGCACGCAGGCCGCGCGCGAGGCGGGCAACATGGTCGACCTCGACTCGAACCCGACGAAGCTCATCGAGATCGTGGAGGTGGGCAAGCAGCTGCTGATCACCCGCGGCGCGCTGACGACCTTCTCGATCGCCAACGACGTCGCGAAGTACTTCGCGATCCTGCCCGCGATCTTCGTCGCCACATACGCCACCAGCCCCGGCGGCAAGGGCCCCCTGCACGTGCTGAACATCATGAACCTGGGCACGCCGGAATCGGCGATCGTCTCGGCGATCATCTTCAACGCGCTCGTGATCCCGCTGCTGATCCCGCTTTCGCTGCGCGGTGTCCGCTACCGGCCGATCGGGGCGAGCGCGCTCCTGCGCAGGAACCTGTGGATCTACGGGCTCGGCGGGCTGATCGCCCCCTTCATCGGCATCAAGCTGATCGACCTCGTGGTCTACAACCTGCTCGGCGCCTAGAGTCCGCCGGCGGCGAGCCGGCGGGGGCAGTATCGTCCCTGCAGGTGAGCCGGGAAGCCTGGTCGGCACCTATCAGTGCTGCCCAGGTTTCAATGCACCGCGACCAACACCCTTCACCTCAAGGCGCCCATCCGCCCGCCCGCCGCGGGCTCAGGAGCCCGCGATGAGGACTCGCAGATGGCCCTCCGCCTGGCGCCGGGAGGCGCTCAGGACGAACCTGTGGCTCGTTCCGACGATCGAGATCGTGCTGGCGGTGATGCTGTTCGCCTGCACCTACGCGATCGATCGGGCCGCATACAACGGTTCGGTTCACCTACCGAACTTCGTCATCAGCGGGACGCCGGATGCCGCGAGGCAGATTCTCACGGCGATAGCGGCCGCCGTCATCACGGTCGTGACGCTTGTCTTCTCGATCACGATCGTCACCCTCACGCTCGCCTCCACTCAGTTCGGCCCGCGTATGCTCCGCAACTTCATCCGCGACCGCATCACGCAGGTCACGCTGGGAAGCTTCGTCGCGACGTTCATCTACGCGATCCTCGCCCTGGTCGCGATCGGTTCCGGCAGCCACGGTGGCCTTGTCCCGCACCTCTCGATCACGGTCACGATGGCGCTGGTCGTTGCCGACGTCGTGGTCCTGGTCGTTTTCATCGACCACATCGCCAGGTCGATACAGCTGCCGCAGGTGATCGCCAGCATCGCCGGCGACCTCTCCCGCGCGATCGAGGCGGAAGCCCGATCCCGCAGCTATGACGGACCGAAGGCAGGGCCGTCGCCGGATGAGATGATCAAGCGCCTGCAGGAGGAGAGCGGCCTGGTCCGCGCCCCCGGCAGCGGCTACCTGCAGTACGTGAGCATCAGCACGCTGCTGGACATCTCCACCAGGAGCAACGCAGTCATCCGCCTGCTGCATCGCCCTGGGCACTTCGTCGTCGAGGGCAATCCGCTGGCCGAGGTGTGGCCGGCAGGAGCGGCTCCGGTCGTGGCCAGGGCGCTCGGAGGCGCCCACGCGACCGGCCCGCACCGGACCCTCACCCAAGACCTCTCCTTTGCGGTCGACCAGCTCGTGGAGATCGCGATAAGGGCGCTCTCGCCCGCCGTCAACGACACGTTCACCGCGCTGGCCTGCATCGACTGGCTCGGCGACGCCCTCTGCAAGATCGCAGTCCGCTGGGAACCCAGGGAGGTCCACCGCGACCCCGCGGGCCACGTGCGCGTGATCACGGTCACGGTCACCTTCAGCCGCCTGGTCGAGCGCGCGCACGACAAGATCCGCCAGGCAAGCCGGGGGATGCCCGCGGTGATGATCCGCCAGCTCGAAGGGCTCGCGAGCGTGATGGCGCACACCGACTCCCCGGAGCACCGCCGTCTGCTGCTCGATCAGGCCCGGATGATCCTGCGCGCCAGTGAGGAGTCGGTGCCCGAGGAGGCCGACCGCGCCGACGTTCGCCGGCGCTTTGACCTCGTGCAGGCGGGGATCTAGCCCCGGGAAGGCTGCGAGCGCCTGGCGATCCATTCGATCCCGGGGGTGTCGCTGAGCCCGTGGAGCAGGATCGAGGCGAACACGGCCAGCGCGGCGAGGTTGAAGATCTCCTGCGCGGCGTCGATCTGGCGCGCGAGGATCAGCAGGGAGAAGGTCATCGTCGCCACCCCCTTCGGGCCGAACCACGCCATGAAGGCCTTGGCGGGACGGCTCGTTCCGGTTCCCGCCAGCGCGACCCAGATCGCGACCGGCCGCGCGAGCAGGAAGGTGCCCGCCACGACCGCGACCGCCGCCCAACCGTCGGTGAAGAGTCCTTCGAGCGTCAGCAGGCTCCCGAACACGGTGAAGATCCCGAGCTTGACGATCTCCACGACCTCGCCGGCGCCCTCGGCGAAGTCCGTGCGCAGGTCCGGGCGCCGGATGCCGACGACGATCGCCGCCACGAACACCGCGATGAACCCGTTCGCGGGCCTGACCAGGTCGGTCAGCCCGTAGGTTGCGAACGCGAGGCCGAGGCCGTAGAGCGCACGCTGATGTGCCGGTATCGGCCGGCTGGCGCCCTCGCCCGCGAGCGGCATCAGCAGCGAGCCCAGGAGCCCGAACGCCAGGCCGAACGCGAGGCCGAGGCCGATGTCCTCCAGCACGAACCGCCACCACACGAAGTCGCTGGCGCCCGGTTCGAGCGCTGCCGCCAGCGCGAGCACAGCCGGGAGCGCGAGACCGTCGTTCAGGCCCGACTCGAGGTTGAGCGAGTGGCGGATCAGCTCGGGCACCCTGGGGTCGGTGACCACGCCGGAGGACAGGACCGGGTCGGTGGGGGACAGCAGGGCTCCGAGCAGCAGGGACTCCGTCCAGCTCAGGCCCACCAGCGCGTGGGCAAGAACCCCCACGATCACCGCCGTGATCGGCATCGCGACCACGAGCTTGCGCAGCGGCAGCTTCCACTGGCGCTGGAGCATCTCGCCATCCACCTCCAGGCCGTCACGGAACAGGATCACCACCAGTGCCGTGGTCGCCAGCCCCGTCACCAGACCGGAGGTCGGGGCGATTTTGAGCACGCCCAGCGCGCCCTGGCCGAGGATGAACCCCGCGATCACGAAGAGAGCGGTCAGGGAGAGCATGCTGCGCCGCGCAACCCCCGACAAAAGCGAGCCGGCCACGAGTAGAACTCCGAGGACCGCTGCGGCCGTCTCGAACGATGTCACTGCGGTAGCGTCCCACAGGGCCCCCATGGCAGAGGAAAAGGGACAGCTGAAGGTCTTCATCGGTATGGCCCCGGGAGTGGGGAAGACCTACCGCATGCTCAGCGAGGGCCGGGGCGAGGCGCTCAGCGGCCGCGACGTGGTGATCGGCTACCTCGAGCCCCACGGGCGGGCCGAGACCGTCGAACAGGCGGGCGACCTTGAGATCGTGCCCCGCCGCAAGCTCCGCTACCGCGGCGTGCCGATGGAGGAGATGGATCTGCCGGCGATCCTGGAGCGCAAACCGGAGCTGTGCCTGATCGACGAGCTTGCGCACACCAACGTGCCGGGCGTCGAGCACGAGAAGCGCTACGAGGATGTGCTGCAGGTCCTGGACGCCGGAATCGACGTCTACTCCACCGTCAACGTCCAGCACCTGGAGAGCCTGAACGACCAGATCGCCCAGCTCACGGGGGCCACCGTGCGCGAGACCGTGCCAGACGCGGTGCTCTCCGACGCGGACGAGGTCGTGCTGGTCGACCTCACGCCGGAGGCGCTTGTCGCGCGCCTTCGCGCCGGAAAGGTCTACCGGCCCGAGCGCGTCCAGGCGGCACTGAACAACTTCTTCAAGATCGAGAACCTCTCGGCCCTGCGCGAGACAGCCCTGCGCCAGGTCGCCGATGAGGTCGAGGTCAAGCGCCTGGTCCGAGAGGAGCGGCCCCTTCCGCGGCGCGATCAGGAGGGCCTTACGACCTTCGAGGAGTCCGGCCCTCAGGCTGTGGCCGAGCGCCTTCTCGCCATCAGCACCCTCGGGCCGGACTCCGAACGCGTGCTTCGTCGCGCGTGGCGCTCGGCGCAGCGCCTGGACGCCGATCTCGACGTGCTGATCATCCGCGACCCCAGGCGCCCGGCGGTCCGCGAGGACCGCGACCGGCTCGAGGAGATCCGCAGGCTCACATCGATGCTGGGGGTGCGACTGCGTGTGGAGGAGGGCGAAGACCCTGCCGACGTCGCGATCCGGGTGGCGCAGGAGCTCGGCACGACATATCTGCTGATCGGTCCGCCGCCCGCGCCCAAGGGGCTCTCCAGGCTCGGCGCAGGAGCCGAGCGCTCGCTGCTCATGCGGCTCCTTCGCGGCCTGCCCGGCGTCGACATCCGCGTGGTCTCCGACCCCAAACTGCGCCGGTCGGCTCCCGCCGAGAGCGCCGGCGCGACGATCGCGCAGGGGCGGGAGCCGAGCCTGGGCAGCGGATCCGCCGCCGGCACCCCCTAACCTTCACCGAGAGCCGGCCAACCAGCGCGGCGGCCCTGCAGGCTCACTAACCTTCCGCATCGATTTGCCCGCCCGCCTGTTAGAAGGAGCACTGTGAAACGCACCCCCTCCACATCAAGCCTGCTCGCCCTTGTCGCCCTCGTGGCGCTTCTCGTGGGCTTCTCGGCCGTTCCCGGCGCCCTCGGCAGCAGCGCGAAGCCGCGCGCCAGGGCCGCCTCCTCGCTCCTCGTCGGCGTCGGCGACGAGCACGCGAAGATGTTCAACAACCAGAACTGGCGCCAGCTCCACACGAAGATCGCGCGCTACATCGCGCCCTACGACGCCGCCGCCCGCGGCGACGAGCTGGCCAAGGCGAAGGAATGGATCCACGCGGCCGAAGGCCAGCACGTGCAGGTCCTGGTCGCCTTCTACCACTCCGAGCACACTCCGACCCGCCTTCCGAGTGTGGCGACCTACCAGGCCGACGTGAAGAAATTCGTGAAGGACTTCCCGAACGTCCACCAGTATCAGTCATACGACGAGGCCAACCGAGGCAACGAACCGGGCCAGTTCTCGAGCCCGTCGGCCGTGCTCGCGGCGCAGTACTACCAGGCGCTGCTTCGCGTCTGCAAGGGCTGCTCGGTGATCGGCCTGGACGTCCTGGACGCCGCGAACATCGGCCCGACGCTCCAGTACATCTCCGAATTCAAGCGCGAGATCAGCCGCCTGGAGACCGTGATGCCGAAGATCTGGGGCCTGCACGACTACTCCGACGTCAACCGCTTCGAAAGCTGGCGCACCGCCGAAATCGACCGCGCCCTCGGCGGCCAGGTGTGGCTCACCGAGACCGGCGGAATCGTGCAGTTCGGGAGCAAATTCCCGAACCGCAACGGCTCGGGGCTGACCCGCGCGGCGAGCGTCGTGAAATATGTCTTCGCGCTGGCCCGCTCGCACCCGCAGGTGACGCGCCTCTACATCTACGACTGGACCGGCGGAGTCTCCAGCACGCGCTTCGACGCGGGGCTGACGAACTCCAAGGAAGTGCCGCGTCCCGGCTATGTGGTCGTCTGCCACGAACTCCACGCTGCCAAGTGCAGCGTGAAGACCGCCCGCAACTAGCTCGCAGGCGCGCCCCCATGGGCCGCACAGGCCACGGCGGCGCCCGGCTGCCGTGGCCCGCGCAGGAGCCCGGTTCCGTGGCGCGGTCTAGGTGCTGAGCGCCGCGGGTGCTGCGGGCGCGTCAACCCCGGCGTCCGTGCCGCCGGGCCGCGTCTGGCCCCGCTCGTCGCGCAGGAGCGTCACCGCTGCGAGCGCGAGCAGCCCCGCCACGGCCGCTATCAGCGACAGCGTCTTCAGCGGGTAGGAGCCAAAGCCCTTGCTGAGTGCGGTTTTGTCGCCGGCGTGCAGGATGCTGAGGAGTCCCTGGTGGTCGATGCCGAGCACCGTCGGCCCGAGCGCCGCGAACAGCGCCCATCCGATCAGGCACAGAACACCCGCTCCGACTGTCCGGCTCGACATGCGCAGCCGCGGCGTTGCGGCCACAGCGAGGACGACCGCGGCTCCCGCGGCCAGGAAGAACGGCCAGATGCCGCCCCACCCGCGTCCCATGCCATAGGCGGAGGCGATCGTCGGCTGGAAGAAGCCGTGCTCCAGATAGCGCGCCCACACCACGACCTCGGTCTCATAGCCGGTCAGCGGATGCGTGATCGTCGCAATCACCGTCGTGGTGATGGACACGCCCGCGAGCGCGATCGTGGGGCCCGGGTAGCGCTTCAGCGCGAGGCCTAGCGGGCAGGCCAGGAAGGGGAGCATCGTGGTCAGGAAGCGCGGCCCCATGAAGCCGCCGCCGAACGGAAGGTAGTAGCCCGAGTTGTAGCCGAGGTAGCACACGCACACACCCGCGATCGTCAGGGCCTCCGCGCGCCTGCCGCGCCGGTAGAGAAGGAACGTCCCGACGGCTCCGAGCGCGAGCACCGGGGAGATCGTCAGCAGACCACGCGAGTCGAACAGCAGCGTGGAGAGCACCTTCAGGCTCGGCAGGCCGATCCCGAAGAAGCCTTTCTGCTGGCGGGGCACGTCCGAGTAGGCCAGGTGGGTCCAGGAGCGGAAGGCGTAGTGGTTGTAGAGCAGCAGCGGGATGATCCCGACGAGTCCGCCCACGATGTAGGCGCCGGCCCGGCTGACCACGCCGCGGAGGTTCAGGGCGTCCGCGCGCGAGAGCAGGAACAGCCCCAGCACCAGGGCGACGAAGAACAGCGGGTACTCCGACGCGACCGCGTAGCCCATGGCCAGGCCGGCGAGCGCGAGCAGCATAGGGCTCGCCGGACCATCGCGCTCGCGCAGCATCAGCGTGAACGCCGCGAAGCCCAGGAAGGCCGTGAAGACGTGGGAGAAGAGCAGCGTGGACAGCGGCAGCACCATGGTGCCGAGGCCGAGGATCACCGCGGCAGCGGCGCCGTAGCCGGGCTCGAAGCTGTCGCCGACCCGCCATACGAGCAGCAGCAGCAGCAGGCCGGGCAGCACGTTCGCCCACAGCCCCACGAGGTAGATCATCTCGTCGTCGCCTCGCTGGGCCTGTGATTCCTTCGCCCATGCGCTCGCGTTGACGAGGTTCAGCGTGTCGTAGAAGGGCAGCGCGAACAGCGCCAGGCCCGGTGCGCGGGCCGAGTAGTAGTGGCCCTTGTAGATGACCTTGTCGCCCGTGTTCGTCTGGAAGGCATCGATCGTGGTGCCGTCTTTGTCCAGCGAGCGGATCAGGTCGTAGTGCGAGGTCTGATTCCAGGAGAAGCTCTGGATGATGGTGGCGTAGGAGACGCCCACCAGCAGGATCGCCAGCAGGGCCAGGCGCGCGCGGCCGCGCGGCAGACGCGGGGAGCGCGACTTCTGCGCTCCCCTCTCCGCCCGCGCCCTGCGGCGCTCCTCCCGTGCGGCCTCCGCAGCGTCCGCGGGTTCGGCGGCGTCGGCGGGCAGATCGCTCATCAGTCCGTGCCGTGCAGGGCCGCCGGCCCCGGCCCGATCTCATAGATGACGACGTCTCCCACCCGGCGCCTGGTGATGCCAAGGCCGGCGATCGGCTTTTCGGCTGCCGCGGCGGGGTTGGGAGGCTCGACGACGATGCCGTTCTGGACGGGAGGGAGGTCGGGGATCGACTTCAGATGGAGCACGACGGTCTTGATTTTGTAATAGCGGAGCTTCTCGACGCTCGCACGATCCGGGAAGCCGTTCATGCCGCCGCGCAGATCGTCGAGCGCATAGATGTCGAAGGTGCTGTTGCCGAGGGGGATCTTGGGGAAGCCGTCGGTCGAGAAGTACTGCCACACGCGGTCCAGGGCGCCGTCGGTGGGCAGGTCGATCACGGGCCCGGGAAGCCCGATCTCGGCGCTCGCGGGCTGCGGCACCGTCGGGTGTCCGAGGTGACCCGCTCCTTCGCCGACGACGAGCAGCACCAGCGCCACGCCGGTCACGACGGGGATGGCCCGCAGCGAGTGCTGCCTGCCCCAGGCTCCCGCCTTGGACGCGAGCAGCTGTACGCCGGCACCCACCAGCAGCGCGTAGAAGAGCGTCGCGAGGGTGAAGATCCGGCCCGGGACACGCACGCCGTCCCAGCCCGGCGCGAAGTCATAGAGCAGCCGATACGGGTAGCCCGCCCCCGTCAGGCCCATGCCCAGCGCCAGCACGGACACGACGACGATCCCGGTAGCGAGGCCGATGCGCAATCGTCGGGTGTAGAACGGCGCGGCGAGGCCGACGATGGCCAGCACCAGGATCACGCCCCCTGGGAAGAAGACATCCTCGTTCTTGGAGTGAACGTGTGCGCGCGCACCCGATGTGATCGAGCCCCACACTCGGTTCTCGGAGGACGCGGACACCCAGGCCGCCGGGCCCGAGGAATAGTTTTTGACTTCTTTCAGGCTCCGTTTCGCGTTCGGGTACTCGTGCGAGACCTGCAGGTACGGCCGGGCCTGGTAGATGCCCACGAGGCTGGCCGTGAGGACGCCGATGATCGTCACGGCGAGCATGCGCCGCTGGATCAGGGGCCCGCGCGCCCGGCGCGTGACTGCACCCGCGGCCTGCGCGCCCTCCTCGGCGGGGTCCTCGGAGGGCTCGGCCCCGGGGGTGCGCCCCGTCCTCCACCAGTAGATGAGCGCTACCAGCACCAGGATCGCCAGCAGATAGGTGAACTGCAGGCCCAGCGTGAAGCCGAGGCTGACCTGCCAGGTGGCCACCAGCCAGCCGGCCAGGACGAGCTTGCGCGAGGAGCGCCGGTATCCGCGCAGCAGCAGGAAGATGGCCAGCGGGATCCCGCCGGAGGAGATCACATGCAGGTGCCCGGCCTCGGTGACCCTGTAGGGGGCGTAGGCGAACGCCGCCGCGGCCGCGTATGCGCCGATCTTGCCGAGACCCAGCTCCCGTGCCAGCAGGTAGAGGCCGAAGAACGCGAGCGACCAGGCGAACAGGAAGAGCACGTTGTAGCGGACCAGTGCCGCGACGGTTCCGGATCCGAAGAAGGCGGCCGGGCCGTACCCGAGCAGCGAGTCCGAGAACGCGAGGCTCAGGGGGTGGGGATAGAACGCGTTCGAGTCGAACAGGTGCAGCGGGTTGTTGAGCATCGCGTGGCCCACCCATGCGATCTGCCAGGCGGTCCGCACGGGATCGCCGAGGTCCGGCGAGATCGTGCTGGACATGTGCAGGATCAGGGGCCATGTCGTGATGATCGCCAGCAGCACGCCCGCGGCGGCCGCGAGCAGGAGCTCACGCCAGCCCAGTGACGGCGAGGGCGCCCAGCGACCAGCCTCGGCAGGACCCGTGGGCCGTGTCGTGGGCTCGCTGCGCCTACGGGCGCCGGAGGCTGAAGCCTGGGGCGACCCGGATGGCGTGTGCGGCGGGGTGGGGAGACCGGTGCTCACGGTCCACAGGTGTTCTGGGCCAAACCGATCGGGGCAGCATACGCCAGGCACCCCTCGCTACGCCGCGCATACCCCTCCGGCGGGGGTCTGGCTACCTGCGAAGGCGCTTTACGTCAGACTGCCGCGCATGAAGGTTCTAGTTGTCGGCGCCGGCGGCGTCGGAGCCGCGTTCGCGGCCATCGCCCAGAGTCGCGAGGTCTTCGACCACGTCGTCCTCGCGGATGTCGCCCTCGATCGCGCCCAGGCTGCTGCCGACCGCCTCGGCGAGCCCGACCGCTTCAGCGCCGAGAAGGTGGACGCCTCCAGCCGTGAGGATCTGGTGGCGCTGATCGGCCGCGTGAAGCCCGATGCGGTCCTGAACGCCTGCGACCCGCGCTTCAACGAGCCGATCTTCGCGGCCGCGTTCGACGCGAAGGTGACCTACCTCGACATGGCGATGACGCTCTCGCACCCGCATCCCGAGCGCCCATATGAAATCCCGGGCGAGAAACTCGGCGACAAACAGCTCGCGATGCACGAGGAGTGGGAGAGCGCAGGGATCCTCGCCCTCGTCGGCATCGGCATCGAGCCGGGCCTGTCGGACATCTTCGCCCGGTACGCCGCTGACGAGCTGTTCTCGAGCATCGAGGAAGTCGGCGTCCGCGACGGCGCCGACCTGGTCGTCGAGGGCTATGACTTCGCGCCCACGTTCTCGATCTGGACGACCATCGAGGAGTGCCTGAACCCGCCGCTCATCTGGGAGCGCGAGCGCGGCTTCTACACGACGGCCCCGTTCTCCGAGCCCGAGGTGTTCAACTTCCCCGAGGGTATCGGCCCGGTCGAGTGCGTGAACGTCGAGCACGAGGAGGTCGTGCTGATACCCCGCTGGGTCGACTGCGAGCGCGTGACCTTCAAGTACGGGCTCGGCCAGGAGTTCATCGACGTCCTCGCGACACTCCACAAACTCGGCCTCGACTCCGTCGAGCCCGTCTCGGTCCGCGGGACCATGGTCTCCCCGCGCGACGTCGTGGCGGCGGCCCTCCCGGACCCGGCGACGCTGGGCGAGCGCATGAGCGGGCGGACATGCGCCGGCACCTGGGTCACGGGCACCGGCAAGGATGGACAGCCCCGCTCGACCTACCTCTACCACGTCGTCGACAACGAGAAGACGATGCGCGAGTTCTCAAGCCAGGCGGTCGTCTGGCAGACGGCGATCAACCCGGTCGTCGCGCTCGAGCTGCTGGACAAGGGCATCTGGAAGGGCACGGGCGTGCTCGGCCCGGAGGCGTTCGCGCCCAAGCCCTTCATCGACCTGCTCGCCGAGATGGGCTCGCCCACCGGCCAGGTCGAGCTTCCCGCCTCCTGACGCAGGAGAACGCCCCTTCGCGCCGGCCGCCGCCGCAGGCGTCGACCGGCTGCCGCACCCGACCTCCGGCGGGCTCGCGCCCGCCGGAGAAGCGTCGGCCTCTGCTCAGAAGTCGACGGGCGCGGGAATCTCGGGCGAGGGCTGTTTTTCCAGCATGCCCGGCGGCGCGAGTTCGGGCTTGCGGCTGAAGAATTCCTTGAAGTAGGGCCGCGAGGCGAACGCGAGAATTCCACCGAGGATCATCCCCCCGATCCCGATCCACAGCGGCAGGGTGATCCCCAGAATCGGTTTGGAGGACACGTTTTCTGTGTTCGCATAGAAGAACGCCGCCTTGATGCCGATCCCGAACAGCATCAGCCCTCCCAGCATCGGTCCGAGGCCGAGCAGAAGGAAGGCACGCAGGCTCGTTTTGAGCTCTCGCCTGTAGTAGATCGCGCAGGCGAAGCCGGTGAACCCGTAGTAGAAGCAGATCGGGAACCCGATGGCGGTGATCGAGTCTTCCAGCACGGTTTCCGAGAGCAGCAGCAGGGTGACCGTGATGATGACCGAGAGCAACCCGAAGCCGAGAGTGGAGACGGTCGGGGTCAGGTACTTCTTGTGCACGCGCGAGAGCATCTCTGTCACCGCTTTCCAGTGCGCCATCGACAGGGTCGTTCTCGCGGTCGGCAGGATCGTCGTCTGCGTCGAGGCGGATGCCGAGGTGAGGACCGTGATGATCAGCAGCTTGTTCCACGGTTCGCCGAGCACGCCCGTGCCGAGCGCGTTCAGCACATCGCTCTGGTTTTCTTCGTTGGTCAGGAACCCGATGCCGTGGAAGGACTGCGCGGCGGCGGTGACGACCACGTAGATGAGCACCAGCAGGACGGTCGAGATGACCGCCGCCTTGCCGGGACCCTCGGCGGGGTCCTCGGACTCCTCGTTGACGGCCACGCCGGAGTCCCAGCCCCAGTAGATGAAGATCGCCAGCAGGAGCGCCACGACGAGGTCGCCGAAGCTCATCGCGAACGGGTTCAGCCACGAGATGGACGGCTTGATCGAGCCCGTCGGCGGGTGGCTCCCGTAAACCTTGATGAACGCGACGACCGAGAAGATCGCGAGGATCGTGACCTCGGTGCCCAGCAGTGCGGTCTGGATGCGTGCCGAGAGCTCGATGCCGCGGTAACAGATCCACGTCATCAGGACGATCCACAGGACGGCGGCGATGATGATCGCCACTTTGGAGTTCCCGAGTTCGGTGAAGCCGAAGAGCTTGAACGTGTAGATCGCCGCGATGTCCGAAAGCGAGGCCATCACGATCAGGTCCGCCCAGAAGATCGCCCATCCGTTGATCCAGCCGGTCATCGGTCCGAGTGCTCGCGTCGTCCAGGCGAACGTGGTGCCCGCGTCCGGGTCGGCGCGGTTGAAGTATTTGTAGGCCGACGCCACGAGCAGCATCGGGATGAAGGCGACCAGCAGGACTGCGGGAGCGTGCACACCGACGCCCTTGACGGCGACGACGAACCCGAGCGTCGCGGCCAGCGAGTAGGCGGGCGCGGTCGACGCAACGCCGATGACGATGTTGGAGATGTAGCCGACGGCGCCCTTTTTGAGCCCCTTGTCCATCACTCCCGATGCTCCGGAGGCACCTGAGGTGCCTGTGGGTGGGGCTTGACCTTCTGTGGCCATCGTCGGCTCCTCTCCTCGGTGCGGCGTTTAGTCGGCTCGACGGCGAAACCTACGCCATCGGCCGACCGTACCCGCGGACCGTATTTGCGATCGGGGTGCGCACGCAAGTGGCGCAAGTCCCAAATCAGAGGGCTGCGACTATACAGTTGGTACAATCGCCCGAAGGCCTCTTGAACCAGCGGTTAGTTGAACCGCGCATAACGGTGGAGTAGCGTTGTCCCCTATGTCCAGTGACCTACAGGAGCAGGCCAAGCGTCATCTGTGGATGCACTTCACAAGGATGGGCACCTACGCTGAGGCGGACGTGCCCGTCATCGTCCGCGGCGAGGGCTGTTACGTCTACGACGAACACGGCAAGCGCTATCTGGACGGCCTGTCGGCTCTCTTCTGCGTGAACATCGGCTACGGCCGTTCCGAGCTCGGGGCGGCCGCCGCGGCGCAGTCCGACGAGCTGGCGTTCTACACGAACTGGAGCTATGCGCACCCCAGGGCGATCGAGCTGGCCACCCGGATCGCCGGCCTGGCCCCCGGGAACCTGAACCGCGTCTTCTTCACCTCCGGCGGCTCGGAGTCGGTCGAGACCGCGTGGAAGCTCACGAAGGCCTACCACAAGGCCAAGGGCGAGCCGCTGCGCCACAAGCTGATCTCCCGCAAACTCGCCTACCACGGCGTCACCATGGGCGCGCTCACCGCCACGGGGCTGCAGCCGCTGCGCCAGCCCTTCGAGCCGCTCACCCCCGGCGGCATCCACGTCCCCAACACGAACTCCTACCGCCTGCCTGAGGACCACGACCCACTGTGGGCCGCCGACGCCATCGAGGAGGCGATCGAATTCGCCGGGCCGGAGACCGTCGCGGCCGTGATCCTCGAGCCCGTCCAGAACGGCGGCGGCTGCTTCGTGCCGCCAGAGGGCTACTTCCAGCGCGTGCGCGAGATCTGCGACCGCCACGGCGTGCTGCTCATCTCCGACGAGGTCATCTGCTCGTGGGGCCGCCTGGGCACATGGTTCGGATGCGAGCGCTTCGGCTACATGCCCGACATCATCACCACCGCCAAGGGAATCAGCTCCGCCTATGCGCCCCTGGGCGCCGTCATCGCCGGCGACCACATCGCCGAGCCCTTCCTTCACGGCAAGGCCATCTTCAACCACGGCTTCACCTTCGGCGGGCATCCCGTCGCATGCGCGGTCGCCAGCGCGAACATCGACGTGATGGAACGCGAGGACCTGTGCGGCCACGTGCGCGCAAGCGAGGGTCGCTTCCGCGAGGTGCTCGAGAGCCTGCGGGACCTGCCGATCGTCGGAGACGTCCGCGGAGCCGGCTTTTTCCACGCCATCGAGCTCGTCAAGGACAAGGACACCAAGGAGACCTTCAACTCGCACGAGGCGGAGGAGCTCCTGCGCGGGTTCCTCTCCGGCGAGCTGTTCCGGCGCGGCCTGATCTGCAGGACCGATGACCGTGGCGACCCGATCATCCAGCTCTCCCCGCCGCTGATCGCCGGGGAGGAGCAGTTCGAGGAGATCGAGGCGATCCTGCGCCCCGTGCTCACAGAAGCCTCGGAGCGGATTGAGAGTTGGAGCTCACTGTCGCCAGCCTGATCGGCGAGCTCGGACTGACACTCGTTTCAGGTCAGGAGTCGTCAGATGCCCACGTCAGCTGGGTGCACAGCACTGAGCTCGCCGACCCGACCCCCTGGCTGAAAGGCGGCGAGCTGCTGCTGACGACCGGGATGCAGCTCGACGGGCCGAAGGCCCAGCGCGACTTCATCGAGCGCCTCGCCGACCACGAGATCGCGGGCCTCGGGTTCGGCACTGGCTTCGCGCACAAGAAACTCCCGGCGGCGCTGCTGAGCGCCGCGCGGGCGCGCGGCTTCCCCGTCTTCGAGGTTCCCTACGAGCTTCCGTTCATCGCCATCACCGAGCGCGCGTTCGCCCAGCGCCTGGATGAACGCTACGAACTGCTGCAGCGCAGCATGGTGGGCGACGTCCTCGCGGAGGTGCTGTCCGGCCGCCTGTATCCCGAGCAGGTGCAGGTGCGGCTGCGGCCCTTCGGCATCGGGGAGCGGATCGCGGTTCTCGCCTTCAGGCCCGAGGACCCCAGCGCGGCCGCGGCAGCCGTCGAGAGGATGCTCACGCGCGAAGAGACCCCCAACCTCGTGGCCGTGCGCGGTCCGCTCCTATGCGTCGTCATCGCCGCGGACGGCGTCGACGAGCTGGCACTCGCGCATGCGATCAGGGACGAGCTCGCGGCGCGCTTCGGCCCAGTGCCCGCCGCCGCCAGCCGGCCCGCGCCCGCCCACTCGCTGCGGATGGCCTTTCACGAGGCGCGCTGCGCCCTCGAGGCCGCGCGGATGCGCAACGGCTCCGCCCCCGAAGTTGCCACCTACAGGGATCTCGGAGCGTTCCACCTGCTCCTCTCGCTGCAGGACGACGACGCACTGAGCTCATACTGCCGCACGGTCCTCGGTCCTATCGAACACGGCGAGGGCGAGTATGGAGATGAGCTGGTGCGCTCGCTTGATGTCTTCATCGAACACAACGGCCACTGGGAGAAGGCGGCCTCCGAGCTCTACTGCCACAGGCACACGCTGCGCTATCGGATGCGCCGGGTGGAAGAGCTCACCGGGCGGGATCTCTCGAGCGCTCGCGACCGGATCGAGTTCTGGCTCGCCCTCCGCGGGCGCGAGATAGTGCGTTCAACATATTCTCTTATCAAGGCGCCCCGCCGGGGCGCAGACCTGGCCGAGTGCCACCGGAAGGAGCGGAAACCGGATGAAGATCGGGATTCCAACTGAGATCAAGACCGACGAGTACCGCGTAGCGATCACCCCGGCCGGGGTGCGCGAGCTCACAGCCCGCGGACACGAGGTGCTGATCCAGGCCGGGGCTGGCGACGGCAGCGCCATGAGCGACGAGCAGTTCCGCGCCCAGGGTGCGGAGATCGCGCCCGACGCAGCCGCAGTCTTCGCCGCCTCCGAACTGATCCTGAAGGTCAAGGAGCCGCAGATGGTCGAGGTCGAGATGCTGCGTGACGGCCAGACGCTGTTCACCTACCTGCATCTCGCGGCCGAGCCCGAGCTGGCCGAGGGGCTGATGGCCTCCGGGGCGAGGTGCATCGCCTACGAGACGGTCGTGGACGAGGAGGGCAGGCTTCCCCTGCTCGCGCCGATGAGCGAGGTCGCCGGCAAGATCGCAACGCAGGCGGGAGCGTTCATGCTCGAGAAGCCGCTCGGCGGGCGCGGAATCCTCCTCGGCGGCGTGCCGGGAGTGGCAGCTGCGACGGTGCTCGTGATCGGAGGCGGCGTCGTCGGCATGAACGCAGCGTTCATCGCAATCGGCATGCAGGCGGACGTGTTCGTGTTCGACCGCTCGATAGACCGCCTTCGCGAGCTCGAAGTCGCCTTCGCCGGACGCGCCTCGACCGTCTACTCATCGACGCTCGCGATCGAGGAGATGCTGCCGCAGGCCGACCTGGTCATCGGCGCGGTGCTCGTGCACGGCGGCCGGGCGCCGCATGTCGTCTCGCGCGAGCAGCTCAAGCTGATGAAGCCCGAAGCGGTGCTGGTGGATGTGTCCATCGACCAGGGAGGCTGTTTTGAGACCTCGCGGCCGACGACGCACTCCGATCCCATCTTCGAGGTGGAGGGGATCACCCACTACTGCGTCGCGAACATGCCGGGCGCGGTGCCGATCACCTCGACATACGCGCTCACGAACGCAACCCTGCCGTACGTGATCGACATCGCCGACCGAGGCGTGGATGAGGCTCTTGAGCTGAGCCCGAGCCTGCGCATGGGCCTCAACGTCGACCGGGGCAGGATCACCCATCCCGCGGTCGCCGAGGCGCTCGGCATGCCGGCGACGGCCGGCTGAAGGGACACACGTGACAGGAGGGCTTGCGAACAGCGGAGCTCGGTAACAGAGCATCAGAGGGCCCCACAGCAGACGCGGCGCCCGAGAGCACCCGATCAACGAAACCCCGGACGAGGAGATTCGCGATGGCCACGACAACAGACACACTCAGGAACTTCATCGACGGCGAGAGCGTCGCCTCCAACGGCGAGAGCGAATCGGTGCTCAACCCCGCGACCGGGGATGAGATGGCTCGCGCGCCCATCACGCCGCCGGAGGAGGTCGATCGCGCCGTGAAGGCCGCGCGCCGGGCGTTCGAGACTTGGTCGAACACGACGCCCGCCCAGCGCTCTGCTGCGCTGCTCGCGCTCGCGGACCTGATCGAGGAGCACGGCGACGAGCTCGCCCGCCTCGAGGCGCTGAACGCCGGCAAGCCCATCGAAGCCGCCACCAACGACGAAATCCCGGTGATGGCCGACAACCTGCGCTTCTTCGCGGGTGCCGCACGCACGCTCGAGGGCAGGGCGGCCGGCGAGTACATGGAGGGTTACACCTCGATGATCCGCCGCGAGCCGGTTGGTGTCATCGGCCAGGTCACACCCTGGAACTACCCCCTGATGATGGCGATCTGGAAAATCGGCCCGGCGCTCGCGGCGGGTAACACGATCGTGCTCAAGCCCGCCGAGACCACGCCGGTGACGACCATCAGGTTCGCCGAGCTCGCCTCGGAGATCCTGCCCAAGGGCGTCCTGAACATCGTGATGGGCCCGGGCCAGCCGACCGGCCAGGCGCTGATCTCACACCCGGACGTCGACATGATCGGCCTGACGGGCTCGGTCGACACCGGAAAGCACTTCGCGCGGACCGCCGCCGACACCCTGAAGCGGGTCCACCTCGAGCTCGGAGGCAAGGCTCCCGTGATCGTGTTCGACGACGTCAGCCTCGAGAGCGCGCTGGAAACGATCGCCGGCACCGGCTACTACAACGCAGGGCAGGACTGCACCGCGGCAACCCGCGTCCTCGCAGCGGGCGGCGTCTACGACGACGTCGTCGCAGGGCTCGCAGACCAGGCGAAGGGACTGGTGATCGGCGACACGCTGTCCCCGGACACCACGCTCGGGCCTGTCAACTCGGCCCGCCAGCGCGAGCGTGTGACCGGGTTCCTGGATCGCCGGCCCGGGCACTCGGAGATCGTCACGGGCGGCGTGGCCGCCGACCGTCCCGGGTTCTTCGTCGAGCCGACGGTCGTGGCCGGCCTCCAGCAGGAGGACGAGATGGTCCAGAAGGAGATCTTCGGACCGGTGATCACCGTCCAGCGCTTCAGCGACGAGGAGCAGGCGATCGCCTGGGCCAACGCGACGCGATACGGCCTGGCCTCCTCGGTGTGGACCCGCGACGTGGGGCGCGCGTTGCGTGTCTCCAAGGCGCTGCGGTTCGGCTGCGTGTGGATCAACGACCACATCCCGCTCGTGTCCGAGATGCCGCACGGTGGCTTCAAGGAGTCCGGATACGGCAAGGACCTGAGCGTCTACTCGCTCGAGGACTACACCGTCATCAAGCATGTGATGGCCTCACTGGCCTAGAGACGCGCCGCTGCACGCCGGGTCCCCGCCTCACGGCGGGCGCCCGGCGTGCTGCTACGGTCTATTTACGGGCGGCGACGTCGTCCGTGAGGTTCTTTGTCTTTGTTGGCGCTCGAAGCGCGGATGGGGTCAGTCGAATCTCCATCCACAGCGGCGGCCACAGGGTCGCCGGAAGGAGCACCAACATGAAGCACGCAACATTCGCCGGCCTCGGCGTGTCCGAGGCCGTCGTGACCGAGCTTGCCGGCATGGGCATCGACGCCCCGTTCGCCGTCCAGAGCATGGTCATCCCCGACGTTCTGGCCGGGCACGACGTGCTCGCACAGTCACCCACCGGCTCGGGCAAGACGCTCGCGTTCGGAGTCGGCCTGGTCGAGCGCCTGAAGGACTCAGACGCCCGCCCGTCCGCGCTGATCCTCGCCCCGACCCGCGAGCTCGCGCTCCAGATCGTCGAAGAGCTGCGGCCCATCGCCCACGCACGGGCGCTGTCCATCGCCGCCGTCTACGGCGGCGCGGGCATCGTCAAGCAGGCCAGGCTCGCAGGCCGCGCCCACATCCTCGTGGCGACGCCCGGCCGCCTGCTCGACCTGATCGACCGCGGCGACGTCTCCCTGCGCCGTGTGCGCATCCTCGTCCTCGACGAGGCCGACAGGATGCTCGACATGGGCTTCAAGCCCGTCGTCGACAGGATCGTGAAGATGACTGCGCCCGAGCGCCAGACGCTGCTGTTCTCGGCGACACTCGAGGGTGAGGTCGGCCGCATCGCCAAGGCCTACACGACCAGCCCGCGCCGCCACGAGCACGCGCACCCGGTCGAGCGCAAGGGCGACGTGGAGCACCGTTTCGTCAGCGTCTCGCACGACGGCAAGGTGGACCACCTCATCGCGGAGCTGAACAAGGCCGAGCGTGGCCTGACACTGGTCTTCGTGCGCACCAAGCGCGGCGCCGACCGCCTGGTCAAGCGCCTTGCATCAAGCAGCCTGCACGCTGTCGCGATGCACGGCGACAAGTCCCAGGGGCAGCGCGAGCGCGCGCTCGCGAACTTCGAGGCGGGGGTCGTTGACACGCTCGTCGCGACCGACGTGGCGGCACGCGGCATCGACGTCGCAGGCATCACCCATGTCATCAACTACGACATCCCCGCCACCCGTGATGACTACGTGCACCGCATCGGGCGCACCGCCAGGGCGGGCGCCAGCGGCGTCGGCGTGACCCTCGTCTCACGCGAGCAGAACGCCGAACTGGCCGGGATGGTCCGGGGCCTCGGTCTCGACCGCGAGCTCGAGCTCGCCGGCATGGCCGCGACGCCGGGCTCGCGCCCGTCAGGCTCGCGCCCGTCGGGTTCGCGCCCCAAGCCGGCCGGCCGGCCGCGTCAGGGCGCTCGCTCCAACGGGAACCCCCGCTCGTCCTCGCCCCGCTCGGGAGGCGAGCGCGGCCGCCCGGCATCCTCGGGCAAGCGCGGGCGCTCCTCGGGGCGCTCGAGCTAGAACAGAGGCTGCGCGATGGGCGTGCACGTCGGGAGCCTCGGCTAACGTCGATCCGATGAGCACGCCCACTGAGCGCCGATGAGCGCCCGGCCCGGCCGCGAGCAGGACCTCGGCTCCGAGGACGCGGACACCGAGCGCCTGGGTCGCAGGGACATCCTGCGGCTCAGGGCGGAGAACCCCGGGATGCTCACGCTGTCGGGCACCAACACGTGGGTCCTCGGGCGCGGTCCTGCATGGGTCATTGACCCGGGCCCGCTGCTCGATGAGCATGTGGTGCGGATCCTTCAGGCAATAGATGAGCGCGGCGGCCTCGGCGGAGTGGCGCTCACCCACCGCCACTCCGACCACACAGAGGCGGTCGAAGCGCTGCTCGGCGAGCGCCCCGCGCCGCTCGCAGCCGGCTCCGGGCCCGCCGACGTGCTTCTGCAGGACGGCGTCAGCTTCGGACCGTTGCAGGCGCTGTCCACTCCGGGGCACGCCGAGGACCACTTCGCCCTGATCGCCTCCGGCGCATGCTTCACCGGCGATGCCGTGCTCGGAGAGGGAAGCGTGTTCGTGAGCCCATACCCTGGTGCGATGTCCGGCTACATGGACGGCCTCGCGCGCCTGCGCGCGCGCGATGACTTTGACGTCATCTGCCCGGGCCACGGCCCGCCGGTGTG
Source organism: uncultured Solirubrobacteraceae bacterium (assembly GCA_963787115.1). Lineage (GTDB taxonomy): Bacteria > Actinomycetota > Thermoleophilia > Solirubrobacterales > Solirubrobacteraceae > Palsa-744. The sequence continues at coordinate 99,223 of CAWBBS010000014.1, forward strand.
GGACCCCGCGGCGAAGCTGGATCAGTACATCTCCCACAGGACCGAGCGCGAGCAGCGCCTGCTGGCGGCTCTGGAGCAAGGCCTGCGCAGCACGGACGAGCTGCTGGACGCCGCCTGGGCGGACGTCCCGGCGGCGCTGCGGCCCGCCGCCGCGGTCACGCTCGCCGCGCACCTGGACAAGCTGGAGCAGGACGGGCTGCTGCCCGAGGACGTCACGCGTCTTCAGTTCGATCTGGGGGAGTGGTAGGGATGGGAGGCTTCGATCACCCGACGCCCAAGACCGCAGAGTGGCCGGCGCCCTCGCCGAACGGCTCGGCGCCCTCCAAACGCGACTCTCCCTTCCCGCCGATCGCCGACTACGGATTCCTGTCGGACTGCCACACCGGGGCGCTGGTGGCCTCCGATGGCTCGATCGAGTGGATGTGCCTGCCGCACTTCGACTCGCCGTCGGTGTTCGGCGCGCTGCTCGACAGGGGCGCGGGCAGCTGGCGGGTGGGGCCATATGGCGTCTATGTCCCGGCCGGCCGGCGCTACATACCGGGCACCAACGTCATCGAGACGACATGGATGACGCCGCAGGGCTGGCTGAGGGTGGTGGACGCGCTCACAATCGGCCCGTGGCACGACAACGAGCACGGCTCGAGTCACACGCGCCCGCCGACCGACTACGACGCCGATCACCTGCTGGTGCGGGTGATCGAGTGCATCCAGGGCCAGGTGCAGGTGGAGATCGTGTGCGAGCCGATGCTCGACTACGGAGCGACCCCCGCCCGCTGGAACGTCGTGCAGTCCGGCGAGGAGGGCGTCTGCATGATGGACGCCACCGACGACGTGACCGCCTTCCGGCTCTTCAGCGACGTGCGCATGGGAATCGAGGGCAACCGCGCCCACGGCCGCCACACGATGGTGGAGGGGGAGAAGTGCTTCACCGCGCTGTCGTGGACCGAGGGCCTGGGAGGCCCCCACACGGTCCAGCAGGCCAAAGAACACCTGGACCGCACGAACCACTTCTGGCGTGCCTGGCTGGCCGAAGGGTCCTACCCGGATCATCCCTGGCGCTTTCACCTGCAGCGCTCGGCCCTGGTCCTGAAGGGCCTGACGTTCATGCCCACCGGCGCCCTGGTGGCGGCGCCGACGACCTCACTGCCTGAGACCCCGCGCGGGGAACGCAACTGGGACTACCGCTTCTGCTGGATGCGAGACGCCTCGTTCACGCTGTGGGCGCTTCACGCCCTCGGGCTGAACTGGGAGGCCGATGACTTCATCCAGTATGTGGCCGACATGGAGCGCAACGAGGACGGCTCGCTGCAGATCATGTATGGCATCAAGGGGGACAAGCAGCTGACCGAGCGCACCCTGGACCACCTCAAGGGCTATGAGGGCGCGCGTCCGGTCAGGGTCGGCAACGGCGCCTACGACCAGCGCCAGAACGACGTCTTCGGTGCCGTGCTCGACTCGGTCTATCTGCACTCCAAGAAGCGAGACCACATTCCCGAGCGCCTGTGGCCGGTGCTCACGGCCCAGGTCGAATGCGCCGCGCGGGCGTGGAAGGAGCCCGATCAGGGCATCTGGGAGGCCCGCGGGGAGCCCCGCCACTACGTCTCCTCCAAGCTCATGTGCTGGGTCGCCATGGATCGCGGGGCAAGGCTCGCCGAACGCCACGGCGACATCGAGCGCTCGGAGGAATGGCAGGCCATCGCGGATGAAATCCGTGATGACATCCTCGATCGCGGTGTCGACAACCGCGGGGTCTTCCGCCAGCACTACGACACCGACGCCCTCGACGCGTCGACGCTGCTGGTGCCGCTGATGCGCTTCCTGCCCCCGCAGGACGAGCGTGTGCGCGCGACGGTCACCGCGATCCGCGACGAGCTCACCGAGGGCGGCCTGGTGCTGCGCTACCGCACCGATGAGACCGACGACGGTCTGCACGGCGAGGAGGGCACGTTCCTTATCTGTTCCTTCTGGCTGGTCTCAGCTCTGTCCGAGATCGGCGAGCACCGCGACGCCGAGCACCTGTGCGAGCGGCTGCTGTCCTACTCCTCGCCCCTGGAGCTGTATGCGGAGGAGCTCGAGGCCTCCTCCGGGCGCCACCTGGGCAACTATCCGCAGGCGTTCACGCACCTGGCGCTGATCAACGCGGTCACGCACGTGATCAACGCGCAGCAGGCGGCCTGAGCAGTCGGCTATTCGTAGCCGGCGTCGCCGGGAAGCAGGATCCGGGCGACCTCGCCTTCGACGACGACGCGGGGCTCGATCGGGAGCACCTCGCGCCCTCGGGCGTGGGCGAGCAGGTCTGCGACGGTGGCGAACTCCCCGAGCTGCTCGAGGTGCTTGATCGTCGGGAACACGAGCGCGATCTTCTTGGCCTCATACGCCTCGAGCGCCTGGGCGGGTGTGAACCAGCCGAGGTCCACGCACTCCTCGCCGTCGATGCGGGGCTCCTGGCCCGCCGGCATCTCGGCCAGGAAGAAGTGCGTGTCGAAGCGGATCTGCACCTCCTTCGGCGTGATCCAGCGCGAGAACTTGATCAGCGAAGCCGGGTCGGGCACGTCGATGGCGGCCTCCTCGCGCAGCTCCCTGATCGCCGCGGCGCGGTGCGCCTCATCGCCGTCGCCCTCCTGCGCGTCGACGGCGCCTCCGGGAAAGACCCACACGCCTCCCATGAACCGCGCCTTCGGCGTTCGCTGCACCAGCAGGACCTCAAGGCCCTGCTCTGCGCCGCGCAGAACGATCACCGACGCCGCCTGGCGTGGTGTCACCGGCGGGCCGGGGTTGTAGTCCTCGCCCGGGCCGGGCCTGCTCTGCTCCTCGGTGGCCATCGGCTGACCCTACCGCTCGGTAGTCTGTTGCGCATGAGAGACATCTTCGATCGCGCACGGACATGAGCACCACCGAGACCCTCGCGCGCTGGATCTGCGAATCCTGCGGCTACATCTATGACCCGGATGAGGGCGATCCGGACGGCGGCATCCCGGCGGGCACACCGTTTGCCGAGATCCCCGACACCTGGTTCTGCCCGGTCTGCGGTGCGCGCAAGCGCGACTTCGTCCTCTACGAGGACTAGGGCGAGCTGACCGACTGGGGCCACCTGCTCGCGCTCGACCACGAGCGCGTGTGGCACCCCTATGGAGCCCTGCCGCCCGCGCTGGCGCCGCTGTCGGTGGCGAGCGCGCGAGGGGTGCGCCTGACGCTCGCGGACGGCCGCGAGCTGATCGACGGCATGTCCTCGTGGTGGTGCGCCATCCACGGCTATCGCCATCCGGCGCTCGACGGCGCCGTCAGAGGCCAGCTGGAGAGCATGGCCCACGTCATGTTCGGCGGCCTCACACACGAGCCGGCCGTGCGCCTGGCCGAGCGCCTCACGGAGATCGCGCCGGCGGGGCTGGAGCGAGTGTTCCTGGCCGATTCCGGATCGGTGTCGGTGGAGGTCGCGATCAAGATGGCGCTGCAGTACCAGCGGGCACGCGGGCGCCCGGAGCGCACTCGGCTGCTGACGGTCCGCGGCGGCTACCACGGCGATACCGCGGGCGCGATGGCGGTGTGCGACCCCGTCGGCGGGATGCACTCGATGTTCACCGGCGTGCTGGCCTCGCACGTGTTCGCCGACCGCCCGCCGGACGGCTTTGATGCCGGCCTGGATCCGCAATGGGCGAGCGGTGTGCGCGAGCTCGCCGCCGGCCATGCGGGCGAGCTGGCGGGCGTGATCATGGAGCCGGTCGTGCAGGGCGCGGGCGGTATGCGCTTTCACTCCCCGGACTGCGTCGCGCTGATGCGCGAGCTGTGCGACGAGCACGGCCTGCTGCTGATCCTGGATGAGATCGCGACCGGGTTCGGCCGTACGGGCGCGCTGTTCGCCTCAGAGCACGCGGACCTCGCGCCGGACGTGATGTGTGTCGGCAAGGCGCTGACCGGCGGCTACATGACGCTCGCCGCGGCACTGTGCACCGCGGATGTGGCTCAGGTGATCTCCCGGGGGGAGGGAGGCGGTCTCATGCACGGCCCGACCTTCATGGGCAACCCACTCGCATGCGCGGTCGCGCTCGCCTCGCTGGATCTGCTGTCGGAGGGCAGCTGGCAGACGCAGGTGCGGGGGATCGAGCTCGGGCTGCGCGCCGGGCTCGAGCCGGCGCTGGCCATTCCCGGCGTCACGGATGTGCGCGTGCTCGGCGCGATCGGCGTAATAGAGCTCGAGCGTGACGTGGACATGGCGGGTGCGACCATGGCCGCGGTCGATCAGGGTGTATGGCTGCGGCCGTTTCGGAACCTCATCTACGCCATGCCGCCGTATGTCATCGACCGGGATGACCTGGACCTCCTCACCGGCGCGATGCTCGCGGCCGCGGCCTCGGCCTAACGGCTGGCACGGCCTGCCGATAGGCGCCGGTGGCGGTCATCGCGGCGCGAGCCATTCGCGCCACGGCAGCTCGCCGCCGCCCCGCGCGAGCGCGGAGCGGCCCATGCCGCGCACCTGAGCGAGCGTGTGCACCTGCACCTCTCCGAGCCGGGCGATGCTGGCGCGGTTGGAGAGCTCCATCTCGGACGGCTGCTGCGGCCACGGCGTCAGCACTATCGCGCGGACGTCGAGTCCAGCGCTCCGAGCCGCCGCAAGCGTGAGCAGGCTGTGGTTGATCGTGCCCAGGCCCGGTCGGGCCGCGATGATGAGTGGCAGACCGAGCTCGACGGCCAGGTCGCGCACCGTGAAGTCGTCGCTCAGCGGCACCATCAGGCCGCCGATCCCCTCGACCATCAGCGTGCCGGCCTCAGCGTGCCTCTTCGCCTCGGCCACCATCCGGCCGGGGTGAAGGGCGACGCCCGCAAGCCGCGCCGCGAGATGCGGGGAGACGGCCGGGCCGAAGAGCAGCGGCGAGACGTCCGGAGGGTCCATCCCCGCGGCAAGGGCCAGCAGCTCGTGGTCCGCGGGCCAACCCTCCGCGCTGGGCGGCTCATCCAGGCCGGTCACGGCCGGCTTGTGCGCCACCACGCGCTCGCCGGCCGCAGACATGGCGGCCACCAAGGAGGCCGTGAGGATGCTCTTGCCTGCTCCCGTGTCGGTACCGGTGATGAAGAGGCCGCGCATCCCGAGCCGCGCCCGGGCGCTAGGCCGCGCGCGTGACCTGGATCCCGCGCTCGCCGTCGAACGGCGTCGTCGGCTCCGCTTCGAAGTCGAACGGGCCCTGCCCGGATGCTGGGACCGGCCCGTCTTCGCCGAGCCCCCTCGGCATCGCGGGCATCGCGATGGGGCTTGCGCCATCCTCGAACACCTCGGGCTCGAGCTCACACATCGCGGGGGTCATGGCCCCCGGATCCAGGCCGATGCGGCGCGCGACGGAGCCGAGGACACCGGCGGCCTTACGCAGCTCGGCCGCGGTGTGGGACGCCATCACCGTGAGCCTCAGCCGAGCCGTGCCCGCCGGCACTGTGGGCGGCCTGATCGCCTGCGCGAAGACCCCCCGCTCGATCGCCTCCTGGCACATCCGCATCGCATCCCGCTCGTCTCCGATGATGAGGGGCACGATGTGCATGTCGCTCTCTGAGACGGGGAATCCCTCGAGCTCCAGGGCTCCTCGAAGCGCACGGGCGTTGGTGCGAAGCCTCTGCACGCGGTGGGGGCGATCCTCGAGCAGTTCAAGTGCCGCGAGCGCGCCGGCCACGGAGGGCGGGGGCGGGGCGGTCGAGAAGATCAGCGACCGTGAGGTGTTGACGAGCAGCCGCACCATCTCCGCGCTGGTGCACGCATAGGCGCCGTAGGAGCCAAGTGCCTTGCCGAGCGTGCCAACCGCCACGTCGATCTCTCCCTCGAGCCCGGCGCGCGCTATCGCGCCGCGGCCACCGGGACCGAGGTTGCCGACGGCGTGGGCCTCGTCCACGACCGTGCGCGCACCGCTGCGCTGGGCGATGTCCACGATCTCCTCGAGCGGCGCGAGGTCGCCGTCCATCGAGAACACGGAGTCTGTGGCGATGACCTTCTCGCCGCGCCCGCCGTGGCGGGAGACGCTCCAGCGCAGGTGCTCCATGTCGCGGTGGCGGTAGACGACGACGTCCGCCCGCGACAGCCGGCATCCGTCGATGATGGAGGCGTGGTTGAGCTCGTCGGAGAAGATCGTGTCGCCCGGGCCCGCGAGGGCGCCAAGAACGCCGAGGTTCGCCAGGTAGCCGGAACCGAACAGCAGGCAGGACTCGGTGCCCTTGAAGGCTGCGAGCCTCTCCTCAAGGCGCCGGTGGATCGTCATGGAGCCCGAGACCAGACGCGAGGCGCCCGCGCCGACGCCCCAGCGCCGCGCAGCCTCCGCTGCTGCATCGCGGATGCTCGGGTGGTCCGCGAGTCCGAGGTAGTTGTTCGAGCAGAGCAGCAGCACCGGTTTGCCGTCGAGCAGCACGGTGGGCCCCTGAGGGCCGCTGATCATCCGAAGACGACGACTGAGACCGAGTTGCTCAAGCTCCGCGAGGCGCTCCTCGATCTCGATCATGTTGCCGGTTACCTGTGCCTAACAGACGGGGGCCGTATTCGGCGCGCCGTCGGGCCGCGGCGGCACGACGCGCTTGGCGCGGAAGCGAAGCTGCGTTGACGGGTCCCACAGGCGCACCTTCAGCTCGTCGCTGCGCTCACCCGGGTCTGAGAGGTGCTCCTCCACGACGTCGGGCGTCTCGCCGTCCAGCCAGCCCGACCTGTTGTCCGGTCGGGGGTTGGCGGCGTTGTCGCTCTGGCGCGCGACGTTCAGCCCCAGTTCCTCGAACATCTGGCGGTCCAGCTCGGGCTCGTTTCCGAGCGTCGTCAGGAAGTTGCCCATCATCACGCCGTTGATCCCCGCCTGCACGGCGAGCTGCTGCAGCTCGCCGAGGTTCTCGACGCGCCCGCCGCAGAGGCGGAACAGCGCTTCGGGGAGGATCAGCCGGAAGATCGCGATCCACTTGACCGCCTCCCACGGGTCCATGAACTCGCGGTCGCCGAACTTGGTGCCCGGCCGCGGGTTGAGCATGTTGATGGGGACGCTCGTCGGGTTGATCTCCGCGAGCTCGAAGGCCATCTCGACGCGCTGTTCGGGCGTCTCGCCGAGGTTCAGGATCCCGCCGACGCAGGTCTCAAGGCCCGCCTCGCGGACGGCCTCGATGGTGCGCAGCCTGCCCTCGTAGCGGACGGTGCTGGTGACCTGGTCGTAGTAGCTGTAGGCGGTCTCGACGTTGTGGTGCACGCGCTGGACGCCGGCCTCGCGCAGCGCCTTGGCCCGCTCGAGTGAGATATGGCCGATCGAGACGCAGCGCTTGAGGTTGGTCTTCTCGGACACGAGCCTGACGCCCTCGAGGTACTTCTCGAAGTCACGCTTTGAGAGCCCCTGGCCCTGGGTCACCATGCAGAAGCGGTGTGCGCCGGCCGCTTCCGCGGCGCGCGCGTGTTCGAGCACCTGGTCGGGCTCCATCATCGCGTGCATCGGCGTCTCGGCCTCCGCGAAGCGCGACTGTGCGCAGAAGCCGCAGTCCTCGGCGCAGCCGCCGGACTTGGCATTGACCAGCGAGCACATGTCGGTGGAGTCGCCAAAGCGCTCCACCCGCGCTTCCCAGGCCCTGCGGATCAGCGCTTCTATCTCGTCGTGGTCCTCGATGCGGCCGAGCTCGAGGGCCTCCGCTTGTGTGATCAGCGACGGCACGGGCAGAAACCTACGGCGTGCGGCGGACGGCTACTGGCCCAGCCATCGGGCGGGCCGTTTCTCGGCAAACGCGCGCATGCCCTCGCGCATGTCGCGCGAGGCGAATGAGGCCCTGCGAAGCTCGATCAGTTCCTCCTCGACCTGCTCCGGAAGCTCGCTCTCGGCCTCGAGCAGCTCGGCGATCACGCGCTTGTTGCCGGTCTGCGCGAGTGGTGCGTTGCCGGCGAGCTCGGCTGCGATCTCAAGACCCACACGCTCGAGCTCCTCGGCGGGCTCGACGCGGTTTACGAGTCCCCACGAGAGGGCGGTGGGCGCGTCGATGTAGCGGCCCAGCAGGAACAGCTCGCGTGTTCGCGCGGCGCCGATGGCGTCGATGAAGCGGCGCAGGCCCGTGTGCGAGTAGACGAGGCCGAGCTTGGCCGGAGGCATTCCGAGCCGGATCGAGCCGAGCGCGACCCGCAGGTCACACGAGAGCGCGAGCTCAAGGCCGCCGCCGATCGTGTGGCCCGGAAGGATCGCGAGGGTGGGGTAGGGGAAGGCCTCGAGCTCGTCGATCGCCTTCGTGAACGGATGGGCGATCAGCCCCTCCGCCTGCTCCTCGAAGTCCTCGTCCGGGATCTCGCCGATGTCGTAGCCGGCGGAGAACATGCCGTTCGCGCCGGTGATGATCACGCAGCGAGCAGCCGAGTCCGGCGCCGCAAGCTCGGCCAGGGTGTCGGTGATCGCGTCCAGAATCGGGTGATCGAGGGCGTTGCGCTTGGCCGGATTGGAGATCGTCAGGCGGACGACGCTCTCGGCGGGCTCGTCGACGATCAGCTTGCCGTCGGCCAGTTCTCGGTGGGTTGTCTCAGGCACGGAGCGGACAGGCTAGCCGAGGGCCGCCCGCGCGCGCCTCTCGCCCCTAGGCGATCACGACCAGGACGTCACCCTCGTTGACCGCCTGGCCCTCCTGGCAGCGGATCTCGGTGACGGTCCCGGCGTCCTCCGCCTCGACCGGCATCTCCATCTTCATCGACTCGAGGATCGCGACGGTGTCGCCCTCCTCGATCACGTCGCCCACCGCGCACTCGATTTTCCATACCGTGCCGGTGATATGCGCCTCAATGTCAGTCATCTGATCCTCCGGTCGATCGCAAGCTCTGGGCGGGGACAATAGAGAGCGGGGCTGACCGATCGGCGGGCGCGAGCACGGTGGTGCTGGTCGCCGCCCGCAATGAGGAGAGGTCGATAGGCGCGACCGTGTCGGCGCTTGCCCGTGCGATTCCCGCAGCGCGGGTGTGGGTCGTCGACGACGGCTCACGCGATCAGACCGCCGCACTCGCGTCCGCGGCGGGAGCGCGCGTGTTCAGCTGTCCGCGGGCGCTCGGGAAGGGCGCTGCCATGACGCTCGCCGCGGGTGGGGTGCTCTCCGAACTGGAGAGCGGCCAGGAGCCCGTCCTGCTGCTGTGCGACGGGGATCTCGGCAGCTCGGCCGCTGAGCTCTCAGAGCTCGTCGAGATGGTTCGCTGCGGGAGCGCCGACATCGCCGTCGGCGCATTTCGCACCAGCCAGGGGGGTGGCTTCGGGCTGGCTCTCGCCTTCGCGCGCTGGGCGCTGCGCCGGCGCTGCGGGATGAGCGCGCGGGCGCCGATATCCGGACAGCGGGCGCTGAGCGTGCGGTCGCTGGAGCAACTGCTCCCGTTCGCGGGCGGCTACGGCATGGAGCTCGCGATGAGCATCGACGCCGTCCGCGCCGGGATGCGCGTCGTGGAGGTGGACCTGGACCTGTCCCACAGTGCCGGCGGACGGACGCCGGCGGGCTTCGGTCACCGCGCCCGCCAGCTCGTGGACTTCATGCGTGTGTACCTGTCGCGGCGATAGGCTCCAGGGAGGATGATCGTGGTGAGCGACAAGGGGAATGGCGGGCGCGAGTAACCGTGGGCGCCGCCGGAGGTAGAGCGTTCTGATGACCGATTTGGTCCCGATGAAGGAGCAGGTCTACACAGACCCTCGCCCCAAGGAGTACTTCGATCGATTCCACGCGCGGGCACGCACGCGTGAACCGGACTGGGTCTACGACGTCGTCAGGGTCCTGACGTCGATCTACGCCTACACGCTGCTTCGCACCCGCGCCATCTCGACCGAGAAGGTTCCCGGCGCGGGCGCGGTCATCCTGGCGCCCAACCACTTCTCGTTCATGGACCACTTCCTCATGGGCTGCTACATCCGGCGCAAGGTCCGCTTCATGGCCAAGTCCCAGCTCTTCAAAGGCCCGATGGAGTTCGTCTACACCCATGGCGGAGTCTTCCCTGTACGGCGCGGCGCCCGCGATGAGGAGATGGTCATAACCGCCAACGCGATCCTCGCGCGCGGCGGCGCGATCACCATGTACTGCGAGGGCGGGCGCTCGCGGACGGGGCGGGTGGCCACCGAGGCAAAGCGCGGGATCGGGCGCCTGGCGCTCGAAACGGGAGCCCCGATCGTCCCGATCGCGATCTACGGCTCCTCGCACATCCGCAACTGGAAGCGTCTGCAGTTCCCCAAGGTCACGGTCCAGTACGGGGATGCGATGCGCTGGGACGTGGTCGAGAACCCGACCCGCGAGCAGCAGCAGGCGGTTGCGGACCAGGTTCTCATCGAGATCCGACGGCTGTACGCGGGGCTGGAAGAGTACGGCCGCAAGGGTGTGCTGCGGCGGGTGCGCGAGCAGCGGCGCGCGGAGCGCAGGGCGCCGAAGGGCGCCGCGGTCGCTTGAGACCCAGGGCGGGACGGAGGCGCCTTGCCGCGCTCCTGCTCGTCGCCCTCTTCGCCTGTCTGCTCGCGGCGTCGTCGGCGCTCGCGGCGCCGCCGAGCGCCGAAATGCTGACCTACATGCCGACGGAACTGATCTACTCCGCCCACTCCGGCGCCCAGGTCGACGAAGTCCTCTCCGAGCTCGGCTCCTACGACATCGGGCAGGCGCTGCTGCAGATGCCGCGCTTCAACAGGAAGGGCAAGGTGAAGCTCAAGGGGGCTGAGCCGCAGATGGTCCCTGAGTGGGTCAGCCGGGCCGCCGCCTACAGCGAAGCGCACACGGGCGGAATCGGCGTCGTCGCGGTCTTCAACGGCGCGCTCGGCGCCCGCGGGCCGAACCTCGAAGTGCCCGCTGTCCGCGCGAGCATGATCGCCGGGGTCCTCCCGGTGGCCGCGATGGGGGTCTCGGGCATCCAGCTCGACGTGGAGCCGTTCGCGGAAAGCGCCGGTTTCACCGCGCTGCTGGAGGAACTCGACACCGCGCTCGCACGCCAGGGCTATGACGGGCGCATCTCGGTGGTTGCCCCCGCCGAAACCGCAACCTGGAAGCCCGCCTACCTCCTCAGCGTCAGCCGGCTGGTGGACCAGATCGATCCGACCTACTACGAAAGCGAACTTCCCAGCGCGGGTGACTATGAGGAATGGGTCTCCGGGAGCCTTGCCTACTACAGCGCCAACACGGCGCCGTCGGCGCGGATCATCCCGGTTCTGCCCTCCTACCGCTCAAACCGCTGGCACTCGGCGCTCGTCGAGAACATCGCCACCGCCAGCGCCGGCGTCCGCGAAGCGCTCGCGTCGGGCAGCCGTGTGAACGGCGCCGGCATCTGGTGGTGGTACGGCTTCTACGACCAGGAAGGCGGTCGCTACCCGGAAGCCCTCGCCGGAGCCGACCGGGCCGCCTGGCTGAGCTCCACGCTCGCGCTCGCGTTCACTCCCTGACAGCCTCCGCCGTTGCCCGTCGACGCCTTGCCATACCCTTGCCGCTCAATCAACGGCCGCACGCTCGGAGGCATGCTGTGAATCGTCGGCTCGAGGTCGGCGCGGTCGTGCGCCGCGTTTTCGACATCTATGTGGACCAGGCGCCGGTCCTGATGCCCGTCGCTGCGGTGGTGTTCGTGATCTCGGGAGTCCTCGCCGAGGTGCTCGAAGCGTCCGGCCCGGGCCTGGCCCTGCTGGCTCTGCTGATCAAACTCGTCGCGACGACGCTGTTCACCGGGATGGTGGTCCGTTTGGTCGCCGACGTGCAGGACGGCCGCCGGGACTCCTCCCCGACCGAGCTTCTGAACGCCGCCACACCGGTGCTCGGCAAGCTGATCCTCGTCGGCCTTGCCGCCGGGATCGGTGTCGTGGTCGGGCTGGTGGCCTTCCTGATCCCCGGCCTGATTCTGATCACGGTCTGGTTCGTGGCCGCCCCCGTCGTGGTGCTCGAGCGCCCGCCGGGCCTGCAGGCGCTGCGCCGCAGCCGCGAACTGGTCCGAGGCAACGGCTGGCCGGTCTTCGGCGTGCTGGCGGTTCTGTTCCTGGCTGTCGGTGTCGTCGCGCAGGGGATCATCGTGGCGGCGGCCGCCGCCAGCCCCGCGGCCGGTCTGGTGGTCAGCGTGGTCGTCGGCGTGCTCATCGCGCCGCTCGCCGCCCTGCCCGCGGCGGTCTGCTACTTCGAGCTGCGCGGCCTTGCAGCGGAGCGCGGCGCTGAGCCCCCGGGGGCGGAGCCTGCGCCGGGAGGCGAGCCGCCCTACGGGGAAGGGCCGCCTGCCGGCCCGGACAACACAGATGCCGAGCGTGCGTTCGGCTCGGGCCCGCTGAGCTAGAGCACGGCCCGACGGCAACCGACGGGCCGCCGTTAGGGTTCGGTAATGGCGGCGATCAGCCCATCCGAGATTCTGAGGCCAGGTCTCCTTGACGGGGTCCGCCTGGCGCTGGCCCCGCAGCAGGACATCGGCGCCACGCTCTCGCTGGGCGAGGCGGTGCGCGAGGCCTGCTCAGGCCTCGGCGCCGAGGTGATGGCGCTGCCCGCGCCCGCATCCGGCACACCCGAGGAGCAGGAGGCGATCCTGGACGGCGCCGTCGCGGAGCTCGCCAAGGGTGGCCCGCTCGACATGCTCGTGGTCGACGCCGACGGGCTGCAGCGAGCGGCATCTCAGCCGGGTGCCGGGCCGACGGCGTTCGTGGGCGCCGCCGAGGCGACGTGGGCCTTCACGCGAGCCGTGACCGCGCATGCGCTGATCCCGGCCGCTCGCGGCGGAAGGATCGTCTATCTCGCTCCCGCCGCCGGCGCCGAGCACTCCCGCGCCTCATGCGCAGCGCTCGAGAACCTCGCGCGCACGCTCTCGGTCGAGTGGTCGCGGCACGGCATCACGATCGTTGCGATCGCGCCCGGGGCGGCGACGCAGGCCACCGAGGTGGCTGCGCTCGTCGCCTATCTCGCCTCCCCGGCCGGCGCCTACTACTCGGGCTGCCTGCTGGACCTGCGCGGCCCAGCAGGCTAGTTCCGTCCGCGGCTCAGCCGCTCATGCCTCCGAACAGCCCTCCGGTCACGTGGAGCGTCTGGCCGTGGACGTAGTTCGACCACGGTGAGCAAAGGAAGAAGACGCCGCCGGCTGCCTCCTCGGGTGTGGCGGGACGGCCCAGCGGGATCAGCATCGAGGCCATCTGGCGCATCTGCTCGGGAATCCCCAGCTGGATTTTCTCGCCGTCCTTCTCCATCGTGTTCTCGTCCACCTTGGCCTGCGTCAGGCGGGTGTCGATGAAGCCGAAGGCGACGGCGTTGACATTGACCTTGAACTGGCCCCACTCCTTCGCGACGGTTTTCGTCAGTCCCACGACGCCCGCCTTGCCCGCGGAGTAGTTCGCCTGGCCGGCGTTGCCGAAGGTCCCCGAGGTGGAGGAGATGTTCACGATCTTGCGGAACACCTCGACGCCTTCCTCGCGCTCTTTCTTGGCGGGCTCGCGAAGGTGGGGAGCGGCCGCGCGAATCACGCGGAAGGGCACGACCGTGTGGATGTCGAGCATCGCCTGGAAGTGCTCGTCGCTCATCTTGTGGATCGGCGCGTCGAGCGTGTACCCGGCGTTGTTGACGATGATGTCGATCTTGCCGAACGAGTCGATCGCCTTTGCGACCAGATCGTCGGCTGCGCCGGGCTTGGTCAGATCGCCGGCGAAGACGGCGGTTTCGCCGTCGATCTCGCCTGCCGCCTGCTCGGCGACGTCGCCGTCGAGGTCGTTGATCAGGACCTGAGCGCCCTGGGCGACGAGCAGCTCAGCGGTTGCGCGCCCGATGCCGCGCGCCGAGCCGGTGACGATCGCGGACTTGCCGTCGAGTACTCCCATAGCTGTTGCGTCTCCTTGTGGTGGTGATGTGCGCGCACCTTATCCCAGCGCTCACCACGGGTCCTGCGAGCGGGGGTGCGGCTCAGCGGCCGGAGACCACGCCGAAGTCCTGCGTGTAGATGGCGCCGTGCTGTCCGTGGGACATTGCGCCCGGCACATGCGGTGAGACGCCGACGGCGGTGTCCCGGAAACGGGGGTTCAGGATGTTCGCGCGATGCCCGGGGGAGGCCATCCACGCCGCGACGATCGCCCGCGGCGTCGCCAGCCAGAGCGTCCCCCAGGCGATGTTCTCGCCGACGACGTAGGCGGCGTGGGCGCCGTGGATGTAGCCGCTGGCGCGCATTCGCGCGAGCGGCGTCTGCCCGCTGGGGCCGACGTGCTGGAAGTAGTCGCCGAAGGCCATGCTCTCTGTGTGGGCCTGTGCGGCCCTCTGCAGGTGCAGGTTCATCCGCAGCGGGTGCTCGCCATGGCGCCTGCGTTCGCGGTTGACCAGGCAAAGCACGGCCGAGCGTATGCGCGGGATGTTGCGGACGGTCGGCTCGAGTCTCGCGCCGGCGCATCCACGATGCGCCGCGTGATGGCTCGGTGTTGCGGCGAGCGCCGGCGAAGCGCAGGCCAGGATGCCCATCGCCACGAGCGCGGAGATGGCTCTGGCAGGTGATCCCAGACGTCCCATACGGCGCCTATCGGCGCGTCAGCGGGACCGCTTTAGTCCTTCCTCTACAGGCTCAACACCCGTCCGAGGATCTCGCGCATGATCTCGTCGCTACCGCCGCCGATCGGGCCCAGGCGGGCGTCGCGGGCCGCGGACTCGATCCAGTACTCGCGCATGTACCCGGCTCCGCCATGGATCTGCAGGCAGTCATCCATGAACTCGAATGCGGCGCGCTGGGTCAGGAGCTTGGCCATGGTGACCTCCTTCAGCGGGTCCTCGCCGTCCACGAAACGGCGCAGCGCGTCGTAGGTGACGCAGCGGCAGGTGTGAAGCGATGTCGCGAGGTCCGCGAGCTTGTGGCGGATCGCCTGGTGGCCGGTGAGCGGGCGCCCGAAGCTCTGGCGCTCCCGCGCGTAGGCCACGGTCCGCTCCCACGCGACCTGCATCGCGCCAACGGCGCCGAGCGCCATCGCCAGCCGCTCCCACTGGAAGTTGGCCATGATCAGCTTGAAACCCTCGTTCAGCCCCCCGAGCAGGTTCTCATCGGGCACGAAGACGTCCTGGTAAGCTGATCGTCGCCGTGTCCGACGCGTTCCAGCCGAGCTTCTTCAGTTTCGAGGACTCAACGCCCTCCCCGCGGTCGACGATCAGGAACGAGATCCCGTGGTGGCCGCCCTCCTGGGTCGTCTTGACCGCGGTGACGATGAAGTGGGCGCGGACCCCGTTGGTGATGTACGTCTTCTCACCGTTTAGCACCCATCCGCCATCGACCTTCTCGGCGCGCGTGCTGATCGAGGCGACGTCCGACCCCGCACCGGGCTCGGTGATCCCGAGTGCGCCGAGGACCTCGCCGCGGATCGCGGGCACCAGGTAGCGCTGCTTCTGCTCCTCGGTGCCGAACTTCCACACGGGGGGAGTTGCGATCCCGATGTGCGCCCCGATCCCAGCCGCCACGCCTCCGCTGCCGCAGCGGGCGAGCTCCTCGAGCATCACCGCTTCATGCAGGAAGTCGCCGCCCTGCCCGCCGTACTCCTCGGGGTACTTCAGGCCGAGCAGGCCCTGCGCCGCGAGCTTCGGAAACACCTCGTCCGGGAACCATTCCTCGCGCTCCCACTCCTCGGCGTGCGGGGTCAGCTCGCGTTCGATGAAGCCGCGGGCGGATGCCCGCAGCTCATCGTGCTCCTCGGTGAACGGCGCCTCGGCGGTCATACCCAGCTCAGCTCCCCGCGCTGGAGCGGGGAGCGTTCGCCGGCCTACAGGCCATATGAGCGGCCGATGACGTCGAGCATGATCTCGTCGGTGCCGGCGCCGATCCTGTTCAGGCGCATGTCGCGCCAGACCCGCTCGACGCCGTACTCGCGCATGTAGCCCGCGCCGCCGTGGATCTGGATGCATTCGTCCGCCACTTCGCATGCGACGCGCGCGGCGTGGAGCTTGGCCATCGAGATCTCGCGGACGGGGTACTCGCCGTTGTTGAAGCGCCAGGCGGTGACATAGGTCATCTGCCGCGCGGACTCGATTTTCGTGGCCATCTCCGCGAACTTGTGGCGGATCACCTGGAACTTGCCGATTTCGCGGCCGAACGCCTTGCGCTCGTGTGCGTACTGGATGGTCTTCTCAAAGCACTGCTGAGCACCGGCCACGCACCCCGCGGCGCCGATCAGGCGCTCGCCCTGGAGCTCCCACATGATGTGGTAGAAGCCCTTTCCGACCTGGCCGAGCACCGCCGATGCAGGCACGCGCACGTCCTGAAAGGCGAGCAGCGCGGTGTCCGACGCGTGCATGCCGAGCTTCTCCAGGCGCTTCTCGCGGATCACGCCGGGCGCGTCCATCGGCACCAGGAACAGCGTGAAGCCGTCGTAGCCGGCGTCCGGGTCGGTCTTGGTGACCAGGACGATGACGTCCGCCCGGTGGCCGTTGGTGATGTAGGTCTTGGAGCCGTTGATGATGTAGTCATCACCGTCGCGCACCGCGCGCGTCTTGATGCCCGAAACGTCCGAGCCGGCGTCCGGCTCGGTGATCCCGAGACACAGGATCTTCTCGCCCTTGATCGCCGGGACGACCCATTCCTGCTTCTGCTCCTCGGTCCCGAAGGCGAGGATCGGCGGCATCGCCATATCGGTGTGCACCGCGACGCCCATCGCCAGGCCGCCCGAGTTCGCCTTGGTGATCTCCTCCGCGAGCACGAGGCTCGTGTAGTAGTCGCCGCCCTGTCCGCCGTACGCCTCGGGCTTGTCGAGGCCGAGGAAGCCGAGTTCGCCCATGCGCGGGAAGACGGAGTCCGGGAAGGTGCTCTCCTCCCACTCCTCCGCGTGGGGGGCGAGCTCTTTGACTACGAAGTTGCCGATCGACTCGCGCAGCTGTTCGTGCTCGTCGGTGAAGATGAAGTGCTTGCGGTTGGCGCTGAAGTCTGGCTTCACGACGCTGTCGGTGGCGGCCATCGTGGGGCTGTCTCCTTGTTCGGATGGGGTCGGGGTCGTCGACTTCACGGCCCGCGCGGTGGCGAGGGGAGGCTAATGCAGCGCGCGGGAAAAGTAAACAGTAGAGCTACTTACTTCCAACGGCGCGCCGATCTGGGTAGGATGCGCGCGTGCCCACCGAACACGTCCTCTACGACGTCGCCGACGAACGGGGTCGCGACGATCACGCTGAACGACCCGGAGACGCGCAACGCGCTGTCCGTGGAGATGCTCACCGGCCTGACGGAGGCCTTCGAGCGCGCCCGGGACGACGAGGCGGTGCGGTGCGTGGTGCTGGCCTCATCGCATGAGCGGACCTTCTCCTCGGGCGCGAACCTGGGCGGGTTCGCGGCGGAGGAGGCGCTCGTCCACAAGCACTTCGGCTCCGAGCGCTTCGTGGGCCTCTTCAAGCTGATCGGCCAGCTCGGCAAGCCGACGCTGTGTGCGGCGCGCGGGCACGTGCTCGCCGGCGCGCTCGGAATCGCGCTCTCCTGCGATCTGATCGTGGCATCCGAGGGGGCGAGCTTCGGGACGCCAGAGATCAACATCGGGACCTTCCCGTTCATGATCATGGCGATCATCTACCGCAACGTCCCGCGCAAGAAGGCGAATGAGCTGCTGCTGCTGGGCGAGCGCTGGAGCGCGCAGGAGGCGCATGAGGCCGGGATCGTCAACCGCGTCGTGCCGGAGGACGAGTTCGAGCAGGCGGTCGCCGACTGGGCGGGAGGCTCGCCGGCAAGTCCCCGGTGATCATGCGCCTGGGCAAGGAAGCGATGCGCCGGCAGCTGGATATGCCCCTCGACGACGCGCTGGACTACCTGCGGCGCAGCTGACGCTCGCCATGTCGACCGAGGACATCGTCGAGGGCGTCACTGCGTTCTTCGAGAAGCGCGACCCCGTCTGGAGTGGCCGATGAGCACCCGAGAGAGCAACTTCCCTGCTGCGACCGCTGGTGGAGGACCTTCATGCCCGCCGCGAGCACATAAGGCTGGGCGGAGGCGAGGCGAAGATCGCCCAGCAGCACGAGCGCGAAAAGCTCACGGCACGCGAGCGGATCGCGCTGCTGGTCGACGAGGGCACGTTCGTGGAGCTCGGGATCCACGCCAAACCGCACTTCTCGCAGCGTGCGATGGACGGCGTGGACGCTCCCGCCGACGGCGTGATCACCGGCTACGGCAAGGTCGACGGCCGCCTGACGGCGGTCTGCGCGTATGACTTCACGGTCATGGCGGGCTCGATGGGAATGACCGGGGAGCTGAAGGCGACGCGCCTGCGCGAGCTCGCGCTCAGCAAGCGGATCCCGTTCGTATGGCTGCTGGACTCCGCCGGGGCGCGCGTCCAGGAGGCTGCCGGCTCCCTGTTCGCCGGCTCGGGCCACCTCTTCCGCGAAGAGGTGATCATGAGCGGCGTCGTCCCGCTGGTGGCCGCGCTGATGGGGCCCTGCGCCGCGGGTACCGCCTACATTCCGGGCCTGGCCGACTTCGTGCCGATGGTCAAGGGCCGCGGCTCGATGGCGCTCGCGGGCCCGCACCTCGTGCGCGCGGCGGTCGGCGAGGACGTGACCCAGGAGGAACTCGGCGGCTCTCGGGTCCACTGCCGCAAGTCCGGCGTAGGGGACATGGAGGTCGCCAGCGACGAGGAGTGCATCGAGCGCATCAAGGAGTACCTCTCGTTCATGCCCCAGAACTGCGAACAGACGTCCGGTCCGTGCGGTGTCGGACCCGATCGAGCGCGGCGACGACGAGCTGCTGGACGTGCTCCCGGAGTCCAACCGCAAGCCGTATGACATGTACGAGGTGATCCGCAGGATCACCGACGACGGCGAGTTCTTCGACATGAAGGGCCAGTGGGCCAAGACGATCATCACGGGATTCGCCCGCTTCGGCGGCCGCCCCGCGGGGATCGTGGCCAACCAGCCCAAGCAGCTCGGCGGGATCCTCGACAACGACTCCGCCGACAAGGCGGCCCGCTTCGTGAACCTCTGCAACGCGTTCGCGATCCCGCTCGTGTTCATCCAGGACGTCCCCGGATTCATGGTCGGCACCAAGGTCGAGGCCGAAGGCATCATCCGCCACGGCGCGAAGATGCTGCACGCGGTCGCCAACGCGACGGTGCCGAAGATCACCGTCATCACCCGCAAGGCCTACGGCGCCGGCTACTACGTGATGAACGGCCGCGCCTACGAGCCCGACCTGATCGTCGCCTGGCCGTCCGCCGAGATCAGCGTGATGGGCGCCGAGGGCGTCGTGGAGATCGCGTTCCGCAAGCAGGTCGATCAGGCCGAGGACCCCGAGGCCAAGAAGGCCGAACTGATCGAGGGCTTCAGCAAGATCTTCGACGTCTACATCGCGGCCGGCAACGACATGATCGACGACGTCATCGACCCCCGCGAGACCCGCCAGACGATCTGCAAGGCCCTCGAGATGGCGGAGGGCAAGAAGATCGAGCGTCCATGGAAGCGACAGGGAGTGGTGCCCGTATGAGTCTTGACGACCCCGTAGTGATCACCTGCTCGATCTCCGGCGCGATAGCCAACCGCGAGCAGTGTCCGGCGATCCCCTACACCCCGCAGGAGTACGCCGCGGAGGCCAGGCGGATCGTCGACGAGGGCGGTGTCCACATCCACATCCACGCGCGCAAACCGGATGGCACGCCGAGCTATGAGGTGGAGGACTTCAGGGCCATCACGGAGGCGATCCGCGCCGAGGTGGGCGACGGGGCGATCATCAACTACTCCACTGGGACGATCGGCGTGCCGGTCTCGAAGAGGATCGAATACCTCCGCGAGTGCAGGCCTGAGGTCGCCGCGCTGAACATGGGCTCGATGAACTACGCCAAGTACTCGCGCTCGCGCAAACAGTTCGTCTTCAACATGGTCTTCGAGAACCCGTTCAGCGAGATCATCGAGCTGCTCGAGGCCATGAACGAGCTCGGGATCAAACCCGAGCACGAGTGCTTTGACATCGGGCATGTCGGGAGCCTCGCGCCGCTGATCGACATGGGGGTGCTGAAAACGCCGATCCACGTCGACTGCGTCATGGGTGTCGTCGGCGGCATCCCCCCGACCGCGCGCAACCTCGCCGCGATGGTCGACAACATCCCCGACGGCTCGCACTGGGGCGTGATCGGGATCTCCCGCGACCAGTGGATGCTCGTCTCCGCCGCGCTCACCCTCGGCGGCTCGATCAGGGTCGGGCTCGAGGACAACCTCTATCTGCCCAGCGGCGAGATGGCGCGCTCCAACGGCGAGCTGATCGCCAAGGCGCGCCAGATGACCGAGGACATGGGCCGCCGGCCGGCCACGGTGGACGAGGCACGCGCGATGCTCGCGATAAGCAAGTGAGCCTGCCGCTGGAGGGCGTTCGCGTCCTGGACCTCTCGCGGCTGCTGCCCGGGGGCTTCTGCTCGCTGATGCTCGCGGACTTCGGCGCGGACGTGCTCAAGGTCGAGGACACGGGCATGGGCGACTATGTGCGCTGGGCGCCGCCGCACTACGAGGGCGCGCACGCCAGCGCCCGCTCGTCGCTGTTCCTCTCCCTCAACCGCAACAAGCGCTCCATTCGCCTGGACCTGAAGAACGAGCGCGGCCGCGAGGCGCTGCTGCGCCTGGTGGCCGAACACGACGTGGTCCTCGAGTCATTCCGTCCCGGCGTCCTTGATCGCCTCGGTGTCGGCTATGAGCGCATGCGTGCGGTCAACCCCGGGATCGTCTACTGCGCGATCTCCGGCTACGGGCAGAGCGGCCCCAAGCGCGACGCCTCCGGCCATGACATGAACTATCTCGGCCTGATCGGCCTGCTCGGGCTGACCGGGGAGCTCGGCGGCGAGCCGGTTCAGGCCGCCGGGCAGATCGCCGACCTCGGCGGCGGCGCGCTGATGGCGGCCTTCGGGATCATGGCGGCGCTGCGCGAGCGGGACGGCGGACCCGGGCGCCCAGGATCGGGCGAAGGTCAGATGGTCGACGTCTCGATGGCGGACGGCGCGCTGTCGTGGCTCGCGATGGTTGCCGGTGCCTACTTCGCCGATGGGGTCGTGCCGCGCCGTGGCGAGCTGATGCTGGCCGGCTCGGTCATCTGTTACCGCCCCTATGAATGCGCCGATGGATTCGTCTCGCTCGGCGCGCTGGAGCCCAAGTTCTGGCAGGCGTGGTGCCGCGGGGTCGGCCGCGAGGACCTGATCGCCTCGCAGTTCGAGCGCCCCGGCTCCGCTCCCCACGAGCAGGTCGCGGAGATCTTCAGGGGCCGCACCCGCGAGCAGTGGGAGCAGTTTGCGCGCGAACACGACTGCTGCCTGGAGCCGGTGCTTGAGCTCGACGAGGCCCTGGACTCCGAGCTCGTCCGCAGCCGCGAGATGGTCGTCGAGATCGAGCAGCCCGGCGCGAGCACGCCGGTCCGGCAGCTGGGCATCCCGATCAAGCTGACGCGCACCCCCGGCGAGCACGCGCGTCTCCCCGGACCGCAGCTCGGCGAGCACACCGCGGAGGTGCTGCTGGCGGCCGGCTACACCGAGGCCGAGGTCGCCGAGCTCATCGGCAGCGGCGCGGCGGCGGGCCCCGCGGAGGCTCCCCACGGCGCCTTCATGGGCCCGTGAGCAGACGCTGATGGCCGTGGCGCGCACGCCATCCACGCTGCATGGCGCCGCCGGGAACGGCGGGCGGCAGCTGCTGAAGATGAGCGAGCTCGCCGAGCGCTCCGGGGTCAGCCCGGGCACGATCCGCTACTACCTGCGCGAGGGTCTGCTGGGGAGCGGCGCGGATGTCGTTCGCACCAGCCGCAACATGGCCTGGTATCCGCCGGAGTACGTGGAGCGGATCGCGCTGATCAAGCGCCTGCAGGAGGAGCGGTTCATGCCCCTGAGGGTCATCAAGGGCGCGCTCGAGGAGGACCCCGGACGTGTCAGCGCGCTGATCGAGCTTCAGGACCGGATCCTCGAGCGGGCGCTCGCCGCCACGCAGGATGAGAGCCGGGTCTCCCGGCGGGAGGTGCAGGCCCGCTACGGGGTCCCGCGCAACGTCCTTGAGCGTCTGGCCGACATCGGCGTGCTCAGCCCGGACCGTCGCGGATATGACCGCGACGACGTGCAGATCATCGAGGCGATCGCGAACTTCAGGGCTGGGGGCTATGAGGAGGCGCTCGGCTTCACCGTCTACGACACGCTGCGCTACCGCGAGGCGCTCGAGCCGCTCGTCGAGGAGGAGGTTCGTGCGCTGCTCGGCCGTCTCGCCGGGGAGGTTGAGGTCGACCGGGCGATGGAGATCGTCGCAGCGGGCGTGCAGCCGCTGCGCGAGCTGATCGGCGCGATGCACTCCAAGCTGCTGCTGGCGGCGCTGCGCCGCCACCGCACGGCCCAGGAGGACTGAGCGTCTACCAGCGGGCGCGGTGGTGCTCGACGACCCCGAGGCCGTCCGCGAGCTCGATCCCGCCGGGAAGCGTGCCGGAGAACGTGCCGAAGGGCGCCCGGTAGTCGCTGCGCACGATCAGCAGGTTCTCGCGCCTGCTGCGCTCGGCCTTGGGGCTGAAGCGAAGCTCCGAGCCG
This sequence comes from uncultured Solirubrobacteraceae bacterium, assembly GCA_963787115.1. GTDB lineage: Bacteria > Actinomycetota > Thermoleophilia > Solirubrobacterales > Solirubrobacteraceae > Palsa-744. The sequence goes on from CAWBBS010000014.1 coordinate 121,617, forward strand.
TCCTGCCCGATCGATGCGCGTCAGGTCCTGCGAGAAGGACACCGGCGGCGCCTCGGCGGGAACACCGTCGACCCACACGGCCCGCTCGGATCCCCGCGGCGGATCGTTTACGCCGCTCACCAGGTTCCAGGCCAGCGCCTGCCCTGCGGCCCCGTGCCCGACGCCCGCGCTCCAGCGCCACTCGGTCACGCGTGCGTGGTGGCCCGAGGTGTCGTCGATGACGGCGAGCGCGCGTATCTCCCTCGCGGGCCCGCCGTCCAGCGAAAGCGTGCCGCTGGCCCTGATCCCCGCCTGCTTGCGCGTCCACACCCGGCCGCTCCCGTTCGGGCAGGTGCACTGGAACCCCGGTTCCTCCTGCAGCTTCACGTCGAGCGCGACGCCCCTGTCGTTGATCACGACGCGGCCGAGTCGGGCCGGCGGCCCGGCGGCGGCCGGACGGCCCATCGTGAGCTGGACCTCGCTGCGGCGGGGACGCATCCTCGTGCGCTCGCGCATCGGCTGCCCCGAGCCACGCAGGTGAAGGGCCCAGAAGGACTGCCGCGCCAGGCCGACCTGGACGATCGCCGCGCACCCCATCAGATCCTCGCTGAAGATGCCCACCCAGCGCCAGCGCTTCAGCGGGCGCGTCCCGTCCAGGAGGGACATCGCAGGAGCCGGGTCGCCGGACCGGGGATCGGGTACCTGGACAGTGCTGGAGCCGTCCCCGGCGCCTTCGGGCGTTATGCTTCTGAAAGTTGACTGACCAGTCAATCTATTTCGTGGGGTCCGGCTCCGGAGCTTGCCGGGAAGGGGTTTCCGCGAGAGCCTATGGAGGGCATGAACGTGAGGGTCGCGGCGGTACAGATGAACTCGACAGCCGACACGGCTGCGAATCTCGCCGCCGTCGATCGCCTCGCCCGTGCTGCGGCCGCGGACGGCGCCAAGCTGATCGTACTGCCTGAGAAGTGGACCGCAATGGGTTCTGATGAGGACCAGGCCGCCGCGGCCCAGCCGATCGACGGCCCCGCCGTCACCTGGGCGCGCGGGCTCGCGCGCGAGCTGGGCGTTGAGATCCTCGCCGGGTCCTTCCTCGAGCGGGTCCCCGGGCAGGAGAAGCTCTCGAACACATCGGTCCACGTGGACGCCGCCGGCGAGGTGCTGGCCGTGTACCGGAAGATCCACATGTTCGACGTGCAGGTGGGCGAGAAGGTCTACCGCGAGTCCGACATAGAGCAGGCCGGCGAGGACATCGTCCTCTCCAGGCTCCAGGGCGGCGTGGGGCTCGGCATGTCGATCTGTTACGACCTGCGCTTCCCTGAGATCTACAGGATCCTCGCGGTGCTCGGAGCGCAGGTGATCGTGATCCCCTCGGCCTTCACCCTGCCGACGACGCGCGACCACTGGGAGACACTCGTGCGGGCACGCGCGATCGAGAACCAGGCTTTCGTGATCGGCGCAAACCAGGTCGGCCCGCATCCAGCCGGTCAGCACTCCGGCGGGCGGTCGATGATCGTCGATCCCTGGGGCGTGGTGCTCGCGCAGGCGCCGGACAGCGAATGCCAGATCACGGCCGACCTGGACCTCGGGCGCCAGAGCGAGATCCGCGAGCGGCTGCCGGCGCTGGCCAACCGCAGGCCATCCGCCTACCGCTGGCCCGAGGAGGCAAGGGCGTGAGCGGAGCACGAGCCAAGGCCTCGCAGGACAAGCGTCGCCTGATCCTCGACGCCGCCGTGCGAGTGTTCGCGCGCCAGGGCTTCCATGCCTGCCGCGTGTCGGACATCGCCGATGAGGCCGGCGTCGCCTATGGCCTCGTCTACCACTACTTCGCCTCCAAGGACGAGGTCCTCGACACCCTCTTCGTCGAGCGCTGGAATGTGATGCTCGAGCTCATCCGCGAGGTGGACGAGCAGGAGATCCCGGTCCGGGAGAAGCTGCTCGCGATCGCCTCCTTCATCGTCGACAGCTACCGGCACGACCCCGACCTGATGAAGGTGATCATTGTCGAGGTGACGCGTGCGGCTAACTCCTTCGGCCGCACCCACCTGCCGGAAATCCGCGACGCCTACCTGCTCATCTCCCAGATCGTCAGCAAGGCGCAGCAGGAAGGAGTCTTCAAGGCGGAGATCGAACCGCGCTTCGCCGCGATGGCCTTCTATGGAGCCATCGAGCAGTTGCTCACCGGCTGGATCTTCGAGCTTCTCCCGCAGGAAGAGGAGAACCTCGAGCGCGCGAAGTGGCTGGTCGTGGAGACGGTCTGCGGCGGCCTCGAGGCCGCCCCGGTCAGCGAGCCCGACCTCAGCTGAGCGCCCGGTCCGGGCATGCCGGAGGCCGGCGGGGTTGGTTGTGACCCGCTCGGTGGATAGACTGCCGCGATCATGGAGAACGAGATGATCAAGCGACTGATGTGGTCCGGCCTGCTGGCCGCCTTCGGAGCCCTTGCGAGCATCGCCGCAAGCCGCGCCGCCGGCATGGTCTGGAAGCGCGTCTTCGACGAGGAACCGCCGGCGTGAGCTCCGCCCCGACTCCCGGCGCGGGAGGGCAGCGCAAGGAGCCGCCGTCGAACCTCGCGACCGCGATAGCCGAGGTATCAGAACACGCGAGCATCCTCGTCCGCGAGGAGATCGAACTCGCGAAGGCGGAGATCAACGAAAAGGCGACGAAGCTGGCGAAGGGCGCCTTCGTCGGCGTCGTTGCCGGTGTCTTCTTCGCAGTTGCTCTCCTCTTCGTGCTGATCGGCTTCGCCTGGCTGCTCTACTACGTCCTCCCAGGCAACGACTTCACCTACTTCTGGGGCTTCTTCGCGATGGCGCTCATCCTCGTCATCCTGGGAGCGATCGCCGGCCTCATCGCCGCGCGAGTCGTCAAAAAAAGCTCGCCGCCGGTGCCGGAAATGGCGATCGACGAGGCCCGCAAAATACGAGCGGACCTGCAGCACACCTACGAGGAGGGGCCGCTGTACGCGCACACGCACGGCCATGCGCCCGCCGCGCAGCCCGCTCCCGCGCCGCCCGCTCCACCCGCGCCGCCCACTCCGCCGCCGGCGGCTCCCGCTCCGCCCGCGCCGGCCGCCGAGGCAGCTCCAGCGGAGCCGGCCCCCGAGGTAGCTCCAGCGGGCCGGCCCCCGAGAATCCACCGGCAGATAACCCAGGAGGGCAGGGCTGATGGCGCAGCGCACACCTGAGGAAATCCGAAACTCGATCGATACCCACCGCGGAGAACTCGTCACCTCGGTCGAGCAGGTTCGGGGCGAGGTCGAGCGCATCACCGACTGGCGCGCGCACGTCGAGCGCCACCGCAGCCAGATCACGATCGGCGCCGCCGCCGTCGTGGGTCTGATGGTCACGCGCAGCCTGATCCGCCGGCGTAAACGCCGCCGCGGTCGCTGATCAGCTCAGCAGCGAGCGGGGGATCGCGCCGATCCCGATCAGGCCGGGACCCGTGTAGGTGCCGATGACCGGCCCGACTTCAGAGGTGAAGAGGGGCTCGGAGTCGAAGATCTCGCGGCAGCGGTCTGTCAGGCGCTGCGCCTGGTCGGGCGCCTGGATGTGCTGGATGCACCACCCGTCCGAGCCCGCCGCCTGCAGCTGCTCGGCGTAGGCCACCATCCGCTCGAAGGCCCGGCCCGCGGTGCGCACGCGCTCCACCGGCACGATCTCGTACTCAAGCGACAGGATCGGCTTGATCCGCAGCGTGCCACCGAGCCAGGCCTGTGCCTTTCCGATCCGCCCGCCGCGGCGAAGGTAGGTGAGGGTGTCCAGGCAGAACCAGATCTTCAGTGCCTCGCGGGCGGCCTTCACGCGCTCGGCGACCTGATCCAGATTTCCGCCCGAGCGGGCGGCTGCGCAGGCGGCCAGCAGGAGCAGGGCCTCGCCTCCGCAGGCGGTTTCGCCGTCGATGACCCGCACGCGCTCGGAGAGGCCGCGCTCGGCGAGCAGCTCGTGGGCCTGGCGGGCGGCCTCGCACGTTCCCGATATGCCGCCGGCGAGATGGACCGACACGACGTCGTGTCCCGACTCGATCAGCGGCTCCCACACCGTCAGGAAGTCGCCAATCGACGGCTGTGAGGTCGTCGGGAGTTCGGGATCGGAAGCCAGCCGGCGGTAGAAGGCCTCAAAACCCTCCATCTCAAGCTCAGGTTCACGTTCACCCTTCCAGCCGACATACAGGCTGACCTGGTGCACGCCCTGCTCGTCGGCGAGGTGCCGAGGGAGGTAGTGGGTGCTGTCTGTTGCGATCGCGACGGGAGCCATCCGGCTCCGGACGCTACACCAACGCCTCGGCCAGCTCGCCCGACTCGTACATCTCGGTCACGATGTCGCAGCCGCCGATGAGCTCGCCGCTCACGAAAAGCTGCGGGATCGTAGGCCAATTGGAGATCGCCGAGAGCTCCTGGCGAATCCGCGGGTCGGGCAGGATGTCGACGGCCGCGAACGGCGCGTCGAGTGCCTGGAGCATCGAAACGGTCCGTGCCGAGAAGCCGCAGGCCGGCGCTTCGGGAGTTCCCTTCATGAACAGGATCACCTTGTGCTCGGAGATCGCCTGCTCGATCGCCTCCCTGATCGGGTTCTCGCCGGCGTCCTGGGCCGCAGGAGCGGCGGGCGCCTCGCTGTGAAGCATTGGTACTGGGTCGAACTCACTGGCTGACATGAGATCTCCTGGCTATCGGAGGGACTGGGTCTGTGAGGGCGTCTTCGTCTTCAGCGCCAGCGCATGGATGGCGCCGCCCACCTGTGATCCGAGGGCGTCATAGACGAGGCGGTGCTGCTGCAGGCGGGACATGCCCTCGAAGGCGCTCGCGGTGACGGTGGCGCTGAAGTGGTCGCCGCCACCGGTGGTGTCCTCGACCACGGCGGTGCAGCCGGGGATCGCGGACTCAAGGCGCTGCCGGATGTCCTCTGTGGAGGGCACGCTGAACCTCAGACTAGTGGATCCCCGGCGCCTTCCAAGCCTCAGGCCGGCGGCGCTATACTTTGGAAAGTCTTGGAGCCGCCAACAGGAGCAGAGCCGATGATCGAGATCACCGATACGGGTGCCGAGAAGGTGCGCGAGTTTCTAGAGGCCCAGCAGGCCGACGTCAGCGTCGCGGGCCTGCGCGTTGGTGTGCGCGGCGGAGGCTGCTCCGGCTTCCAGTATCAGCTCGCCTTCGACGAGCAGCGCGACAGCGACATCGTCTTCGAGAGCCACGGCCTGAAGCTCCTGGTCGACCGCGAGAGCCTGCAGTTCGTGAGCGGCTCGACGATCGACTACGAGGAGAGCCTGCAGGGCGCCGGCTTCAAGGTCAACAACCCGAATGTCGTCGCAGCCTGCGGCTGCGGCTCCTCCTTCCGCGTCGCGGAGGAGGAGCAGGTCTCCGCGGTCTGACTCGGCTCCGGGGCCCGTTGTCACGGGCCCAGAACCGAGGCTCGCCGGCTTAGCAACCAGCCGGTTGGCGCGGCGCCAATCCGTGCTGTACAGCCAGCCAGTTCAGCGCCGTCATGGTTCTTCCGCAGCCGACTGCGTAACAACTGTGTCTAAGGTTGACGGGAGCTAAAGGCCTGTGGTAGCGTCCCGCCCGACATGAAGTCATGCGTTCTGATGGGGAGGGATCGCCCAGGCATCCGACCAGCTCCGGACCTCCGAGGGGGGGACGGCGGACGGATACCTCGTCGGCAACGTGCTTTCGAATCGATCTTGACGCAGGGTTGCTTTTCTGCCAAGGTCGGAGGTGTAACGACTCCGCAACGCTGAGGTCAGCAGCGCGGCTACGACCGGCTCCATGGGGTTCCCGTCCTGGGGAGGGGATGTCCGGTTGCCTGTCGGTTCCAATAAAAGAGGGAAAAGGAGCAGCAGATGAAACGCACTAGGATCCTGGGGCTTTGCCTCGTTGCGGTCTTCGCGCTCAGCGCGGTCATCGCATCGAGCGCATCCGCCGCACCGGGTTGGTACGAATGTGCCAAGGCCGCGAAGAACGCGACCACGAAAAAGTACGAAGGCAAATTCATTGACAAGTACTGCGCCACGGAAGCTTCGGCGAAAGAAGCTGAAGAAGGCAAAACGAACAAGTACGAACTGAAGGCTGGTATCGGCAAGGGCAAAGGCTTCAAGGGCAAGACGACTGCCAAGGCCACGCTGTACACCACGACCCCTCTCGGGATCACGGCTGAAGTTAGCTGCACGTCAGCTAGCGACTCGGGCAAACTCGCCCTGCCGAACATCGAGAAGGAAGTCGTCGCTGTCTTCAAGGGCTGTGAAACGGGCGGCAACAAATGCTCGTCCGCAGGCGCGAAAGCCGGCGAAATCAAGACCAACAACCTCGCCGGTGTGCTCGTGAACATCGCTGCCATCGGCGGCGGCGGAATCGGCGTCGAGCTCGGCTCCGAAGCTGGCCCTGCTTCACCGCAGGTCATCTTCAGCTGCAAAGTCGTGACGGCAACCGTCTACGGCGGAATCATCGGCAGGCGCACGTCCGCTGCCGCCAAAGGCACCTCCAAGGAATCGACCACGACTTACTCGGTCGGCAAATTCCTCGGTGAAGTCGAAGCTGAAGGCTACAAATGGGAACCGATTACGAACTTCCCGCTGATCGAAGGCAGCCCCAAACCGGTCTACCTCGCCTCAGGTCTCTGCGGCGAAGAGGTCGAACTGCTGCTCAAAAAAGAATGTGCTCCCCCGATCCCGTCCGGCCAGGAACAGGTCGTGAACGACAAGGGTGAAGCACTGCTGGCCCAGTAGTAATCAGACGCAAGCAGTAATCCACCATCCCGGCCCGCCGGCGATGGAGGAGCAGTAGAGAGACAGCGCGTGGGGCCCCAGGGCCCCACGCGTCTTTCTTTTTCGGGGGACTCCACGGCTCGCCGAAGCGGCTGCAGGGGCGGCCGCTTCGCGCCGCGACAGGCGCCCGCTTGAGGTCTCGGACCCTGCTGCGCAACTTCCACGGCCGGCAGGGGTTTCATGAGCACCAAGAGCAAGGCGGCCCGCCCACCTGCCGTGTGGGGGCCGGCCGCGAAGGTTCTCGCTTGACAGCCATGCGGGGCCGAATAGACTGGGTCACCGGAAGGGAACAGGAGAGGAACTGCAGATGGGGAAGCGCAGGGACAGGGGACATGGCGTGCCGCGCCGAGCATTGCTCGGCGCTCTTGTGTGCGCGCTCGCAGCGGCCCTGATCTGCTGCGCGCCGGCCCTCGCGCTCTCACAGCGCGGACACACGCCGGCCTTCACATTCGGAGGCTTCGGCCAGAAGGCCGGCAACGTGAACGTGCCGCTCGGCGTCGCGGTCAGCGAAGCCACCGGCAACGTCTACGTCGTCGACGCCGCCAACAACCGCGTCGACCGCTTCGACGCGCAGGGGCACTTCATCGAAGCCTGGGGCTGGGGCGTCAAGGAAGGCGGCAAGGCTCTCGAAACGTGCACCACCTCCTGCCAGAAGGGGCTTGAAGGCCACGGCAAGGGTCAGCTCGAAGACGCCGAAGGCATCGCCGTGGACAACTCCACCAGTGCCTCGGATCCGTCCAAAGGCGACGTCTACGTCGAGGTCAACACGACCGAAGAATATGGCGCGATCGACAAGTTCGGCCCCGAAGGCAAACTGCTCGGGGAGATCACGGCCGTCAAAGTTGAAAAAGGCTCCAGCGCGGAACAGCTGGAAGAACTCCACGGGATCGCCGTCGACCCGAGCGGAGACCTCCTCATCTACAACGGAGAAGAAGTCTTCCGCCTCGACAACACGGAAAAAAACCTGTTCGTGTCGCTGATCAGCTCCGGAGAACTCGAAGGCGAACCGGAGGCAGGGATAGCGCCCGACTCCCACGGGGACATATACGCGGCACACCAGCCGAGCGCCGGATCTCCATCCGTGATCGGGAAGCTCGACTCGGAAGGTAAGCCGCTCATTCAGGAACTCAGCGGTGATGAATCCTCCGCCGTCACCGTCGACACGTCTACGAGCACCTCCGACCCGTCGGCGGGCGATGTCTTCGTGGACAACCTCACGGGCATCACCGTCTTCAATTCCGCCGGCGCGGCCATCGAGCGATTCGGCTCCGTAGAAGACGCCGAAAAGGGTGTCGTGCCCCTTATCTCGGGAAGCGGTGTCGCCATCGACTCCCAGAGCGGCATGGTGTACGTCGCCGACGCCGTCAACGACACGGTCACCGCCTTCGAACGCGAACCGGCGGGCCAGCCGCAGATCGATCAGGTTGCGGCCGAGAAGACGACGTCGACCTCTGCGGTGCTCGGCTCCCAGATCGATCCGACGGGAACCGCGACAACCTTCGTCTTCCGCTACCAGCAGAACAGCCCGGTACCGGGCCTCGGCGAAGCCTGCACCTCCCCCTGCGTGGAAGCGCCGGCCGGCGAAGAAGGACTCGGGGAATCCTTCAGCGACCAGACGGCGAGCGCGCACGTTCAGGGGCTCCAGCCGGGCACCACCTACCACTTCATCGTGCTCGCCAAGAACGCTCACGGGCAGGTCGCCAGCACCGAAGAGACCTTCAGCACCCAGCCGGCGGAACCGGGGTCCCAGTTGCCAGACGGCCGGCAGTGGCAGCAGGTGTCGCCGCAGCAGAAGAACGACGCCGCGCTCCAGGCGCTGACGAACGAAGGTGGCGTGATCGAGGCCTCCGAAGGCGGCGAAGCATTCACCTACCTCTCGACCGGTCCGCTGGAAGGCGCTGAAGGCAGCCGCAACCCCGAATTCACCCAGATCCTCGCGCACCGCAGCGCTCAGGGGTGGTCCTCCAGCGACATCGTCACCCCCAACGAAAAGGCCGAAGGCCTCGGGATCGGCGGCGGCGGCGAGTACAGGTACTTCACACCCGACCTCTCGCAGGCGCTGGTGGTCCCGTTCGGCAGTTCGACGATCGAAGAACCGCCGCTCTCGCCGCAGGCGACCGAACGAACCATGTATCTGCGCAACAACGCCGGCTGCGAAGCGAACCCACAGACCTGTTACACCCCGCTCGTCACCAGCCAGAACGTGCCAGCGGGGACACAGTTCGGCAACGCCGTCGACAAGCTTCACTTCCTCGCCGCGAGCACCGACCTCTCGCATGTCGTGATGGCCTCCGCTGCGAAGCTCACGAACACGCAGCCCGCCGCCGGCACCAACCTGTACGAGTGGTCGCAGGGAGGCGCGCTCCAGCTCATCAACCTGCTCCCGGCGGGCACGCCCGTGAACATCGACATCCTCGGGGAAACCGCGTCGGTGTCCTGCACATCTGAAACCTCCTGCGCCGCCGTCGACAACAAAGGCGCCGGGCAGATCAAATCCGCAAACGGATGGGGCCAGCTGTCGACCATCGACCTCAGCGGCGGCCTCACCTCCGTCTCGTGCTCCTCGACGACGTTCTGCGTGGCCGTGGACAAGTCGGGGCAGTCGGTCACCTACGCCCCGAACGCCAAAGGCGAAGTGAAATGGAGCAAACCGCTTGCCATCGCCGGGGTTGGAAGCCTGAGCTCGGTGTCGTGCGTGTCATCGACCTTCTGCGTCGCGGTGGACGCCAACGGAGATGCGGTTCTGGGCGGTCTCAATGGCTCACAGGAAATGCAGTGGGGAGCAGCCGCGCCGCCCGATGCCGGCGCCGCCCTCACCGCGGTGTCGTGTGTGTCCACCTCCTTCTGCGTCGCCGTAGACAACAAAGGCAACGTCATCACAGACACCGGCACCGAATCCGCAATGAACTGGAGCGCGCCCGCGAGCATCGACGCGGCAGCGCTCACCTCCGTCTCGTGCGTGGCCGGTCCCCGCTGCACTGCCGTGGACGGGAGCGGCGCAGCACTCACCTACAGCGCCGGCGCCTGGACCGCGCCGTCGAGCATCGACACCGCGGGTAGCCCGACCTCCGTCTCCTGCGCGTCCGCAACGTTCTGCGCTGCGGTGGACGGTAGCGGTCACGCACTGACCTACAACGGAACTGAATGGACGAAGCCGGCCGCCGTCGACACCCTTGCGGGGCTGAGCACCGTCTCATGTGTGTCGCCGACCTTCTGCGTCGCGGCGGACACAAAGGGCAACGCGCTCTACTTCAACGGCAGCAGCTGGATCGCGCCCGCGCCCCAGGTGGAACTCGGCGCCGAAGCGCACCTCCACAGGCAGGCCATCTCCGCCGATGGCAGCAGGGTCTTCTGGTCCACGCTCAAGGGTGGCAGCGCAGAACATCTGTACATGCGCAACACGCGCACGGGCCAGACCGTGCAGCTCGACAAGGTCGAAGCGGGCGTCAGCGAACCAGGTACGAAACCCGCTCCGCACTTCCAGGCCGCCAGCGCCGACGGGTCGCGCGTCTTCTTCACCGACTATCAGCGTCTGACGACCAAGTCGACCGCGTCGCCGGTGGCGGAATCCCCAGACCTCTACGTGTGCGAAATCGTCGAAAACGAAGGTCAGAGCGAATGCAAGCTCACCGACCTCACGGTTGATCCCAACGCAGGGCAGAGCGCCGGCGTCCAGGGATTGATTCCGGGCACCAGCGAAGACGGGACCACCGTCTACTTCGTCGCCGACGGCGTTCTAGCCGAAGGCGCCCCCCTGGGCCGCTGCCGCCCGGGTGGCGGGCAGCAGTCCGCAACCTGCAACCTCTACGTCGAGCACTACAACAAGGCAGAAGGCAGCTGGGAAAGCCCGGTCCTGGTCGACTCGCTCTCGCAGGCCGACCAGCCCGACTGGAGCCCGAACCACAAAAACGACCTCGCCGACATCACCTCCCGTGTCTCGCCCGACGGGAACTACATCGCCTTCATGTCCGACAGGTCGCTCACGGGCTACGACAACGTCGACGTGAACAGCGGCGCAGCGGACGAGGAGGTCTTCCTCTACAACGCGAGCGCCGGAAAGACCACGTGTGCCTCATGCAACCCCACAGGGGCCAGGCCGGCCGGCGTGTTCGACACGCTCGAATCGGGCGAAGGTATCGACCTGCTCGTTGATCGCCCGGAGATCTGGCAGGAACACTGGCTGTCCGGCAGCCTGCCCGGCTGGACCGCGGTGTCCCTCACGGAATCCCTCTACCAGTCGCGCTACCTCTCCAACGAAGGCCGTCTGTTCTTCAACAGCGCAGAAGCGCTGGTTCCGCAGGACAGCAACGGCAAGGAGGACGTCTACGAGTACGAGCCCAAGGGACTGGGGGACTGCACGGAAGCCCTCACGACCTTCAGCGCCCGCGCCGGCGGCTGCGTGTCGCTGATCTCCGGCGGGAGCTCGATTCACGAATCGGCGTTCCTCGACGCCAGCGCCAACGGCAACGATGTCTTCTTCCTCACAGCCGCGACGCTCGGCGCGCAGGACACGGACACGAGCTACGACGTCTACGACGCGAGCGTCTGCGGGCAGGCGGGCACCCCAGCCTGTCTCACGGCGGCGACGCCTCCGCCGACGGCCTGCACGACGCTCGAGGCCTGCCGTCCAAGCACCGCGCCACCTGGCGGATACGGGACACCGGCGACCTCGGGTGTGTCCGGCAACGGCAACATCACCTCCCAGCAGCAGGTCCTCGCAACTAAAGGCGCCGCGACGGCCAAAGCTCCGACAAGGGCCCAGAAGCTCGCGGCGGCCCTGAAGGTGTGCAAGAAAGACAAGAAGAAGTCCAAGCGCGTCACATGCGAAAAGCAGGCTCGCAAGAAATATGGGCCCGTCTCCAAGAAGACGGCGCACAAGAGCTCGTCGCATGCTCGCGCGAGCAGGAGAGGGGCAGGGCGATGATTGCGGGACGGATCCTCAGCATGCGACGTGCGGCGGGCATCGCGTTCGCCAGCCTGCTGCTCACCATCGGCGTGGCCGCTTTCGCAGGACCCGCCGCCGCATCATCGCCATGGTGGCTGCTGGACGTCCAGTCGGCGCCCACGAACCTACCCCCCGGCGGCGAAGGCGACCTCGTGGTGCGGGCGACAAACGGCGGCAATGCGCGCATCAACGGCGCCAGCAACCCCGTCGTCATCAGCGATCACGTGCCCGCAGGGCTCACGATCAAGAGCGCCTACGCCTCAGCCGGCCCGGGCCTGCACTTCACGTCCGAAGGGGCACCGACGACCAAACTCACGTGCACGGTGACGGGCCAGACGGTGAGCTGCCCGTTCTCGGGGAGCCTCGGGCCCTACGAAGCGGTGTTCCTGCAGATCTTCGTCACGGTCGCCGAGCCCTCCGGCACGGTGATCTCGCTGCCGAACGAAGCCGCGGTGGAAGGCGGAGAAGCACCCCGCGCGGCCTCCACCCGGCCGCTCACGGTCAACGGGGCAGCCACCAAATACGGCGTCGAAAGCTACCGGATCACCCCCGAAAACCAGGGCGGCTCCGAGGACACGCAGGCGGGCTCGCACCCCTACCAGCTCACCACCGTCTTCGACCTCAATCAGACGTATGAAAACTTCCTGCTCCCCTTCGGAGGCGGAGTCAGCAAAGAGCCCTCCTCGCCGGCTCTCCAGAAGGACCTGCACTTTGTGGTGCCCCCCGGGCTGATCGGCAACGCGCTCGCGGTGCCGAAGTGCTCTGGCGTGGACTTCTCCTCGGTGGCACCCGGCGACTACAACTACTGCCCGCCGGACACGGCCGTCGGAGTGGCCGAGGTCACGATCAACGAACCGGTCAACGTCAGCGTCATCAGCGCGCCGGTGCCGCTCTTCAACCTCGAACCCGCGCCGGGCGAACCCGCAAGGTTCGGATTCGAGATCGAGAACGTTCCAGTCGTCCTGACGACCTCGGTGCGCACCGGCAGCGACTACGGCGTCGAAGTCAGCGTCCATGAGGCGACCCAGTCCGCCGACGTGCTCAACACGCAGGTCACGCTGTGGGGTGTCCCCGCCGACCCCAGCCACAACTCCGCTCGCGGCTGGGAATGCCTCGAGAACGGCGCGTGGTCGGAAGCGTCGGAAACGCCGCGGCCCTGCAACCCGCTGAAAGCGACCAACCCCGAGTCATTCCTGACGCTCCCGACGACCTGCGGCGGCGAACCGAAGTCAACCGTCACCGGTGACGCCTGGAACGGCGAACTGCTGAGCTCCGAATTCCGCTTCCCGATCTCATTCGACGGCTGCAACCTGCTCCAGCTGAACCCGACGGTCAGCGTGGAACCGGAGAGCCACGCCGCGAGCACGCCGAGCGGGGTGACCGTCAAGGTCCATATTCCGCAGGAATCGACGCTGTCCACGACCGGGCTCGCCGAGGCGGACGTCAAAACGACGACGCTCACGCTGCCCGTCGGCTTCACGGCCAGCGCGGCGGCGGCCAACGGCCTGCTCTCCTGCTCTGCCGCCCAGGTCGGGTTCACGGGCTTTGGAGAAGGCCTGGCCGAAAGCGCGCAGCTCGAAAACGACCACTTCACGCCGGCGGCCGTCGAATGCCCCGAAGCGGCGAAGATCGGGACCGTCGCGATCAAGACGCCCCTTCTGGAACACGAACTCTCCGGCTCGGTGTACCTCGCCTCCGAGAACACCGACCCGTTCGGGTCGCCGCTGGTGCTCTACCTGATCGCCGAAGACCCGATCTCCGGCGTTCGCGTCAAGCTCGCGGGCGAAGTCCAGATCAACCAGTCCAACGGCCAGCTCACGTCCGTCTTCAAGGAAGCTCCTCCGCTGCCCTTCGAAGAACTGACCGTCAGCCTCTTCGGCGGCCCGCGCGCGTCCCAGGCGACTCCGGCCCTCTGCGGCAGCTACGCGGCCTCCGTCGCGCTTGCGCCCTCCTCCGGCGGTGCGACCGTGAACAGGACCTCGTCCTTCGACATCACGTCGGGCCCGAACGGCACGGCATGCCAGACCTCGGGGCCGCTGCCTTTCAGCCCCTCCTTCTCGGCCGGCTCGACCAACTCCCAGGCCGGCGCGTACACACCGTTCACGTTCACCTTCGAAAGGCCCGACGGGCAGGGCTCGCTGGAGGGCGTCACGGTGAAACTGCCCGAAGGTATGGCGGCGAAACTCTCTTCGGTCACGCCTTGCCCCGAACCGCCGGTCGGCCAGGAATGGTCCTGTGGCGCCAGCAGCCAGATCGGCGAAGCGACCACCAACTCAGGCCTGGGCCCTGACCCGGTGAGCCTGAAGGGCAACGCGTATCTGACGACCGGCTATGACGGCGCACCGTTCGGGCTGCTGGTTGCGACCCACGCCAAGGCTGGCCCGTTCGATCTCGGCATGGTCAACGTGCGCTCGAGGATCAACGTCGACCCGGTCACGGCCGCGGTGACGGTCACCACCGATCCCGGCCCTCGCGGCGAATCGCTGCCGACGATCCTGAAAGGCGTCCCCGTGCAGCTGAAATCGCTGAACGTGAACGTGAACCGGCCGGAATTCCAATTCAACCCGACCAACTGTGCGCCTACGAGCGTCACCGGCACCCTGACCCCCAGTGAAGGTCCCGCAGTCGGTGTGTCCTCGCCCTTCGGCGTGACCAACTGCTCGAGCCTGCCCTTCCAGCCGAAACTGACCGCTTCGGTCGGTGGCAAGGCGAGCAAATTCGACGGCGCTGGCCTGGACGTGAAGATCGAATCGCCCGGCATCGGCCAGGCCAACATCCAGAAGGTGCTGCTGACGATCCCGAGCCTGCTGCCCTCGCGTCTGGACACGATCCAGAAGGCGTGCCCCGACTACGTGTTCGAAAAGAACCCGGCGAGCTGCGATGAAGGGTCCGTCGTAGGAAAAGCGACCGTGCACACACCGGTGCTGAAGAACCCGCTCATCGGTCCCGCCTACCTGGTCTCGCACGCCAACAGGGCATTCCCCGACGTCGACTTCGTGCTGCAGGGCGAAGGGATCACGCTAATCGTGACCGGCCACACCGACATCAAAAACAGCGTCACGTACTCGCATTTCGAAACGGCACCGGACGCTCCGTTCACGAGCTTCGAAACCGAACTGCCGACAGGTCCCCACTCCGCGCTGACGGCCTACGTTCCCGGCGCCGAACGCTACAACCTGTGCGGCCAGACGGTCACGATCCCGACCGAAATCATCGCCCACGACGGTGCTCAGATCAGCCAGACCACTCCGGTCGCGGTGACAGGGTGCCCCCCGTCGATCAAGGTCACGAAAACCAAGACGAAAAAGTCCTCGGTCCAGATGAGCCTCAGCCTGTCCGCTCCCGGGTCGGTGACGATCAGCGGCAAGGGTCTGAAGACGGTCACCAAGACGGGGCTATCCGCAGGGACGCACTCAGTCACCGTCTCGCTGAACAGGGCGGGCATCGCTCTGCACAAGGCTCACCGCAAGCTGGCCGCGAGCGTCAAGCTCAAGGCCGCCAACACGACCGTCGCCACCACCGCCTCCTTCAAGTAGGCGCGAGCTCGCGGCCGTTAGGCCGGCTCGTTATCCAGGGAGCGCCATAGGTAGCGGCACGCGAGCGTGCGGTGCGGCCGCCAGGGCGCGGCGATCTCTTTCATCTGCTCCTCGGCCGGGAGCGCATCAAGGCCGTAGGCCCGTTCGATCGCCCTTCTGATTCCCAGGTCGCCGACGGGAAGCACGTCCGGGCGCCCGAGGTGGAACATGAGGAACATCTGCGCGGTCCAGGCACCGATGCCCTTCACGGCCAGCAACTCCTCCATCACGCGCTCATCGCTGAGATCGTCCATCCGCTCGAGCTCCAGTTCGCCCGAGATCACGTGCTCCGCGAGGGAGCGCAGGTAGGAGACCTTTGCGTTCGACAGTCCGGCGGCCGCGCGAAGGTCCTGCGGGTCATCATCGAGGATCTCCTGGGGTGTGGGTGGCCGGTCCCGAAAGCGCGTGAGCAGGCGGGCGTAGATCGATGCGGCGGCCTTGACCGAGAGCTGCTGGCCGGTTATCGAGCGCACCAGGGCGCCGTAGTGGTCTTCCGGATCGGGACGACCCGCGCGCGAGTTGCCGAGCGGGCCGACACGCTCGATGATCGCCGCCATCACCGGATCTGAGGCTCTCAGGTGCGCAAGGCCGCGAACGGGGGGCACGGGCTCAGCTCCCGACCGGTGGCATCAGGGGTCGGCTGATCGTCACAGCGGCGATTATCACACGCGAAGCTGTTCCCGCCCGGCGTCCTGGCTAGAGTATTGGGGTGCGGATCGCGCTCCTCTCGCCCTACTCCTGGACCTACCCGGGCGGGGTTACGCGCCACATCGAGGCGCTCGCCGGCGAGCTTGACCGTGCCGGGCACGAGACCCGGATACTTGCCCCTTTCGATCCCGACGACGAGCTCTCGCGCCGGCTGCACCGAGGTGCCGCTCCACAGCAGAGAGCGGTGCCGGACGGCTTCGTCTCGCTCGGCCGGACGGTCGGGATCCCGGCCAACGGCGCGGTCTCGAACATGGCGCTTCGCCCCGCCGCGGTGTCTGCGATGCGCCGCGAGCTTCGGGACGGCGGCTACGACGTCGTGCACATCCACGAGCCCGTGGTGCCGCTGCTCGCGTGGGATGCCCTGCGCAGCTCCGGGGCGCTGCCGCTGGTCGGGACCTTCCACACCTACTCGGAGAACGCGCTGACCAACGGGATCGCCGCCGTTCCGCTCGGCGGCCGCCTGCGGATGAACCGGCTGCATGCCCGCATAGCCGTCTCCGAGGCGGCGGAGTGGACCGCTCTGCGGTTCTACGGAGGCCGCTACCGGATCATCCCCAACGGTGTGCACATTCCCCCGCCCTCGGTCCACAGGGCCGCGGAGGGCGAGCAGCCGCTGCGAATCCTGTTCATCGGGCAGGCCGTGGAGCGCAAGGGTCTGCCGATCCTGCTGCGGGCGTTCGAAGCCCTGCGCGAGAAGGTTCCCGCGACCCTGACGCTCGTGGGCGCCAGCGCGCAGGAGGTCACGCACATGATGCTCGACGGCCGCGGCGTGAGGGCGCTCGGAAAGGTCTCCGAGCAGCGCAAGCTCGCCGAGCTCGCCCGCGCGGACGTGGTCTGCGCTCCCTCGCTCGGCGGGGAGAGCTTCGGGATGGTCCTCACCGAGGCGTTCGCCGCCGGCGCGCCCGTCGTGGCCTCGGACATCCCCGGCTATCGCGATGTCCTGCGCGACGGGGTGGAGGGTCTGCTCGTGCCCGCCGGAGATGCGCTTGCGCTGGCAGAGGCGCTGCGAGCGATGGCACTCGACCGTGGAGCCCGCGAGCGAATGGCGCTCGCCGCCCGCGAGCGTGCCGAGCGCTTCTCCTGGCCGCACGTCGCGGCCGAGGTGATCGACACCTATGAGCGGGCGATCGCGGTCCCTGCACCCGCCACGCGCATGCAGGCCGCGGCCGTGCGGGCCGGGCTCGCTCCATCGGACATGCTGCCGCGCGTGCCGGCAGGACGCCTGCCGAGCCTGCGGGCGGCGGGCGACGGGCGCGACGTCGGCCGGGGGCGCGCCCCCGGCGTGCTCCGGCGCGGGGCCTTCCTGCTCTCGTGCCTGCTCGCGGCGGTGCTGGCGACGATCGCGATGGCCCATATCGGCGTCGAGCAGGTCGCTGCCAGCCTCCTCTCATCACAGCCGGGGCTCGTGGCCGCCGCGGTGGGGGCGATGTGCGTGTCCATGTTCGCCCGGGCCATCGCCTGGCACGCGATCCTCGTGTGCGCCCCCACGTGGCGCCGGGCGCGCCGCCGGGATGCGATGCAGGGGACCTTCATCGGCGTGCTGATGTCATCCACGCTGCCGGCGCGGCTCGGCGAGCCCTCGCGTGCGCTGATCGTGGCGCGCAGGCTCGGCCGCGCGCGCGAGACGCTGCCTGTGGTGCTCGGCACGATGGTCTCCCAGACGATTCTGAACCTGCTGGCGCTGATTCTGCTGGGGGCGGCGATGTTCTCGAGCGTCAACGTCCTCGACGGCCATCACGGCGCTCTGATCGCTGTCGCGCTCGCCCCGCCCGCCGCCCTGGCCGCGGTGCTGTTCGCGCCGGTGCTGCTGCCGCGGGTGTTCGCGGGGCGCTCCGAACGCGGAGCGGCGCTGCTGCTCGCACTGCGCCACACGCTCGCGCGCGTGCGCGACGGGCTGCGCGTCTTTCGCCATCCGCGCCAGGCGATCGCCGCGACGAGCCTGCAGCTCGGCGCCTGGGCGCTGCAGCTGCTCAGCTGCTGGCTGCTGCTGATGGCGTTCGGGCTCCAGAGCCGAGCCGGCCTCGCGGGCGCCGCCGCGGTGCTGTTCGCCGTCAACGTCACAGCCGTGCTGCCCGCCACACCCGCCAATGTCGGCGTCTTCCAGGCGGCCTGCGCCGCAGTGCTGGTCGGCGCCTACCACGTCTCCGCGCCGGAGGCGATCGCCTACGGCATCGTGCTGCAGGCCGTCGAGGTCGCCACCGCGCTGATCATGGGCATGCCCGCGCTCGTCGGGGAGGGGCTCTCGTGGCGTGATGTGCGCCTGCGCACCATGCACGCCTCGCCGGTGCAGCTCCCGCCGCTGCCCGAAGGCGCGCACGGGCGCGCGCCGGGCTCCGCCGTCGCAGAGGTCTAGAGCGAGCCTGCAGGGACCTGCCCCCGCGCGGCGTATCGCCCATCGATGACTGACGCCTGGGTCTACATGCTGCGCTGCGCGGACGGCTCGCTGTACACGGGCTGGAGCAACGACCTGCCGCGACGGCTCGCCCGCCACAGCGCCGGGACGGCCAGCAGGTACACCGCCAGCCGCCTTCCGGTCGAGCTTGCGATGGCCGCGGAGATGCCCGACCGCAGCGCCGCGATGCGCGAGGAGGCACGCATCAAGAGGCTCGACAGGCGCTCGAAGCTGGCCCTGATCGCGGCCGTCGGGACGTCCGCGGCGCAGGCGCCGCAGGAGGCGCAAGGGGGTGGGAGGCCCTCTTGAGTCATGATGGGGGTATGGCGACACGACCCCCAGGGCGAAGCGTGAAGATCGGAGAGGACGAGAGGACCGGCTGGTCCTCGGACCGCCCTCGCCGCGACGGCGCTCCCGTGAGGCCCGCGGACCTCACGGTCCACTGCCGTGTGCTGACCCCAACCGACCGCCTGCGTTACTCGCCGGGGAGCCTGGTGATCGTCATCAGCGCGTCCACCGCAGACCGCGACGCCTTCCTGGATCGCCTGATCGAGGATCGTGCCTCGCTGCTGTCGCTGGGCAAGGTCCGCGCCCTGCTGGCGGGCCGGGTGGCCGAGGAGGACATCCAGGCGCGTGCGCAGGAGCTCCTCACCGCCGCGGTGTCCAAGCGCCTTGAGAACCGCGAGACCGTGGTGCTCGCCGTCGATGATCTGTCAGCCGCCGAGCGCGAGCCCTATGTCCGGATGGCCGCTGCGCTGCGCCGGCCCCGCCACCTGATCATGATCGAGACCTCGCGTGAGAACGTCGAGGAGGACGACCTGCTCGCCGTGAACGAGCTGCGCCGCGCCCTTGACGCCGGCGAGCTCGGCGCCGAGGGCTTCCAGACGGCACTGCGGCTCGGCGGCGGAACGGCGTCGGAGGTGAAGCGGATCCTGTTCCGCCCGCCTCCCAGAGAAGACTCCTGAGCTGAGCAGCGGCCGGGGCGCCGCCGCGTTTTTGCTGGAAATCGCAGAGTTCCTTCAAGTTCGCACGGGGGACGGCCGATAGGCGTGCCGTGCGCAGTTCAGTGTCAAGGACGCTGGAGGTCGGGGGTATGCGCCACGACCACCATTCATCACGGCAGGGGGCCGAATGGGGCTCACCCCTGCACGTTGACAGGGTGTTTCGCAATGAGCTGCTGCTGCTGAGCTCACGGCGGCGGCGCAGCGGGAGCACCGCTAGCCGCGCCACCGGCGCCGCCGGCCGGTCCGCCAAGGGTGCGCGCCTGTGAGCGCTGTGGCTACAGCAGCACCCGTGCAGGCAGGTGTCTCGACAGGCCGCCGGCTGCTGGCTGAGAAGGCCTGGCTCGTCTATCTCGCAGCGATGGCGCTGCTGACGACCGGCTACGCGCTGGCCCATGTGTCGAGTGCACCCAGCTGGCTGGGCAGCGGCCTCGTGTTCGACCTCGTCGCGGGCGCCGCGGTGTGCGCGCTGATCATCGGTGCCCGCCGGGATCCCCCGGGTGCGGCGCGGCTGCCGTGGTATCTGCTCGCCGCAGGCCAGGTCATGTTCGTCACCAGCGACGTGATCGCCCACAATTACGAACGGCTCTTTGATGCCTCGCTGCCGTTCCCCTCGATCGCCGACCCGTTCCACCTCGCCTTCTACCCGCTCCTGGTTGCCGGCATGGTCCTGCTCGTGCACAACCGCCACGAGCACCGCGACCGCGCGGCCATGGTCGACGCGATGATCGTCACGCTAGCGCTGGCGACCCTGCTGTGGGTCTACCTGATCGAGCCCTACCTCAATGCCTCGGGCATGTCGGTGCTGCACAGGGCAGCGTCGGTGGCGTATCCGGTCATGGACATCCTGGTGCTCGGCGTCGTCGCGCGGGTCGCCGCAGGCAGCCACCGCCGCGAGCCCGCGTTCGCGTTCCTGCTCTCCGCGGCGGTCGTCCTGCTCCTCAGCGACGTGATCTACGGCCTGAAGCTCCTGGAAGGCGGTGTCTACACCGGCGGCATGCCGGACGCGGGCTGGGCCGTCTACTACGCGCTGATCGGCGCGGCAGCCCTTCACCCCTCGATGCGCCAGCTCTCGGCGCCGGGCCCGGAAACAGACGCTCGCCTGACACGGGCGCGGCTGGCGCTGCTGGCGTGCGCCAGCCTCACCGCGCCGCTGATCGTCGTGGTGCGCGAAGCGATGCACGAGGAGCTCGACCTCTACGCGCTGATCGGGGCCTCGACGCTCATGTTCGGGCTCGTGCTGCTGCGGATGGCGGGGATCGTGCGCAGCAACGAGGAGGCCGCCAGGCGCGAGGCGGCGCTGCGGCAGGCCGGCGAGACGCTGGTCGGCGCGAGCACCCGCGAGGAGATCTATGCGGCGGCCCTGCAGGCGGCGCGGTCGGTCGTGGACGAGCAGGTCAGCGCCTGCATCTACGAGATGTGCGCCGAGAGCGGCGAACTGAAGTCCGTCGGCTCGACGAGCAAGCGCGGTCCGGCTGTGCGGACGATGAAGGTCCCGGAGCTTCCCGACGGGAGGCGCAGCCGCCATGCTCGCGAACGGGTGCTGTCGATCGATGAGCCCGGCCGCATCATGTCCTTCGCTCCGCTGTTCGTCGGCGAGCAGATCGCGGGCGCCCTGGCGGTCAGGGGACCGAGGCGGCTCGGCCGGGCCGCCAAGGAGAGCCTTGAGACGCTGGCCAGCGAGGTCGCGCTCGCGCTGCAGACGGTCGCCCTGACCGAAGAGAGCGTCAACCAGCGCGCGGAGGCGAGGCTCGGATCTCTGATCAGGAACTCCACCGACGTGATCTGCATCGTCGACGTCGCCGGGGCCGTGCAGTATGCGAGCCCGTCGGTGCAGCAGACCTTCGGCCACACACCCGAGCAGGTGCTTGAGAGGTCGCTGGCGGAGTTGGTGCACCACTCCGACGCGGCGCGCGTGACGACGATGGTCGCGGCCGCCGCGGCCGCGCTCCCGGGGCAGCCGCTCACCAGCGAGTTCCGTGTGCGCCACGCGAGCGGCGAGTGGCGGGACGTGGAGGTTCTCGCGACGAACCTGCTCGCCGACGAGGCCGTGCAGGGCATAGTCCTGAATGTCCGAGACATCAGCGAGCGCAAGGCCTTCCAGGCCGAGCTCGAGCACCAGGCGTTCCACGACACGCTGACGGGGCTGCCCAACAGGGCCCTGTTCCGCAACCGCGTGGAGCACGCCCTGATCTCCCAGCGCCGGGACAAGCTGCCGGTGGCGGTGCTGTTCCTGGACATCGACGACTTCAAGAACATCAACGACAGCCTCGGGCACGCCGCCGGCGACGAGGTGCTCCGCGAGGTCGGCAGCCGGCTCGAGGACTGCATGCGCCCGGTGGACACCGCCGCGCGGCTCGGCGGCGACGAGTTCGCGATCCTGATCCGCGAGTCCGAGAGCGAGCTGCGCTCGATCGAGATCGCCCACCGCGTGATGGAGGTGCTCTCGGCGACCGTCAAGCTCGACGGTCGCGACATCACGCTCGCGAGCAGCGTCGGGATCGCCTTCAGCGACCAGGGAATGATCTCCGCGCGCGACGCCGAGGAGCTGCTGCGCAACGCCGACGCGGCGATGTACATGGCGAAGGAGAGCGGCAAGGGCCAGTACCAGGTCTTCCAGCCCGAGATGCACGCGAAGGCACTCGCGCGCCTGGAGCTGAAGACCGACCTGCAGCGCGCCCTGGATGCCGGCGAGTTCACCCTGCGCTACCAGCCGATCATGGACCTCGCCCGCGGGGACATGGCCGGCATGGAGGCGCTGATGCGCTGGGAGCACCCGGTGCGGGGCACGATCCAGCCGCTGGACTTCGTGCCGCTGCTCGAGGACACCGGGCTGATCGTCCCCGTCGGCCGCCACATCCTGTGGGAGGCGTGCGAGTGGGCCGCGGAGATGCAGCGCGCCATCCCCAGGGACCCGCCGCTGTCGATGGCCGTGAATGTGTCCGCCTGCCAGCTGCAGCGCCCGGAGTTCATCGGAGAGGTGCGCAGCGCCCTGGAGCGGACGCAGATCGTCCCCAGCAGCCTCACGCTGGAGCTGACTGAGAGCGTGATGATGCAGGACATGGAGGTGAGCCTGCTGCGCCTGAACGCACTGCGCGAGCTGGGCGTGAAACTGGCGATCGACGACTTCGGCACCGGCTACTCGTCCCTGAACTACATCCGCAGCCTGCCCGTCGACATCCTGAAGATCGACCGCTCGTTCCTGGCGGACCCCAACCCTGAGGTGGAGCAGCTGACGAGCGCGATCATCCAGCTCGCGCGCATCTTCAACCTCAAGGCGGTTGCCGAGGGGATCGAGACGCCCGGCCAGGTTGCCCGCCTACAGGACGTCGAGTGCGAGTTCGGTCAGGGCTTTCACTTCGCCAAGCCCCTGTTTGGAGAGGAAATCATGGCCATGGCCGCCGATCCCGGCACCGGGCCGACCGGGCTCGCCCGGGCGCGCTCCGCCGCGGCGTAGCACCTAGCCCGCGGGCGGGAGAGCCGGCTCGGGCTCGTCCTGCGGATCGTCGGCCGGAGGGTCGACGTCCGGCAGGTCTCCCAGCAGCGAGGGGTCGCGGCTGGAGCCCATGATCACGTCATCAGGGGAGGACTCGGCGGGCAGCCTGCCCTGGCGGGTACCGAAGTAGATGGCCTGAGGATGGTGGGCCACGAGGGCCAGGGTCGACTGCTCGGGGTCGGGAGCGTAGCCGTCGGTGATCGTCATCCCGATCTGCGCGAGGTCCAGCAGCTCCTGCACCTTCAGGTGCTCGCTCTGCTCCGGGACCGCCGGGTAGCCCCAGGAGTAGCGCCGGCCCTGGGTGGCGTCGATCCCGAGCATCGCGCGCACCTCGTGGTGAAGCCACTCGGCCAGGCCCTCCGCGGTCTGCACGCCGAGGCCGTGAACGAACAGCTGCTCCGCGAATTCTCCTTCCGCCTCCAGGCGCCCCATCAGCTCGGTCACCTCACCGCCCACGGTGACGGCCTGGACCGCGATCACGTCGAGCTCCGGCGGCGCCTTCCCGTCCACGGCGGGCCGGAAGAAGTCGGCGAGGCAGATGCGCTCGCCGGCGGGCTGGCGCGGGCACACGAAGCGCGTCAGCTCCGTCTCGCGATCCTGCGGGTCGAGCACCACGATCTCGTTACCGAGCGCATAGCAGGGGAAGAACCCGACCAGCGCGCGGGGGTGCAGGTAGTCCTGCTCGGCCCACATGCGCTCAAGGCGAGGGCGGAAGTCCTCGCGCAGCAGTTCCTGCCAGGCCTGGCCTTTGACGCCGCGGCCGCCCCAGTGCAGCTTGAAGAGCACGTGCGTGTCCAGGTGCGGGTAGACGCGGTCGAGGTCCACGTCGATCTCGCGGACCCCCCAGAACGGAGGCTCGGGAATCCGAACGTCGGTGCGCGCGGCCGAGCGCACCGAGTCGTCGGTCAAATCGCCCTGCTGGACGGGCTCATCGCCTTTCTCGCGGAAGGCGCGCGCGCCATCGCGGAGCTCTGTGAGCAGCTGCTCGCGCGCGTCAGGCTCGATCAGCCGGTCCATCACGGAGAGCCCCTCGAACGCGTCCTTGCAGTAGAAGACGCCCGGCTCGTACATGTCCTGCGACTCGCGGCCGCCTGGATAGAGAGCGCGGTAGCCGAACGCCCTGTTGATGGCGGCGCCTCCGATCAGCACCGGGTAATCAAGGCCCTTGGCCTGGAGCTCGCCGATGCAGGCCGGCATCTGCTTGGAGGTGGAGACGAGCAGGGCCGAGAGCCCGATCGCGGTCGCCTCGTGCTCCTGGGCGGCGTCGACGATCGTCTGGATCGGAACCTGCTTGCCGAGGTCGATCACGGTGTAGCCGTTGTTGGTGAGGATCGTGTTCACGAGCGACTTGCCGATGTCGTGGACGTCGCCGAAGACCGTCGCGAGCACGACCGTGCCCTTCGTGTAGCCCTCGATCTTGTCCAGGTAGAGCTCCAGGCGCGCGACGGCGCGCTTCATCACCTCGGCCGACTGCAGCACGAAGGGGAGGATCAGTTCGCCGGCGCCGAACTTGTCGCCGACCTCTTTCATCGCGGGCAGCAGCACCTCGTTGAGGGTCGGGACCGCGCCGATCTTCTCGACGCTGCGGTCGATCCAGTCCTCGACCCCGTCCTTGCGCCTGCGCAGGATGTGGAAGTGCAGGGCCTCCTCGGGCTCCATGCCCTCGGTGGGGTCCGCGGCGCCCTGTTCGGCCTCGACCTCGCCCTTGGACTCGAAGTGGCCGATGAAGCGCTCCAGAGCGTCCTCGCGGCGGTTGAAGACGAGGTCGTCGGCGAGCTCGCGCTCCTGATCTGAGATCTCGCCGTACGGGGTGATGTGGTTCGGGTTGACCATCGCGAGGTCCAGGCCCGCCTCCACGCAGTGGTGCAGGAAGACGGAGTTCAGGACCGCGCGGGCGCCGGGCGACACGCCGAAGGAGACGTTGGACACCCCGAGGGAGGTCTTCACGTCCGGGATCTGCTCCTTGATGGCTCGGATCCCCGCGATCGTCTCGACCGCGGACGGGCGCCACTCCTCCTCGCCGGTCGTGAGCGTGAAGGTCAGGCAGTCGAAGATCAGAAGCTGAGGGTCAAGGCCGTGCTCATCGCAGCAGAGGTCGCGGATCCGCTTGGCGATCTCCACCTTGCGCTCTGCCGTCTTGGCCATGCCGACCTCGTCGATCGTGAGGGCGATCAGCGCCGCGCCGTGTGCGAGGACGGCGGGAACGACGCGGTCGAGCTTGGCGCGGCCGGCCTCGAGGTTCACAGAGTTGACGATCGCCCGGCCCGGGATCTGCTCCAGGGCGCGTTCGATCACCTCGGGCTCGGTCGAGTCGATCTGGATGGGGGAGGGCTGGGTGAGCGAGATTTTCTTTGCCAGAAGGCGCATCTGTTCGTCCTCGTCGGTGCGCTCGGTGAGCGCGACGCAGAGGTCGAGCACGTGAGCGCCGCCCTGAACCTGGTCCTCGGCGATCTGCACGAGGCCGTCGTAGTCATCGGCCAGAAGGAGCTCCTTGGCCTTTCGTGAGCCCTGGGAGTTCACGCGCTCGCCGACCATCGTCGGCGTCGGCTCCTGCACCAGCGGGGTGGCGGCGATCATCGAGGAGAGGTGGGGCGGGCGCGGAGCGGGCCGCGGGCCGACGGGGCGCCCGCCGACGCGCTCGACGATGGCGGCGATGTGCTCAGGCGTGGTGCCGCAGCAGCCCCCGACGACGCCGACGCCGTAGCGCTCGACGAACTCCTTCAGGGCTTCCGCGAGGGGAACCGGCTTCTCGGGGAAGATCGTCTCGCCGTCCGGGCCCTGCAGCGGGAGCCCGGCGTTGGGGATGCAGGCGACCGGCACCGGGCAGAACTCGCCCAGGAAGCGGATCGCGTCGCGCATGTCCTCCGGGCCGGTCGAGCAGTTCAGCCCGATCACGTCGACCTTCAGGGACTCGAGCGTAGTCAGGACCGCCGAGATGTCCGTTCCGAGGAGCATCTTGCCGCCGTTGGGCAGCAACGACACCGAGGTGTGGATCGGCAGCACCCTGCCCTTGACCTTGAAGGCCTCGCGGGCTCCGAAGACGGCGGCCTTTACCTCGAGGATGTCCTGGGCGGTCTCGATGATGATCAGGTCGGCTCCGCCCTCGATCAGGCCGGAGGCCTGCTCGGTGAACACCTCGACCAGCTCGTGGAAGCGGATCTGGCCCAGCGACGGCTCCTCTGAGGCCGGCAGGTACCCGGTGGGGCCGATCGACCCGGCCACGAAGCGGTTCTCGCCGGCGGCTTTGCGTGCTATCTGCGCGGCCTTTGTGTTGATCTCCAGCGTGTGGTCGGCGAGACCCCACTCCTCGAGCTTGATCCGCGAGCCCTGGAAGGTGTCGGTCTCGACGACGTCGGCGCCCGCCTCGAGCATCGAGCTGTGCACGCCCTCGATCACATCCGGGCGGTTCAGGACCAGCGCCTCGTGGCACTTGCCGGGCAGGTTGCCATAGTCGGCGCTCGTGAGCTCGAACTGCTCGAGCGTGGCGCCCATGCCGCCGTCGTAGACGACGACACGGCTGGCTATGGCGTCAAGGTAGTTGCGCATCATGTGAGCCTAACAACGAGCGCGCTGGGCGCTGGCGCCGGCTATTTGATCAGGCGTCCGACGGTGGCGGACCAGAGCAGGCAGATGAACACCACGCCGAGGGCCGCCCACAGGCCCACCTGGTACCAGGCCGATCCGACTCCCACGATCATCAGGAGCAGAACCCCCGCCCAGATCAGCTCGCAACGACTCCGGTGCATCATGGCCCAATGATGGCATCCGGCGAGCGGGGGTGAGGAGGCGCTGAGCCTCCGAGGTGCGGCGCCGCGGCCGGCCACGACGGCCGGCCGCAGGCCACCGCGCTACTTGATGAAGAGCATCTCCGAGTACTTCGGGAGCGGCCACAGGTCGTCGGCCACGATCTTCTCGAGCCGGTCTGCGACGTCACGAACGTCGTTCATGGCCGGGATGACGGTGTCGCGCATGTATTCGGCCCACTTCTGCGCGTCGGTGTCGTCCTGGTTGTCTTCGAGGTTCGCGTCCTCGAGCTTGACCAGCGCGTAGTGCAGCTCCTTGACGACCGGCTCGACCTCCTCGATGAGCTCGTCCATCCCGCTCGCCTTGAGCTCGTTGAGGTGGCGCACGGCGGCGGGGAGCACCATCGTCCTCGCGATCACAGCCGCCGTCTCGGACTCGATGTTGATCGTCACCGCGTACTGCTCGGTGAAGACCTCCTCGCGGGCCTCGAGCTCGCGTTTGCTCAGCACTTTGTACTTCCTGAAGGCTGCGACGGTCGATTTCTCGATCAGCCACGGCAGCGCCTCAGGCGTGGTGCGCAGGTTGTACAGGCCGCGTTTCTTGGCCTCCTTGTGCCACTCCTCCGAGTAGCCGTCGCCGTCGAAGACGACCTTCTTGTTGGCGGAGTAGGACTCCTTCACGACACTTGCGACCGCCTTCTCGAGCGTTGCGCCGGACTTTTTCAGCGCTGTCTCCAGCTTGGCGGACATGTCGTCGATCGCCTCGGCGACGATCGTGTTGAGCACCGTGTTCGGGAACGCCGGCGAGGAGTTCGAGCCCAGTGCC
This sequence comes from uncultured Solirubrobacteraceae bacterium, assembly GCA_963787115.1. Taxonomy (GTDB): domain Bacteria; phylum Actinomycetota; class Thermoleophilia; order Solirubrobacterales; family Solirubrobacteraceae; genus Palsa-744. The sequence continues at coordinate 149,032 of CAWBBS010000014.1, forward strand.
CTGAACTCGAACTTGTTGCCGGTGAAGGCGAACGGGCTGGTGCGGTTGCGGTCCCCGCCGTGGAGCGGCAGCGCCGGCAGCACCGGTGTGCCGAGGCCCAGGAACGACCCGGGCTTCGACGCCTGCGCTTTGCCTGACTCGATCGCGCCGAAGACCTTCTCGAGCTCGGCGCCGAGGAAGATCGAGATGATCGCCGGGGGCGCCTCGTTCGCGCCGAGGCGGTGGTCCTGGCCGGCGCTCGCGATCGATGCCCTCAGCAGTGCCTGGTGCTTGTTGACCGCCTGGATGACGGCGGTCGTGAAGAACAGGAAGTGCAGGTTGTCCGAGGGCGTGTCCCCGGGCTCGAGCAGGTTGACGCCGGTGTCGGTGCCCATCGACCAGTTGTTGTGCTTGCCCGACCCGTTGACGCCCGCAAAGGGCTTCTCGTGGAGAAGGCAGATCAGGCCGTAGCGACGGGCCGTGTTCTGCAGCACCTGCATCGTGATCATCTGGTGGTCGGAGCCGACGTTCGAGTTCTCGAAGATCGGCGCGACCTCGTACTGGTTGGGCGCGACCTCGTTGTGGCGCGTCTTGATCGGCACGCCGAGCTTGGCGAGCTCGAGCTCCACCTCGAGCATGAAGGCCAGGATGCGCTCGGGGATCGAGCCGAAGTAGTGGTCGTCGAGCTCGTGGCCCTTGGGCGGCTTGGCTCCGAACAGCGTGCGGCCCGTCGTGATGAGGTCCGGGCGCTCGAAGAAGTACTGCTCGTCGATCAGGAAGTACTCCTGCTCGCAGCCGGTGGTCGTGAAGACGCGGGATGCGTCATCGACGCCGAGCAGCGCGAGCGCGCGGATCGCGGCTCCCGAGAGCGCGTCCATCGAGCGCAGCAGCGGGATCTTGTTGTCGAGCGCCTCGCCCGTCCACGACGTGAACGCCGTCGGGATGCACAGCAGCGCGCCGTTGGGGTTCTCCAGGATGAACGCCGGGCTCGTGGGGTCCCAGGCCGTGTAGCCGCGGGCCTCGAACGTCGCGCGGATGCCGCCGGTCGGGAACGAGGACGCGTCGGGCTCGCCCTGGATCAGCTCCTTGCCGGAGAAGTCGGCCAGCGCGGTTCCGTCGCCCTGGGGGGCGTAGAAGGAGTCGTGCTTCTCGGCCGTCAGGTTGGTCAGCGGCTGGAACCAGTGCGTGTAGTGGGTCGCACCCTTCTCCATCGCCCATTCCTTCATCGCCTGCGCGACGGCGTCAGCGAGCGTGGTGTCGAGCGCCTCGCCGCGAGCCAGGGTCTTCTGGAGTGCCTTGTAGACGTGCTTGGGCAGCCGCTGGCGCTGCACGGCCGGCGAGAAGACGTTAGACCCGAAGACCTGGTTGTCGGCGAGGGTCAGGTCGACTGAGCCGAGGGCGGACCCGTTGGCGGTCCACTGGGCGGCGGTGACGTTCTGCTGGCGGGTCCTTGACATGAGCTGACTCGATTCCTCCTGATGAAGGGTGGGATGCGCGGCCTGCGACCGGCGCAGGGCGGAAGCCAATCGTAGTGCGGCGGCGCAGCCGCGGGATCACCGGTTGGCGAAAGCTTCAGCGTGATCTTTCGACAGCGGGCCAAACGCCCGCGCGGCGGCCTACGGAGCCTGCGGCGCAGGCCCGCTGACCACGAGCCCGGTGCTCGGATCGACGTGCGTGGCGGGGGGCGCGGGGGCGATGTGGACGAGGAACGCGCCCTTGACCGGGCCGCCGGTGAGCGGCCGCACAGCCTTCGCGTTTCCGGCAAGGCCTGCCGCGACCACGTAGCGCACGAGCTGCAGTCCGGTCTTGACCGGAACGACGTGCCAGGTGAAGGTGCGCAGCTGGCCCGGGGCGAGCGGGCCTTTCGCCCAGGTGTGGACGTAGGCGGTCTGTGCCCCTCCGGGCTGGCTGACTTCCTGCGTTTCCACCGGCGGGTCGGCGATCGGTCCGGGACCCTGTTCGATCACCCAGGTCGGCCGCTCGGGGTCGGCGAGTTCGGGATAGCTCGACTTGTAGCTGAAGGAGTTGACCGTCAGCGCCACGTTGGGCGCGGTCTGTGTGCCCACGTTGCGCACGGTGATCGACATGACCGTCTGCTTGGAGACGGCCTGCACGAGCGGGAAGGCGGCGTGGACCACGCGGATCGGGAAGTTGCCGGACGGTTCGTCCGCATTCTGCTGGCTGCCTCCGCCGCAGCCGGCGATGAGCAGCGCGGCGAGCGGCGCGAGCGCCAGCAACATGCTCCTGCGGGCGTCAGGGACCGCTCCGCGAGCGCGGCCAAGCCCCAGTGCTGCTCTCCGGCTCCCCCACACGATCGCGCCACGATACCAGCGGGTGTGGCCTGCGATGAGGCAGGGTCCGCGGCCGGCCGGCGCGCATGCCCCCGTGCAGCGCCTCAGGCGGCAGCGCCTCGCGGTGTTTGCATGGCGTACAGTTGGGCAGGCGTTTGACCCAACCTCGAGGAGGGGTTTGTAGAGATGGTTCGCAGTGTTGCCGAGCGGGCGTACATTCCCGCTAGGAATCTGCTGGAGGAAATCGGGGACATGATGATCCTCACCGGCAGGACCATCATGTCGGCCCTCCGGCCTCCGTACCCCTATGGCGGCGAGTTCGTCTCGCAGTTCCTCTTCGCGCTGCGGCTGTGCTGGTTCCCGCTGCTGATCTCCACGGTGTGCATCTGTTACGCCGCCCCGGGGCTGCAGGCGGCGAACTTCCTGACCATCTTCGGAGCGCTGGACCGCCTCGGCGGATTCTTCGTCCTGGGCGCCGTCCGCGAGATCGGCCCGAGCGTCACGGCGATCGTCGTCGCCGGGGTGGCGGGCACCGCGATCACGGCCGACCTCGGCGCGCGCAAGGTGCGCGAGGAGCTCGACGCGCTGCAGGTGCTCGGCGTGGACCCCGTCAAGAACCTGGTGGTGCCGCGCTTCCTGGCCCTGATGGTCGTCACCGGCCTGTTCGACATCTACGCGCTGCTGTTCGGGATCTTCGGCGGGATCATCGCCGAGCTCGTGAACGACCAGCCGCTCGGGCCCTTCTGGGCGACGCTGTTCGCGAACGCCTCCACCACGGACCTGTGGGGCTCGGTGCTGAAGACGACGATCTACGGCGCCATCATCGCGATCGTCTGTTGCTACAAGGGCATGAGCGCCTCCGGCGGCGCCGAGGGCGTCGGCCGCGCGGTCAACGAGGCGGTCGTGCTCGCCTTCACCGCCATCTTCTCCTTCGACTACGTATTCACGCAGACGCTCCTGGCCACCCACCCGCAGATCCTGGTGATCAAGTGAACGAACTTCTGGCGATGCCGCGGGAATGGCTCGCGGCGACGGGCGAGATCGGACGGTTCACCGGCAACATCGTCGCCGACGTCTACGGGCTGCGGGTATTCAAGTTCTTCGGCGAGTCCCTGCGCCAGGCCGGCGTCCTGATCGTCGGGTCGACGGCGATCATCTGGACGCTGATGTTCATCCTCGGCCTGCAGTGCGGGATCGAGGGTGCCTACTTCACAGCCGCCCAGGGCGCGCCCGCCTACTCGGGCGTGTTCACCGCCTGGTGCGACCTGCGCGAGATCACCCCCTACGCCTTCGGCTACATGATGGCCGCGAAGGTGGGCACGGGCATCGTGGCCGAGCTGGGCGCGATGCGGATCTCCGACGAGATCGACGCCCTGGAGGTCATGGGCATCAACTCGGTCACCTTCCTGTGCGCGACGCGCATGCTGGCGGCATGGCTGGTGCTTCCCTTCATGTACCTGGCCGGTATCGGCGCCGCGTTCCTGGCCTCATACATCGCCGTGGTGCAGCAGATCGGCTACGTGTCCTCCGGCGGCTACTTCCTGATCTTCTGGCAATTCCAGAATCCGCCGGACTTCTTATACAGCCTCATCAAGGCCATGTTCATGGCCACCGCGATCGTTCTGGTCGCCTGCTATTACGGCTATAACGCCAGCGGCGGCCCTGTCGGCGTGGGCCGCGCCACGGCGAAGTCCATGGTGCTGAACCTCGTGCTCGTTCATATCATCGGCGCGCTCGGCACCCAGATCTTCTGGGGCGCGAACCCGCGGGCCCCGATCGGCGGCTGAGATGTCGGCGCAGGAGCCAGGCACGGGCGAGGAGCCCGAGGCACGGGGACGCCGCGCCCCCGCCGCGCCCAAGAGCCCGCAGGAGGAGTACGAGTTCCACACGGGGATCGTGAGGCCGTCAACCTCACCTGACGCGATCGAGTTCGTCGACGTGCACAAGTCCTTCGGGCGCAACCACGTGCTGCGCGGGCTGAACATGTCCCTGCCGGAGGATCAGATCTCGATGATCCTCGGCCCTTCGGGCACCGGCAAGTCCGTCTGCATCAAGCACATCGTCGGCCTGCTCTATCCCGACCAGGGCGACGTGATCGTCCACGGGGAGTCGATCCCCAGCCTGAAGGACGCCGACCTGTTCGAGCTGCGCAAGAAGTTCGGCGTGCTGTTCCAGGACGGTGCGCTGTTCGGCTCGATGAACCTCTACGACAACGTCGCCTTCCCGCTGCGCCAGCACACCGAGAAGGGCGAGGACGAGATCGCGGACATCGTCAATCGCCGCCTGCGCGAGGTCGGCCTGGGCAACGCGAACGAGAAGATGCCGAACGAGCTCTCGGGCGGCATGCGAAAGCGGGCGGGTTTCGCGCGGGCGCTGGTGCTCGAACCCGAAATCGTCCTCTTCGACGAGCCCGACTCCGGGCTGGACCCGGTTCGCACCGCTCTCCTGTGCGAGCTGATCAAGGAGGTCCACGCCGAGAACGGCGGCTGCTACGTCGTGATCACCCACGACATCATGAGCGCGCGCAGGGTCGCCGAGCACATCTCGGTGCTGTGGAAGGGCCGCATCGTCGAATCCGGCCCCGCCAGTGAGTTGTTTGCGTCTGAAAACCCGTTCGTTCGCCAGTTCCTCTCGGGCGAATCGGCCGGGCCCCTCGGGATGGAGTGAGCCCCCGGCGGATCCTGGTGACGGTCGCAGGCGGCTCGGCACGTCGGCCGTGGCTGGTGCTGGTGCTCGCGGCGGTGCTGGGTCTCGGCGCGGCGGTGCTCGCCCTGCGCCTGCACCCCACCGCCGCCACGAGCACGTTCGTCTCTAGCTCGAGCCCCGAATACCGGGCCACGCAGGGCTTCTACGACAGCTTCGGCGAAGAGCCGATCACGATCCTGGTCAAGGGCAACCTCCAGCAGCTCGTGCTCAGCTCGGACATCGACCGGCTGCTCGGTCTGGAGGGCTGCCTGTCCGGCAACGTCCCGGCCTCGGCCCTCGCGGCTGAGGGCGGCCCCCGCGGCCCCTGCGGCGAACTCGCCCGCGCCCGCACCGTCAAGGTCGTGTTCGGTCCCGGCACCTTCATCAACGAGGCCGCCGAACAGATCAACCAGCAGCTGACCATCCGCACCCGCTCCGCACAGGTGCAGGCAGCCCAGGCGCAGCGCGCGGTGCAGGCGGCCGCGCTCGCCCGCGGGCTGCCCCGCTCGCAGGCCGTCAGCCTCGGCGAGCGGGCGAGCAAGGTGACGATAGCCCGCTACCAGGAGGAACTGGTCACTCTCGCCCTCAAATACGGCCTCACCGCGCGGCCCAGCATCGACGAACCCAACTTCGTCTCCACGCTGGTGTTCGACCCGGCCAGTCCCGCGGGCACCCCCAAGCAGCGCTTCGCCTACCTGTTCCCGAGCTCCGACTCGGCGCTGATCTCGGTCCGCATGAAGGCCGGGCTTAGCGAAGCCCAGCGCACGCACACGATCGCCCTCATCCGCGGAGCGCTGGCGATGCCACAGTGGCAGCTGCAGCACGGCGGCTCATATCTGCTCAGCGGCGAGCCGGTGATCGTGGCGGACCTGACCGAATCGATCACGCACGCGATCGAGCTGCTGCTCGTCGCGGTGCTGATCGTGATGGCTGCGACGCTCGCGCTGGTCTTCCTCGGCAGGCCGCGCCTGCTGCCGCTGATGCTCGCGCTGCTCGCCGCGGCGATCACCTTCGGCGGCCTCTCGCTCGCCGGCGGCTCGCTCAGCATCGCCACGATCGCGGTGCTCCCGGTCCTGATCGGCCTCGCTGTGGACTACTCGGTCCAGTTCCAGTCGCGGGCCAGCGAGGCGCTCAGTGAGAGCGCAGCCCCCGGCGAGAGCGAGGCCGAGGGCCGCGTGCGCGCGGTCGTGAGCGCCGCCACGGTCGGCGCGCCGACGATCGTCGCGGCGGGCCTTTCGAGCTCCGCCGCGATCCTGGTGCTGCTGCTCTCGCCGGTGCCGATGGTCAGGGGCTTCGGGGTGCTCCTGGTCGTGGGCCTCGCCGTCGCGCTGGCGTGCGCGCTCACCGTGGGCGCGGCGGCGCTCGCGGTCGCGGGCCGGCCGCGCTCCGCGCGCGCTGAGGACTCGCTGGTCGGCGCGAGGATTGGCGCCGCATGGCGCGGCGCGCGGGAGCTTCTGCTGGAGAACCCACTGACCCGGCTGCTCGGCCGGGTCGCGCTCGGGTTCTCCGTGCGCCGGCCGGAGCGGGTCCTGTGCATCGGCCTGGCGCTCGCTGTGATCGGCTGGGGCCTTGACACCCAGACCAAGGTGCAGACCGACATCACCAAGCTCGTGCCGCAGAGCCTCAGCTCGCTGCGTTCCCTGCGTGAACTGGAACGCACCACGGGGGTGGGAGGCCAGATCAACGTGATGATCCGCGGCAAGGACGTCGCCACCCCGGCGACGATCACATGGATGAGCCGCTACGAGGCGGCCGTGCTGGCCCGCTTCGGCTACACGCAGGCCCATGGCTGCGCCCACGCCAGGCTCTGTCCCGTGTTCTCCCTTCCCGATCTCTTCAGCGGCCACGCCTCGGGCTCATCGACGCCGGCGCTCAACGCAACGGACGTCGAAGGGCTGCTCAGCACGATCCCGCCGTATTTCTCCCAGGACGTGATCACGCCGGACCGCCGTGTCGCCTCGCTCTCATTCGGAGTGCGCCTCGCCGGCCTTGACCAGAGCCAGCAGGAGCAGCTCGTCCAGCGCATGCGCGCCGCGCTTCATCCGCCGGCCGGAATCCACGCCGACATCGTCGGCCTGACGGTGCTCGCGGCAGCGTCGGGGTCGAAGGTTGCCGACCCATGGCGGCGCTTGGAGACGCTGCTGGTCGCCATCGCGGTGGTGGCGCTCGTGATGTCGCTCGCCTTCAGGGAGGACCGCAGGCGCCGGGTGCTGGCCCCGCTGGCGCCGATCGTGCTCGCGACAGGCTGGTCCGCCCTGATCCTGTTCCTCGTGCGCGTGCCGCTGAACCCGATGTCGGTCACGCTCGGGCCGCTGGTGATCGCCGTCTCGACCGAGTTCAGCGTGCTGCTGTCGGAGCGACACCGCCAGGAGCGTCTCGCCGGCCACGACACCATCCAGGCGCTGGCGCGCACCTACCGCAGGACCGGCGCCGCCGTCGCCGCGTCTGGAGCCACGGCGATCGCCGGCTTCGGCGTGCTCGCCTTCTCGGACATCCGGATGCTGCGGGACTTCGGGCTCGTGACGCTGATCGACCTCACCGTCTCGCTGATCGGCGTGCTCGTGGCGCTCCCCGCCGCGCTCGTCATCGCCGAACGCGAGGGCAGCCTGCGCGTGGGGGTCAGCGAGCGCCTGCGCGCGCTGCGCATGGCCACCGTGCGAGCCGGCCGGGCGGGTGATGAGCCCGCCTGAGGGCCCCGGCCGCTGGCCGGAGCGCCCCGCCGCGCGTGCCGCCGCCGAAAACGACGAGCCCTCCCCCCAAGGGCCGTCGCGGCCGCCTTCATACGGCCGCTACGTCGGTCTGCTGGGCATCGTGATCCTGATCCTGATCACGATCAACACGATCGTCACCAAGCCCAACGGCGACAGCGGGATCACCCCCGGCCAGCCGCTCGCGCCGTTCGCGGTGCCGCTAGCGCTCGGGAACCTGACCGGCGATGCGAACGTCGCCACCGCCGCCGGCCAGGGCGCGGCCGGCGCGGTTCCGGCCTGCAGCGTCAGGGGTCCGGAGATCCTGAACATCTGCCAGCAATACGAACAGGGCCCGGTCGTGCTCGCGCTGTTCGTGGACGGGGGCTCCTGCACCACGGTCCTCTCGGACATGCAGACCCTCGCGCCGTCCTTCCCGGGAGTCCGCTTCGCGGCCGTGGCGATCAAGGGAGAACGCGCGGAGCTGCGCAAGCTGATCAAGGCGAAGGGCCTGACGCTGCCCGTCGGCATCGACGCCGACGGCGCCCTGGCGGCGATCTACCACCTGGCCAGCTGCCCGCAGGTGAGCTTCGCCTACCCCGGCGGGATCGTGCAGAGCCCCGCTCTGCTGGTCACACCCTCGCTCGCCACGCTGCGCACGCGGGTCGCCGAGCTCGTGGCGGCCTCAAGGACGCGTGGCTGGAGGCAGCCGGCGGCATGAGCGCCGATCAGCCGGGAGCAGCAGCGCACGGGGAGGAGGACCGCGGGCCCCGCGAGGGCTGGTGCTCTGCGGAGGTGGAACTGGAGCTCCCGGGGCTGCGGCTGCTGTGGATGGAGGTAGCCGTCGGGCGCGCCGCGGCGCTCACCGGCGACTCGCCGCCGGACATCCAGCAGCGCCTGCGCGGGCTCTCCAGCAGCTTTCGGGGCGCGCGGGCCGTGGCGATCCGCCGCGAGCCGATCCCCGCCGCCTACAGGGTCTTCTACCGGCAGATCGGGCTGGACCCCGACGTCGAGAGGACCCCGATCGAGGAGGCGGTGCTGGACCGGATGATCAGGGGCGCGTTCCTCAGCGGCGGGCTCATCGACGACGTCAGGCTGATCGCGATGCTCGACACGGGGGTGCCCGTGTGGGCGCTGGACACCGCCTCCCTCGACGGGGACCTCGGGATCCGGGCCAGCAGCGAGGGTGAGATGCTCGGCGGGGCTAAGGGGACGCCGCTGCAGGCCGGCCGGCTCGTCGTCGCGGACGCCGGCGCGGCGCTCGGGCTGCTGTTCTCGGAGGTCGCGCCGGGCCACGCCCCGCGCCCGCGCAGCGAGCGCGTGAGCCTGTTCGCGGTCCAGGTGCAGGGGGTGCCGACGCTCTACGTGGAGGAGGCGCTGTGGGCCTGCCGGGCGGCGCTGCAGGCGCCCTGACGGCGGCCTCGGAAGGCGGCGCCCGGCGCTCAGGGCACTGGTAGAATCGCCTCTTCACTTCTTGCCAGGAGGCAGTGTGTCTCACCACGATCAGCAGGTCCTTGACCGTGGCGCCCACAGGGGCGCGGGGGGCGGACGGCGCCGGCAGCGCACTGCGGTGGCGGGAGGGGGCCCCGAGCGCGCCGCGAGGCACTCGCTGAAGATGCAGATCGCGCGCCTTGAGGGCGAGATCTCACAGATCGTCGCCGACCGCTTCCCGTTCATCCCCGCTCCCGCGAGCCCGCCGGCCCACAGCGCCGGTCCGCGCCTGCTGGACCTCGGGGGCCTCGAGCAGGAGCGCGACCGGCTGGCCGGGCAGCTGCAGCAGATGCGCGCGCTGGCGGCCGATCGGGTCGACCACGAGCGGCGTGCGCGCGAGCAGCTGGAGAGGATGAAACTCGAACCGGGTCGCTACCGGTTCGTGCGGCTACCGGTCAGCGACCTCGGGCAGGGCGGATGCGGGGTGTGGGAGGTTCGCCCGCGTCTGGGCATCATCGGGATGCTCGCCGACTGGTGGCACGTCAAGCTCTCGTCAGGCTGCCCGTTACCCAGGGGGCCGCGCTCCACGCGCGGCCCGGCTCGGAGCAGCTGAGCATCTCCGAGAGCGTCCGGCGCTGGCGCTCGGTCATCGAGCCGATCGTCTTCTTCTCGGACATCGGTATCTGGGCGAGGAACTTGCGGCAGCGGGTCTGACCCCATCGGCGCTGGCTCATCAGCAGGTCGGCGACCGCCATGCTCTCGGACTCCCAGGGGCAGTCGCGGATCACGTCGGCGACGCTGATCTCCCCGGCGGCGACGCGCCGCTTGAGGTCGGCGCGGGCGAGACGCACCTCATTTGCCCGCTGGAGCGCTCGCATGTGCTGTGGACCGGCAGGGGCTATCGTCGCTGTCGCGTTCATTGGCAATCTCCCTTCTGCGGGCGCGGATCTCGCGCGAGCAGAACGTTGCTCGATTTCTAAAGTTGGCGTTCCACTACGGCTAGATGCAACCGACCCGCGACCCGATCGCGGGCTTTCCGGCACATCACCCCCCTGAGGGAACTCCTCGGGGCGAACCCCGAACCGTCATGCAGAGCGCATCGCGGAAGCTACGCCAGGACCCTGCCCGCGGTCAACACCGAACCGACTCGTTCTTACGCTAGAAGCGGGCTTTTTCTTCGCGAGGGCTCTTGTGAAGAAAAGGACAAGTGGCTCGGTCCCCGAAGTCGGCGCGGCTCAGTGCTCGCCGGGGCCGGGGAGGGGGCCGTGCTCGGCCTCGAAGCTCTCCTTGACCTGGGCGAACACGTCCAGGGCGCGATCGAGCGTCTCGTGGTCGTGGGTCGCCATCACGCTCGTGCGCAGAAGCGCGCCTCCCGGCGGCACGGCCGGGTGAAGGGCGGTGTTCACGAACACGCCGGCGTCGTAGAGGGCCCGCCACAGCAGCGCGGCCTTCCAGTCATCTCCGACCAGCACCGGCACGATCGGGGTCACTATCGAGAGCCCTCCCGCGGCGTCCGCCACGACCCCGGGGGCGTGGATCTGGACGGAGGCGTCGGCCGGGAGCTCCTGAGGCGCGACGACGGCGAAGCCGCGCTCGTGCAGGCCGTCGCGCAGGCGGCGGGCGTTATCGAGCACCTTGGCGCAGAGCGCGGGGCCCTCCGGCGAGCGCACGACCCTCAATGCCGCGAGCGCCGCGCCGACGGCCGCCGGCACGGCCGAGGCTGTGAAGAGGAACGCCCGCGATGAGATCCGCAGGTAGTCGATCACCTCATGCGGGCCCGCGATGAAGCCCCCGCAGGAGGCCAGCGACTTGGAGAACGTGCCCATGCGCAGGTCGGCGGAGCCGGCGACGCCGAGCAGTTCGGCGCTGCCCGCCCCGAGCTCGCCCAGAACACCGGCGCCGTGCGCCTCGTCGACCATCAGCCTGGCGCCGTGGGCGCGGCACAGCTCGCTGATCTGGATCAGCGGGGCGATGTCGCCCTCCATCGAGAAGACCCCGTCGACGACGACCAGAACGCCGCCGCCGTCGCCGTGGGAGCGCTCGAGCATCTTCTCCAGCTTCTCGATGCGGTTGTGGCGGAAGGGGCGCATCTTCGCCCGTGAGAGCAGGCAGCCGTCCAGGATCGAGGCGTGGTCGCCCGAGTCGACGATGACGGTGTCGGCGGGCCCGAGAAGGGTGCCGAGGGTGCCCAGGTTCGCCTGATGGCCGGTGCTGAACACGATCGCGTCCTCGGTGCCCATCCACTGGGCGATCTCGCTCTCGAGCTCGAGGTGGAGCGGGATCGTCCCGTTCAGCAGGCGCGAGCCCGTCAGCCCGGTCCCGTAGCGGTGCAGAGCGCTCTCCGCGCCCTCCATGACGCGCTCGTCGCCGGTGAGGCCGAGGTAGTTGTTCGAGCCGAGCATGATCCGCTCGGCTCCCTCCATCTGCACGACGGGCAGCGCGGGCGAGTCCAGGACGTGGAAGTAGGGCAGCACATCCGCCTCGCGGGCGGCTGCGAGGACGGCCGAGCGCTCGTGTCCCCTGGCCTTGGCGAATACATCGATCGAGGTCTGCATGTAGTGTGCCCCCGCTGTGACGGTTGAGATCAGGTCGGTATCAGGAGCGGGGGACCTCAGGCGGTTCGTGGACCTCCCGTTCCGCCTGCATGCTAACCACCCGGTGTGGGTGCCTCCGCTCAAGCTGGAGCGGTATCTGTTCCTCAGCCGCAAAATGAACGCGTTCTTCACGCACGGCGAGGCCGAGTACTTTCTCGCCCGCAAGAACGGCCGTGTGGTCGGGCGAATAACGGCTCAGATCAACACCGCCTTCAACGAACAGCAGAACAAGAACTGGGGCTGGTTCGGCTTCATCGAGTTCGAGGAGGACATCGAGGTCCTCACCGCGCTGCTCGACGCGGCAGCCGCCTGGCTGAGGGCGAAGGGCTGCGAGCGCATGGTGGGCCCGGCCGACTTCGCGATGAACAACGAGAGCGGGATCCTGATCGAGGGCTTTGACATCAGGCCGATGCTCGTCCAGCCGTGGCACCCGCCCTATTACCAGCGGCTGATGGAGCAGGCGGGCATGACAAAGGCCATGGACCTGCTGATGTGGAACCTCGAGGTCTCCGACCGCGAGAAGGTGCTCCCCGTCATCTTCGAGCTCGCCGAGAAAGTCGAGAGCGACCACGGGATCCGTGTGCGGCACATGACCCGCGGCAAACTGCGCAAGGAACTCGACTCCTTCGCCGAGGTCTACAACTCCGCCTGGGCGAAAAACTGGGACTTCGTGCCGTACACCAAGAAGGACCTGGACGCGCTCGCACAGGAGATGCACCTCGTCTTCGACAAGAACTGGGCCTACATCGCCGAGAAAACGGACACCGGCGAGGTCGTGGGGATGGCCATGACCTTCCCGGACATCAACCAGGTGCTCGCAAAAATGAACGGGAAACTCCTGCCGCTCGGCTGGTGGCATTTCGCCAACAAGAGCCGGATCATGGACCGCGTGCGCGTCGGGTTCCTCGGCGTCAAGCCCGAGTACCAGCACACGGGTGTGGCCGCGAAGCTGTACGTCGAACACTTCAACGCCGCCGCCGTGCGCCCCCAGAAGGGCGGCGAGATGGGCTGGATCCTCGAGACGAACGACCCCATGAACCGCGGCATGGAAGCGATGGGCGGGCGCATCGTCAAGCGCTATCGCATCTACGAGCGCGTGCTCTAGAACGCGACAGGACCGATCTCTACACTTCAGCTGGTGAGCGACTCCTTCAGCGGCGGCCAGGGCCCCGGCGGCGAAGCCGGAGGCAGGATCGCCTGGGATGAGGAGGTCCTCGACGCCGAACCCGTCCTCTCCGAAGAGGAGCTCGCGCGCGCCGAACAGCCGCCCGCTGACGCTTGAGCGCCGGAGGGAAGGCGTGATTCTTCCCGCCGCTGCCGCGGCGGCCGTCGCCGCGGGCGGCTTCGTCGCCGGTGCGGCGGTCCTCGGCCTCGTGCACCGGCGCAGCGCCCGCAGGCCGGCGCTCGCGAAGGGCTCGAGCTCAGTGGGCCGGAGCCTCGGCAGGCGCCGCCGCGAGCCGGCGCCGCAGATGCTGCAGGTGCTCAGCACACGCTCGCTCCTGGTGGACATTCACGTTCTCGGCCCCCCGGCCGGCACCAACCGCTGAGGGTCGCCCTGCGGGCAGCGGTCGAGCTGCGGCAGGAGGTCGCCCCGGCGGGGGCGTTCCGCATGCCGCGGCGGCTGGGCAAGGACGGGCTGCTGCGCCGCCGCGGGCGGGTGCTCGAACGGCTGCTGCACCACGGTGATGAGCCCGTGTGGGTGCGTGTCGCGCAGAGCTCCCCCGAACGGGTCATCTTCGGCGCCCGCGCCTACAGCGCCCCCGCCGCCGAGCACGGCATCGAGCGGATGCGCTTCGCGCTCGGAGTCGATGAGGACCTGAGCCCGTTCCTGCGCGAGTTCGCCGGCGACGAGCTGATCGGGCGCTCGCTGCGACGCCGTCCGTGGCTGCGGGTCACCCGCAGGCCCGAGCCGTTCGAGGCGCTCGCGTTCGCGATCTGCGAGCAGCTGATCGAGTACGACCGCGCCGCGGACATCCAGCGCAGGGTCGTTGCGGCCCTCGGCCGCCGCTGGCCGGGCGCCGAGCGCTCAGCGGCAGGGCTGAGGGACCTTCCCTCGGCCGCCGCTCTCGCCGGAGCGCCGCCGGCGCTGCTGCGCTCGCTGGACCTTCCGAGTCGCGGGCGATGACGCTGCTGATCGCCGCGCGCGAGGTCGCGGCGGGCCGCGTCGACCTCGCAGACCCTGGACACGAGGGTGCCTGGCGGCGTCTGCGGGCGATCCCGGGGATCGGGCCGTGGACGGTCGAGATCCTCGCGCTGACGGGGCAGGGCAGGCACGACCAGCTGCCCGCGGGCGACCTCGGGCTGCTCAAGCTCGTCGGCAGGCACCTCGCGGGGGAGACCCCCGCGCAAGGGCCACGCAGGAGCAGGTGCGCGAGTTCTTCGCGCCCTACGGATGCTGGTCGGGCCTGGCCGCCCAGCACCTGCTCATGCCGCTGAAGGCGGTCCTCAGTCGCGCTTGTTGTCGAGGAGCAGCGCGAAGGTGGGGCAGGCACGTGCCGCGCGGACGGCGTGGTCCACCTCGCTCGCCCTGCAGCGGGGTCGCCGTCGATGATCGGGTAGCCCCACTCGTCGAGTGTGATGCGCTCGGGCAGCAGCTCGGCGCACATGCCGTGCGCCTCGCAGGTGATCGGGTTGACGCGCACGCTGCGGCTCATCGCCGCACCCCTTTGCCGCGCGGCGCGGGCATGTTCAGGGGCCGGTGCGGGACAGGGCAGTTCCGGGGTGCGGGCGCACTGCTCGCAGTGCCCGTGGCGGGCATGGTCGGCGAACTCGTGCGTCGAAGGCCTCCACGCCGCTGAGGATCATCCTGACGGCGCCGTCAGGGTGCGCGCAGGCGCCGCGCCGCGCCGTGAGCGCGCCCAGGCGGCTGATCCTCTGTCCGGCCCTGGCGGGGGCGGTGCCGCGAGGCGATCTCCTCGAGCGACGTCGGCCAGCGCGTCCAGGCCGTGGATGCACGGGCCGCACTGCCGCGCGCTCTGCCCTGCCATCCAGCGGGCCAGACGGGCCGTTTCCGCGACCGGGCACGCCTGCTCGGAGAGCAGGTGCACGACCCCGGCGCCGAGCGTCGCGCCGTGCGGCGCGAGATGTTCGTTGGAGAGCGCGACCCCGCGCAGGTACTCGCCGGCGATCCACGGCCCGCCGTATCCGCCGATCAGGGCGCCGCGCATGCGGGCGGTGGCGCCGCCCCCGGCCTTGATCAGCGAGGAGAGCGAGGACGCCGTCTCGATCTCATAGACACCGGGGTGAGCGACGGGACCGGAGAGGGTCACGAGCGTCGAACCGGGCTGGGCGGGGGTGCCGAGCTGGCGGAACCAGCGGGAGCCATGCCGGGAGATCAGAGCGACGTGGGCGAGCGTCTCGACGTTGTTGACGAGCGTCGGGCGGCTCGGGATGCCCTGTTCGAAGACGCGCGGGGGCGTGAACGTGGGCAGCGACGGGCCGCCGCCGAGGTGGTTGACGAGGGCGGTCTCCTGCCCGGCCGAGTAGTGGCTCGGGACCTCGGCGACGCCGACGTTCGGGCGAGTGTGACCTTCCCCTCCGCGTTCCTGCGAGTCGCTGCCGTGATCGCGTCGGTGCTCTCGGGCGAGGACTCGCATATCGCGATGATCGCCTCGTCGGCGCCGACGGCTTCGGCCGCGATGATGGCGCCGTCGATGATCAGGTGCGGGAAGCATCTGCATGCAGCGTGCGGTCCTTCAGGCTTGCGGGCTCGCCCTCGCAGCCGTTGCCGACGACGATCGCGCGGCCCTTGGCCGCCGCCACTGCGCGCATCTTCGCCGCGGCCGGGAAGCCCGCGCCGCCGCGGCCGAGCAGGCCGGAGCGCTCGAGATCTTCGATGAAGGCTCCCGCCTGCTCGCGCCCGCGCCGCCGCCGCCGGATCGCACGAGCGGCAGCGGGCCGTGGAGGGCCAGGTGCTCGCACGCAGGCCCAGCGCGCCGTCGGGGCGGATTCCCTGCAGCAGCCGTGGAAGCGCGCGGTGCTCCTCGCGGTCTCGTTCTGCGGGTCGGTCGAGCGTAACGGTGGACTGTCGCTGGCATCAATGGCCCCCTGTCGAGGTCGAGCGGGGTATGGGAGTGGTGCGGCAAGCAGCGACGCTGGGCGTTCCCGAGCGCCGAGGCCATTCGCGAGCCCAGCGGCCCTGCCCGGAAGCCACAGCAGCAGGAACAGCGAGAAGACACCGGCGCCCGCCGAGCGCGGCGCTGCGCGGGCCGCTCTGTCGGCGGGCCAGCCGTCGAGCCCGCGACGAGACGGCGCCAGCACCGCGAGCAGGCACAGGACGCTCAGCGCGAGCAGCCACGTGCTTTTGACGTCGCTGCCCGTCCCGAAGCCGTGCAGCAGGGCGATCGGCCAGCTCGCGTAGGTGAGCCAGTGCACGGCGCGCCAGGACGAATAGCCGAGCCGCGCCCGCAGCAGGCTCGTCGCGATGACAGCGAGGATGAGGTCGAAAGCGACCGCTCCGAGGCCCGAGCCAGAAAGGCCGGTAGGTGCCGATGAACGGGATCACGGCGTCGGTCAGCGAGATCGGAGCGAAGCTGTCGAGCACCGAGGTGAGGATGTGCAGCACCAGGAAGACGAGTGCCAGCAGCGAGACGTTGCGGTGCAGCGAGTCGATCAGGAAGCGCGGCCAGCGCGGCGGTGCTCCAGCGCCGCACGTCGAGGACGCCGAGCACGATCGCGAGCGGTGAGAAGCAGCAGCGCAACCGCCCCGTGGAGCGGGTCAGATACCAGTAGATGCTGCCGCCCGCGCGGCCAGCGGGAGGCTCATGCCGCCGTCCTGCTCGTCTGCTCGCCGGGCTCCGGCCATCCGCCACGAGCGTGCACCGCGTCCACGCTCGTCGACCAGCCGCGCGGGCAGCCCGAGTCCGGCCAGCCATGCGGGGGCTGCCTCGGAGCGGATGACCGCGGCGGTGGAGGCGATGTTCGCGTCGGTGCAGGTGTCGGCGGCGACGCTGACGGTCCGCCAGGTGCCCTCGCGGGCGCGCCCGTGTCGGGGTCGATGATGTGGTGCATCGTGCTGCCGCCGTGACTCCAGCGCCTGACCGAGGTGCTGGAGGTGGCAAGGCCGCCGGAGAGGATCGAGACGGTCTGGCCCGGGCGCCGAGAGGTCGCTGCGGTGGTCGTCGGTGACGCGCACCTGCCAGCCGCCGTCGGGGGCCGGTGCCGCTCGTGGCGACGTCGCCGCCGATGCTCACGAGCACACCGCAGCCGCGTCTTGCGCCGCGGCGCTCGCGGCGCGGTCGGCGGCCCACGCTTTGGCGGTCGCACCGACGTCGAGGACGCACGCCTGCCGGCGTGCGCACGGCGGTGCGCTCGCGGTCGACTGACGACCTCGCGCCATCCCTCGCGTACGCGGGCCGTGATCGGCGGGCCTGGCCGGCGGCGTCATGCCGCCGGGGCGGTGCAGGAGCGGAAGTCCCGGTCATAGCCCGCGAGCTCAGTGCCCGGCCCGATGGTCGGGTCCACGTCGCCGCCTGTCAGCTCGCGCTGCGCGCAGCGCCTGCTCGAGCGCCTCGCATCAGCAGCGGCGAGACGACCGTGAGCGCCCTGAGGCGGCGTTGAGCCTGGCCAGCTCGGAGTCGGCCCGAAACCGGCTGCAGGCGAGGTCGATCGCGTCGAGCTCGCGTTCGACCGCAGCCCGGGCGTCATCCAAGGCCGAGCGATCGAGCGCCTGCATCACGATCGTCGTCCCGAGGGCTTGCCAGCGCGCCGTGGGAAGAGCGGCGCCGGCACGTTCGTGCTCCCGCACCTCAGGACCCTCCGGAGATGACAGGGTCCGAGCTTTCCCTCGGTGCGGGTCAGGTGCGGCCTGGCTTGTTTCCGGCGCGGCCTGGCTGGATTCGGGTGCGGCCTGGCTTGATTCTGGCGCTGCCTGGCTGGATTCGGGTGCGGCCTGGCTTGATTCTGGCGCTGCCTGGCTGGATTCGGGTGCGGCCTGGCTTGATTCCGGGGCGGCCTGGCTGGATTCCGGCGTCACCCGCGCGGATTCAGCCGAGCTCGGCGACTGCGCGGGCGGTGCCAGCGGCGTCGTCGCGGTGCTTTCCCCGGTTGATGTGTGCGCGCCAGCGCCGGCCTTGGCGCCTGCCCGATGAGTCGTCGTCTTCTTGCCGGGGAATGCGTTGGCGGCGACGTCGGTCAGGACCGCGGTCAGCGCAACGCTGCCGGCGAGGAGCCACCGGTTGAAGCGACCGAGCTGCCGGAGTGCGGCGTCGCGGGAGTGTGTGGTGTTGATTGGGTTGTTTGATGCCATGGGGGGGGGACCTCTTCTAGTGCCCGGAGAGGAAGCGGATCGAGTCCAGCCACGGGCTGAACTGGGGGATGAGCAGGATCGCGAGGACCGTGCCGAGGACGGTGGCGCCTGCGAGAGACATCATTCGCCCCGCGCGGCCGTTCACATCCCGTCCCATCGTGCCCGGGCGGCCGTAGCCGGACCGCAGCAGACGCGGCATCTCGGGAAGGTGCGCGAGGACGTGGATCGCGGTGAAAGCGATCCAGACGATGAAGGTCGCCTTGTGCAGCAGCAGCCAGCCGCCGCGTGAGGATGGACCCTCGAGGAGAAGGACGATCCCGGTTGCGAACACACCGATGGTGGACAGGACCACTATCGGAGCCATCAGGCGCAGGGCCGTCAGGGGAGGCCCCTTGCGCCGATATTCGGCGTCGCCGAGGTAGTAGCGGGCGAAGCGGTAGCCGGTCGAACCCATCTTCAGAGCCACGGGCCCGAGCAGCATGATCCCGATGAACATGTGCTCGGCGAGCAGCGTATGCATGCGCAGGATCGTCAGGCCGAGAGCTGCAAGCATGCCCAGCAGCACCACGGCGGTGCCGGCGGTCAGGAGTTCGTTGCCGATGGTTCCGCCGCCGGTCCAGCGGGCGGCGCCGGCGCGCTGGTATGCGCGCACATCTGGTCTCTGGAGCCCCGTGGCCATGGACTCAGTGTGGTGATTCTGGCTAAGAATCCCATAACTGCAGTGTGAGAAAACTCATTGAAATACCCTGCAGTGAGGGCCCTTTGAGGGGCGGGGCCTATGCTTAGCCGCATGGCTGATCAGCCCGACGCGGTCGCACCCGTGGCAGCGGAGTCACCCGATGGGCAGGGTGGCGCGGAGGACGGCCTGAACCGCCCGAACGTGCTGGTGATCGAGGATGAGCCCGGGATCGTGGACTTCATCGTCCGCGGCCTGGAGAACGGCGGATTCCAGGTCCAGGCGGTGGGCGACGGCGTCGCCGGTGAGCGGCTCGCGCTCAAGGGAGGCTTTGATGCGGTGGTCCTCGACCTGATGCTTCCTGGACGCAGCGGCCTTGAGATTCTTCAGACCGTGCGCCGGGCGACGCCCAACGTGCCCGTCATCGTGCTCACCGCACGCGGTGAGATCGAGGACCGCGTGCTCGGGCTCGAGTCCGGTGCCGCCGACTACCTCGTAAAGCCCTTCTCTGTGGCGGAGCTGGCGGCCCGCCTTCGCGCGCAGCTGCGGGTGATAGCCGAGGCGTCCTCGAGCACCCTTCGCGTGGACGACATCGAGGTTGACCTGCTGACGCGACGGGTGCGACGCGCCGGCGAGCCGGTGATGCTGTCGAGCACAGAGTTCGAGCTGCTGGTCTTCCTGCTCCGCCACGAGGGGCAGGTCGTTTCGCGCGAGCAGATCCTTACCTCCGTCTGGGGCTATGAGCACGACCCGGCCACGAATGTCGTGGACGTGTACGTCGGCTATCTCAGGCGCAAGCTCGCCAGAACGGGCAGCCCTGCCCCGATCACCACGGTGCGCTCCGTCGGCTATCGCCTCGGCGGCGCCATCTGAGATCGGTGCGCGCAGGGCTCAAGCGAATGCTGGCCCCGAGCCTGCGCCGGCAGCTGGCGGGCTGGCTCGCGGTGGTGACGCTGCTCTCGACCGCCATCATCTTCGTCGCCGTATACAAAGGCACCGGCGATCGCCTGCGCAATGAGGTCGACCAGGAGATCTCGGCCGACGCAGGCGAACTCGCCCACCGACTGGACATCTCGGGTGCCCGGACGCCGGCGCAGCTGCTCGCGGTCGGCGCGCGCTACGTCAGGACGAGGCCGTTCGCGGTCAACTCGACGCTGCTGCTCGTGCGCGTTCCCGGTGCCGGCACAGCCACCAACCAGCCCGAGCTGTTCGCCAACGGGCCACCGGATGAGGGGGAGAGCCAGGCGGAACAGGACAAGGAGAACCGTCTCTCCGCCAGGCTGCTCACCGCTCCGCACGGCTACTCGACGGTTCCGGTCGAGGACGTCGGGGACCTGCGCCTCTACAAGCAGGCGGTGCTGACCCCCCAGCGCCTGTCCGCCACCGTCGGGGCGGGCGAACCGCTCGCCTCGGTCTCCGACGCCCAGCGCGGCGTCGCCCGGGCGTTCATCCTGGCCGCGCTGCTCGGCCTCGGCGGCGCGCTGCTCGCGTCCCTGCTGATCGCCTCGCGGATCTCAAGGCCCCTGCGCAGGATCGCCTCCGTCGCCGCGCGCGTGGACGGCGGGGACCTGTATCCGCGCATGCACCACGAGCCGCGTGAGGGCCAGGAGATGAAGGTGCTGACGGACTCCTTCAACCACATGCTCGACCGGCTCTCCGACGCCTTCGAGGGACAGCGCGCGTTCGTCGCCGACGCCTCGCACGAGCTCCGCACCCCGCTGACCGTGATCCGCGGCCAGATGGAGGTGCTCGCGAGCCAGCACGACCCGGATGAGCAGGAGGTGCAGCGCGTCTCCCGGCTGGTGCAATCGGAGATCGCGAGGGTCACCCGGCTGGTGGATGACCTGCTGCTGCTGGCCAAGAGCGAGCAGGGCGAGTTCCTGCGCGTCGAGCCGATCGAGCTCGGCGTGTTCGTGAACGAGCTGTGGGACGGGATGAGCCTTCTCGCCGACCGCCGCTTCGAGCTGGGCCCCGTCCCAGACGGGTGTGCTGAACGCGGACCCGGATCGCCTCGCGCAGGCTCTGCGCAATCTCGTGGCGAACGCGATCGCCCACACGGAGCCCTCCACGGGGCTGGTGCGGCTCCTGATCACCGCCGAGCCCGGCCGGCGGCTGCGGCTGGTCGTGCAGGACGACGGTCCCGGCATCCCGGCCGATCAGCGCGAGCGCGTCTTCCGGCGCTTCCATCGCACCGACGAAGCCAGGGACCGCGCGTCCGGCGGCGCGGGGCTCGGCCTTGCGATCGTGCGCGCCATAACCGACGCCCACGGAGGGACCGTGTCCGCCGGCGTCTCTCCCGAGGGGGGCGCGAGCATCGAGATCGAGCTCCCCGGCTTCTCTCCGGCCCGCACCCGGGCCGGCGCGGGTGCGGCTAGGGGATGAGCACCGCCGAGCCTGTGAAGCGGCCCTCCCGCAGATCCTGAAGCGCCTGGTTGGCCTTCGCGAGGGGATAGGTGCTCACCCGGGTGCGCACAGGCACCCGGGGTGCCAGCGTCGAGCATCTCGCTCGCGTCCGCACGCGTGAGGTTCGCGACCGACCGGACCGAGCGCTCCTCCCACAGCTCGCTGTAGGGGAAGGATGGGATGTCGCTCATGTGGATTCCCCCGCACACGACGGTCCCGCCGGGCGCCATTGCGCGAAGCGCCAGCGGCACGAGCTCGCCGGCGGGGGCGAAGATGATCGCCGCATCGAGCTTCTCGGGGGGAGCCTGCTCGGAGGCGCCCGCCCACTCGGCGCCGAGCTCGGTCGCGAACCGCTGGGCCGCCTCGTCCCCGGCGCGGGTGAACGCGAACACGCGCATGCCCTTTCCGATGGCCACCTGGGTGATGATGTGGGCGGCGGCGCCGAAGCCGTAGATGCCCAGGTTCCTCGCGTCCCCGCACATGCGCAGCGCCCGGTATCCGATCAGTCCGGCGCAGAGCAGCGGGGCGGCCTGCTCGCTCGGATAGCCGGGCGGGATCGGGAAGCAGTAGCGGGCATCGGCGACGGTGTACTCGGCCATCCCTCCGTCGATGTCTCGCCCGGTGAAGAGGGCGCGAGGGCAAAGGTTCTCGCGCCCGCTGGTGCAGTACTCGCATTCGCCGCACGTCCAGCCGAGCCACGGCACGCCCACGCGCTGGCCCTCCTGCGCGGCGCCCTCGCGCGTCGCCTGGCACGGCTCGACCGTGCCGACGATCTGGTGGCCGAGGATGCGGGGAGGGGCGGGAACCTGCACCTCTCCGTCCAGGAGGTGCAGGTCGGTGCGGCACACCGCGCAGGCCTGCACCCGCAGCAGCAGCTGCCCCGGGCCCGCCTGCGGGACGGGCACGCTGCGCTCCTGCAGAGGCTGGGAGACCCCCTCGAAGACCATCGCCCTCATCGCTGGGCCGTTTCCCGTCGAGCCTTGAGCCATATGCTGGTCCAGTGAATCACGCCCGCTGCGCCCGCGCATGACGCCAGGCCTGTATTTCTCCCACCCGGTGTGTCTGGAGCACGACCCGCGGGCGTTCTCGCCGGAACACCCCGACACGCCCGAGCGCCTGTTCGAGCTCGAGCGCGTGCTCGCCGAGCGCTCGTGGCTCGGCTGGGAGCGCCGGGAGGCGCCCGCGGCGCAGATCGAGCAGCTGGAGCTCGCGCACACCGGGCGCCATGTGCGCGCGATCAGGGACCTGTGCGCCAGGGGCGGCGGCGCGATCGACCCGGACACGTTCGTCGGGGAGGCGTCCTTCAGGGCCGCACTGCATGCGGCCGGGGGAGCCTTCGCGATGGCACAGGCGCTGCTGGACGGGCAGGCCGAGAGCGGCTTCTGCGCGGTGCGCCCGTCGGGCCATCACGCGGAGACCGGAGCCGCGATGGGGTTCTGCCTGTTCAACAACGTCGCGGTCGCGGCCGCCGCCGCGATCGCCGAACTGGGCCTTGAGAGGGTGTTCATCCTCGATTGGGACGTCCACCACGGGAACGGGACCCAGGAGATCTTCAGCGGGCGCTCGGATGTGCTGTTCGCGAGCCTGCACCAGGCCGGCCTTTACCCGGGGACCGGCTCGCTGATCGACGCGGGGACCGGGGCGGGCAAGGGGTTCACGATCAACATGCCGGTGCCGGCGGGCTCGCAGGAGCGCCTGTGGCTCTCGCTGCTGGACAACGTGATCCTGCCGGCCGCCGCCGCATTCCAGCCCCAGCTGGTGCTCGTGTCCGCGGGCTTCGACGCCCACGAGCAGGATCCGCTGGCCGACTGCTCTCTGCGGACGGAGTCCTTCTCGCAGATGGCTCTGCGAGCCCGGGCGCTGGCTCGCGCGGCGGGAGCCCCGCTGGGAGTTGTGATGGAGGGCGGCTACAACCGCCGCGTGCTGGCGGAGTGCATCTGCGAGATGCTCCCGGCGCTGGCTGGCGAGGGCGAGATGATCGCCGAGGGCGAGGGCTCGAGCGAGCGCGTTGCGGAGATGACCGAGCGGGCCCGGATCCAGGTCTCCAGCTACTGGCCCGTCTGAGCGGGCCGCGGCTCAGCCGAAGAAGAGCTCGGCCGTCTCGTATAGAGCCGGGTCGAGCAGCTTGGGTTCGCGCAGCGCCTCCTGCAGCGGGACCTCGAGGATGTCGGTGCCTCGAAGGGCGACCATCACGCCCGAGCTGCCCTTTGCTGCCGCGTCCATGGCTGCCACTCCGAACCTCGTCGCCAGAACCCGGTCGAAGGCCACGGGCGTGCCGCCCCGCTGGATGTGGCCGAGGACGGTGGCGCGGCTCTCATAGCCGGTCAGCCGCTCCAGCTCGACCTCGAGCGCGGCGCCGATGCCGCCGAGACGCTCGTGTCCGAAGGCGTCCACCGTTGGCGCCCGCGTCTGCAGCGCCCCACCGATCGGGGTGGCCCCCTCGGAGGCGACGAGGATCGAGAAGGAACGTCCGCGGGCGTGGCGGCGCTGGAGCTGTTCGGCGAGCGCCTCGGTGTCGAAGGGTCGCTCGGGGACTAGGATCGCGTCCGCGCCTCCTGACATCCCGGCGTGCGCCGCGATCCAGCCCGCGCCGCGGCCCATCACCTCGACGATCATCACGCGGTTGTGTGATTCCGCCGTCGTGTGCAGACGGTCGATCGCGTCGCTGACGATCTGAACGGCGGTCTGGAAGCCGAAGGTCATGTCGGTGCCGCCGAGATCGTTGTCGATCGTCTTCGGCACGCCCACCACGGGGATGCCGTCGTCGTGCAGGCGCTGCGCCACGCCGAGCGTGTCGTCCCCGCCGATCGGGATCAGCACGTCGACGCCGGCGCGCTCGAGCGCGGCGGCGACCAGCGCGCTGCCGTCGGCGCCGTCCGCGTAGGGGTTGGTGCGCGAGGAGCCCAGGATGGTCCCGCCCCTGGGCAGGATCCCCGAGGTCGCGCGGCGGTCAAGCTCGATCGAGTTGTCATCCAGTACGCCGGCCCAGCCGTAGCGGAAGCCGACGAAGGTGTTGCCCTCTTCCGCGAGTCCGCGCCGGACCACGCCGCGGATGACGCCGTTCAGCCCGGGGCAGTCGCCTCCGCCGGTGAGGATCCCGATCCGCGCCATCAGATCCCCTGTCCGGGCAGGAACTCGTTGGTGTACGGGTAGAGCCCCGAGCCGGCCGGGTTGTTCTTGATCAGGCCTTCCTTGAACATCCAGGTCGCGAAGGAGGACCACGCATTCGGGCTCTGCCAGCCGAACGGCTTGCCGGCTTCGGTGGGGACTGACGCCGGCAGCGTCTTGCGGATTGATTCGAGCTCGAGCTTCGGCTCGAGAGCCGGGTTCGCGGCCACCACCTCGGCGGCGGCCTGCTCCGGGTTCGCCCGCACCTCCTGCTCGCCGCGCGTGAGCGCCTGCATGAACGCGCGCAGATCCTGCCCGCGGTAGCGAGCCTCTTCTTCGCGCACGACCAGGACCAGGTCCTGGTTGATCGGCACGCCGGCCCGGTCCACCGGGATCACGGTGGGGTGGCGGTGCATCATGCGCAGCTGCACGGCCTCGTAGTTCCAGAAGCCGCCGATGGTGGCATCCACCTTTCCCTGAAGCATCGCCGGCACGAGGCGGAAGCCTACATCGGATTCGCGGATCGAGGACGGGCTGAGGCCGGCGTGCCGCAGGGCCGCGTCGAGCTCGGCGGTCTGGTAGGGGATCCCTGCGGTCCCGACGCGCTTGCCGGCGAGGTCCGCGACGCTGTGAATGGAGCCCTCCAGCGACATGATCGAGGTCAGCGGCCGCTGGACGAGCGCGCCGATCGACACGAGCTTCAGGCCGCGGTCGCGGGCCAGCAGCAGTTCCGGCTCATAGGAGATCGCCATGTCCGTGCGGCCCGCGGCCAGCAGCGCCAGCGGCTGAGAGGGGGTGGCGGGCGTGACCGGCCTCACGTCGAGGCCGACTGCGCGGAAGTCTCCATGCGCGATCGCCGAATAGATGGCGGCGTGGTCTGCGTTCGGGAAGAAGTCGAGGCTGAGGCTGAACGGCTTGGCCGAGGGCGCCGAGATCACATCCTGCTTGGCGCCGCATGCGCTCAGCAAAAGGGTGCACAGCAGGCATGCGGCGATCAGCAGCACTCGCGCCGGTGGCATGTTCGGTCCTCTGCTCAAGGGCTTGCCTGTGGCGCGCGGGCGCTAGCTCCCGGCCGCGATCACCGGCCGCGTGAGTGCCTTGACGAAGTCCTCGAGCTGGGCGGTGGTCCAGCACTCGAAAGCCGTGCAGTGCTCCTCGTATGCCGCGATCACCGAGTCGCCGTAGTTCCAGTACAGCCTCGGCTCGGGGTTCAGCCAGAAGGTCCGCCCTGCGCGCTGGGCGATCTGGGCGAAGTAGTCCGCGCGGGGGTCACGGCCGTTGGTGCGCGCGTCGCCGAGCACGATCACGGTCGCGCGCGGATGCAGTTCGTCCTCCACCTCGGTGAGGAACTCCGACCACACGCGCCCGTAGTCGGTGTAGCCGGAGATGTCGGCGACGCCCGCGTCGCTGGAGATCCGTTCGCTGACCGCTTTGAAGTCGCGCTCGTGTTCGAAGATGTCCGTCACCTCCGAGATGCGCTCGATGAACACGAAGGAGCGCATCTTGCGGAACGTGTCGTGCAGGGCGTGCAGCACCGACAGGAAGAAGACCGAGGCCGAGGTGACGCTGGTCGAGACGTCGCACAGCACGTAGATCTCAGGCCGCCGCGGCCGGCGGGGACGGAACTTCAGCTCGACCGGCACGCCGCCGGTCTGCAGCGACGCGCGCATCGTGCGCCGCACGTCGACGTGCGCGTGCTTGCGGTGACCGCGCGCCTGCATTCCCTGGGTCGCGAGGCGGCGCCGCAGCTGGGTCACGACGCGGTGCACCGCTGCCAGATCGGCGAGCGGCCCCGAGGGCAGAGCCCGGTCGAGCTCGCCCAGCGGCCGCGCGGCCGGCAGCGTCCCGGTGCGCTCGATCTGGGAGCGTTCGAGCTCGCGGCGCAGGAGCGCCTCGAAACGGCGCAGGGCGTCCCTGGGGAGACCCTCGCGGCGGGCATCGTCCTCCGGCAGGTCCGGCTGGGGCTCGGCGCGGAGGCCGAGGGCGCGCCGGATCCTCTGCACGTCGACGCCGATCACGCCCGAGCCCTCCTGACGGCGCGCGAAGGCTGCGATCGCCATCCTTGCGAGGTCTCGCATCGCGCCCTCGGATCCGTCTCGCATCGCCGCGGCGATCTCGGCTCTGAGAGCGTCGAGCTCCGACTCGCTGAGCTCACCCATCTCCGACAGTTCGCCCTCGCGGACGCCCTCGCGGACGGCGGCTATCTCGACGGCGCGGAAGAAGAAGCGGTCGAACACGAGCTCGAACACGCGCCGGTCGTCCTGGCTCTTGGCGAGCGTCGCGGCGAGCGACTCGCGGAAGTCCTCCTGGGAGGTCCAGGGGATCTCGCGCAGGACCTCGAATGCGTCGAGCAGCTCGGAGGTTCCGACCGCCACGCCTTCGCGGCGCAGCTCCTCCCCGAGTTCCAGTATGCGCGCGGGCAGGCCCTGCGGTTCTGCCTCAGGCGACATCGGCGGGCGAGGAGAGCTTGAGCCCCACGCGGTCAGCCACGACATCCATATCCGTTCGGTGCTTGACGATCACCGACATGGTCTCGTTGAAGGTCTCGGTGTCGATCTCCTGGACCCCGAGCAGCAGCAGCGCGCGCGCCCAGTCGATCGACTCAGCGATCGAGGGCGGCTTCTTCAGGTCTAGCTCGCGCACCATCCCGATCACCTCGACGAGCCTGCGGGCAACCGTCTCCGACAGGTCCGGCGCGTGCAGGCGGACTATCTCCAGCTCATGCTCGAGCTCCGGGTAGTCGAGCCACAGATACAGGCAGCGGCGCTTGAGCGCCTCGGTCAGCTCACGCGAGTTGTTGGACGTCAGCAGCACGATGGGGTGGGTGCGCGCCTGTACGCGGCCGAGCTCCGGTATCGAGATCTGAAAGTCGGAGAGGACCTCGAGCAGCATCGCCTCGAACTCCTGGTCGGTCTTGTCGATCTCGTCGATCAGGAGCACGACCGGCTCCTCTGAGGCGATGGCCGTCATCAGCGGCCTGGCGAGCAGGAACTCCTCGCCGAAGATGTCCTCCTGCACGGCGTCCCATCCGGTCCCGGTGGCCTCGGCCTGGATGCGCAGCAGCTGCTTGCGGTAGTTCCACTCATACAGGGCCTTCGCCTCGTCAAGCCCCTCATAGCACTGCAGGCGAACCAGCTCGCGGCCCAGGTAGGACGCGAGCGCCTTGGCGAGCTCGGTCTTGCCGACCCCCGCCGGGCCCTCCACCAGCACCGGCTTGCCGAGCTTGGTGGCCAGGTAGGACACCAGTGCCGTCGACTCGCCCGGGAGGTAGCCCACCCCCCTCAGGCCGGCGGCGAGATCTTGTACGGAGGCTGGCGCCGAGGACTCTTGGGCGGTCATTCTCAGAGCAATCATAGGCGCCTGCGTGCGGCGGCCGTGCGCACCTGCGGGTGCTCAGCCGCCGGCGGGTGGCCCGGGCGGGAGCTCCGGGCGGGTGGGGGCGTCCTCGAAGGAGAGCTGCTCGACCTGTCCGTCGGCGAACGGGCGGCGCTCGCGCGCGGGCACCGGCGCCGCCCGGCGCCGGCGCTGCTGTGCGGCTGTCGTCGCGGCCGCGGGCGCCTCGGGTGCCGCCCGTCGTCTCGGCGCATCGCCCGGCTCCGGAGGGGGCCTGCGCGGTCCGGGCGGGCGCCGCGCGGGCGCTTCCGGGCGCGCCGTGGCCCGCATCCGCCAGCCCGTGTATGCGAGCACCCCGGCGGCGACGAAGGCGAGAAAGAAGCCCCACTCGATCCCGACAGGATTGCCGTCTCCCGGGGGGCGGTCGAACACGCGATAGAAGATCAACAGGCCGGCCCACCCGCCTGCGAGCATCACCACGGTCCCGTCGCCGCCGGGCATGTGGAACTCCCGGCCCTCGGCCCGCGCGATGATCATCACGATCACGCCCACAGCCACCAGGAAGATCGCCGCCTCCACGAACGAGACGTCGCCGAAGGCGCTGATGGTCTTGGACTCGATCACGCCGCTCTTGCGGTCCACGCTCTGCAGCCCGTACCAGGGCAGGAACATGGTCAGCAGCAGGCATGCCGCGGCGATCACCGCCGGCCGCTGGTGTGAGTCCATTGCGCTCCAGGCGCTCGTAATGCGTCTCATGCGCGCCTGCTCGCGGATCGGGTCGCTCGCGCTCTCACCACGCGCCTAGTCTAGGCGCGTGGATCCCGGGTCAGTGGCGGGTGACAACTACGGTGCCCGAGGTGGTTGAGAAGTTGCCCGCCAGATCGGTCGCGGTGAGCGTGACCGTGTACGTTCCGCCGCGCGCCGGGGTGACCCAGAGGAGCCTGGGCCTGCCGCCTTCAACGGTGGCGCCGTTGGTCCACACGACCTTCCCGCCCTTCCTCACGATCATCGAGACGCTGGAGATCTTCGACAGGGAGAGCTTGACGCCGGCCCGGGTGCCGCCGCGCAGGCGGGTGCTGAGCAGCGAGATCACCGGCGGGGTGAGGAGGTCCGTTTGAAGTGTTCCGCGGTGGTGCAGTAGATCGCGTCACCCGCGATCGGGGCCGGAGCGGCCGCGGGAGCCCCCGCTCCCGTGGTCGTGCCGCCCGTTCCCGCCGCCGGAGCCGTGGCCGTGAGGGGCGGGCCCTTGCGGGTGCGTTCGCACAGGTGCTGCAGGAATTCGGCGAGCAGTTCGTGGTAATTCAGGTCCGATTCGCCGTACTGGTCGTATTTCGACCATGCCCCGGTGTCGTATTTCGGCACCTCGACGCGGGCCTCGGCATCCCCGGCTTCGAAGAGTTTCAGGCCGAGAGGGTCCTTGGTGATGGTCGTGTAGTCGTAGATCCCGACCAGCGACTGGATGAATCCGTTGAGGATTTTGTCCGTCGGCGCATAGGAGTACTCGGCGTACATCGCGCCCGCGCTGGTGGGGACGAGTACGCCATGGGGCGGCGCCGTCTGGAACACGCCGAGGGCCTGCTGGGCCGCCGTGAGGTATTCGGGCGACTTCAGGCGCTGGTAGCCGCGCGCGAGCAGCTGCAGGCCTGTTCCCTGTGAGAGGCCGCTCGTCCACGGTGGGGTGCCGCCGTCGAAGTGGAACAGGTACTCCCACGTGATGCCCGAGCCGACCTGGGTCGCCAGGGGCAGGATTTCTCCGAGCAGCGTGCGCAGGTTGGTGTTTTCGTGGCCTGAGAGGAAGTAGCCGTTGCCCTCGCCGAAGGTCGCGAGCCACTGGATCTCAAGGCCCTGGCCGGGGTAGTACTCCCAGATCAGCTCACTGGGGGGAGCTTTGACGCGCTCATCGGCCGACAGCAGCGGTTCGGTCGTCCACCAGTGGCGGTTCTCTTCGAGCGTCAGGAAGACCGACGCCTGCAGTGATCCGCTGAGGGCGCCGGAGGCCGCGATCTGCTGGACATTGGACAGCACGGCTCCGAGTTCGGCCGCCCGGGTACCGCTGAGCCTGCCGAGCGAGCGTTTGGCGGCCACGTAGGTCGCATAGTCCTGGGCATAGGTCGCTTCCGTTATCGCCCCGGATTTCAGGAGCCCCTGCAGAGCGGCGCTAACTGTCACGGTCTTCGTCTTGGCAGCGTGCGCGCGCGTGGAGGCCCGGGAGGCTGCGTGTGCCGCGCGGGCAGGGCCGAGTTCGGCCGGCCGGCTCCGGGCGTCGGCGGTCGCCGGAGCGGCGCCGAGGGCGAGGAGGGCGCACGTCAGGGCAGCCAGAGGGGCGGCTCGCACCCAGCCGATGCTATGCGACATGGCTCTCGCCCATGCAGGCTGCCGTGCAGCCTGCCGGGTCATGACTCTCCACACCCCCACTGCAACACGTCGAGGGTGCCCAGGTTGCGGGGCGGCCCTGGGAGGCGGTGCGGCTAGAGCTCCTCGACGCCCTCGAGTTCGTCGTCCTCTTCGTCCTCGTCGGGGTCGAGCGTCTCCTCCTCCTCGCCGAGGTCATCGCCCGAGTCGAGCTCGCCGCCCACCTGGTAGGTGATCTGGAAGCGCTCGACGAGATCGTCGCGCTTGACTTCATCCACCGGTGTGTCGTCGGCGATGAGAACCCAGTCTTCGCTGTCGAACTGGTCCATGTCGAACAGCTCGTGGTCGACGTCCGGGGAGTCGTCGACGACGATCATGATCTCCGTCTGGGGGTTGAAGTACGGTCCCGGGGCGGAGCACCAGCTCGTCGAGCCCGAAGCGGCGCACGTTGCTCATGGCGCGTTTATACCCGACCGGGCGGGTGCGTGTTCACGGGCCGAGCTCCTGGAGCGTGCGCTCCACCTCCGCGTCGACGTCCAGCGGCTCCTCTCCCTGGCGCACACGCCGTTCGTTGCGCGCCACCACCATCTGGCGCACCTCCTCCAAGAGACCGGGATCGTGGGCGGCCGAGGAGCTAGCGGGCGTGAGCAACCTGGCCACCTCGGCCTCCACGTCGAGAGGCGCGCCGCCGCGGCGCACCTGGCGTTCGCTGCGCGCCCTGAGCATCTGGCGCACCTCCTCCTCCTGCTCGGCGCGGGCGGCCGGCGAGTCCGGCGGCGCGGGTGCGCCGCCTCCGGCTTCGCCTTCCCTGGAGAGCCCGCCCTGCCCGATGTGGTCGTACATGCTGTCCGTCCCGCGCGTGACCAGGAACAGCACCGACATCACGATCGAGAACGCGACCGTACCGAAGACCACGAAGGTGAGCCCGTTCTCGATGATGGCCGGGACTGCCGACGTGGCGAGGTTCTGCACCCTCCCGATTGTTGCCGATTCTCGCGCTCTCCGCTACCCTCCAGAATGAACGTTGACTGACCAGTCAATCTAATTTTTTGTGCCATCCCACTAGGAGGGTCCAGCATGGTCGATTTCACGCTCACTGACGAGCAGAAGAACCTGCGCGAGATGGCGCACGACTTCGCCGTCAAAGAGATACGCCCCGTTGCATGGGAGTACGACAAGGAGGGCACCTGGCCGCAGGATGTCCTTGAGAAGGCCTGGGAGGTCGGCCTGATGAACTCCCACATCCCCGAGGAGTACGGGGGAGCGGGCGCCGGTTACCTCGACGGCTGTCTGATCGAGGAGGAGCTCTCCTGGGGCTGCTCGGGCATCCAGACCTCGCTCGGCTGCAACGGCCTGGCGACCGCGCCGGTGATCCTCGGCGGATCCGAGGAGATCAAGAAGGAGTACCTCGGACGTCTGACCGAGGCGCCGCTGCTGGCCTCCTTCTGCCTGACCGAGCCCGACGCCGGCTCGGACGTTTCGGGCATGCGCACCACCGCCGTCAAGCAGGGCGACAAGTACGTCATCAACGGCTCGAAGTGCTTCATCACCAACGGCGGCTACGCCAACTGGTACACCGTCTATGCCAAGACCGACAAGGACGCCGGACACCGCGGAATCTCCGCCTTCGTCGTCCCGCGTGACGCGGGCGTCGTGGTGGACAAGAAGGAGGACAAGCTCGGGCAGCGCGCCTCGAACACGGCGACGATCTCCTTCAGCGACGTCGAGATCCCGGCCGAGAACCTGATCGGCGAGGAAAACAAGGGCTTCAAGCTCGCCATGGCCACACTCGACCGCACCCGCCCGGGTGTTGCGGCGATGGCCGTCGGGATCGCTCGCGCCGCGTTCGAATTCGCGACGGACTACTCCCGCGAACGCGTCCAGTTCGGCGTCCCGATCGCGATGCACCAGGCGATCCAGTTCATGATCGCCGACATGTCGACCGAAATCGAAGCAGCCAGGCTGCTGACGTGGAAGTCGGCCGTGATGCTCGACCAGGGCGAACGCAACACGCTGGTCTCATCGCACGCCAAGCGCTTCGCCGCCGACGCCGCGATGAAGATCGCCACAGACGCCGTCCAGGTCTACGGCGGTTACGGATTCATCAAGGAGTACCCGGTCGAGAAGCTCTTCCGGGACGCCAAGATCATGCAGCTGTACGAGGGGACCTCGCAGATCCAGCGTCTGGTCATCGCGCGCGAAACGCTGCTCCCGCGGCGCGCCGAGGAGCCCAAGGCGGCAGTCGCCGTCTAAAGGTGCGAGCGCTCGCGGCCGGGTGCTGGACCCGGCCGCGAGACGCTCTGCTCAGCCGACCCTGATCGGGCGGCTGTAGGCCGATACGTGGGTGCCGTCGGTGATGCGGGCGAACACCCTGTACACACCGCCGCGCACCACGCGCAGCACCTTGACGTAGTGGGAGGCAGCCGGGGTGGCGGCTTTCAGCACGGTGCCGGCCACCAGGTAGTTGCGGCCGTGCACGACCCTGACGATCCCGATCTGCATGCCGACCTCAGCCGGCGTCACGCTCCCGTAGATTCGGGCGTAGTGCCGGCGCTGGGCGGCCGCGACGTGGGCGGTCACCTGCACCGCCACGTTCTCCACTGTCACGGGGCTCACGACCACCGGTCCGGTGGCGGTGACGACCCGGTACTGGGTCACCTGCGTCAGGCCGAGGAGCGGGAAGGCGAATGTTCCCGTCGCGCTCGTCAGCTCCGGGTTGCCGGAGTTGACGAATCCCGCCACGAACGGGAACGAGTTGACCTGGAGCTCGACGGGACGGCCGGCGTTGCCGGTACCCGACAGCACGCCCTGGAGGGTCGCCGAGCCGCCGAAGGCGACCGGGTTCGGCGTTGCCGCGATGGACAGTGCGAGCGGCACCGCCGTCGTCGTGAACGTGTGATCGCCGCCGGTGCTCGCGCCCGTGGCATTGATCGCGATCAGGCGGTAGTGGTAGCTGGTGAGCGGCGCCAGTCCCAGCACGGGAGCGGCGATACGCAGCACCTGGCTGAAGCTGCCGGCGTCCGCGACCGGGGTCTGGGAGCCGTAGGAACGGGTGTGCCCGTACTGGAAGAAGTACGTCGTGTCCTGTCCCTGGGGGTCGATGGATCCATTCAGGTAGGCGGAGTTTGCGGTCACGGATGTTGCGGAGCCGGTCGAGACGGCCGGCGCGCTGGCGGCCGAGGCGACGGCAGGAGCCGCCATCAGGGCAAGCGCCGCGAGGAGGCCGGCGACGGCGCCGCGTCCCGGTCTGGTGGTGACATTTCGGATGGGCATTTGATCTCCCGGGGGTTCGAGTTGTGTGGCGGCGACGGGTGTCCCGCGGCCGCTTAGCGCTTTTGTGCCCCATTCAGGAACCCCTGGAAACGTCGGAAGGTGCGCTCATCCCGATGCGCGCTAGGCTCCCGCAACCCAAAGTCAGCAGAGGAGATAACGCATGTTCGTGTTCAAGGCAGCCGTCGTGGGCGCAGGGACGATGGGCGGCCAGATCGCGCAGACCATCGCCGCAGCAGGCATCCCGGTCGTCCTGAAGGACATCGAGGAGGCGCTCGTGCAGGCCGGTCTCGATGAGGCACGCAGGGTCACCAGCGGCCAGGTCGGAAAACTTGCCGAGAAGGGCAAGATCACAGCCGAGCAGGCCGACGAGCAGATCGAGGCGATCCTCGGCCGCATCCACGGCACCACCTCCTACGCCGGCTTCGGCGACGTCGACTTCGTGGTCGAGGCGGTCCCCGAGCGGATGGACATCAAGCAGAGCGTCTTCGCAGAGCTCGACGCGGCCACGCCCGGCCACGCGATCCTGGCATCGAACACCTCCTCGCTCTCGATCACCGAGATCGGCGAAGCAACGCTGCGGCCCGAGAAGGTCGTCGGCTTCCACTACTTCTACCCCGCGTCGATCATGCCGCTGATCGAGATCGTCGAGGGTGACGAAACCTCCGCCGAGACGGTCACGGCCGCCGTGACGTTCGCGCAGGCGATACGCAAGCAGCCGATCACGTGCGCGGAGGTTCCCGGATTCGTCGTGAACAGGATCCTGAACTCCGGCATCGCCGAGGTGTGGCGCGAGCAGGAGGAGAAGGGCCTGTCGATCAAGCTGATCGACGAGGGCGTCGGCGCCGCCGGCGTCGTCCCGGTCGGCCCGTACATGCTCGTGAACCTGCTCGGGCTCGACACAGTGCTGCACGTCGCCGAGCATCTCGTGCAGTCATACGGCGAGGAACGCTTCTACGTGCCCAAGGGGATGCAGAAACTCGTCGCGAACGGCAAACTCGGCGCGAAGACGGGCGGCGACGGCTTCTATGACCCGCAGGGCCAGCCCAACCTCGACGGCGACGCCGAGCCCGACATCGACGAGCTGGTGGAGATGCTCTCGCTGAAGACGCTGCTCGAGGCCTGCCTCGTGCTCGAGGAGGGAATCGCCAGCCACCGCGACATCGACTTCGGGATGATGGCCGGCGCCGGCCTGGACCCCCGCAGGGGCCTGCTGCCCCCGTTCATGAAGGCCGACGTCGAGGGCCTGGACACGGTTCTCGAGCGCATGGAGAACGCGCAGGAGCGCTTCGGTGAGCGCTTTGCGCCCCCGACGATCCTGCGTCGGCTGGTGGCGCAGGGCAGGCTCGGGCAGAAGAGCGGCCAGGGCTTCTATGCCTACCCGCAGCCCGACGCCGAGCAGCCCGCCGAGGTGGTCAAGCTCGAGACGCGCGAGGACGGCGTGTCGATCGCGTGGCTCGCCAACGCACCGATGAACTCGCTCTCGCCCCAGGTCGTCCAGGATCTGCAGAAGGTCTGGGAGCACGTCAAGGGCTCCGGCGCCCAGGTGCTCATCATCGCCTCCTCCAACCCGATGCTCTACTGCGCGGGTGCCGACATCAAGGCGTTCACGACCATGGACGAGGCATCCGGAGCGGAGCTGATCAACGGAGCGCACGCGCTGTTCCGCGAATTCGGCTCGGACGGCATCGTCACCATCGCCGCCGTCAACGGACTCGCCTTCGGGGGAGGATGCGAGCTCGCGATGGCATGCGACGTGCGCATCGCCGCGCGCTCGGCAATCTTCGGCCAGCCGGAGATCAAGCTCGGGATCATCCCCGGCTTCGGTGGCACCCAGCGGCTGCCGCGGCTGGTGGGCACCAACAAGGCGCTCGAGATGAACCTCATCGGGGATCCGATCCTCGCCGACGAAGCGTATGAGCTCGGCCTCATCAACCGGCTCGTCGAGGACCACGAACTGCTCGACGCCGCGCTGATGTGGGCGCGCAGGCTCGCCGGCCAGGCGCCGCTGGCGGCAGCGGAGATCAAGCGCGTCTCGGGCAACGGCGACCTCGATGACGGGATCGAGGCCGAGAAGGCCGCGTTCGCGCAGGTGTTCGCCAGCGCCGACGCCAAGGAGGGCATCTCGGCGTTCCTGGGCAAACGCGCCCCGCACTTCACCGGCAGCTGAGGCCGGCGCGGGCGATGCCGGGGCATTCCTCCGAGCAGACGCAGCGACTTGCCGGCCTCGTTCGCGAGGCCGGCTCGGTCGTGGCGCTCACGGGAGCGGGGATATCCGTGCCGTCGGGGATCCCGGACTTCCGCACGCCGGGCACGGGGATGTGGGCGCAGGTGGACCCGATGGAGGTCGCGCACATCGATGCCTTCGAGCGCGATCCTGAGCGCTTCTGGCGCTTCTACGGCGAGCGCTTCGCGACACTCGAGGACCGCAGGCCGAACGGTGCCCACCTCGCGCTGGCGCAGATGGAGAGCACGCGCGTGCTGGACGGCGTGATCACCCAGAACGTGGACATGCTGCACCGCGCCGCGGGCAGCCGCGAGGTGGTCGAGATGCACGGCACGATCGCGACCTGCTCGTGCCCCGGCTGCGCGCAGGAGGTCTCGCTCTCGGCGGCGCGCACGCGCTCGTCCGCCGCCCACGACGGTGTCCCGCGCTGCGAGGCCTGCGCTGAGCCGCTCAGGCCGGACGTCGTCCTGTTCGGCGAGATGCTGCCGGCGCGGGCGATGCTGCGCGCCCGGCTGATGTGTGAACGCGCAGACCTGGTGATCTGCATCGGCACCTCCCTGGAGGTGCATCCCGTGGCCGGGCTGCCGCTGCTGACGCTCGAGCGCGGCGGGCAGATGGCCATCATCACCCAGGGCGCAACGCCCCTCGACGATCTCGCGAGCGTCAGGCTCGAGGGCGACGTGGTCGACGAGCTCAGCGCGCTGCGCGACGCGCTGCGGGACTCGGGCCGGCTGTCGGCCGCAGCCCGCTGAACCGAGCCAGCTCAGGCCCGGTCGCCGAACCCCGTCGCCGTCCGCGCGCGAAGCGCCGCCTGCAGGCGGCCGAGCGCGTGCGAGAGCACCTCGTGGTCGGGGTCGGCGCCCGCAGGCTCGAGCGCTGCCGTCGCCTGATCGGAGACGCCCTTTGAGAGCTGTTCGAGCTCCGCGACCCTGACCGTGAGGTCGTGGCGGCCTTCGGCCCTCATCTCGAGCACCGCCGCCGCCAGCGCCCGGTCGAGCTCCACCGCCGCGTGCCGGGTGCGCCCCTCATCCAGATCAAGGCGGGCCCGGAGAGCAAGCTCCTCGCACAGCAGGCTGCTCGTCCGCGCGCCGAGAAGGGCGGCGAGCCGCTCCTGCGGGCGCAGAGCCGCGGTGCGCGAGCGCCGGCGGGGGCGCCGCCCGGCGCCGGGACGCCCGGCCCCCTTCCACGTGATCTCGCGGGCGTGCAGCCAGCGCCCGGAGGCGACCTGCTCGCCCTCGCCCCAGCCGGCCCGGATCACCAGGGCCTGCCCGGGCGATACCTCGTGCACGTGGGGGTCGGCGCAGGCCAGCCGGTGCAGGTGGAGCACGCGGTTCAGGACCGTCACATATGCCAGCACGTCGCGTTCGGCGTCCAGGTCCGCCAGCCACGAGCGCGCCTGCACCTCCGCCGAGAGGGGGAGCGGGTCGACGATCGTCACGCGCGTGCTCGGCACCGGGGCGGGGTCCGGGGTCGGCTCGACGGCCCCGCCCGAGAGCCGCTGGGCGATGTACCCGCGGCCGGCGCGTTCACGGCCCGTGGCGAGCGTTTCCAGCACCACGACCTGCTCGGGCTCGGCGTCCTCGGCGCTCCGAAGCAGGTAGCGCCCGTCGGGAGGCCCGAGCACCCACGGGAACTCCATCTGCACGAACACGAAAAGCTGCTGGGCCATCGCTGCACCGTATCCTCCTCGTCAGGGTCTTCGGCCGCCGGCCGGACCGGGCCCCCGGGCCCAACGAGAACCGAAGGTCAGGAGCAGACGATGTCCGACACGAGCAATGCCGCCAAGGGCCTGCGAGAGCGCCTCGGAGGCACAACAGAGGAGCGGCTCGGCAAAGCCCTGTCGGACCTGCTCGAAAACCCCCTGCTGACCGGAGCGCTCGGGCGTGCATTCGATGCACGCGAAAAGGCCACCCAGGCCCAGGAGGTCGCGTTCGGCGCCCTGAACATCCCCTCGGCGGCGGACATTGAACGTCTCACCAGGCGCCTGCGGTCGGTCTCCCACCGGCTCGAGGGCATAGAGGACGGGGTCGACCGCCTCGACCGCGCGCTCGTTCCAGGAGCCGTCGAGGTTCGCCTGAAGGCCATCGAGGACCAGCTCGCGCTGATCCTCGCCCGGCTCGAGCCGGGCCCCGAGCCCAAGGCCAAAGCGCCCGCAAAACGCAAAGCGCCCGCGAAACGCAAGGCACCCGCGAAGGCCAGGACGCCGCGCGCAAAGCCGAGCGCGGGCTAGAGGCCGTCGGCTCAGCCGGGCAGCGCCGCCAGCGCCGCCCTGCCCATGCGCTCGACCGCCTCGTGCAGCTGCTCGTCCTGAATCCGGGCCCGCTCCCCGCCGGGAGCGAAGGCGTCAGAGACGACGAGCATGCACGCGACCGGGATCCCGGCCGTCCGGCCGAGGGCGAATAGCGCGGCGGCCTCCATCTCGACGGCGAGGGCGTCCCGGCCCGCGCCGTGGGCGCCCCCCGGCTCATAGAAGAGGTCGACGCTCACCACCGTCCCGGCCCGCGCCTGCGGCGCGCCTCGCGCGAGCTCGTCCGCCAGCGCCGGGTCGGAGCAGGCCAGATCGCCGGCGCCGAGGGCCCTGGACGTCCCGTCGGCGCAGATCGCGTCGCGGGCGATCACCAGGTCCCCGAGCTCGAGGTCCGCCGCCAGCGCTCCGCAGGTGCCGACCCGTATCGCCCTGCGCGCACCGAGGGCGATCAGCTCGGTCAGGACGATCGCGGCGGACGGCCCGCCCATGCCGGTCGCCTGGATCGTCGCCGGCCGGCCGTCGGGGGCCATGCCCGTGTATCCCCACAGCCCGCGGTGGTGGTTGAACATGCGCGGCTCCTGCAGAAGCGTCTGGGCAAGCATCAGCGCGCGCCCCGGGTCACCCGGCAGCAGCACCCTCTCGGCGAGGGGGGCCGTCGGCCGCAGATGGATGGGGTCGCTGTACGCCATCGGCGGCGACTTTAGACTTCCGTCAATGGGAATGCCCCCAGCGCCGACGGTCTGAGTGTCCGAGGCCCAACCAGTACCCGCCGGCGGGAACGAGGAGCTGACGCTCGCCCAGGTCGCCGACGCCGTCGGTGTCTCCGAGAGCACCGTGCGCCGCTGGCTTTCGATGGGCCTGGTCCCCGGCCACGACGGGACCTGGACACAGGCATCGCTCGCCTACCTGCGGGTGGTCGCAAGGCTCCGGGAGAGAGGGCACACGCTGCAGGAGATCAAACGCGCGAGCGAGAGCGGACAGCTCATCAGCGGCCCGATCGAAACGCTGCTCAAGGACTCCGGTCCGCGCTACACCCTCAAGCAGGCCTCGCGGGAGAGCGGGCTGGACACCAAGATGATCGCCCGGATCTTCGGCGCCATGGGGCTGCACGTGCACAACGGCGACGGGCTCAGCGAGGAGGACGTGCAGATCCTCAAATATGCCCATGCGGTCATCGGCGCCGGCTTCCCGCTGACGGCCTACCTGCAGCTGATGCGCGTGTACGGGCAGAAGATCGCCCAGATCGCCGATGCGGAGGTGCGCCTGATCCATCTCTACGTGCACGAGCCGCTCGTCCAGGCGGGTGTGCCGAGCGCCGAGATCGCCGAGGAGCTCGAGGGGCTCACCCGCGACGTCCTGCCACTCGCCGCGCCGCTGATGAACTACCTGCACGGGCGGCTGCTCGCCGAGTTCGTCGAGCAGGACATGATCGGCCACATGGAGGCCGACATGGCCGAGGGCACGCTCGACGAGGGGCGCATTCGTGTTGCGATCGCCTTCGCGGACCTGGCCGGCTTCGCGCGCCTGACCGTCGAGCTGGGCGATGAGGCGGCGGTCGGGACGGTCGAGCGCTTCGTGCAGGCGGCGGGGCAGACTCTGCCCGTGGACGCGCGGGTCGTCAAGACCCTCGGCGATGAGGTGATGGTCGTCGGCTCCGACGCCGCCGCCCTGACCGCGTGGGCGGTCGACCTGCAGGCCGAGCTGGACCCGGCCGAGCCGCCGGCCCGGATCGGGCTGCACTTCGGGGAGGTGCTCTACCGCGACGGCGACTACTACGGGCGCGAGGTCAACCAGGCCGCGCGCGTGGTCGCGCGCGCCGGCGCCGGCGAGGTGCTCGTGACGCGCCCGGTGGTCGACATCGCGGACGGGATCGAGGGCGTGCGCTTCACGAGGATCGGCGAGGTGCGGCTCAAGGGCTTCTCCGAACCCACCGAGCTGTTCACCGCCGCAGCAGACGAGTAGGCCGTGGCCGTCGAGGAGGTACGCGAGATCGTCCGGGAGGGTGGGCTGCTCGGAGGCGGTCCGCTGGTCGCGATGCTCTCCGGCGGCCGGGATTCGACCTGTCTGCTGGACGTCGCGGTCGCGCTCCTCGGAAGCGCCGCCGTCAGCGCGCTGCACGTGAACTACGGTCTGCGCGAGCAGGCTGCGATCGATGAGATCCACTGCACTGAGCTCTGCGCGCGGCTGGGGGTGGAACTGACCGTTGTGGCGGCCGCGGGCGAGCCCCCCGGCCGCGAGGGCGGGCCGGCCGGCAACCTGCAGGCATGGGCCCGGGACATTCGCTACGAGGCGGCCGAGCGCCTGGCACGTCAGCGCGGCGCACGCTATGCCACGGGCCACACCGCGAGCGACCAGGTCGAGACGATCCTCTACCGCCTTGCGGCCTCGCCGGGACGGAGGGCGCTGCTCGGGATGGTCGGGGCAGAGGGGCTGATGATCAGGCCGCTGCTCCAGATCACCAGGGAGCAGACCGCCGCCTACTGTTCCGAGCGAGGGCTCGCATGGCGCGAGGACGAGAGCAACGACGATCAGAGCTTCGCGCGTGCGCGCGTTCGAAATGGCCTCGTGCCGGCGCTGCGCGCGATACACCCGGCGGCCGAATCGAACGTGCTGCGCACGGCGGCGCTGCTGCGCGAGGAGGCCGAGGTCCTCGACGCCCTCGTCTCCGCCGAGCTCGCCGGTGCGCGGACGATCGACGTCGAGCGCCTCGCCGCGCTCGCGCCCGCGCTGGCGAGGCTCGTCCTCATAAGGCTCGCCGAGCAGGCGACCGGGACCTATGTGCCTCAGGCCGGAGACCGGGTTCAGGAGATAGTCGATCTAGGCCGCCGAGGGGGCAGGGCCGAGCTCCACGTCGGCGCCGGAGCGGGCGCGGTGATCGAGCGCGGCGTGCTCGAGATGGTCAGGCTCCCGCCGCGGGCCTCCAGGGTCACGCCGCCGGAGGGCTAGACTCCTCGCGTGGGCACACCGGCGAGCGCTTCCATCGAGCCCGGCCTGGGCGAGGTGCTCGTCACGGCCGAGGAGCTCCAGAGACGGGTCGCAGAGCTCGGCGAGCAGATCTCGCGCGACTACGCCGGCCGGCCGCTTCTGCTCGTTGGGGTGCTGAAGGGCGCGGTGTTCTTCCTGAGCGACCTCATGCGCTTCATCGACATTCCCGTCGAGGTCGACTTCATGGCTGTCGCCTCCTACGGCTCGGCCACCGATTCCTCCGGAGTGGTCCGGATCCTCAAGGATCTCGACGCGGCGATCGAAGACAGGGATGTGCTGATAGTCGAGGACATCGTGGACTCCGGCCTCACGCTGCAATACCTTCTGCGCAACCTCGGCTCCCGCAACCCGCGTACGCTCGAGGTGTGCGCGCTGCTCACCAAGCCAGAGCGCCGCAAGGTGGACCTTCCGACGCGCTACATCGGATTCGAGATCCCCGACAAGTTCGTCGTCGGATACGGGCTCGACTACGCCGAGCGCCACCGGAATCTGCCCTTTGTAGCGGTGCTGGAGAACGGGTCCGGGAGGGTCGCATGACACCCGCCAGACGGGCAAAAGCAGCAGGGATTATGGGCCTTTCATGGTACGCTAGGGGACCCGTGAGCTCGATCGACGCTGGTCCTGAGGGCCCCCGGATTTCGCTATGAGCCGTTTCTTCAAGAGCGCCGCGTTCCCGATCCTCATCGTCGTGGTGTTGGCGTTCCTGGCGGTCAAACTCGTCAACCCGGGCACGCAGAATCACCGCTCCCACAGCTACCAGACGCTGGTCGGCAAGGAGATCCCCGCAGGCGAAGTCAAGTCCGCCGAGCTGAAGAACAAGGGCAAAGCCCTCGAAGTCAAGCTCAAAAACGGCGAAACCTACGAAATCGGCTTCATCGAACAGGCCGCTCCGCAGCTGATGTCCCAGCTCGAAAAAGCGAGCGTGCCTTTCAACGTCGAATCGGAAAAGAGCAGCGCGCTGCTCAGCCTGCTGACGTACATCATTCCGTTCGTCCTCTTCTTCGGGTTCTGGATCTTCCTGATGAACCAGGTCCAGGGCGGCGGCTCCAAAGTCATGTCGTTCGGCAAGTCGCGCGCCAAGCGCATGTCGGCCGACTCGCCGAAGATCACCTTCCGGGACGTCGCCGGCGTGGACGAGGCGGTCGAGGAGCTCCACGAGATCAAGGAATTCCTGGAGAACCCAAAGAAGTTCCAGGCGCTGGGAGCAAGGATCCCGACAGGCGTGCTGCTCTACGGCCCTCCTGGAACGGGCAAGACGCTGCTCGCCCGCGCGGTCGCCGGCGAGGCGGGCGTGCCGTTCTTCTCCATCTCCGGCTCTGACTTCGTCGAGATGTTCGTCGGCGTCGGCGCCTCGCGCGTCAGGGACCTGTTCGAGCAGGCCAAGCAGAACAGCCCCTGCATCATCTTCATGGACGAGATCGACGCCGTCGGGCGCCACCGCGGCGCCGGCCTCGGCGGAGGCCACGACGAGCGCGAGCAGACGCTCAACCAGCTGCTCGTCGAGATGGACGGCTTCGAGGCGAAGGACAACATCATCATGATCGCGGCGACCAACCGCCCCGACATCCTCGACCCGGCGCTGCTGCGCCCGGGACGCTTCGACCGCCAGATCGCCGTCGACCGCCCCGACCGCAAGGGCCGCGCCAAGATCCTCGAGGTCCACACCCGCGGCAAGCCGCTCGCGAAGGTGATCGACATCGACGCACTGGCCGGCCAGACCCCCGGATTCACCGGAGCGGATCTCTCCAACCTCATCAACGAGGCCGCGCTGCTGTCCGCCCGCACGGGCAAGCGCGAGATCGGCCAGGAAGAGCTCGAGGAGGGGATCATGCGTGTGATCGCCGGCCCCGAGAAGAAGACTCGCGTGATGAGCGAAAAAGAGCGCCTCATCACCGCCTACCACGAGATGGGCCACGCGATCGTCGGCCACTTCCTCGAGCACTCCGACCCCGTCCACAAGATCTCGGTGATCTCCCGCGGACAGGCCCTGGGCTACACGATCTCGATGCCCCAGGAGGACCGCTTCCTGACCACCCGCGCGGAGCTCGAGGACACGATGGCGATGACGCTCGGAGGCCGCGCCGCAGAGGAGCTCGTGTTCGGTGAGATCACGACCGGCGCCTCCAACGACATCGAGAAGGTCACTGCAACGGCCAAGCAGATGGTGATGCGCTTCGGGATGAGCGAAAAGCTCGGTCCCCGCGTCTACGGCCACGACCACGGCCAGCCCTTCCTCGGCCGCGAGTTCACAACAGAGCCCGACTACTCCGACGAGATCGCACGCGAGATCGACGACGAGGTGCGCCGGATCATCGAGTCCGCCCACCAGCGCGCCCGCTCGATCCTGACCGAGCACGAGCGCGACCTGCAGAACCTCTCCCAGATCCTCGTCAAGCGCGAGACGATCGAGAAGGAGGAGTTCCTGGCCCTCCTCGACGGCAAGAGCGAGGAGGAGGTCTACGGCATCGACGAGGGCTCTACCCCCGAGCTGCCCGCGCCCCCGGCCTCCGTCGACCGTCCCGAGCGTGAAACACCCCGCGCCGTGCCGCGCCCCGGCCTCGCCGGAGGCACCGCGGAGCTTCGCGCCAGCGAGCAGGAGCGGCCCGAGCCCGCCTGACGCGTCCCGGGCGCGGTCGCGCCCATCTCGCGCCTGGAGAGAAAGCAGCTCCTCGCCGGATGTCTCATGCGCCTCGGCGCGCCGGGCACATTGGCGTCCTGTGCGCGCCGGCCACCGGCTCGAGCGGCGAGCGCCCCGTACGGTCGCGCTCACGATCATCCGCTGAGCCATTCCCCGCCCGGGCCAGGGCTGAGCGCATAGGCTCAGCCCTGTGGCGCCCGACTACACGCTGATGGGGATCGTGAACGTGACCCCCGACTCCTTCTCGGACGGGGGCTCGTTCCTTGACGCCGACGCGGCCATCGCACACGGCCTGCGCCTGGTGGCCGAGGGCGCAGCGATCCTGGACGTCGGAGGGGAGTCGACCAGGCCCGGGGCGGAGCCCGTCGAGCAGCAGGAGGAGCTGCGCCGCGTGATCCCCGTCTTGAGGGGGCTCGCCGAGGCGCGTGTCGGCGCCGAGATCTCGATCGACACGTCAAAGGCCGTGGTGGCCGGCGCCGCGGTCCAGGAGGGCGCGACGATCGTCAACGACGTCACCGCGCTGAGGGGAGATCCCGACATGGCCGGCGTGGTCGCCGCCGCAGGCGTCCGTTGCTGCCTGATGCACATGCTCGGCGAGCCGCGAACGATGCAGGCCGATCCCCGCTATGAGGACGTCGTCGGCGACGTCAGGGCGTTCCTGCAGGAGCGGCTGGAGTTCGCGGTCGCGGCGGGCATCCCGCGGGAGAACATCATGCTCGATCCCGGCATCGGCTTCGGCAAGACGGTGCAGCACAACCTGAAGCTGCTGGCAGGCCTGCAGGAGATAGCTTCGCTGGGACGACCGGTGGTCATCGGCACCTCCCGCAAGAGCTTCATCGGCCGGATACTCGGCGATGCAGCCCACGGCGGCGAGCCCATCGCCCCGGATCGAAGGCTCGGGGGGACGATCGCCACGAACCTGATCGCCCTCGAGCGCGGGGCCAGCATCTTCAGGGTGCACGACGTGGCGCCGGTGCATGATGCGCTGGCGGTGGCGGCTGCTACGTTGGGCGCGGCATGAGCGGCGAGGAACCCCCAGAGGAGCCGGACGACCTCGACGACGACGGCGACCTCGACGACGAGGTTGAGGATGCCGCGGAGTCGGTGACGATCGAGATCACCGGTCTCTCTCTGTACACGCACCACGGGGTGAGCGAGGCAGAGCGCGAGGTTGGCCAGCGCCTGGTGATCGACATGAGACTCGACATCGGGGAAACCGATGCGACCGTTACCGACGCGATCGAGGACACCATCGATTACGCGGAGGTCTGCCAGCTCGTTGCGCTCGTTGCCCAGCAGCGCTCGCACCGCACACTCGAGCGCCTGTGCAGCACGATCGCCGACCGGCTGCTCGCCGACTATGAGCTCGAGGGCGTGTGGGTGAAGGCGAGCAAGCCCGAGCCGCCGATTCCTCTCAGCGTCGATGAGGTCTCGGTCGAGGTTTGGCGCGAAGCCAGCGAGTGAGCTCGCCGCGGCGCGCGAGGGTGGCAGGCACTACGGTGTTCCCGTCAACAGCGAGGTCAGGAGAGAGACGATGAACGCCCCAACCGCCTTCCGCGAAGCCGTCGAGCGCTGGGACATCGACGCCGTCCGCGAGCTGCTCGCCCCGGACATCGAGTTTCACAGCCCCGCCACCTTCCACCCGTTCGTCGGACGCGAGACGGTCGGCGACCTGCTGGCGATCGTCGGGCAGACATTCGAAGACTTCCGCTACACCGACGA
The DNA here is from genome assembly GCA_963787115.1 of uncultured Solirubrobacteraceae bacterium. Taxonomy (GTDB): domain Bacteria; phylum Actinomycetota; class Thermoleophilia; order Solirubrobacterales; family Solirubrobacteraceae; genus Palsa-744. The sequence goes on from CAWBBS010000014.1 coordinate 193,908, forward strand.
GCTCGAGGGCGACGGCACCCACGCCCTGATATTCCGCGCCTCGATCGGCGGGCGGGAGATCGAGGGAATCGATCTCCTGCGGATGAACGAGGAGGGTCTGATCGCCGACTTCACGGTCATGCTGCGGCCGATCTCCGGCCTGCTTCCGTTCGCTCAGGCGATGGGCGAGAAGGTCGCCGCGGCGGGCCTGCAGACGACGCGCGCCTGACGGCGGCTGAGGCATGAGCGAGAGTGCCCGCAGCACCCTGCTCGGGCTCGGATCGAACGTCGGGGACCGGCGCTCGCACCTGCAGTCGGCCGTGGATGCCCTGCAGGGCGCGGGCATCAGCGTGCTGGCGAGCTCGAGCACCTACGACACCGACCCTGTGGGGGAGGTCCTGGACCAGCCGAGCTTCCTGAACGCGTGCGTGCTGGCGCAGACGACGCTGGAACCGCTCGAGCTGCTCGACACGGTCAAGGCCCTCGAGCGCGAGCTAGGACGCGAGGGCACCGGCGTCCGCCACGGTCCGCGCTGCATCGATATCGACATCCTGCTGTTCGGAGACGTGAGCCTGCGCTCGGAGCGGATGACGCTCCCGCACGAGCAGCTGCTCTCGCGCAGGTTCGTCCTGATCCCGGCGCTCGAGCTCGACTTCGAGCTCACCTCCCCGGACGGCACGCGGCTGGCCGATGCGCTGGCGGCGCTGGATCTGGACGAGGGCGTGCGCTGGGCCGGCCCGGCGCTGAGCGTGGGACGGGCCTGAGCAGGCCGCTCAGGCGGCGCTGGGGGCCGGCGCCCACTGCGAGGGCAGGATTCCCGGGGGTATTTCGCCCGCGACCGGCGGCAGGTAGCCCGCCAGCCTCTCCGCCGGGCGGCCGGTGATGAGCGGGCGCACGTCGGCGATGCTCATGAGCAGCGCCAGCGTGCTGCCGATCTGCAGGTCCGCCGCGTTCGGCCGCTCGCCGCCCAGCACCCCCTGCGAGATCCAGTCCTCGATCGTGTCGAGCTGGCCCGGAAGAGCCGCGAGGTCGCTCATCGCGCTGCTGTCCGTCGCCTTGTTTTTCATCGCCATCAGGCGCGCGGTGAGCGGCAGCCCGGGGCGCAGCAGGGCGGGGGGAAGGGGGAGCTTGGCATCGCCGGCGTAGCTCTCCATGGCGGCGGGCACGCGGACGAGCGCGACGTCGAGCAGCCTGCGGGGCACGCTCTGCAGCTCCTCATCCCCCCAGCGCTCAGCCTCGAGGACGAGGGCGCGGTCGGGGTCGCCGACCGGCGGCAGCAGCGGGGGCTCGGGCGCCAGCTCGTCGAGCCTGCGCATGATCGGCCGCGAGCCCAGGATGCGCTCGCCGCCGATCCGCATTCCCGGGACGGTCGAGCCTCCGTAGCGCAGAGGGCCGATCAGGTGGGGCACGAGCGGAAGCAGGTCCACCCGCCTGTAGGGGATCCCCTTGAGCCGCATCGCCTCCTGGACGGCGGCACACGGATGTGAGCCGGGAAGCACATACAGCGTGGGAGTGGGCGCGCTCACGTCGCCGCCGAGCATAATGGTCCGCGATGCTGCTGGCTGTAGACGTCGGAAACACGCAGACCCACTTCGGAGCGTTCCGGGGCGGGGAGCTGCTCGAGCACTGGCGCTTTGCGACGGTTCGCCAGTCGACGGCCGACGAGCTGGGTGCCGCGCTTCGCAACCTGCTCGAGCTCCGCGGCTACGGCTTCGACGACGTCGCGGCCTCCATCGTCTCCTCGACCGTCCCGCAGCTGGAGCCCGAGTGGACCGAGATGGCGGGCCGCTATCTCGGCCACGAGATGATCGCGGTCGGGCCGGGAACCAAGACGGGGATGGCGATCAGGTACGACAACCCTCGCGAGATCGGGGCGGACCGGCTCGTGAACGCGGTCGCGATCAAGGAGCGCTTCGGCAGCCTCGCCGTGTGCGTGGACTTCGGCACCGCCACCACCTTCGACGTCGTCTCCCGCGAGGGCGACTATGTCGGCGGCGCGCTCATGACCGGCATCGAGATCTCACTCGACGCCCTGTCCGAGCGGGGTGCGCGCCTGCCCAAGGTCGACCTCGCTCCGCCGCGCAGCGTGATCGGCAAGAACACGATCGACGCGATCCGCTCCGGCGTTGTGTTCGGATACGCAGGCGCCATCGACGCGATCCTGAGGCGCCTCTATGACGAGCTCGGCGAGCGCACGGACGTGATCGCCACGGGCGGTCTCGCCGGCCTGGTCGTGCCCTATTCGGAGGAGATCGAGGAGGTCGACGACCTCCTGACGCTCACCGGCCTGCGTCTGCTCTACGAGCGAAACAGCTGAAGATCGCAACAATGGGGCGATGAACCCCGAACGCTCGCTCACCGACCCGTGGATGCTGGGCCCGCTGCCGGTGCCCAACCGGGTGCTGCTCGCGCCGCTCGCCGGTATCGGCAACTGGTTCGTGCGCCTTCAGGCAAAGCGCTACGGCGCGGGCATGGCCGTCTCGGAGATGGTGTCCTCGCACGCGATCCACCACGGCAACGCGCGCACGCTGCGTGAGCTGCTGCGAATCGACCCCCGCGAGCACGCCGGCGGGCCGGTCTCGATTCAGCTGTTCGGCGAGGACCCCGCGATCATGCGCGGCGCCGCCGCGCATGTCGCGTCGATCGGCGCGGACGCGATCGACATCAACATGGGCTGCCCGGTGCCGAAGGTCAGGCGTACCGGCGCCGGCGCCGCGCTGCTCGCCGAACCAGACCTCGCCGTCGCGATCGCGCGGGCTGCGGTCGAGGGCGCGGGGCCGCAGGTTCCCGTGACCGTGAAGCTGCGCTCGGGCCTGCGTACCGGCGACGAGAGCGGGGTCGCGGTGGCCCACCGCCTGGTGCAGGAGGCCGGCGTAGCGGCCATCGCCTTCCACCCCCGCTCGGCGGCCGTCCACCACAAGGGCACCCCCGACTACGAGCTCGCCGCGCGCCTGGTGTCCTCACTGCCGGCGCCCGTGATCATCACCGGCGGCCTCAGCGACGCGGCCCACGTGCGGGACGCCTTCAGGCTCACCGGCGCAGCTGCCGTGATGCTCGCCCGCGGCTCCCTCGGCAACCCCTGGCTCTTTCAGGAGCTGCTCGCCGGCAGGGAGGAGGACCCGGGCGTCGATGAGATCCTCGGCGAGCTCAACTGGACGATGGACCGGGCGGTCGAGCACCTCGGCGAGGAGCGCGCCGGGCGCTACCTGCGCAAGTTCTACCCCTGGTATGTCGCACGCCTCGCACTGCCCGCCGCGCAGGCGAAGCAGCTGCAGCAGGAGCTTCAGAGCGCGCCCGATCTGCAGAGCGCCCGCGGGCTTCTGGACGGCGCCTGGCGCCCTCTCGCGCTCCCCGCCTGAGCCCATTGCGGGGGTTGACGAGGCCGCGCTATACTGCTGCGCTCGCTGAAGCTCTCCGGTCGGCGACACCCCCGCTAGCAGCGGGGTTTTGCATATCGCAAGGCCGGATGTCCCCAACCCGCAAGCAAGGGTCACATGCCGAAGGACGTCATCCTCACACCTGAAGGACTGCAGAAGCTCAAGGACGAACTCGACCTGCTCTCGACCGAGAAGCGCAAAGAGGTCGCGCAGCGCATCAAGGAGGCAAGGGAGTTCGGGGACATCGCCGAGAACTCCGAGTACGACGACGCCAAGAATGAGCAGGCGATGCTCGAGAGCCGGATCGCCCAGCTGCAGGAGAAGCTGCGCATGGCGACCGTCATCCAGGCCAAGGACCTCTCCACCGACGTGGTGCAGGTCGGCTCGGTCGTCCACGTCAAGGACGAAAAGACGGGCAAGTCCTCCAAGTACACGATCGTCGGCTCGGCCGAGGCCAAGCCCGACCAGCAGAAGCTCTCCAACGAGTCGCCGGTGGGTCGTGCCCTGATCGGGCACAAACGCAACGAGACTGTCGCGGTGAAGGTGCCGCGCGGCCCGGCCCGCAAGCTCAAGATCACCAAGATCGACGTCGGCCTCGAGTAGGCTCGCTGCGATGAGCGCAGCAGAGCCGGGCGAGCCGGCAGGCCACGGCCTGCCCGAGCTGATCGCCGAGCGCAGGGCAAAGGCGGACCGCCTGAGGGAGTCCGACGAGAGCGCGTTCCCGTACTCCTTCCCGGGTGCCGAGCCGATCGACTCCATCCTGCCCGCCTACGAACAGCTGCAGCCGGGTGAGGAAACGGACGAGCGACATCGCGTCGCCGGCCGAATCGCAGCCCGCAGGGGCGCCGGAAAGGCCGCCTTCCTGGACCTCGTCGATCGCTCCGGCAAGATCCAGCTGCACGCGCGGGTAGATGTGCTCGGCCGCGAGCGCTTTGACCTGCTGCTGTCCCTGGATCTCGGCGACATGATCGGCGTGGACGGCTCGGCCATCCGCAGCCGGCACGGGGAGATCTCTCTGCGCGTGGAGAGCTTCCAGATCCTCGCCAAGGCGCTGCGCCCGCCGCCCGACAAGCACCACGGGCTCAGTGACGTCGAGACCCGCTACCGCCGGCGCGAGCTCGATCTGATCGCGAACGAGGACTCAAGGCGGGTGTTCGTGGACCGCGCACGCATCATCTCGGCCGTGCGCTCCTACCTCGACGGCGAGGGCTTCGTCGAGGTTGAGACGCCCGTGCTGCAGCCGCTGTACGGCGGCGCGCTCGCGCGCCCGTTCACGACCCACCACAACGCCCTCGACCGCGACCTGTACCTGCGCATCGCGACCGAGCTCTATCTCAAGCGCTGCATCGTCGGAGGCCTGGAGCGCGTATACGAGCTCGGCAAGGACTTCCGCAACGAGGGACTCTCCCACAAGCACAACCCCGAGTTCACGATGGTCGAGTGGTATGAGGCCTACGCCGACTATGAGGAAGAGGCCTCGCGCCTGGAGCAGGTCGTGGCGGCCGCAGCGGCCGCCGCCGGCTATTCCGGGGAGCTCGACTTCTCCTCGCCCTGGCGCCGCGTCGGATTCGTCGAGGCGATCCAGGAGCAGACGGGGATCGACATCACCGCCCACCGCAGCGCGCCGGAGCTCGCGGCCGCGATCGAAGCTGCCGGGCTGGGAATGCCCACCGAAGGGCTCAGCTGGCCGGCGCTCGCGGATGACCTGCTCTCGAAGTACGTCGAGCCCAAGCTGGTGCAGCCGACCTTCGTTCTCGACTATCCGGTCGAGATATCGCCGCTGGCACGCGAGCACCGCTCGCGCCCGGGTCTTGTGGAGCGCTGGGAGGCGTTCGTCGGCGGTATGGAGATCGCCAATGCGTTCAGCGAGCTCACAGACCCGGATGTGCAGCGCGAGCGCTTCGAGGCCCAGCAGCGCCTCGCCGGGCAGGGCGAGGACGAGGTTCAGCCCTATGACGAGGTCTTCGTCCAGGCACTGGAGCAGGGAATGCCGCCCGCGGGCGGCGTCGGGCTGGGAATCGACCGCCTCGTGATGCTGCTCACCGGCCGCGAGTCGATCCGCGAGGTCGTGCTGTTTCCCGCCATGCGGGACTGATCGCCGGACTCTGCGGCCCAGGCGCGCCGGACGCGTTTCTGGTCGATCGCAACCGCCTGTCAAGGCCTTGTTACGGCCGGCCGATGACGCCGCGAGGGCAGGGTGGGCGATTGGTAGACTGCTCGGCGAGGGGAAATCTGGACCACCCGTACTCCTTAAAGGCACCGCGTCCTAGCAGGAAAGGGATCTCACAATGTTCGAGCGATTCACAGAACGTGCCCGCCAGGTGGTCGTCCTCGCCCAAGAGGAGGCGCGCACCCTCAAGCACAACTACATCGGGACCGAGCACATCCTGCTGGGGCTGCTCCGCGAGGAGGAGGGCCTGGCCGCCCGGGTGCTCGAGAGCCTGGACATCACCGTCGAGCGCGTGCGCGCACAGGTCGTGCGCATCGTGGGCTCCGGTGAGGAGGTCACCTCAGGCCAGATCCCCTTCACGCCCCGTGCCAAGAAGGTCCTGGAGCTCGCCCTGCGCGAGGCTCTGAGCCTCGGCCACAACTACATCGGCACCGAGCACATCCTGCTCGGCCTCGTCCGCGAGAACGAGGGCGTCGCCGCGCGCATCCTGCTCGACTTCGACGCCGACTCCGAGAAGATCCGCAACGAGGTCATCCGCATGCTCTCCGGTCCCGGCGGACGCCGTCAGGGGCAGGCGGGCGGCGCCGGCGCGGGCTCGGGCGCCTCGCCCGGGGAGGGCAAGAAGTCCTCCAAGCTGCTCGACCAGTTCGGGCGCAACCTCACGAAGCTGGCCTCCGAGGGCAAGCTCGACCCCTGCGTTGGCCGCGAGACCGAGATCGAGCGGATCATGCAGATCCTCTCCCGTCGCACGAAGAACAACCCCGTCCTGGTCGGCGAGCCCGGCGTGGGCAAGACCGCCGTGGTCGAGGGCCTCGCCCAGCGGATCACGAGCTCCGAGGTGCCCGAGCTGCTGAAGAACAAGCAGATCTACACCCTCGACCTGGCAGCCCTCGTGGCTGGATCCAAGTACCGCGGCGAGTTCGAGGAGCGCCTGAAGAAGGTCATGAAGGAGATCACCCAGCGCGGCGACATCATCCTGTTCATCGACGAGCTCCACAACCTCGTCGGTGCCGGTGCGGCCGAGGGCGCCATCGACGCGGCCTCGATCCTGAAGCCGGCCCTGGCACGCGGCGAGCTGCAGACCATCGGCGCCACCACCCTTGACGAGTACCGCAAGTACCTTGAGCGCGACTCGGCGCTCGAGCGGCGCTTTCAGCAGATCCGCGTCGAGGAGCCGACGATCGACCAGACCGTCGAAATCCTCCAGGGGCTCAGGGACCGTTACGAGCAGCACCACAAGGTCCAGATCACCGACGAGGCGCTTCGCGCCGCCGGCGAACTGGCGAGCCGCTACATCTCCGACCGCTTCCTGCCGGACAAGGCGATCGACCTCATCGACGAGGCCGCCTCGCGGATGCGCATCAAGTCCATGACCTCACCGCCCGCCAACCGCGAGCTCGAGGGCGAAGTTGAGAGCACGCGCCGCGAGAAGGAGGCGGCGATCGAGGCCCAGGAGTTCGAGAAGGCCGCCGCCCTGCGCGACAAGGAGCGCAAGCTCACCAACAAGAAACGCGAGCTCGAGCAGGCGTGGGAATCGGGCGAGACCGGCGAACGGCCCTCGATCGGCGAAGAGGAGATCGCGGACATCGTCTCGATGTGGACCGGCATCCCCGTGTTCAAGCTCACCGAGGCCGAGACCCAGAAGCTGATGCGGATGGAGGACGAACTCCACAAGCGCGTGATCGGCCAGCACCCCGCGGTCGAAGTCATCTCCAAGGCCATCAGGCGCTCCCGCGCGGGCCTGAAGGACCCCAAGCGCCCGACCGGCTCGTTCATCTTCCTCGGCCCCTCAGGGGTCGGCAAGACCGAGCTCGCCCGGACGCTCGCGGAGTTCCTGTTCGGGGACGACGACGCGCTGATCCGGATCGACATGTCCGAGTACATGGAGAAGCACGCGGTCTCACGGCTCGTGGGCTCGCCTCCCGGCTACATCGGCTACGACGAGGGCGGCCAGCTGACCGAGGCGATACGGCGCAAGCCCTACAGCGTGCTGCTTCTCGACGAGATCGAGAAGGCGCACCCGGACGTCTTCAACATCCTGCTGCAGATCCTCGAGGACGGCCGGCTCACAGACGCACAGGGCCGCACGGTCGACTTCAGGCACGCGATCGTGATCATGACCTCGAACATCGGGGCGGCCGAGATCGCGCGCAACACGCCGCTCGGCTTCGCGGTCTCCGACGATGAGACGGGCATCACGTACGACGACATGAAGAACCGGATCATGGGCGAGCTGAAGAAAGTCTTCCGCCCCGAGTTCCTGAACCGGATCGATGACGTCATCGTGTTCCACAAGCTCCAGAAGGAGGAGATCAAGCAGATCGTCGAGCTCCTCCTGCTCCGTATCCGCGAGTCGATGGCCGAGCGCGAGCTCCAGCTCGAGCTGACCGAGTCCGCGAAGGACCTGCTCGTCGAGAAGGGCTGGGATCCCTCCATGGGAGCCCGTCCGCTCAGGCGCGCGATCCAGCGCTACATCGAGGACCCGCTCGCCGACTTCGTGCTGCGCGAGCAGCTCACCCCCGGCGCGACGGTCGTGGTCGACCCGGCCGAGGGGGACCAGGAGGGCGAGGTGCGCCTCTCGATCGTGGAGCCCAAGAAGCAGAAGACCCCGGTCGGCGTCGGCGCCGAAGGCTCCGGTGCGGCGGAGGTCACAGAGGAGGCCTCCACCGGCCCCGAGGGCGAGCCGCCCGCCGAGCAGTAGGCCGGCGAACTGGGCACCATCCCCGATCGGGTGCTCCTCGCGCCGCTGACGGCCGAGGAGTGGTCGTCTGCGGGCCGCAGGATCTACCAGGCGGGTATCGACGGGGGAGAGGCGACCTTCGAGGCGAGCGCGCCCGCCTGGGATGACTGGACGGCCGCGAGGGAGGGCTTCCCGGCGCTGTGCGCGCGCTCGGGGGCGGATCTGATCGGATGGGCCGCCCTGAGCCCCGTCTCGCGCCGTGCGGTCTATCGCGGCGTTGGAGCGCTCTCCATATACGTCGACGGCGCACACGCCCGCCGTGGCGTCGGCACGGCGCTTCTAAGAGGCCTCATCGACGCCTCCGAGCAGGCTGGGTTCTGGACGATCGAGGCGGGCATATTTCCCGAGAACCGGGCGAGCATCGCCCTGCACCACGCCTGCGGCTTTCGCCCCGTCGGCGTGCGCGAGCGTGTCGGGCAGATGCCCGACGGGCGCTGGCGCGACGTGCTGCTGCTCGAGCGCCGCAGCGAGCTCGTCGGCTGCGACTAGCGCACGCAGGGCACGCCCGCTGCCGTCCCCACCGGTGCGTAGGCTCCGCTCCATGGCCCGAAAGACCGTCCACGTCTGCTCAGAGTGCGGCCTGCAGTCGGCCAAGTGGCATGGGCAGTGCCCGGGCTGTGAGGCGTGGAACACCCTCGTGGAGGAGGCCGTCCCCGAGGCTCGCGCCGGCACGCGCGCCGGCGCGAGGGCGGCCCGCTCGGGCCAGGACCCGGCTCGCGGCGAGCGCCAGGCCCCGCGCCCTCTGAGGGAGGTTGGCGGCACCGCGATCGCGCGGATGTCGACCGGGATCGGCGAGCTCGACCGGGTGCTCGGAGGCGGGCTCGTCCCAGGCTCGCTGGTGCTGCTGGGTGGATCGCCCGGTATCGGCAAGTCGACGCTCACCAACATGGTGCTCGGCCACCTGCAGCAGTCCGGCCATCGCACGCTCTACGTCAGCGGCGAGGAGTCACCCGAGCAGGTGCGCCTGCGCGCCGAGAGACTCGCCCCCGGAGCCATGCACGTGCCGGTTCTCGCCGAGACGGACCTGGACGACGTCCTGGCGACGCTCGCCGCGGAGCAGCCCCAGGCGTGCGTGATCGACTCGGTCCAGACCCTGGGCGCAGCGGACCTATCCGGAGCGCCGGGGTCCGTCGGGCAGGTGCGGGAGGTGGCCGCGAGGATCATGGAGCTCGCCAAGGAACGCGGCATAGCGGTGATCCTGGTCGGGCACGTGACCAAGGACGGCGCGCTGGCCGGACCGCGCGTGCTCGAGCACCTCGTCGACTGCGTGCTGCAGTTCGAGGGCGAGCGCGAGCGCCCCTACCGGGAGCTGCGGGCGCTGAAGAACCGCTTCGGCTCGACCAACGAGGCGGGCCTTTTCGAGATGCGCCAGGGCGGCCTGGTGGAGGTGCTGGACGCCTCCGCGAGATTCGTCGCCGAGGCCACGCGCGCCCCTGGCAGCGTCGTGCTCGCCGCCATGGAGGGCTCGCGGCCGCTGCTCGTGGAGGTCCAGGCCCTCGTCGCGCCGTCCGAGCTCGAGCACCCGCGCCGGGTGGTCTCGGGGCTGGACCGCAACAGGCTTGCGCTGGTGCTCGCGATCCTCTCCCGCCACGGGCGCGTGCGCACCGGCAACGCGGATGTGTTCGTGAACGTGGTCGGTGGTGTGCGCGTCGATGAGCCGGGCTGCGACCTCGCGGTGGCCCTGGCGGTCGCGAGCGCCAGCCGCGGCGTGCCGCTGCGGGGAACGCCGCGGGGCTGCTTCGGCGAGCTCGGCCTGACCGGGGAGCTGCGCTGGGTCGGGCACCCGGAGAGGCGCCTTGAAGAGGCCGCCAAGCACGGGCTCGCGGGCGTGATCGCGCCCACCGACAGCGGCGGAAGCGCCTGTGAGGCCGGGACGCTTCGCGAGGCGCTCGCGCTGGCGCTGCCCACCGGTCCGGACGACGTGCGGGCACGCAGGCTTCCGGACCTCTCATCCTCGCCCGTGGCGCTCGTTCGCGAGCATCCGGCCGAGGCCTAGCGCCACACATGCGCCGACACCCGTGTCGGTGACGCTAAAGGAAGGCTCGATGCCCTAGAATTGGGGTTGTGGCACCACGATCCGGAGAAGATCTCGACAACGAAGTCAGACCTGATCCGGGGTTGATGCGTGCCCTGGAGATGATCGCGCCCGGGACGGTTCTGCGGGAGGGAATCGAGAGCATCCTCCACGCGCGCACCGGCGGTCTGATCGTGATCGGGGAGCCTGAAGACCTGAGTTTCCTGAACTCCGGCGGCATCAAGCTCGAGCTCGACTACACGCCGGCGTTCCTCTACCAGCTCGCAAAGATGGACGGCGCGATCATCCTGAACGCGAACGCCACGAAGATCACGATGGCGAACGTCCAGCTGATGCCGGACCCGACGATCCTCTCCCACGAGACCGGCACGCGGCACCGCACCGCCGAGCGCGTCTCCAAGCAGACGGACGCCCTGGTGCTCGCAATCTCCCAGCGCCGCGAGGTCGTGTCGGTCTATGTGGACGGCGTCAAGTACATCCTCGAGGACATCCCGGTGGTGCTCGCCAAGGCCAACCAGGCGCTGGCGACCCTCGACAAGTTCAGGACGCGGCTCGACCAGGTCTCCACGCGCCTCACGGCCCTGGAGTTCGAGGGCGGCACCACCCTGCACGACGTGCTGACGGTGCTGCAGCGCTCGGAGCTCGTGACCCGCATGGCCGTCGAGATCGAGCGCTACATCGTCGAGCTGGGCAGCGAGGGCCGCCTGATCGAGATGCAGCTCGAGGAGACGATGGTCGGCGCCTCCGCAGAGAAGTCGGCGCTCGTGCGCGACTACCTCTCCAGCAACTCCGACGATGTCTTCGCCAGCGCGCTGGAAGAGATCGGCCGCCTCGCACACCAGGATCTGCTCGACTTCGGCCGCCTCGCCGAGCTGCTCGGGTACGACCGCAAGCTCAACACGCTCGACTACCCGGTCTCACCCCGCGGGTATCGCGTGCTCGGGCGCATCCCAAGACTGCCCAAGCTCGTCGTTTCACAGATCGTCACCGAGTTCGGTGGTCTGGACGAGCTGCTGGCCGCGAGCGACTCAGAGCTCGAGGCGGTGGAGGGCGTGGGCGAGATCCGCGCCAAGGACATTCGCGAGGGCCTGCGCAGGCTGCAGGAGTTGAACCTCGTGGATCGCTACTTGCAGACTTGAATCAAGGGCCGCCGCTAATGGTCGGTCAGAGCAAAGGAGGACACCCATTCCCGCACAAGTAACCGAAGACGCAGCGCTGTCGGATGACCTTGAGGTAACGCGCGAGGTCGAATACATCGAGTTCGAGCTCGGAGACCACGTCGTATATCCCCATCACGGGGCGGGCAAGGTCCTCAAGAAGGAGGAGATGGAGATACTCGGCGAACGCCGCGAGTACCTCACGATCAAGATCCTCCACAACGACATGACGGTTCGGGTCCCCACCGAGAATGCGGCCCTCGCGGGTCTGCGCAGGGTCATCGATGAGGAAACCGTGAAGAAGGTTCTGGACGTCCTGCGCGACGAAGTGTCCGAGATGCCCAAGAACTGGAACCGCCGCTTCAAGCACAACCGCGACAAGATCAAGACCGGCGACATCTACGAGCTGGCCGAGGTCGTGCGCAACCTCTCTCTCCGCGAGAGCGAGAAGGGCCTGTCGACGGGCGAGAAGCAGATGTTCACCCGCACGAAGAAGATCCTTGCCTCCGAGCTGATGTACGCGCTCGACAAGGACGAGGAAGAGGCCGAGAGCTACCTCGACGAGTTGCTCGCCGACTCGGCCACCCAGCAGCTAGCGGTGGCTGGAGCCAAGTAGCGAAGGCTCTCGCGCACGCGGCAGCGAGCGATGCTCGTCCGCCGCGTGCGCGGAAGCCCCTCATGCCATGGTCGTAGCACTAATCGTCGCCGCCGGCAGCGGTGAGCGCCTGGGGGCGGGCAGGCCCAAGGCGCTCGTCGAGCTGGCCGGGCGCCCCCTGCTCGCATGGAGCATCGAGGCGATCTCAAGGCTCCCGAACCTTGATCAGATCGTCGTCGCGATGCCGGCGGGCGCACAGGCGCCCGAGGGGGTCACGGCGGTGACGGGAGGCTCATGCCGCTCGGAGTCGGTCGCGCTCGCGCTCGCGGCCGCCGGCGAGGGAGAGACGGTGCTCGTTCACGACGCCGCCCGCCCGCTCGTCAGTCTGGACCTGCTCGAGCGAACCGTCGCCGCGCTCCATTCCGATGCCGGCGCCGACGCGGCCATCGCCGCCGCCCCGGTCACCGACACGATCAAGCGCGTCGACGCCTCCGGCGCCGTCATCGAGACCCTGGACCGAGGTGCGCTGTGGGCGGTGCAGACGCCGCAGGTGTTCAGGCGCTCCGCGCTGGCGCGGGCGCTGGACGTCTCGCCGCAGGAGCTCGCGGAGGCGACCGACGACGCCTGGCTGATCGAGCGTTCCGGCGGCAGGGTGATCGTGGTGGAGGCGAGGCAGGAGAACCTGAAGGTGACGACGCCCGCGGACCTGATGATCGCCGAGACGCTGATCGCCGGCAGCGCCGGCCCGGCGAATCCTGCTTGAATCGCATCCTCGTGCTGACCGACTATCACCTCCACCTGCGCCTCGACGGCCCCGAGACGCTCGCATCGGATGCTCACACCACCGCGAACGCCGAGCGCTACCGCGCCGCCGCGGACGAGCGCGGGATCGCAGAGCTCGGGGTCTCCGAACACATCTACCGCTTCCGTCAGACGCTAGAGATCTGGCAGCACCCCTACTGGCAGCAGAACGCGACCGACGATCTCGACGAGTACTGCGCGTTCGTGCGCGAGCAGACGGATCTGCGGCTCGGCCTGGAGGCGGACTTCGTCCCCGGCGCCGAGGACCGCATCGCGAACGTGCTGCAGGCGCGCGACTTCGACTACGTGGTGGGCTCGGTGCACTTCCTGCGCGACGGCGCGGTGGACATGGACGACTACAGCGTCTGGAATGCCGGCCGCAGCCCTGAGGAGGTCTGGATGCGCTACTTCCAGACCATCGGCGAGACGGCGCGCAGCGGCCTCTTCGACATCCTTGCCCACCCTGACCTCGTCAAGTACTGGGGCGATGCCCAGCGCAGGCCCGAGGGCGACCTGCGGCGCTTCTATGAGCCTGCGATCGAAGGCATCGCGGAGTCCGGGATCGCGGTGGAGCTCTCCACCGCGGGCCTGCGCAAGAAGGTCGGAGAGATGTATCCCGCGCCGGCGTTCCTGGAGATGGCGATCGAAGCTGGAGCCCCGATCGCTCTCTCCAGCGATGCCCACCGCCCGCAGGACATCGGCGCGGACTACGACCGCGCGCTCGAGCTGCTCGCAAAGCTCGGGGTCAGCGAGCTGAGCGTCTTCGACCACCGCACCAGGCGCCTTGAGCCGATCGAGGACGGGGCCGGCGGAGCCGGGCAGTGACCCGCAGCGGGATCGGCTATGACTCGCACCGGCTCGCCCCCGGGCGCCGACTGGTCATCGGGGGAGTTGAGATCCCCGGCGAGCTCGGGCTCGACGGGCACTCCGACGCGGACGTTCTCACCCACGCGGTGATCGACGCGCTGCTCGGCGCGGCCGGGCTCGGCGACATCGGCGAGCACTTCCCTGATACCGACGAGCGCTGGCGCGACGCGGACTCGATCGCGCTGCTGCGCTCGGTGATCGAGACCCTGAATGCCCGTGGCCTCGCGGTCGTGAACGTCGACTGCACGCTCGTGATGCAGGCGCCCAAGCTGGCCCCGCACAAGCAGGAGATCCGCGAGCGTCTGGCGAGCGCGATGGGTGTCCCCGGCGAGGACGTGAACGTCAAGGCGACGACGGGCGAGGGGATCGGGTTCGTGGGACGCGGCGAGGGCGTGGCCGCTATGGCGGTCGCGCTCGTCCGCGAGAGCGTCTGAGCGCCCTCGCTCGCCTGCCGCATGCGGCCACGCAGGCCGCTACTCGCTAGGGTTCCGCCTCGATGCGGGAGATCGTCCTTCACGACACGCGCAGCGGCGAGCTGCGCACGCTGGCGCCGCGGGACGCGGGCCGCGTCGGCATCTACGCCTGCGGTCCCACCGTCTACAGCCGCATCCACATAGGCAACGCGCGCCCCTACGTGATCTTCATGCTGTTCGCGAGGTTCCTGCGCAGCGAGGGCCTGGACGTCAGCCTCGTCATCAACCTCACGGACGTCAACGACAAGATCTACGACGCCGCCAGGGCCCGTGATCTGCCCTCGCAGGAGCTCGCCGACCAAATGTCCGCGCTCTACATCGCCGACACGGACGCGCTCGGGCTCGGGCGCCCGGACCACGAGCCGCTCGCGTCGGAGACGATGGGCCCGATCGTCGACTACATCCAGACCCTGATCGACCGCGGGCACGCATATGAGGCGCAGGGAGACGTCTACTTCCGCGTGCGCTCGGACCCCGGCTACGGCAGCCTCTCCCACCGGAGCGTGGAGAGCATGGACCAGGGGGAGGGACTCGAGGGATCCGACCGCAAGGAGGACCCGCTCGACTTCGCGTTGTGGAAGGCGCGCAAGGAGGGCGAGGACACGTCCTGGCCCGCGCCCTGGGGCGAGGGGCGCCCGGGCTGGCACATCGAGTGCTCGGCGATGGCGGAGGAGATCCTCGGAGTCGGCTTTGACGTGCACGGCGGCGGCTCGGACCTCGTCTTCCCCCACCACGAGAACGAGGCCGCCCAGACCCGCGCCGCGCGCGGGCACGAGCTGGCCGAGATCTGGATGCACAACGGCATGATCCAGTTCACCGGCGAGAAGATGTCCAAGTCGGTCGGCAACATCGCGGCCCTGCACGAGGTGATCGCCGCCGCCGGGCCGCAGGCGGCCGTCATGTATCTGATCTCAGGGCACTATCGCCAGCCCCTGGCCTTCTCGGACGCGATTCTCGAGCAGGCGCAGGCGAACGTGGCCAGGATTCGCGAGGCCGGCCGCAGGCTCACCCCTGGGCCCTCGCCCGAGGGGCTCAACGCGCTGAAGGAGCGCTTCTTCGATGCCCTCGCCCGCGACTTCAACACCGCCGAGGCCCTCGCGGTCCTGAACGAGTGGCTGCGCGAGGCGACGGGCCGCTTCGAGCAGCCCGGGGACTCGCATCTGCGCGAGATGCTGTGGGTGCTGGGCCTTGACTCGCTGCTGGACGCCGACGAACCGGCGCCGGAGGCCGTTCGCGCCCTCGCACAGCAGCGGGAGGCCGCAAGGAGCGCACGCGACTTCCAGGAGGCCGACCGCCTGCGCGATGAGATCGCAAGGCAGGGGTGGGAGGTTCGCGACGGCGCGGGCGGGTTCGAGCTGCTCCCGCTGTGATCATCTACGGGCGCAACCCGGTCAGGGAGGCGCTGCGGGGCCGCAGATCCCGCTCCCTGAAGGATGTCTGGGCGATAGCGGGGCTCGCACACGAGCCGTGGCTCGCCGGCGTGAACGTGAGAACGGCCGCGGCGGAGGAGATCGAGCGCCGCTGTGGCTCGAGCGCCCACCAGGGCATATGTGCGGACGCGGGCGGCTACCCGTATGTCGGGGCCCGCGAGCTGCTGGCCCGCGAGAATCCGCTCCTGCTGGCCCTGGACCAGGTGCAGGACCCCCAGAACCTGGGCTCCATCTGCCGCACCGCCGAGTGCGCCGGCGCCGCCGGCGTCGTGATTCCCGAGCGCCGCGCCGCCGAGGTGACGCCCGCGGTCTGCAAGGCCTCCGCCGGCGCGGTCGAGCACCTCGCCGTCGCCCGGGTGCGCAACATGGCCGACTTTCTCGCCGAAGCATCCCGCGCGGGCTGCTGGTGCTACGGCGCGAGCGCCGAGGCCGGCCCCGCCGGGCGCCCGCCGGTGCCCTACGACGTGCCCGACTACTCCGGCACCGGCGTCGTCCTGGTGCTCGGCAGCGAGGGCACGGGCCTGCGGCCCCGCGTGGCGGGCGCCTGCGACGAGCTGATCGCGCTTCCGCTGCACGGGCGGATCGAGTCGCTGGGGGTCAGCGCGGCGGCCGCGGTGCTGCTGTACGAGATCTTGCAGATACGTGGCCAAAAGTCTTGACAACGCTTCATAACTGTGTAAGGCTGGCGCTGCATAACGCTTAACCTAAGGTTGAGAAACCTTAATAAATGAATAGCTTTGGCGCCAGGGGAGGAGTGCGCCACGGAGCAACTTTGGCCTGCCGCGACGCGGCTGGCCGTGAGAAAGGACCTGCTCGTGGCACGAATCTCCCATAACCCTAACTCTGAACCCAAGGTTGAGGACGTATTCCTCATCGCCCTGGCCAAGCAAGGTGACCGCAACGCCTACGACCGTCTGGTCCGGCGCTACCACGGTTTCGTACGCCTGAAGGCATCGTCGTACTTCCTCGCAGGCGGGGATTCCGAAGATCTGATCCAGGAGGGCCTGGTGGGCCTCTACAAGGCGATCCGCGACTTCCGCACCGACCGCGAGTCGAGCTTTCGCAACTTTGCCGAGCTCTGCATAACCCGCCAGATCATCACCGCGGTGAAGACCGCGACGCGCAACAAGCACACGCCGCTGAACCAGTATGTGTCCTTCTCATCGACGCCGGCAGGCAGCGGCGACGACGTGCCGACACTGGACCAGATGCTTCCCGGGCCCTCGGTGCACGACCCGGTAAACCAGGTCATCTCCTCCGAGGAGCTGCGCTCGCTGGTGGGATGCCTGTCGACCGCGCTGTCGGAGCTCGAGAGCCGCGTCCTGACGCTGTATCTGGACGGCTACTCCTACGAGCAGATCGGCGAGCGGCTCTCATGTGACACGAAGACGGTCGACAACGCCCTTCAGCGCGTCAAGCGCAAGGTCGGAGCGCACCTGCAGTCGCGCGCCGTCGCCGCCTGAGCGCCAAGACACGCCTTAAACGACTGTGGCCGCCCCCTGAGGGACGGCCACAGTGCGCTGCGAAGGCCCGCTGGAGGTCAGAGCTGGCCTTCTCGGGGCAGGACCGGTGTGATGGTCACCGGAGGCCCCGGGGGGGCAGGTGTGACGGTGGTCGTGAACAGCTGGCTCGCCGCCGACTGGTTGGACGAGTCGCCTGGCACCTTGATCCGGAACACGTCGGTGCCGGTCCCCGAACACCTCATCGGTGATCGAGTAGCCGCCGCCGGGGGCGACGGTGCCCACGTCGATCACGTGGAACCCTGTTCCGACCTGGTTCTGGCGCTCGAGGTAGACCGCCTTGCCGACGTTGGCCGGCGTCACGGTGCCGGAGAACGTCAGGGGCTGGCCGGCCGCGACGGTGGTGGCTGAGGCTGCCGCGGTCAGGTCGTATTTGACGCCCTCGAACAGGACCGCAGACTTGACCGCTCCAGACTGAACCCTGTAGTAGGTGTTGACGGTTGGCGTCGGCAGGAAACGCGTAGTCGCCGCTTTCGTCCGTTTTACCGGTCGCGGTGGCTGTCCAGGCGCCTGTGCGCGGTGCGGGAGAGGAGCGTCACGGCCGCGTTCGACGCTCCCAGGACCTTGCCGGAGAGGGTGACGGAGGCACCCTCTTTGATCGGATCGGCCGTGGAGGGCGACACGCTCAGGGTCAGGCGCGGGTTCTCGGCCTGCGTGATCTCGTATGAGACCGCGTTGGAGACGCCGCGGACACTGAAGATGCCGTGCCTGTGGACGATCACGCGGATGTTCGCGTCGCCGGGCACCACGAAGCGGTGGCGGATCACGTAGACGCCGCCGGGGCCGACGAAGCCGTTCTGGATCCCGTGCCATTCTTCATAGCCGCTGGAGGTCTCGCGCTGGAGCGTGATGCCCGCCCCCTTGTCGGCCGGCGAGACGCTGCCGACAAACGTGACGAGGTTGCTCCGGCCCGTGTACAGGACGCTGCCGTCGGGGTGCCCGGGTGCTTCCGGACCGGTCACGACGGGGGCGACCCTGACAGTCCGCCGGGGGCTCTGGACGTTGCCCGCGACCGCGTAGAAGCTGCTGTCGGTCGTCAGGTTGGAGGCGGTCACCTGGTAGAAGCCCGCGGTCCCGGTGGTCGTGGTTCCGGCGACCGTGAGGCCGCCCGCCCCTGCGGAGCGCTCGTAGACGGTCACGCTCTGGCCGCTGGCGCCGGTTCCGCCGCACACCAGGCTGCCGTAGATCTGTGCCGATTCGCCGCTTGTGATCATGTGCGGTTCGGCGGCCTCGCTGACCGTGCAGGCGCCCCCGCCCGAGTTCAGGTGCCTGTGGGGCGGGAACAGCCTGGCAGCCGAGGCGGTGGCAGGCGCGAGAAGCGCGCCTGCAGCCAGGGCAGCCGAAATCAGTTTCGTCGTCCGCATGTGTGCCTTCTCCTTTGAAGAACTCGCTCTGGTGGGCGCTGCTTGTTCGACCTGGTGCTTCAGTTGCTCGGTCCCCCGCCGGCTGTAACCCACTCCGCCGGCGTTTGATGCGGTGCGGCGAGAAATCCGGGCGATTGCTCCCAGGCGCCCGCCGGCGGCCCGCCTAGCGCTCGGAGGAACTGCCCAGCGACATCTGGGCGAGGGAGGCGGCGCCGTCCACGGCGATGGCCTGGCCGCTGATCTGGGCGGCCTGCTCGCCCGCCAGGAACGCGACGGCGGCGGCGATCTCTCCCGGCTCGACGGGACGCCCGGTCGGCAGAGCGCCCAGCACCCGCTCGAGCACCTGCGGCGGCATCGCGAGCACCTTCTCGGTCGCGGTCAGCCCCGGCAGCACGGCGTTGGCCGTGATCCCGCGGGAGGCGTTCTCGCTCGCCAGCGTGCGGATCATCCCCAGCTGACCGGCCTTCGACGCCGAGTAGGCGACCTGCCCCGGCAGGCCTGTCACCGCCGCCAGGGATGAGATCACCACGATTCTGCCCCAGCGCCGCTCGCGCATTCCGGGAAGGCACGCCTGGATGGTGCGAAACGCGCCTGTAAGGTTCACGTTGAGGTCGAGGTTCCACTGCTCGGCGCTCATTCTGTGCGCCGGGGCGATCGTCGTGGTCACGCCGGCGTTCGCCACGCACACGTCGATGCCGGAGAGGTCCGGGAACTCGTCCGCGGCCACGTCGAGGCTGATGTCGCAGCCCGGGGCGCGGTCGAGCGTGAGGACGCTCATCCCGTCCTCGCGCAGCCGCGCCGTGATCGCGGCTCCGATGCCGCTCCCGGCGCCTGTCACCAGCGCTGTGCGCCCCTCGGTCACAATTGGCTCCCCATCGTCATCCGGAGGAGGCAACAATGACAGACCGCTGGTTTTCGCAGGAGGAACTCGCGGAGCTCTCGCGGCCGACCATGGACCGCGCGATCGAGGCGATCGACGCCGGCGATCTCGAGCTGGCCAGACGACTGTGCGGCGAGATGAAGCACGAGTGGCAGATGCTCCACGACCTGATGGCCGGCGGTGTGCTGGACCTCGTCTCCTTCATTCAGCAGCGGCTCGGAGACGACGGCGTGGCCGAAGCCTGGAGCGAGAGCATGGGCCGCGGCTGGCGCCGCCACCATGACGCGATCGTCTCGATCGACCGCCGGCAGATCGTGCAGCTGCTGGCGGCGACCTGGAGGGCACACAGCTGTTCGGGCGTGGGGCCGAACCCGGGCAGCTTCACGATCACCGAGGACGAGGAGAAGGTCACCTTCGCGATGAACCCGTGCGGCTCGGGCCAGCGCCTGGTGCGAAACGGGGCCTACGAGGGGCTCCCGGACGGCGGGGTAACGCGCGAGGCCCACGACTGGTCCTTCGGACGCAAGGGCTTTCCCCTCTACTGCACGCACTGCTCGTTCATGAACGAGTCGATGCCGATCCAGTGGTCGGGCTATCCGCTTTATCCCTCAGAGCCGCCCGAGGACTACTCGAAGGACCCCTGCACCTGGTACTGGTACAAGAACCCGGACGACATCCCCGAGCGCCACTGGAGCCGCTACGGAGCCGTCAAGGGAGCCGCTCACGGCGCCGCCTGAGCCGGGCTGCCGCCCTCATTCCGGGCCGGGCTCGACCCGGATCACGTTCCCGGGGTCCGGACGCTCGGACGGCGGTGCCTGGCTGTAGTCGCCGAAGGCGCCGTCGCGCTCCTTCACCGCGCCCGAGACGCCCTCGCGCTCGGCCAGCTCGATGAAGCGGTGCGCGTCGGGGGTGTTGCGCATCAGGCCGTCGAGGATCGGGCCCAGGGTCTGGGTCGAGCCGAGCCCCATGTTCTCGTAGGCCTGGTTGACGATCAGCTTCATGGCCGCGAGCTGGGATGCCGGGATCCGCGCCAGCGCGAGCGCCTGCTCGCGCACCTCCGCCTGCAGCCGGGCGAAGGGGACCGCCGCGTTGATGAGGCCAGCGTCCACCGCCTGCGCGCCCGACAGGGGCCGCCCCGTGAGCGCGTACTCCTTCGCGCGCGTGAGCCCGAGGCGGTACAGCCACATCCCGGTCAGGTAGCAGCCCCACATGCGCGAGTAGGACGTGCCGATCCGGGCGTCCTCGCTGGCGATCACGAGGTCCGCGCACAGCGCCAGGTCGCTGCCGCCGCCCACGCACCAGCCGTGGACCTGGGCTATGACCGGCTTCGGGGAGCGCCACAGGCTCATGAACCGCGCCACCACGCCGCTGTCGGATGCGGCGACGGCGAAGTCCTTGCCGGGATCCCAGGCGCCGTCCGTGGTGAGGGACTGATCCCAGTGGTGAAAGCCCTCGGCGAAGTCGAAGCCGGCACAGAACGAGCGCCCGGCGCCCTGCAGGACGATCACCTTGACGTCGGGGTCTGCGCTCGCGCGCGTCACCGCCACCTCGATCTCCTGCGGCATCGGCGGCACGATCGTGTTCAGGCGCTCCGGGCGGTTCAGGGTGATCGTCGCGATCTCTTCGGCGGTGCTGTAGAGCAGCGTCTGGTAGGTCATCTGCAGGTCCCTCCCTCTCGGTGGTGAGCGCTCAGTATTCGAGAATCCGCGCTATGTGCGCCCGGAGGCGAGGTCGACCATGTGCGCGAGCGATGAGGGGCGCCCGGTGCGGCGCTCGAGGCGATCGGCCAGGCGGTAGAGCGCGTAGACGCTCCGCACCGACGCCCACCGCAGCGGCTCGGGCTCCCATCGTGCGGGGAGCGCCCGACCCAGGGAAGGGTGGTCAGCTCGCTGTCCCGGCCGAGGATCAGGTCGCGCAGCGTGCGCCCCGCGAGATTCGATGCTGCTACGCCTTCCCCCACATAGCCTCCCGCCCAGGCGAGGCCGCTCGCGCGGTCGGCGTTGACCGACACGCACCAGTCTCGCGGCACGCCCAGCACCCCGGACCACGCGTGATCGATCGCCGCCCCCGCCGCGGGCGGGAACATCGCGCACAGCCTACGGCGGAGCTGCTCAATGGTCGACTGTGCCGTGTCGCCGGTGCCGTCGGTGCGCGAGCCGTACCGGTAGGGGATGCCACGGCCGCCGATCGCGATCCGGCCGTCGTCGGTCCGCTGCAGGTAGGCGTAGACGTTCGCCTCATCGCCGAGCACCTCGCGGCCCTGCCAGCCGATCTGTTCCCACACATCCGCCGCGAGCGGCTCGGTGATGATCATCGAGCTGTTCATCGGCACGAGCGCGCGGCGCAGCCCGGCGAGCGAGGCGGTGTATCCCTCGGTCGCGCGCACCACCCAGCGCGCCCTCACAGGCCCGGCCGCGGTCAGCGCCTGGCGCGGGCGGATCTCGCTGACGGCGGTGCCCTCGTGGATCACCACGCCTAGGCGCTCGACGGCGGACGCGAGACCCCTCAGCAGCTTGGCCGGGTGGACGCGCGCGACGTGGGGGGAGAAGGAGCCCGCGCGGGCGCCCGGGATGCTCACCCGCTGCGCCAGCTCCCCGGCGGTGAGCAGGCGCAGGTCCTGCTCGCCCAGACCCATCTCGCGGGCGTCCGCGACAGCGCGGCGCAGGCGCTCCTGCTGGGCGGAGCCGAGGGCGAGGTTGAGGTTCCCGGACTTGATGAAGTCGGCATCGATCTCGTTCTCCACGAGCACGGCCCCGATCTCGTCGACCGTGTCGAACATCTCGCGCACGAGCCGTCTGTAGCGATCGCGCCCGCAGGCGCGGATGTAGGCCCGCGCCGGCCCGGAGAAGAAGCCCGACACCCATCCGGCGTTGCGTCCGGACGCGCCGAAGCCGGCGATCTCGCGCTCGAGCACGATGATCCGCAGCGACGGCTGGGCGCGCGCCAGGTAGTAGGCGGTCCAGAGCCCCGTGTATCCCGCTCCGACGATCACCACGTCCGCCTCCGCGGGACCCGTGAGCGGGGCGCGCACGCTAGCCGGCCCGCCGACCGATCGCCACCAGAAGCCGAGCCTGCCCCGCTGCATGCCGCGAGCCTAACCCTGCCGGAGGCGCCCGCGCGCCGCCGAGCGCTCGCAGCGCGCGCAGGGGCCCCGGAGCTATGATCGCGATGGGTCATCGCCGCGCGCCCGCGGGCGCGGAAATCGGCGATGAGACGGAACGAGAGTGGGAGGACGGGCAATGGAGGCAGCAACCACCGATTCATTGGCGCAGTCCGCGTCGGCGCAGGGCGCGAAGACGATCGCCGAGGCATTCCGGATCACCGCTGCCCGTCGGCCGGGTGAGGTCGCGATCCGCACCAAAGGCGACGAGTTCACCATCACCTGGGGCGAACTGCGCAGCCGCGTGGACGCGCTGGCCGGAGGTCTTGCAAAGCTCGGGCTCGAGCGCGGTCAAACGCTCGCCCTGATGATGGGCAACAGGCCCGAGTTCCATATCTGCGACCTCGCCGGAATGATGCTCGGCGCAGCCCCGTTCTCGATCTACAACACCTACACCGCCGAACAGATCGCCTACCTCGTCGGCGACGCCGACGCACGGATCCTGATCTGCTCGCAGGAGTACCTGCCCCAGGTGCTGAGCGCCCGGGAGAGCCTTCCGCATCTGCAGCACGTGATCGTCGTCGACGGCGAGGCGCCCGAGGGCGTGCTGGCGCTCTCGGAGGTCGAGGGCTCAAACCCCGAGTTCGACCTCGAGGCATCGATCGCCCAGATCAAGCCCTCCGACATCCTGACGCTCATCTACACCTCCGGCACGACGGGCCCGCCCAAGGGCGTGCAGCTGATCCACCGCAACCTCATCGCAGCTGTGGAGGGCCTCGACCAGCTGATCGAGTTCCCCGTCGACGGGCGCGTCATCTCCTGGCTCCCCAGTGCCCACATCGCCGAGCGCGCGGCGCATCACTATCTGCCGCTCGTGTACGGGCTTCAGATCACCTGCTGCGATGACCCGCGGCAGGTGCTCTCCTACCTGCCCGAGGTCAGGCCGAGCTGGTTCTTTGCCGTGCCGCGGATCTGGGAGAAGCTGAAGGCCGGCCTCGACACGATGGTCGCCTCCCAGCCCGAGGAGCAGCGCAAGTCGATGGAAGCCGCTCTGGATGCAGCGGTGCGGAAGGTCAGGCTGGAGCAGCGCGGGGAAGAGGTCCCGGCGGAGCTCGCAGAGCAGGTCGCCAAGGCCGACGAGCAGATCTTTGCGGGCCTGCGCGCGACACTCGGCCTGGACAAAGTCGAGGCCATCAACGTGGGCGCGGCGCCGACTCCCGTCGAGGTGCTCGAGTTCTTCCACGCGATCGGGCTCCCGCTGTCTGAGCTGTGGGGCATGAGTGAGACCTGCGGGGCCGGCGCGGTCAACCCGACCGGAAAGATCAAGATCGGCACCGTCGGGCCGCCCGCGCCAGGGGTCGAGCTCAAGCTTGACACCGACGGCGAGGTGCTCATGAAATCCGAAGTCGTGATGCTCGGCTACCGCAACCTGCCGGAGAAGACCGCGGAGGCCTTCACCGAGGATGGCTGGCTTCGCACGGGCGACATCGGGACGATCGACGAGGACGGGTACCTGACCATCGTCGACCGCAAGAAGGAGCTGATCATCAACGCCGCCGGCAAGAACATGTCGCCGGCGAACATCGAGGCGACCATCAAGAGCTCCTCCCCGCTGATCGGGCAGGCGTGCTGCATCGGTGACGGGCGCCGCTACAACACGGCGCTGATCGTGCTCGACTCCGACTTCGCGCCCGCGTGGGCGGCATCCCACGGGATCGAGGACACCTCGCTCGAGGCGCTCGCCGGCGACGAGCAGATCCTGGCGGCGGTCCAGGAGGCAGTCGACGGCGCCAACGAGAAGCTCGCGCGCGTCGAACAGATCAAGAAGTTCACGATCGTCGAGGGCGACTGGCTGCCCGGCGGCGACGAGCTGACCCCGACGATGAAGCTCAAGCGCAAGCCGATCGCGGAGAAGTACACGCCCGCGATCGACTCGATGTACGAGGACTGAGCACCCGCGCCAGGCGGCGAGGAGCAGGCGCTCCCCGCCGCGCGGCCGGCCTCAGGCTCCCGGCGGGAGCAGCACGCCGTTGATCACGTGGATCACGCCGTTGCTTGCCTTGACGTTGGTCTTGATGACCTTTGCGCTGTTCACGTACACGCTGGAGCCGCTGACGCGAATGGCGACGCTCGCGCCCTCCAGCGTCTTGGCCGAGTGCAGCTTGACGACCTGCGAGGCGAGGACCTCGCCCTTGACGACGTGGTACTCGAGCACCTTGATCAGAAGCGCCTTGTTGGCGGCCAGCTTCGCCAGCGTCGCCTTGGGCACGGCGGCGAAAGCGGCGTTCGTGGGCGCGAACACGGTCAGCTTGCCCGGGGCCTCGAGCGCGCTGACGAGCCCGGCCTTCTTGACCAGCGACACGAGCGTGGAGAACTGCGGGTTCGAGGCGGCGACCTGCACGATGTTCTGAGACGCTGCGGCGGCGGGCATCGCTGCGACGGCGCCTCCGAGCGGAAGCGCGACGGCGAGGCAGACGAGCCACTTGGATGTGAGACGATTCATTCCTGTTCCTCCAGATGAATGTTTCGGAGACGGGTTGTCCTGCACGCCGTCTTACGCTCACCTCAAGCGCCTCGGTTGGAGAATGCCGGCGCGTGCTCTCACAACCGTCGAGGCGTGCCCTGCGTATCAGGGGAGATGCTGGCCTTGGCCCCCGCTAGAGACCCGGACGCCGGCGCCGCCGGCTCTTCCCGCAGCTCCGGCGGAAGATCTCCCAGCCGCAGTGAGCGGCGCCTGGCGGCCCGCCTGGCGCGCGGTGATGAGACGGCTCTGAGGGAGATCGAGGCGGAGTACGCCGGCATGATGCGCGGCTATCTCACCCAGATGCTGCATGACGGCGCGACGGCGGAGGAAGTCACGCAGCAGGTGATGCTGGAGGTGTGGCAGCGACGCGCGAGCTTTGACCCCTCTCGCTCCTCCATGTCCTCGTGGGTGATGATGATTGCGAGGTCCCGCGCGATCGATCAGCTGCGCCGGAAAGTGCCCGAGCCGCACGACCCGTCGGTGACGGCCACGCTCGTGGACCGCACGGCGCCGGAGGAGGATCCGACCGACCAGCTCGCCGAGCAGTGGCGCATGGCCCATCTGCTGACGCTGCTCCCGCGCGATGAGGCGGAGGTCCTGCGCATGCGCTTTCACCGCGAGATGAGCCAGAGCGAGATCGCAGCGGCGACCGGCATGGCGCTCGGCACCGTGAAGATGAGGATGGTCAGCGCACTCGGGCGCCTGCGAGAGATGATCGAGAGCGAGGGCTAGGACGATGGCGGATCAGGGCGAGATCATCGACTACCTGCTCGGCGAACTCGACGAGCTCGACCGCGTGCGCTTCGAGCGTAGCCTGCAGGAAGATCCCGCCCTCAGGGCGGAGGTCGACCGCATGAGGCCCGTGCTGACACGGCTCGACGGGCTCTCGGACGACGCCTGGGAGCACGTCGCCGGCGCCCACGCCGCCCAGGAGCCGTCAATGCAGCCGGCCGTGCCCCGGCGCCGGCGGCGTGGCCTGGCACCACGCCGCGCGGCCTTCGCCTTTGCCGGGGTCGCCGCGCTGGCCGCGGTCATCATCGCCCTGCTCACCGTCGGTTCCTCGAGCACCTCCTCGCACACGGTCGTGCTGAGCGCCCTCGCAGGTGCTCCCCCCGGCTCGAGCGCCACCGCGACCATCACCGGGTCGCGCAGGGTGCAGATGAACATCGCGCACCTCAGGCCCACCGATGCGAACCACTACTACGAGCTCTGGCTGATGACCGACACCACCCATCTCGTGTCGGTGGGCTCGTTCCGCGTGCCCAGCAGCGGCACGGCCCGGCTGTCGATGCCGCTCCCGGCGCCGGCCGGCGACTACCGCTACCTGAACGTCTCGGTCCAGCGGGCCGGCGCGGGCAGCGGAATCTCGAATCTGTCGGTGCTTCGCGGGCCCACCGCCAGCGCGTAGCGGCTCGGGCGTCAGCCCGCGTAGCGGGCGGCCTGCCGAGGCTTGCGCAGTCCCGCGCCGGCGAGCGTCGATTCTAGGTCCTCGATCCGGTCCTGGCCCCAGAAGATCTCATCGCGGAACAGGAACACCGGGACGCCCCAGTGGCCCACCTGGCCGAGCGCCTCGGTCTCGGCCTCCACGAAGCGGGCGAGCGCGGGGTCCTGGAGAGCGTCCTGGCAGCGGGCCCAGTCAAGCCCCGACCTCTCGCAGATGGGACGCAGGCCCTCGTCGCTCGCGACATCGACTGCCCGGCCCCAGATGGCCGCCCCGGCCTCGAGCACGAACGCTCGCTCGGCGCCGACCTGCACCGCGTGGGCCGCGATCAGCAGGCAGCGCATGGCGCCCTCTCCCACGGGGTCGTGCATGGGGCCGAACGGCATGCCGAGGCGCTCGGCCTCGCGCGCGACGTCGCGCAGCGTGTGGATGCCCTTCGCCCGCGGCACGGACTGTCCGCGCATCACCATCGGGATCACTCCGCGGAATCGAAGGTCGACGTCGAATCTCATCCCGAGCATGAACGCCCGCGGCGCCGACAGGTATGAGTAGGGGCTGCGGAAGGAGTAGAAGAAGTCCACCCTGTCGCGCGGGTCGGGGCTCATGCGGACTCGCCCCATCCGAGCAGGTCCAGGTATTCCACGATCTGGCCGGGGCGATCCTGGACGAAGTACCAACGGCCCGCAACCCATACGGCGGGGGTTTCATAGGGCCCGCGCCTGCCCATGCGCGCCTCATCCCAGCGCACGGCTGCGCCCTGCCTGCCGGCCGGCGGCTCCGTTCCGAGCTCATCGCGCCAGATCGACTCCAGCGCGGGCCGCGACGGGGGCCCGTCGGTTTCGAACCACACGTTGCGCATCGCGCGGGCGCAGAAGCTGCTCAGCCCGGGGCTGGGCGCGCGGTGGGCGGCCACCCATTCCGCAAGGAACGCGGTCGATGCGGGGGAGATTGGCTCGGTTCGCGAGAGCTCCATGCCCAGTCGCCGCGCCAGGCGCCCCGCGTCGGTTATGGCGTAGCTGCGCTTGAGCTGCACTGCAGGGTCCCGGGGTATTCCCCGCCTGAGCACGGGCATCATCAGCAGGTCGACAGCGCGGCCGTGGGTCCTGGCGACCAGGTCGACGACCGCCACGGCACTGCACGGGTCATCGAAGGCGAAGAAGAACTCCAGGCTCGCGCGGTGGCCGGCGCGGCGGCGGCCCGCCGCCGCAATGCGGGCCGGCAGCGTCACGCGGCTGGCCGCGATCATGGCGCTCGGAACCAGCCGCCGTGACAGCAGTTCCGCGACTGGAGGGCTCATCCTCCCCCTGCCCTCAGGCGCCTGGGCGCCCGAACGCGTTCAGGATCGCCTCCACGATCTGAGGCCCGCGGTCCTCCTGAAGGAAGTGTGCGGCACCCTCGATCCGGACCTGCTCGCCGGCGGACGGGATCAGGTTCGTGAAGACCTCGCCGGACTGCGGGTAGGGGAACACGGGATCCGAGTCCGAGAAGGCCACGAGCGCGGGCTTGGTCCAGCTCCCGAGGGCCTGCTGGACGGCCGCCATCTCGCTTGCGCCCGTGTCGTCGGCTGAGATGGGCACCAGCAGCGGGAAGCGCTGTGCGCCGGCCTTGCTCTCGGCGTTGGGGAACGGCGCCTCGTAGGCCGCGATCACCTCGGGCGGCAGATCGGTCGTCGTGGCTCCCTGCATGATCATTCCGATCGGGAGATCCGGTGTGCGCTCGGCGAATTCGCGCCATGCCATGAAGCCCTTGCTGACGCGGCCGGTGAACAGGCCCGTGTTCATGACGACCAGCCGCCCGACCTGGTCGGCGTGCTCCACCGCCCAGCGCAGTCCGATCGGCCCGCCCCAGTCCTGTACGACCACGGTCACGTCCTGCAGCTCCACCTGCTCCAGGTGGCGCGTCACGCACTCCACGTGCCGCTCGTAGGTGTACCAGTCCTGGTCCGTGGGCTTGTCCGAGCGCCCGAAGCCGACGAGGTCCGGGCACACAACCCTGTGACCGCTCTCGACGAGCGCGTCGAGCATGTGCCTGTACAGGTAGCTCCAGTCCGGCTCGCCGTGAAAGCACAGCACCGTCGGTCCCGAGCCCTCGTCCAGGTGATGCAGGCGCAGGCCATCCACCTCGACGTAGTTGGGCTCGTACGGATAGCCGGGAAGGTTCTCGAAGCGCTCGTCCGGGGTGCGGAACACGTTCATCGGGTCAGGCCTTTCGGTCGGGGCGGTTGGGCCGGGGCTGCGCGGCGCGGATGCCCAGTGCGCGCCACGGGAACATATCCGCACCGGGGCACCGGCGCCGGCAGCCGTCAGGTGCGATCCGGGGGAGCGCGGGCGATGAGGACATTGCAGGGGGCGTGATGGGCTACGTGGTCCCACGCCGCGGCCGGCACTCGCCCGGGTCCCGCGGGTGAGCCGTCTATCGCGATCAGCACCGCGTGCTGCTCGATCGCCACTTCGAGCACGGCGGCGGCGAGATCCCCGCGCCGGGTGTGGCGCTCCACCTCCAAGCCGCGCCCGCGGAGCTCCAGCGCGATCTCCTTCAGACGCGTCTCCAGATCGGCCGCCGAGTCGTCAAGGACCGTGTGATGGGCGGCGACAAGGTGAACGTGCGAGTGCAGGGCGATCGCCAGGTCCATCGCCTGCGCCAGCGCCGGGGAGGAGCGGCGTGTGGCCGTCACCGCGACGACCACGGCGTTCGCCGGCGGCTCCTCGCTGGCGGGACGCCCGATTGCGAGCCTGTGCCAGAACGCGACCGACGGCAGGATCGCTTGTTCGGCGGCATGACGGAGCAGGCTGTGCAGGCCCGGCGCCGCTCCGGTCTGCCCCGGCTCGAGTGCCACCAGCACTTCGACCTCGGATCCGTTGTTCGTGGCACTCGCGTCTCCGAGGCGGCTCAGCAGGCTGATCGCGGTCTCGTTCTGTGCCAGCACCGGTGCGGCGAAGAACGCGATCCCCTCCTCGCGGGCGCGGTCGGCAAGCTCGTCCAGCAGCAGCGACCCGACGCCGCGACCCTGCCATTCATCGACGACCGAGACGGCCGGTTCGGCGACATCGTCGGCGACGCGCACGAACCGCGCGACCCCGATCCCGTCCCCCGAGTCGGCGTCGATCGCGACCAGCGCCTCATGGTCGTGATGGTCGACGTCCGTGAGGTAGGTCAGCTGATCGCCGGTCAGCCTGATCACCGGGCCGAAGAAGCGCAGCTGCCGCGACTCCGGGCCCATTCGCGCGAAGCCGCTTTCCAGTGCCCTGCGGTCCGCCGGCCCGATCGGCCGTATCTGGATCCGGCCTCCATCGCTGAGCTCGACAAGGGACCGCACGGCAGGAACGCTAGCGAGGCGCCGCCGCGCTCGCAGAGTGAGGCGAGGGGCTAGGCGAGGCCGAGCGTGCGGCGAATCCGGCCGACGAGGAGCCGGCCGATGGCCATGACCGCGAAGCCGAGCAGCACGGTCGCGGTGGCGAGGTAGGCGGCGAGGGCGAACAGCACCCCGAACACGCCGATGGCGCTGTCAGCGTGCTCGCCGAGCCACCAGAAGGGAATCGCGAGTCCGACGAGCGCCACCGCGATCGCGAGCGAGGCCGCGAACAGGTGGTAAAGCCTCACTCCGGTCGCCCATCGCAGCATCCACAGGGCGGGTGTCGCCATACCTTTCATGCCCATCAGTCTAGCTCCGCCGCCATGAGCTCTCGCCGCATCCGGCGGGGCTTGTGAGAGAATCCGCGCTCCCGTGGACGAGTCCCGACTGAAGAACCTTCGACCCTTCTCGGGGCTCTCCGGTGACGAGCTGCGGACGCTCGCGGGGATGGTCGAGGAGTACAGCGAGCCGGCCGGCACGACACTGATCGGGCAGGGCGACTACGGCTATGAGTTCATAGTCCTCGAGGAGGGCACCGTCGAGGTGATCCACGACGGGGAGCGCGTCGACGAGATGGGCCCGGGCGACTTCTTCGGGGAGGCATCGCTCAGGGCGGGCGCGCTGCGGAACTCGAGCGTGGTCGCGACCTCCCCGGTGAGGATCCTCGCTCTCAGCGCACACAACATCAGGGTCCTGCACGAGCAGATCCCTGCGCTCGCGGCGCAGATCGACAGCGCCAGCGCCGAGCGACGCCGCTGAGCCCTGCTCGCCGCCGTCGCGGCTAGAGCTGGGACTCCACCAGGCGCCTGATGCCGTCGAGGGTGCCCATCACTTCAGCATCGGACGCGTCGCCGTGGGATGTAGCAAGGAAGAGGGTCAGGCGCGAGCCCGCCTCGTCGGGGCTGATCTGGATCCAGCCTCGGTACTCGCTCCCGGGAGCACCCCATTCGATGCGGTGCGCAGCCTCGTCCGCCCTGAACCACGCCTCGCCCTTCTGCGTGTGTCCCTCATAGCGCGCCTCGATCGTCAGGCGGTCTCCCTCGCCCGGCTCGACGGCGATCAGCTGAGGAACGAAGTGCGGCAGGTTCTCGGGCTTGGCGATCGCCGCGAACACGCGCTCCGGCGGCGCGGCAACGTGCTCGGTGTGCTCATGCTCCATGGTGGATCTCCTCTCGAGGAACGTTGATCCGCAGTCTAGGCGCGTGCTCGGCGCCGGCGGCGCCCGGCGCCGGCGCCCGCGGTGCTCGCCGACGGATATGGTTGCCCGATCGCCGATCGCCCGAACATCCTGCTCGTGCTGACCGACCAGCTGCGGTACCCGCCGCCTTATGAGTCCGAGCAGCTCGCGGCGTTCCGCCGCCAGAACACCCCCGGGCAGGAGGGTCTTCGGCAGTCGGGCACCTCGTTCACCCGTCACTACCCGATGAGCGCCGCCTGCGTGCCGAGCCGCGCATCGCTGCTGACCGGGCAGTACCCGTCCCTGCACGGGGTGAGCCAGACGGACGGCCTCGACAAGAACGCGGACAGCGACGACATGTTCTGGCTCGCGCCGGACACCGTCCCCACGATGGGCGACTGGTTTCGGGCCGGTGGCTACAGGACCTACTTCAAGGGAAAGTGGCACGCCTCACACGCTCATCTGGATGCGCGGGACGGCGACGGCTATCTGCTTTCGATCGACGACGACGGCAACCCGATCCAGGAGAACATCGACGCCTACCTGCAGGCCGACCTTCTGGACGACTATGGCTTCTCGGAGTGGGTGGGGCCCGAGCCGCACGGACTGGGCAGGCACAACACGGGAACCGTGAAGGACCCCTTCACGGCTGATGAGACGATCAAACTGCTGCAGCGGCTGGACTGCGAGCCCGAGGGCGAGCCCTGGCTCGCGGTGTGCTCGTTCCTGAACCCGCATGACATCTCCATGTTCGGGCTCTTCGCCCTCAAACAGGGGCTGCGCTTTCACCCGGGCGCCGTGCCCCACATCGACCAGGCACCCACGCACGACGAGGACCTCTCGACCAAGCCCTCATGCCAGCAGAGCTACGTGGAGGCGTGGGGCAAACTCGTCGCGCCTCAGCCGTGGATCGAGACGCACCTGAAGTTCTACTACCAGCTGCAGGCCACGGTGGACCTGGAGATCAGCCGGGTTCTGCAGGCCCTGCGGGACTCCAAGGCGTATGAGAACACGATCGTCATCTTCAGCTCTGACCACGGCGACATGCAGGGCGCGCACGGTGGAATGCACGAGAAGTGGCACTCCGCCTACGAGGAGGCGCTGCACGTGCCGTTCGTGATCTCCAGCCCGCTGCTGCCGGGAGGCGAGCGCGAGGTGGACATCCCCACCAGCCATGCCGACCTGATCCCCACGATGCTCGGGCTCGCCGGCATAGACGCCGGCCAGGCGCTCGAGCGCCTTCGCACCGACCACGTCGATGCGCGCCCACTGGTCGGGCGCGACCTGTCTGACGTCGTCCGCGGGGGCGAGGCGAACCTCGCCGCGGGGCCCATCCTCTTCACCACCGACGATGAGATCAGTGAGGGCAGCGAGACGGCGCCGAGCCCCTTCCACCGCTTCGCCCGCCTGGCCCGCACCTACTCGACCGTCGTGCAGCCCAGCCACATCGAGACCGTGATCGCCGAGGTGCCCGTGGGAGGCGAGCCGCACCTGCTCAAGCTCTCGCGCTACCACGACAACCAGCAGTTCTGGGCTGTTCCCGGCGAGCGCGACGAGCGTCTGGCCGGCCGCAGGACCCTCATGGTCACCGAGCCGGCAGCGGACGAATACGAGCTCTACGACCTGACCGCCGACCCGCTCGAGAAGCGCAATCTCGCCCACCCAGCGAACGCTGATCAGGCGACGCTCAGCCTGCAGGCGACGATGCTCGGGCTCCTGATGGAGCAACTGGCTGCCAAGCGCCTGACGCCCACCTCCGGCGAGGTGCCCGGCTACCGGCCTCCGGCTCCCGCCTGAGCGCCTCCCGCGGAGATCCTCAGGCGGCGGCCCGCTCTGGTGTGAGCCAGCCTCGCAGGTGCTCATAGACCACTGGGTCGTTGAGCGGCGCGAAATGATGCAGGCCGGCGACATGGCGCCTGTGCTCCACGCGGAATGGGATCCGGCGGGTCCTGCTCCTGTGCGAGGCGCTGCCCGGCAGCCCGCTCTCGGGGTTCGATGGCCGGAACGCTGACATAGGCACGCTGAGCGTTGCCATATGTCCGGCATATGTGAGATCGCGTGGACGCGTCACACGGGCGTCGTCCTCTGTCATAAGCGGGGTCAATGCGCCCTCGGGAAAGTCCTATGGCAGAGACGGATTAGTCACAACTGCAGGGGATTTGAGTGTGGTAGGTTCCCTCTCGCCAACTGCCCCGGAGCGCCGACAGCGCTCTCGGTGACGCGGCATGGAGGGCTGGGTGTGCCGGCCCGCAATGGGATGAAATGGAGGCAATAATGCACGGAAGGGTTTCTCTGATGGCCGCACGCATCGCCGCGGCCATCGTGGCTTCGATCGCCGTCGTGGGTGTAACAGCCGCGACCGCTAGCGCGAGCCCTGCCGGTGGGGGTCATTCCACTGCCGCTAGCAGCGCGCGGCCGCTCGGAAAGTTCGCCAAGCCCGAAAAATGGGAATACACCATCACCGCCCTGAAAGCGGGCGAATGGTATGGGCCCGTTGAATGCAAAGGCAAGCACGAGTCCAACGAAAAGAAGGGTTACCCGGGTACTGAAACCTCGGGCGGCCGGGACGTCGAGAAGTGCAAGAGCAAGAGCACGACCGGCAAACTCGAACTCGTCACGCCGGGCGAACATGTCGCGCGTGGCGGAGAGTTCCCCGGAGCAAGCGGCTGGGACTCGGACGACCCCGCTCTGGCCAACCTGGAAACGAAGGAAATCGAATACACGGTTGCAGCCAACGGCAAGTCGTTCAAGCTGGTTGCGTACTACTAGCCACCGGCGACTGAACTAGAGCATGCGGCCGGCTGCGCCGGCCGTTCGGAGTGCCCCGCGAAAGCGGGGCACTCCGCATTTAAGCGAGCTCGGTGAGTGATCCGACGGCCCGCCGGCGCAAGGAATACGGAGAGGTTATGTGTCCGGCGGCAATTCATATGGGACACCGCGGGGGATTCGGTCAACAGCCGACTTCGCCGTGGTACCTTCGTAGGGAGGGCCCTGAAGTTGTCACGGCGTTCCGGATATGTGCGCCGCCGGCTCTCTGAGATCTGGAGTGCAATGACCACCAGGGGCAGGGAGAGACATCATGAACCGCAGGTTGCTATCGATCGTGTTGACGGTCACCGCCTTCGCCGCGTTGGCAGTGTTCTCGTCCACGGCGTCCGCGAAGGAAAAGCCCGTCAAGACCAGCACACCATTCACGACGGAATACGAAGAAGGCGCGGAATACTTCGGCGCCGGAAACAAAATCAGCTGCAAGGGTAAGCACAGGACGAACTCTCTGAAGTACCCGGGGATAGCCAACCATGGCGGTGAGGACGTCGAGCACTGCAAGGTCGCCAAGGGCGAGGTCCTGCCGTCGCGCTGGCAGGTCCCCGGCCAGCCGATCAACATCGACGACAACTTCTGGCGTTCGGACTACGACGGCCAGGAAGTGCCGTTCCACGAGAAGCTCCCCCGCTACGGCGTGGCGAGCAGCAAGGTCTCGGCCAACGGAAAAGCCTTCAAATTGGTCGTGATCTATCCGCTGAGCAACTTCTCCATCTTGACGACCCAGGAAGTCGTCGGCAGTGAAGCGGGCTTCACATCCGAAAACGTCAGCGGAGAAGTGGGCGACACCGTCGACTACCAGATCCAGGTGACCAACACGGGCTGGACCGCGCTCTCCTTCGGGGCACTCAAAGACCCGAACTGCGAAGCGGGCACGATTGCCGGTGGACCGGGTGCCGGCACGATCGCACGCGGCGAAACGACGACGTACACGTGCAGCCACATCCTCACGCCGGCGGACCTGTCCGCCGGGTCCTACTCCGACAGCGCCAGCGTTACGGGTGCGCCGCCCGCCGGCGACGGACCTCCGTTCACGGAAGCCTCAAACACCGTGATCGCGGAAGTGGTCGTCTAGGCGGCCGCAGGCTCGCACCGAGAGGCTGATGATGCGTGGGCCCCGCTCCGGCGGGGTCCACGCCGCGCTGCTCCGGCGGCGGTCACGACGGGTCGGGCCGGGTCAGGGCCCGCCGGCCGCTACTGGGGCTGAGCGTTCTCCGGGTCGAGCCGCTGTCGCT
The DNA here is from genome assembly GCA_963787115.1 of uncultured Solirubrobacteraceae bacterium. Taxonomy (GTDB): domain Bacteria; phylum Actinomycetota; class Thermoleophilia; order Solirubrobacterales; family Solirubrobacteraceae; genus Palsa-744. The sequence goes on from CAWBBS010000014.1 coordinate 228,948, forward strand.
CCTCGACGAGTGCCTGCAGCTGGTCGCTGATCTCCGTCGAGATGCGCTTGAAGTCCCATTTGCTCAGGGTGATGAGATGCATGGGTGAGGTTGCGATCACGTCGGCGGTGCGCCTGCCGCCCGAGAGCATCCCCATCTCTCCCAGAACGTCTCCCGGGCCGAGTGACGCGATCACCTCGCCAGCCTTGATCACGTCAGCGGTGCCGGTCTCGATGACTATCAGGTCGTAGGAGTAGTCACCTTCGTGCACGAGCAGCTTGCCGGCTGAGACAGACGTCTCGCTCGCGAAGACACTCACCGTGGTGAGCGCTTTCTCGGACAGCGACGAGAACAGGGGGATGGCCTTCAGGTGATCGGGATCCATGATCTCCAGACTTTCGCAATCGCGGTGGAAAAGGGACCGACGGAATAAGACCCGGGCGCGCAGCACCCATGAGGTGCACACTACCGTCCGCGCCGACCGGACGCAGGGTGGAGTCGGGCGACGTGCAGGCGCCCTGGTGAGACGCTCTCGGCTATGGCCGGCCGGCGGGTCCGGCGCCGCGCGCCCGCGGATACCTTGTGAGCCCATCCTGCGGGATCAGCTCCCACGCCGGTGCGGAATCCGTGAACTGCCTGAATTCTGGTCGGATGCCGGGATCGCCGTCGAGCGTCCCGAGGCGGACGGCGACCTCCTCGTCCGAGAATGGATCTCCGCTGAAGAGCGCCGAGCCGCAGCGCCCGCAGAAGAGCTTCGGCACGCCTGTGGGCGGTTTGAAGGACTGCAGCGCCTCGCTGCCCTCGAGAAGACGGAAGCCCTCCCGCGGGACACGACCATTGACCGAGGAGCCGGTGCCCGTCCGCCGCTGGCAGTGCGTGCAGTGGCAGTAGCCCGCGGAGATGAACGGTGCCGTGATCTCAAAACGAATCGCCCCGCACAGGCAGCCACCCCGCCGGGGCGCCGCGGGCGAGGGGGGCTCGGGCATGTCGGCCATTGCCTCTCCAGCCTAACCCCAGCGGGATGCGGTGTCCCTGAACCGATCGGCGATCCGGGTTTGAGAAGTGGCCGCCTGCTGGGACCGGCGAGAGCCGCGAGGGGTTGAGCGACCCGCAGAAGGTGGGTCAAGAGACGGAGAGATGACGTCGTGCAGGCACTCTTTGGAATGACCTTGAGAATGGTCTCGAGCCCCGAGCGGGCAGCGTGTTTCGGGCGCTCTTGACGCAGCTGCCGCGCCGCCTTAGTGTCGGATCCTGCGTTTGTTTCCGCGAGGTGTCGGAGGAACCGTGGACGTGATGCGCAAGGCGCTGACGGGAGGGGCGCTGTGAGGATCGCGGGGTCGAAGAACTGGATCCTCGCGGCGATGATCTTCGCCGTAGCGATGACCTTCATCGATCAGACGATCGTGTCGATCGCCGCGCCTGAAGTGCAGAAGGAGCTGGGCCTAACAAGCACAGGGGTGCAGTGGGCGATCAACGCCTACCTGCTTTCGCTGGCGGCGCTATTCGCGTTCGGCGGGCGACTCGCCGACACCGCTGGCCATCGCAAGATGGTCACGCTCGGCGTGATCGTGTTCGCGGCGGCCTCGGGGATGTGCGGCCTCACGCCGAAGGGCGGCGCGGCCGAGGCCTGGATTGTCACCTTCCGGTTGATCCAGGGCGCGGGCGGGGCGATCATGTTCCCGGCCGCGCTGGCGATCGTCGTGCAGACGTTCGAGCTGCACGAACGGGGAAAGGCGCTGGCGGTGTTCTTCGGGATTGCCGGTGGCCTGACCGCACTCGGCCCGATCCTCGGCGGCTACCTGACGGAGTGGACCTGGAGGGCAATCTTCTGGGTCAACATCCCCGTCGCCATCATCGCTCTGATCCTGATCGCGCTCTCCCGGCCCGAGACGGTGCACCGTCCGGCGCGCATGGACTATCGCGGACTCCTTATGATCGCCGCCGGCGTAGGCCTGAGCGTGTTCGGGTTCCAGGAGTCCGCGATCCTCGGCTGGGGCGACCCGGTGACGGGCCTCTGCATCGCGGCGGGTGCAGCGATCCTGGTCGCGTTCTACTTCGTCGAGGCGCGCACGCCGTCGCCGTTGATCAGCGTGAGCATCTTCGCGATCCGCCCGTTCCGTGTGCAGAACATCGTCCTGGGTGTCAGCAACCTGGCGTTCATACCGGTCTTCTTCTTCGCCAGCGAGTATGCCCAGATCGCGCTCGGCAAGGAACCCGGGGAGGCCGGGCTGTACATCCTGTATTTCTTCATCGGCTTCGTGGTCGCGGCCCAGATCGGTGGCCGCATGCTCGACCGCGTCGGCGGCAAGCGGCCGGTCGTACTCGGCTGTGCGCTCGCGGCGGTGGGGTTCTACCTGTGGGGGCACAAGATCACCGACCTGGATTTCGGTGCTCAGCAGTTGGACATCATCCTCACCGGAGCCGGCATGGGGCTCATGCTCGGGCCGGCCAGCACCGACGCGGTCAACCGCGCGTCCCGGCTGTCCTACGGCGAGGCCACGGGGATCACCCAGACAGTTCGCAACTACGCCGCCAGCCTGGGCATCGCGATCCTGGGAACGATCCAAGTGTCGCAGCTGAAGTCAAGGCTCACCACGTCGCTCGTGTCGCGCGGACTCACCAGCGAACGCGCTCACGATGAGGCGTCGCGCATCGCCCAGTCCCGTGGAGGCGGGGGCAGCGTCGCGGGGATCCCGCACTTTGTCCGGCTTGACTTCGCCTACGCGACCCGCTCTGTGCTGTTCGTGATGGCGGCGATCATGGCGGCGGCGGCGATCGTCGCGGTGACCGGACTTCGCGCAGGCAGGCAGGAAACCGAAGCCGGAGCGGTCGACTCGGAGGCTGCGGCCCCGCCCCCTCGTGCCCGTGCCGAGGCCACGCCTCTGAGGTAGAACTCCCTCCCTCTTCGGAGGCGAGATCCCACGCTCCAGGTGCGGAGCGTTCGTAGCTGGTTTGACGTGCGACGGTGGCGGAGAGACACTCCCTGTGGAAATGTTGGACCGGCGAAGCCACCGACGGTCGAGATGCCGGTGAAGCCAGCGCGCTGTCGGCACCGGCGGCTGCTCCGGTCGGCGATCGCGGTCCTGTCGTGCGCTCTGGTTCTCGCCGGCGTGCTTGCCGGCGTCAGTCCGGCGTCCCAGTCGAGAAGCGAAGTGGCCCCGTGCCTGAAACAACGCCATCTCCCCGCGTTCACCGCCTACGACCTCGGGAGCAGGTTCGACGGTCTTCCTCTGACCTCGGTGGAACGCGACTGTCTCGCGCCGCCGCCCGGGGCGCCACACCGCCCGGGGGAACCGGACGCTGTGGCGTGGACCTCCGACGCGAGTTACGGCGTCTGTACGCCGGAAGCGGGCAGCGAAGGGACCTGCGACTCGCCGCTGCAGCTTCAGAGCTACCCCGAGTGCGATCGCAACTTCAGCTCCTACGGCGGTGTCGTGGAGCCCGCCGGATCCCTGAGCCCGCGCGCGTCGTTCATCCTCAGCGGTAGCTACAAGATCCCAACGGCCGCGTTCGAATACGGGCGCCATGGGGCGCGGCTCGAGATGTACACGGGCCAGACCACCGTCGTGATCTTCTCCTATGGGAACCCTGACCCCACGAGCCTTGCGAGGCGAGCTGCCCACGCGCTGGCGCGGCTGATCGCGCCCAGGCTCGTTGGCTTCTCGGCTCTGAGGCTGCGTGACCTCGCGGTGGACCCGCGCGGATGTGGACGAGCGCCACCGAGGTAGGGAAGGTGAAGCCGGGCGCATCGCAGCTTCCGGTCCACGAACGGGTCGGTCGCGGTCGCTCTCGGTGCGATAGTGAGGAAGGTGCGCCGTACGTTTGTCCTGCTGCTCCTAGTCGGTGCCGTGGCGGTGCTGACGGTCACCTCTTCGCCGGCGCACGTCCGGGCCGGGCCGGCGGCGACGGCCGCGGTTTGGAGTGCGCCTCGGGTGCTGGTGCCGCCTACTCAATACGCATTCGACCCGCGGCTCGCGGTTAGCGAACGGGGCGCCGCGCTCGCCGCCTGGTACGGCGGTCCGGAACCTCTGCCGGCGCAGGCGGGCGTCCACGTGAGGCGATCGTCCGTCGCTGCTCCAGGACCGGTCTGGGCCGGCTCATCCGTGGTCATTGACACAGGAACGCTTGCAGGTGGCTTCGCCCAGCCGGTGACGCTCGCAGACCATGGCGCAGCGGTCAGCGACGGGCTCGACGTCGCGATCTCCGGTGCAGGGGTCCGCTACGTGGCGTGGCAAAAGTACGGCGGGGGCTGGATGGTCGCGACCGCAGCCCGCGGACGCGGCTTCGTCTCCCGAGCGCTGCCGGTGCCCCTGGACCAGCTCCTGGCCAGCCCAGCGGGCCCCGTCGCCGCCGTCTGGCACGTCGGAGCGGCTGGGTTGAGGTACGCCGTGCTCACGACTGGCGGAGGCCTCGGTCACGTCGTCAGGGTTCCGGGAAGGTTCGCTCGCGGGCACGAGCCCCTCGCTCTGAACGACCACGGCGCCTTCGCGGTCGTCGAAAATACCGCTGAAGACGGTGCGGCTCGCGCCCAGCCGCCGCACCCGATCGTGTCTCTATGCGAGTCCTCGGGGCACTGCCTGGCCCCGCATCCCCTGAGGATGGGTCATCCGCCCGCGGGCTCTGAGGAGAACGATGCGCTCTCACTGAGCAACGACGGGACACTCGCCGTGCTCGCCGCATTCTCGAAGACCCCCAGGAACCCGGCCCCGAACACCCCGTGGGGTCTATGGGACTCCACCCGCACGGCCGGAGGCCACTGGAGCGTTCCGCAGGAGATCTCCGACGGAGGCGAACTCCCGCTCGCCGCCAGCGACGGGCACCGCTCGGCGGTCACCGTCTTCCAGCACTTCTGGACGCCGAAGCTGCACTGGCTTCACGACAGGATCGAAATCTCGGCGCTGCACGGGCCGGGCGGTGCCTTCAGCACTCCCGACCTGGTGCGCGGCGAGGAAGCCCCCGACCCCGCGGCGCTCGCCGCCACATCGAACGCGGGCCTGCTGGTCGCATGGATCAACCGGGGTGACATCGCGGGCGGCGAACATTCCGAGCCTGGCCTGTATGCCCTCGCAGGCAGCGCCAACTCTCCCGGCGCGCCGCAGCTGGTGACAGGCGCTCCGACGAGCGATGAGACGCCCGCCGTCGGAATCGACCGTGCGCGGCAGGGCATGGTCCTCTGGAGCGGATCGACCGAAAAGCCGTACCGCGACGCCGGCGTGTACGCCTCGTTCTCAGGGGTCTCGTGAGCCCCGGAGATCTCCTCACATCGCGAGGATCAGGTCGCGGACGGCGTCAGGCCGGGAGAGGAACGGGTGGTGGCCGGCGTCGAGCTCGACGACCCTGCCCGCCCGTGCTGCGAACACGCGCTGAAGCTCGGCAGGGGTGCCCCGGTCGTCTGCGCAGAGGAGATACGTCGAGGGCACGTGCTGCCACGCGGCTGCCCGCACCGGCTGCTCGAGAACTGAAAGGCTCTGGCGCGCGGTTCTGCCGGCGGCCTCTCGCTGGATGTCGGGGGCGCAGTCCTGCAGGAACGTCCCCGCCAGCGCGTCCGCGCGGACGGTGAAGGTCCCGCCCTCGGGGTCGACTTCCAGGAATGGGGCGGGCTCATCCCCGCCGAACGAGGAGAGGCTCTGCCCGACCTCGGGCAGATAGCTGGATACGAGCAGCAGGTGGCGCACGGCGTCGACGTCCGCCGCCGCCTCCGCCGCGACGATGCCGCCGTAGCTGTGGGCGACGATCACGGTCGGCTCATCGCTCACGGTCAGCACGTCCCGGACAGCGGCGACGTCCTCGGCCAGCCCGGGTCCGCCCGCGTCCGCCGACTCACCGCTCTCCCCGCAGCTCGGCAGCGCCGGCGCCTGGCTGGCGAGACCGTGCTCGGCCAGAAGCTCGCCGGTCCGGTGCCACCACCACGACCCGTCCTTCACGCATGCCCCGTGCACGAAAACGATCCTCATATTGACCTCCTCGCCCGCTGTCGAACCACTGCCGGCAACAATAGACGTAGTGGTTGTTACGTGAAAAGATTGGACCGTGGGCAGACAGCGCCAGCCACAGATCAGGCAGCGAATCCTCGACGCGTGCACCGACCACGCGCTCGAGCACGGCCTGCCGGACCGGCTCGCGCCGTTGGCCGACGCAGCAGGCACATCGAACCGGATGCTGATCTACCACTTCGGGACCCGTGACGGACTCCTTCGCGAGATCCTCCGGCAGGCCCGCGAGCGACAGCTCGAGGCCTTCAACGACCTCCTTCGCCTGCGACCCGACGAGCCTTACCTGTCGACTCTGGCCCGCGCCTGGTCAGCGATCTCCGGCCCGCAGGGCGAGCCCTACATCCGGATGTTCGGCCGGCTGCACGACACCGCTGGAGAGCCGCTCTGGCCCGGCTTCCGGCGGACCGCGACCACCGACTGGCTCGCGCCACTCGCGGAGGGCATGCGGAGCCTCGGCCGGCCTGAGTTGGCGACCGTCGTACTCGCCGTCATCCGCGGCCTGCTCCAGGACCTCGACGCCACCGGCGAGAGTATTCGCACCGACAGAGCCTTCCGTGACTTCCTCGCCGCGATCGATACCGCCTGATCGCCAGGACACCGCGATCCGACCGACGCGACCCCGGAGGGTCCCCTCCGGGGTCGCAGCCTACGATGTGCCGCATGGGGCAGGGGCGCAGGCGAGCGGTCGGGAAGCGGCGGCCGCGAGCGCACGCGTGGGCGAGACGGCGCACGCGGTATGTGACGAAGCTCCTCGCCCGTCCACGGACGATGACGGTCGACGAATGGGTCGCTTGGGAGCCGGATTATCTCGCGGTCATCTATGGGGTCAAGCCGATGCCGCTCGGGCTGACGATCATCCCGAACCCGCCGGGGGAGAAGCAGGTCGATCCGAGCATGCCTGAGCCGGTGAGCGGCAATTGATGGCAGGCGAGGACCGTTGGGGGTCATCAGCACCCTGTTCACATCCCGGCCGAGGGCCGTCGGGGAGCCCTGGAGGGTCCCCCGCCGCCCGCCGCCATAGTCACAATTTATGGTACCCGCCGGCCTGCTTATGTCAGAGTTTTCTGTTGGGTTGACTTAACGCCGACCGTCCGCGAAAGTCGGCACCAACATCGAGCGTGGGTGCTGTTTAGCCGCGCTGTCAAACGCGTCTTTGGGGGACGGTTGAGCGTGTTCAGATCTGTGGGTGTGCGGTCGAGTTTCGTGCGGCTGGGACGGATGGTTGGGGTCCTCGCTACCGTCGCGGCAGCGTGCTGCGTCGCAGCATCCTCAGCCGCCGCCGAGGCCGCGCCGAACGTGTCGGTGGTTGTGCCGGCTGAAGGTGCGGTCTACAGCGAGGGCGGGGTCGTGGAAGCCAGCTTCTCCTGCGAAGAGGGCGAAGACGGTTCTGGTTTGAAGCCGGGTGGCGAAGGTTGCTCAGGGACCGTCGAAAGCGGCCAGAGCATCGAAACCTCGACCCCGGGCGAATACGAATTTCGATGTGACGGCCACGAGCACGGATGGCCAGAGCACCGAGAAGAGCGTGAAATACACGGTTGCGGCGCCGCCGGCGGTGACGATCGAACCGGTGGGCAAGAGCGTCACGTGCCACCACGGCAAGGGTCAGAAGCCCTGCCCGCTTGTCTATACGTTGGGGGAGAGGGTGACGACGGCTTTCCAGTGCTCTGCGGGCGAATATGAGCCCCCGGTGGCGCTTTGCACGGACTCGAACGGTGTGAGCGCGTCAGGAGAAGAAGAAGCGGCCGGCGTGCTCGAAACCTCGCAGCCGGGTGAATACCACTACACGGTCACTGCGACGGGAAGCGATGGGCAGATCACCACCCAGACGCTGAGGTACAGCGTGGCCGCACCACCGACGGTCCAGTTGAGCGTCGGCTCGGAAGAATCTAAGTGCAAGGGGGGGTGCGAAGCGCCGGGTGGAGGAAAGGGATCTTCCGGCGGCTGCAAGCCCGGTGCAAAGTGTGGAAAGGAAAAGGAAGCCGTGTACAAGCAGGGGCAGGTCGTCACGACGGCGTTTTCCTGTGAAGAGGGCGCGTACGGTCCGGGTCTGGCCTCTTGTACGGATTCCAACGGGGCGGAAGCCACCCCGTGCCTCGGAGGCGGGTACGCCTGCGAACCACCAGAAAGCCCAGGGCCACAGGTCGATGGCCACGGCGAAGGACGCCTTGACACCTCCGAAACCGGGCGGCACGTGTATACGGTGACTGCGTCCAGCAATGATGGGCAGAGCACCACGGAAACGTACTCGTACTCGGTGGAACCGGGCAATCCGCCGGTCGCGGTCATCGAATCGCCTGAATCAGAAGGGACCTATGCCGTCGGGCAGGAAGTGCCGACCAAGTTCGTTTGCGAGCCGGAAGAACTGAACGTCGGCGAAGAAATCACCGCGTGCCGGGACTCGAACGGGACCGAAGGGGTAAAGCTGCACGACGCCAAGGGCCCCGGCTACTGGTTCGCCGGCTCAGGCGATCTGGATACGTCCGTGGCGGGTTCGTTCACGTACACGGTTACCGCGACCAGCCAGAATGGGCAGACTGCCGAAACGTCGGTCAGCTACACGGTCGCGGCCGCGCCGAAGGCATCGGTCACGACACCGGCAGAAGGTGCGACGTATGGGCAGGGCGAAGCGGTGGCGGCGAGCTTCTCCTGCGAAGAGGGCGAACACGGCCCGGGACTGAAGCCGGGTAGCGAAGGCTGCGCGGGCTCCGTCGAAGACGGCCAGAACATAGAAACCGCGACCGCGGGCGAATACGAGTTCAAGGTGACGGCCACCAGTGCGGATGGCCAGATCAGCGTAAGGACCGTGAAATACAAGGTCGCTGCTCCTCCCGAAGCGCCGAAAGCCTCGATCAGCTCGCCCTCCGCGGGGGGTACGTACGTGGTGGGTCAGGCGGTGGCGACAGTGTTCTCGTGCTCTGAGGGCACGGGCGGGCCGGGAATCGCATCGTGCACGGACTCCAACGACTCCGGCAGCCCCGGTGCCCTGAACACGGCGTCCACGGGTACGCACACCTACACCGTGACCGCGAAAAGCAGCGATGGGCAGAGCGCGGAAACGACGATCAGCTACACCGTCGTGAAGGCTCTATGCACAGGCGACAGCGGCACGGTCAAGCTCTCACCGGGCCTGACCGAAACCGCGGCCGTCCAGACGGTGAAGATCAAGGGCACACTCACCGGCTGCAGCGGTGAGGGTTTCGCGAGCGCGTCCTACCAGGCGACGGTGCGCACGACCCTTCCGGTTTCGTGCTCGGTGCTGACGGAAGGGGGCGAGCCCGCCACCGGAACGTCCAAGGTGAAGTGGACGCCGACCGCGAAACCGTCAACCGGAACGCTCAGCCTTCCGCTGACCGAAGCCCCGGGGGCAGCCTTGACCGACACGGTGACGGGCGGGCCTTTCTCGCCGCTGTCGCTGTCCGGGACCGTGAGCGAGAAGTTCACAGGCGGCCCGACATGCGGCCAGCCCGAAGGCAAGAAAGCAGCAAAGGCAGTCAAGAAGGGCACCTTCGAAGGGCCAGCGGTCTCCTTCGACTAGACGAGAGGGCACGGTGCCTCATGCCAGCGCGGCATGAGGCACCCACAGCCCGGTGGTCAAGGGACTATCCCCGAGTGCAAGGGGGCCGTGATGGGTGGGCGAAGGGGGGCTTTGCTGCCAACCCCGCGAAACCGGACGGTACCCTCGCAACAAACAGCCTATTTGTAGGGCTTTTGGAGGGCCGGAGACGGGACTCGAACCCGTGACCCCCTGTTTACAAGACAGGTGCTCTACCAGCTGAGCTACTCCGGCGCGATCGGAGGCAGGCCCCACTGTAACGAGCCGGTCACACGCGGTGTATTGCTCGCGTGGACCAGCGGATCTCCAAGAACCCCCGCTCCCTCGGGTCAAAGCGGCCCGCCGCGGAGCCGGAAACCGACCTCGGGGCCTTCCGGGAGCGGGCGCTCACTCGCGGCGTCAGCCCGTGGGTCTACCGGCCGATCCGTGCGGTCTTCATGCCTTTCTTCCTCATCTACTTCCGTCTGCAGCGCACTGGCCGCGAGAACCTCCCTCAGAGTGGTCCGCTGCTGCTCGCCGCGAACCACCGCAGCTTCCTCGATCCGTTCGTGATCGGCGCGATGCTCAAGCGCCCCCTCTACTACATGGCCAAGCGCGAGCTGTTCGAGAAGCCCTGGCAGGCATGGGTCCTGAACGCGCTCGGCGCCTTTCCGGTCGACCGGGGCACCGGCGACACCGCCGCGATGGAGACCGCGAAGGAGATCCTCGCCCGTGGAGACTGCGTCGTCGTCTTCCCCGAGGGCACCCGCATCCGCACTGGGCCGCTGATGGACCCGCGTCGCGGCATCGGGCGCCTCGCCCTGGAGACGGGTGCCCCCGTGGCACCGGTCGCCGTCATAGGCACCGAAGAGGTGCGCAGGGGCTGGCGGATCCGCCCCCGCAAGGTTCGGGTCAGCGCCGGGCGGCCCATGACATTCCCGACCGTGGAGAACTCCTCGCCCGCCCTCGCCGCGGGCGTAACCGATCGCGTCTGGGCGTGCGTGAGCCTTCGCTGGGAGTGGCTCGGAGGAGAGAAGGCGCCGCGCGAGCGGCCGGCGCCCGAGCCGGTCGATGAGCGTGATGTGTCCCGCGCCGCGTGATCGCGGGGCCGTGTGGAGATAGTGTGAGATGAGTGTCCGAGCCCGCACCGAAGCCGAAGGCTCAGCTCGACGCCGAGTTCTCGGACCTCTACCGGGCCCACCTCCGCGACGTGTACAGCTACGCCTACTACCGGGTGGGCAACCATCACGACGCCGAGGACCTGACCGAGCAGACCTTCCTTCAGGCCTACCGGCACTTCGAGCGCGCCCAGCGCGAATCCCGGGGCAGGCCGCTGCGCCCGTGGCTGATCCGCATCGCCCACAACCTCGCCGCGAACCTCTACAGGGACCGCTCGCGCAAGCCGGCATCCCCGATCGAGGACTCCAGCAGCGTCGCGGCGCTGCACACGACCGAGCAGCTCGTGGAGGGCCGCGACGAGCTCAGCAGGATCCTGGACGGCGTCCAGCTGCTTCCGGACGACCGGCGGGAGGCTCTGATCATGCGCTTCGCCCTCGGCATGGACAACCGCGAGATCGCACGGGCGATGGGGCGCTCCGATGGAGCGACCAAGGTGCTCATCCACAGGGCGATCAAGCAGCTCGAGGAGATCGTCGGGGAACGCGGCGGGGAACCCCTCGGGGCGGCCCAGAACGGGCGCGGAGCGAGCAATGACTGAGGCAGCCCACTCCTTCGAGGGCCTGCTGCGCGAAGCGCTTGCTCCGGTGGAGCCCCCCGACGACATGGCCGAGCGCCTCGAGAGCACGCTGATGAGCATCACCGAGATGGCCGCGGACGAGCTCGAGGCGTGGGAGCTCTCGGCTATGCGCGACCCCCGCAACTGGGCGCGCCCCGCAGCCGCCGTGGTCGTTGGGGGTGCCGCCGGAGCCGCTCTTGTGCTTCTGCGGGTGCGTAACCGCGCACGCCAGCGCACGCCCGGTGCCGTCGAGGCGGTACGGGAGAGCGCCGAGAGCACGATTCGCGACATCAGCCGCGAGACCCGCAAGCTGCTCGGCTAGCGAGCAGGCCGCCCTCGCCGCCGGCTGCGGCGTGGTGCCCGCGCCGCGGCGGATACGCTGTCGCTCCGCGCCATGGCCACCTGCTACCGCCATCCAAACCGGGAGACCGGGGTCTCCTGTTCGAACTGCGGCAGGCCGATATGCCCGGACTGCATGACGACCACGCCGGTGGGGATGCGCTGCCCGGAGTGCGCGAAACAGCGCACGAAGACGGTGAACATGGCCAGCATCAGGACCGTCCCGCAGGTGACCTACGCGCTGATCGCGATCAACGTGATCGCGTTCCTCGCCGAGGGAACCGGCGGCCTCACGCTCCAGGGCTCATCCTCAGCAGCGTGATCACCAAAGGCGCGGTGCTGGGGAGCAGCTCCTTCCGCAGCTGGCGGGGGAAGGGGTGGCCCACGGGCAGATCTATCGCGTCGTGACCGGCGGCTTCCTGCACGAGAACATCCTGCACATCGGGTTGAACATGTGGGTCCTCTACTACCTCGGGATGATGCTCGAGCCTGCGATCGGGCGGCTTCGCTTCGGGATGATCTACGCGGTATCGCTGCTGGCAGGGTCCTTCGGCGCGCTGCTGTTCGCGCCCCACGAACTGACCGTCGGCGCATCCGGTGCAGTCTTCGGGCTGATGGGGGCGGCGGCGGTCGAGATGCGCGCGCGTCAGATCCCGCTGATGCAGAGCGGCGTTGGAGGGCTGATCCTGATCAACCTGATCATCAGCTTCACGGTGCCGGGCATCTCCTGGGAGGGGCATGTGGGCGGTTTCATCGGCGGCATCATCGCGATGCTCGTGCTCAGACTCGGCGACCGGCTGCGGATGCCCGCCCTTGCTCTGGCCGCCTGCGCGGTCATCTGTGTGGCCGCGGTGGCCGGCTCCGTCGCGACCTCCCACTCGAGCGAGGTTGAAACGACCAACCGCCAGCTGATCCTCACCGGCCCGGAATAGTTCCCTTCAGCGAGCGGTGGACCGCGCCGGGACGCTCAGCGCCCGCGCCCCCGCCGGCGGCTCCGGGACGACGGCGGTGTGAAGGATGTGGGCCAGCAGCTCGAGTCCGTCTACCAGGCGCGGCCCGGGCCGCGAGAAGTACGCCGAGGCGTTGACGGCGACCACCCTGCCCGCTCGGGTCATCTCGAGCTCCTGCGCGTGTCCGAGGGCCTCCTGCAACGCGCGCTCCTCGTCATATCCACAGGGCATCACGATCACCACATCAGGCTCGGCGGCCGCGACGAGCTCCCAGTTCATCGTCTGAGAGGGCTCGCCGGGCATTCCCAGGACGTCTTCGCCGCCCGCTAGCTCGATCAGCTGCGGCGTCCAGTGCCCGGCTGCGAAGACGGGGTCCAGCCACTCGATTGCGGCGACCCGCGGGCGTCTGCGCCCGCGCACCGCCAGCCGGATCCGGTCCACGCGCCCGGCGGCCCGCGCGATCATCTCCACGCCCGCGTCGCGGGTGCCCGTTGCCTGCGCGATCGTGCGGACGTCCCCGAAGGTCTCACCCAGCGTCTTGGGGTCCAGGGCGATCACCCGCGGCTTGGACGGGAGCTTGGCGGCCACCTCGGCGACCTCGTCATATGAGACCGCGCACACGTCGCACAGGGCCTGGGTGACGATCAGATCCGGCTCGAGGCGCGCGAGCGCGTCGCGGTCCAGGCTGTAGATGGCCTGGCCCTCGAGCGTGCGGGTGCGCACCGCCTCGTCGATGGCGGCGGCGCTGAGCCCCGCCGGCAGGACGTCGGCCGTCACCTGGGGGAGCGAGCGGGCCGCCGCGGGATGGTCGCACTCGTGCGTCACCCCGACCACGTCCGGGCCGAGCCCGAGCTCGAACAGGAGCTCCGTCGCGTGGGGCACGAGACTGATTATTCGCACCCCCTGACTTTATGCACCCGCGCCCTCGGGGTAAGCTCGCTGTCGATGGCCACCTTGAGCAAAGCCGAGATCTCCGACCGCCTGACCCGGCTCGAGGGGTGGACCTCCGCCGGGGGGACATCGATCACGCGCGAGTTCTCCTTCGCGGACTTCGCGGCCGCGGTCGCGTTCGTGAACCGTGTCGCAGAGGCGGCCGAGGAGCAGAACCACCACCCTGACATCCTCATCCACGGATGGAACAAGGTTCGCCTGACGCTGAGCACCCACTCCGAGGGCGGGGTCACCGATGCGGACTTCCAGCTCGCCGCCCGGCTGGGCTCCCTTGCCTGACGCGGACCCGCGGCTTCCGACGCTCGCCCTTGCTACCTTTGAGCGGCCCGCAAGCGCGATGACCGACGACGAAGAACTTCCCCGAAGTAGCTTGGCCCTCATAGGCCTCACCGGCCACGCTCGCGCCCGCCGGGGATCGTCCGTCGCGGTCCTGCCCGCGTTCGGGCGCTCAGGGCTCGCGTGAACGGCATCAAGCTGATAATCGCGGCGCTGCTGATCGCGATCAACGCGTTCTTCGTGATCGCCGAGTATGCACTCGTGCGCTCGCGGCGCGCGCGGCTGGAGCTGCTGCGCGAGGAAGGCGCCAAGGGAGCGGCGCTCGCGCTCGAGCAGGTCGGCAACGTCAACGAGTACATCTCCGCGGTCCAGATCGGGGTCACGATGACCTCCATCGGCATCGGTGCCCTCGGCCAGCCGGCGCTCGCGTCGATCCTGAAGGGAGCATTCGGAGACGCCGTCAGCAACGGCCTGGCCGTGTTCCTGTCGGCGGTGATCGCGTTCATGCTGATCGCCTCCGCCCAGCTGATCGCCGGCGAGATGGTGCCGAAGTTCTACGCGATCGACCGCGCTGAGGCCGTCGCTCGCCGCGTCGCCCGGCCGCTGCGGGCGTTCAGCGTCGCCTTCAGGCCCTTCATCCTGCTGCTGACAGCCGTGTCGGACCGCATCCTGCGCATGCTCGGCGTCGACATGAGCCTCGAGCGGCGCGGGGGGTCCCCCGATGAGCTCAAGCGCCTGATCGCCGAGTCCTACGCCGGCGGGCAGATCGATCCGGGTGAGGCCGGGATGCTGACGGGCGTCTTCCACCTGCACGAGCAGGAGGCGCGCCAGGTCATGACACCGATCCCCGCGGTGGTGACCATCGACGCGTCCCAGGACGTGGAGTCGGCCCTGCGGACGTGCGTCTCCAGCGGTCATACGCGCCTGCTGGTGACAGAAGAGGACGACCGCGACCGCGTGCGCGGACTGGTGCACGTGACCGCTCTGGTGCGCCACCTGATGGAGGACGGGCCGCGCTCGCTTGTGGAGCCGATCGTGAACGAGGCGCTGATCGTCCCCGAGACCAAGCCGCTGGATGACCTGCTGGCCGACCTGCAGCGCCAGCGCACCTCGATGGCCGTCGTGGTCGACGAGTACGGCCGGGTGGTCGGCGTCGTGACCGTCGAGGACATCATCGAGGAGGTTGTCGGCGAGATCGCGGACGAGACCGACCCGAGCACCGGCGAGATCCGGCGGCTCGCCAACGGCGACTGGTTCGTGCGCGGGCACGTGGCGGTCACCGACCTCGCCGACTACGGCGTGGACCTGCCGGTCGACAGCGACGCCTACAACTCGATTGGGGGACTCGTGTTCGCCGAGCTCGGGAGGCTGCCGCGCCGGGGCGACACGATCAACGAGGGCGGCTACTCGATCAGGGTCGAGTCCGTGAGCGAGAACAGGATCGAGGCGGTCCGGATCCGCGATCGCAGGGCGCCCGCCCCAAGGAACGGCGTCGATGGCGATGACTGAGCCCGAAACGGGCCGTTAAACACGTCCGGCCCGCGGGGGGAGCGGGCCGGATCGCGTGCACTTGGAGGAGGCGGGTGTGCGTTGCGACTCAATGTCGCATAGACAATTATCGCCAGCTTGATGAATGGAACCTAAAAGGTCCTTCAGCCTCGATAAATGTTCCGCCGGCCCGTCTCAGTAGCTGTGAAAACCCCGCCCGCTCTTGCGTCCGAGGGCGTCTTCGGCGATCAGCTCCTGCACCCTGGGAGGGATGCTCTCGCCGATCGTCTCACCGATCGCAGCCGACACATCCAGGCCGACGAGGTCAAGTAGCGCCAGCGGGCCCATCGGGTGTCCCGAGCCGAGTCGCATGCACGTGTCGACGTCCTCGGCCGGCATCCCGGTCTCTTCGATCAGCCTGACCGCGCTGAACAGATACGGGAACAGGAGCCTGTTGACGACGAACCCGGGCACGTCGGGAACGATCACCGGGGTCTTCTCGAAGTTCTCGCACAGCGCGAGTGCGCGGCGGCGCGTCTCCTCGCTGGCGCTCTCGGGGAAGATCAGCTCCACGAGCTTCATCTTCGTGACTGGGTTGAACACGTGAAGGCCGAGGAACCGGTCCGGGCGCCCGCTCTCCTGGGCCAGCGACTCGACCGAGAGGGAGGAGGTCGTGCTGGCGAGGATCGCCTGCGGGCCAAGGATGCTGTTGAGCTCGGCGAGCACGCCGGCCTTGATGTCGTGATCCTCGACGACGGCCTCCACGACGAAGGTGGCTTCCTCGAGCGCGGCCGGGTCGGTCACGATTTCGACGTGCTCCGGGTCGACCTCCGCTCCGAGCCTGGCGAGGGTCTTTTCGACGATCTCGCGTGCCCTGCCGGCTGAGCTCTCCGAGCGCGCGAGCAGCAGCACCGGGCCGTGGTGGGCGGCCGTGGACGCCAGGCCGCAGGCGATCGCTCCGCTGCCTGCCACTGCCAGTCTTTTGCTCACCATTGGGGACGCTCTCCTTCGTGGGTCGGGGGCCTTCGACCCTGGTTGACTGACCAGTCAATCTACCTGGCCGACGCGTTAGAGTGGATGTTGCAGGGTCCCGGGCATCCTTACACGCGCGCCGCGGAATTTCCCGGAGCGGCCCCGGGCCCGCTTCTTCAGCAACTGGGCAACGACGCAGGAGGACTCCCGAGATGAGGCAAGCAGAGGGCCGCGAGGTCGTAATCGTCGAGGCGGTGCGGACGCCGATCGGCCGCGGGCATCGCGAGAAGGGCTACTACAAGGACACCCACCCAAACGAGCTGCTGGCGTCCTGTTACACCGAGGTGATCGACCGCTCCGGCATCGATGCCGCGCAGGTCGAGGACGTCATCGCAGGCTGCGTCGCGCAGTTCGGCGAGCAGGGGCTGAACATCGCCCGCAACGCCTGGCTGCAGGGCGGTCTGCCGATCGAGACGCCCGGCACCACCGTCGACCGGCAGTGCGGCTCCGCACAGCAGGCCGTCAACTTCTCGGCCGCGCTGATCGCGGCCGGCGTGCACGACGCGATGATCGGATCGGGCGTGGAGCACATGGGCCACTTCCCCTTCGCGGCCACCATCAAGACGCAGGAGGAGTTCGGCGTGGCCTTCACGCCCGAGCTGATGGCCAAGCACAACATCGTCGGGCAGGGACTCGGAGCGGAGATGATCGCCGACCAGTGGGAGATCTCCCGTTCAGAGCTCGACGAGCTCGCCGTCCGCTCGCACGCGCTCGCCAACCGGGCGACCGAGGAGGGACGCTTCGAGCGCGAGATGGTGCCGATGACCGTCGGCGGCGAGAAGCTCGTCACCGACCAGGGCATCCGCCCCGACACCAACCTCGAGTCGCTCTCGCAGCTCAAGCCGGTGTTCAAGCCCGACGGCAAGATCACCGCCGGGAACGCGTCGCAGATCTCCGACGGCGCGGCGGCGGTGCTGCTGATGTCGGCGGACAAGGCGGCCGAGCTCGGCCTGCGCCCGCGGGCGCGGATCGTCGACCAGACGACCGTCGGGTGTGACCCGGTGAAAATGCTCGAGGGCCCGATTCCCGCCACGCGGAAAATCCTCGAGCGCAACGGGATGAAGATCGACGACATCGATCTGATCGAGATCAACGAGGCGTTCGCCCCCGTTGTCGCGGCATGGCGGCGCGAGCTCGAACCCGACATGGACCGCGTCAACGTCAACGGCGGGGCGATGGCTCTCGGCCACCCGCTCGGCTCGACCGGCGCTCGCCTGATCACGACCCTCCTGCACGAGCTCGAGCGCTCGGACAAGGAGATCGGCTTCGTGACGATGTGCTGCGGCGGCGGCCTGGGAACCGGGACCCTGATCCAGCGCGTCTGAGGTTCGGCCGGCCCGGCTGGGCCTACAGGCTCAGCCGCCGGCCGGCCCTTTGCCGGTCCAGGTGACGGCCACCGGGGGAAGCGCCATCAGCGCGCCCCAGGTCGCCGCGTCGGTCACGCCGCTCTGGGGCAGGCCGTGGGCGGCCTGGAAGGCGATGAGGTTGGCCTTCGTCGTGGCGTCGAAGATCCCGCTGGTCGCCTGTGCGGGTATCGCGTCGGCCAGGTGCTCCTGCATCCAGAGCGTCTGATCGCCCTTGCTGCCCTGTGAGAGTTCGGGGTATTCCGTGTTCGGGACGACGCCGGTGAGCGGCGACATCGCCGCCGAGAGGTCCGTCCACTGGCTGGCGGTCGTCTCCTGCCAGTCCCAGAAGGACCATCCGCTCGCGCCGTAGTCGACGGCCTCCTCGCGGAACCTGAGAAGGTCGGCGGCGCTGACCTTTTCGTAGGTCTGCCCGAGCGGGAAGATCTGGCGCCCGTAGATGCGGTTGGAGATGTAGGTGTTCGCGTACACGGTGTCCACCGAGTTGCCGATCGCCTTCCAGTACATCTGCGGAGCGTTGTACTGGGCTCCGTTCGGGCCCAGGAACACCGAGTAGGGGAAGGACTCGTGGTAGTAGACGTACGGGAACGTCGCCAGCGCCAGGGGATAGGTGGCGCCGATCTTGGCGCGCAGGTCCGTGATGTAGGTCTGGGCCGCCGCGTAGTGGCCTTCGTACTCGGACTCGGCGTCGATCACCAGGCAGTCCGCGCCGTTTGCCACGGCCTCCGCACCGAGCGCCGCCTCGCCCGCGGGGTTGCTCCCGTACACGTACTGCCATGCGCAGACTTTCAGGCCCGCCGCGTGTACTTCGGCGACCATCTGAGCGGAGAACTGGCTCCAGTAGTTGCTCGGGCCGTCGGAGCTCTTGACGAACAGCGTGGTCACGTCGGCGGCCTTGGCCTGAGCGATGATCGAAGCCATGCTGCCGCCGCTGGAGGCGCTCACGTACCAGATCCACATCCCCTGCCCGTCCAGCGCTGTGCCGCTCGGGACGCCGCCCGAGGGCAGGATCTGGGCCTGCGTGGGAGCCGCGGCGGGTTTCGGCGGGTGCAGGGCGTGCGCGTAGACATAGATCGGCCCGTAGGAGCTCGTGTAGCGCCCTCCGCCCAGCATCACCTTGATGCGTCCGGAGTGGGCGCTGGCGGGAACGGTCACGATCAGCCCGGCCGAGCTCGAGCGAAGATGTGCTCCGGGCGAGTTGCGGCTGATCGTCGCGCCTGCCGATTTCGGGAAGGCGACGAGCATCCCTGACTTCAGGCCCGTCCCCTGGATAAGGAGCGTGCCTTTGGTTGAGACCTGGTGCGGGTTGCCGGAGCACCTGGAGGCCGGTGTGCAACTCGCGTGGATGATCCGGACGCTCGTCACATGGGCGCTGACGGTCGGTGCTGCGCTCTTCGGCGCCGCCGGCGCCGAGCCTCCCGGGGCAGATGCCCCGCCCGGATTCCCTGCGGCCGCAGCGGGCGCGGCGGCGAGCAGCAGCGCGGCGAACATCGCCGTGAGGAACTTCAGTCGCACATGGGTGGCGGTGTCGGCCAAGTTCATTCGGAACCCCTTAGCACGGAACGCCCTTCCGGTCGTCTCGGGCGGACATGGCGCCCGAGCAGCAGCGTCGGACGTTACCGGTTATACGTCGGCAAACAAGACCGAGCGACTTAAGTTGCGCTTGCGGCGCTCACGCCCAGCGGAAGCCGGTGGCCGCCGCGGCCGGCGCGAGCGGGCTCTCCGGGAGGCCCGCCGGCACCTCGGGGAGGTTGAAAGGGGTGGGCGCGACGTCGTTGGGCGCGTCGGCGTGGAAGAGGGAGGCCAGGTACTGGTTCTGGCCGCGTCCCACGCCCAGCTCGAACTGCCCGCCGCCGTAGCAGCCGATGTCGTTGGCGGCGCAGTGGTCGTAGGCGTCAAGCAGGTTTCGCAGGCCGCCCAGGCGCGAGGGCTTGATGTTGACCATGCGCGGCGGGTAGGGGAGGGCGAGGATGTCCTCGATCGAGTGGATCGGCGCGTCCCAGGAGAACCGCTCGCGGGATCCCGCCAGCGCCGCGTCCGTCTCGGGCGTGAGAGCCGGGTCCTCGATCCAGGCCTGCGGGAACGCCTCCGCGACGCGCCTGTACAGGACGGGGTCGGGCGGCTGATCCACGATCGAGCCGACGTAGTAGCCCTTGAAGTCAACCGAGTCGACGGCACCGGTCGCAACCAGTTCGCCGATCAGCTGCTCATCCCAGGAGCTCGTGGGGTCGAGCTTGAACCGGAGGCCTGGGTAGAGCGCCAGGCGGCTCAGGATCGGCTCCATGCTCGGCGGCTCGCCGAGCCGCAGCGACACGACGAAGCGCACCGGGGCGGGCTCGCGGCCGAGCTTGCCGTGCAGCGACGTGCTCGCCTGGCGCAGGGCAAGGTCAAGCGCGGCCGACTGATAGGCCCACCTGCGGTAGCGCACCGAAACCTCTCGCTGCGGGGCCTCGGGAAACAGCTCAAGGCTCTCGATCAGCTCGCAGAAGGACGCGATCGTGTGCCGCCCCGCCAGCGGCTGGACGGCGCCGGCGCGCTGCAGCACCTCCTGGTCGACGGCGTCATAGGTGACGTCCTCGCCGACGCCCTCGTGGCCCGCGCCCTGCAGGCGGATGACCGTGCTCTTGCGCTCGAAGTCGCTCGACACGGACTCCTGGAGCGCGTCCAGCGCGTACCCCTCAACCTCCAACGGGAGCTCTGCCAGCGCCTCCCAGGTGCTCACTGCCCCGCCTCGGTTTCAAGGCGGCTGACGAGCTCGTCCAGGCGCAGCTCCTGAAGCGCGCCTCCGACGGCCGCGAGCTCGCTGGCACACAGCTCGATCAGCGTCTTGCCCTCGCTGACGAGCTCGAGCGTCTCGTTCAGGGATGCCTCGCCGGAATCCAGGCGGCGGATGATCTCCTCCACGCGCGCCGAGGCGGCCTCGTAGCTGAGCCGCTCAGGCGTCTGTGGATCGGTGCTCGGCTGCGCGGGGTCGCTCATCTGTCAAGGATCATGGCATCGCGGACGCCATCGGCAAAGCGCAGGCGCAGCTCATCCCCGGGATTGGCGGCGGCGGCCGAGCTGATCGGCTCGCCGGCGGGAGAGGTCGCCAGGACGTAGCCGCGCTCGAGCGTGCGCTGTGGATCATGGCCCGCGAGAGCGAGCGACAGGCGCTCCAGATCGCGCGGGCGGCGCTCGGTGCAGTCGATGAGGAACGAGGCGCCCTTGCGGGCGAGCACCAGCGCTCTGGTGCCGGTCACGCGGCTCTCGCTCTCAAGGCGCCGGCGTGAGCCGGCGCGGATCTCCCGCAGCTGCTGGTGCAGGCGCGCCCTCTGCCCGGATATGTGGGCAGCCGGAGCCCGGGAGAGCATCGCCAGCCGCTGCGCGCGCGCGAGCACCGCCCGCCGGCCGTGGTCGCGCAGGCGCCCGGCGGCGGCCACCTGGTCGGCGCGGGCTCTGGCGCAGTCGATGCCGACCGCCGCCTCGGCGGCATGAGTGGGCGTCGAGCAGCTCACCGCGGCCACGTCGTCGATCAGCGTGCGGTCGGTGTGGTGCCCGACGGAGGCGATGACGGGGACGCTGAGCAGCGCGACGGTGCGGCACAGCGTCTCGTCGCAGAACGCGAGCAGGTCCACGAGCGAGCCGCCCCCGCGGGCAACGATGATCACGTCCACGTCGGCGAGCGAGGCGAGGTCGCCGAGCGCCCGCACGATCGCCGGCGCGGCGTGCCTGTCCTGGACCGGCGTGAAGGCCCACACGAGCCGCCCGGCCCAGCCGCGCCTGCGCAGCGCCGCGAGCACATCGTCGCGGGCCTTGCCGCCCTCGCCGGTGATCACGCCGATCGTGCGCGGCAGCAGCGCCCGCGGCAGCTCGCCCTGGATCTTCAGCAGGCCCTCCTGGTCGAGCTGCTTGCGCAGGCGGTCGATGCGGGCGAGCAGGTCGCCCTCGCCCGCCACGCGCAGGTCGTTGACCGCGAAGGAGAAGCCGGGCGAGGAGGTGGCGCTGCCGGCGTAGTAGTCAGGGCCGCCGGCCAGCACTATCTGCATGCCGTCGACGGGTGCCCCGCCCGCGCGGGCGCACATCGCCTCCCACTCTGCGCGCCAGGCGCTGCACGGGAGCGCGCCGCCCGAGTCGCGCAGCTCGAAGTAGACCTTCGCGCGCGAAGGGCGCAGGTTCACGATCTCTCCCATCACCTGCACCCGCGCGAACGCCCGCAGCCGGTTGCGCAGAGCCGCGGCATACTCGCCCACCGGGTAGGGCCCAGGCAGCTTGCTGTCCGGGATCCCGGACAGCGGCTGCTCCTCGGGCGTCGGTGAGCTGGGCACGCCCCAGAGCATAGGAGCTACGATCGGCGCCAATGCGGCGCGGCGATACTCGGCCCCGGATCTAGGCTGGAGCTGTGGCCAAGCGCAATACCGGCAAGCGCGGGGGCTCCCGCAAGCGCCGGCCAGCCTCCCAGACCCGTGCGAGCGGGAACGCGGTCGCCGAGCGCGACGCCGCGGATGCCGAGAGCACCGGCGCCGGAGCCCGGCCGGCCGCACGCAGGAGAGAGCCGCGCGGCGAGCGCGCTGGCGAACCCAGTTCGCAGGCCGGTTTCCGGGATCCCGGATCCTTCGGCGAGCGCCCGCAGTCGCCGTGGCATCCGCTGCCGCTCGCCGAGATCCTGATCCTCGTCGGCGCGATCGGCACGATCGTGGGGATCCGCAGGGGTCTCTCGCACGGCGGTCCCGTCCTGATCGCCGGCCTCGCGGCGGTCGTGATCGGAACGGTCGAGGTCAGCCTGCGTGAGCACCTGAGCGGCTACCGCTCCCACACGATCATGCTTGCGCTGCTCCCGGTGATCGCCCTTCACTCGATCGTGGTGCTGGGAATCTCGACCGTCACGACGGTGCCGCCGCTGCTGAACGTCGCGATGCTCGCCGTCGACGGGGCGGTGTTCGCGTTTCTCTACAAAGTCCTGCGCGCCCGGTTCCTGGACGCGCGCCGCGAGCGGGTGTTCGCGGCCAAGCGCTGAGGAGCCCGGGCCGCGCCCGCTCAGGCGGCGGGAGCCTTGTCGGGCAGGCTCAGCGAGGCCAGCGGGCGCTCGAACTCGTTCGCCGCCTCGCCGCGATTCTCGCCGGTGAAGCCCAGGGCTTTGAGGCGGGCGATCTCGCGCTCGCCTTCCACACGCGCCGGGTCGTCCTCCGGCAGGTCGGCGATCAGGTTTGCGATGCGGTTTCGCAGCTGAAGGGCGAAGTGCGGCGTCGCCGCACCCATGAGCTGGCGCACGTCCTCAACGCTCACCCCGCCGGCATCGGCCTTGCGGGTCAGACGGCGCGGATCCTCTGCCTGGCTCATTGTCGCCTCTTCTCTGGACTATTCGGCGGGGGCGGCCGTTTGTTCTTCGGAGCCCTGTTTGCGGGGACTGATCTCAAGAAGCGAATCCAGTTCCGCCTGGGTGACGGCGGAGATGGCGAGTTCGTCGCCGATCAGCCAGCCGTGATTGTAGACACCGCGGACGGGTCTGTATTCAGGGGCGGAGGTGTAGGCCGGCTGGATGTCGCCGAGGTATGCCGCCAGCGACGGTGCGATCACCGAGGGGCTTTCGAGCAGCAGCAGCGGCCCGTAGTTGCCCGTTGATGAGAGCAGCGCGGCAGCCGGTGCATCCAGCGGCCTGCCGGAGTTCGCGAACACCAGCCCGTGCCCGGGTTCTTTCACGCCCCAGCCGAAGACGCCGTCGGTGTAGCGCGCGACCGCGATCGACCCGGCCACGGCAGGGTTGGGTTCGGCGGTCTTGTCGGTCGCGATCACTTTGACGTGCCCGAGGCGCCTTAGCTCGTGCCGGGTGCCGGCATCGATGCCGGAGGCGTCGATCAGGAAGATCGAGGGGTGGTCAAGGCTCGCGAGAAGGTTCCCGGTCGGTTCCGGTACCCGACTGGGCGTCACGAACAGGATCGGGGCGCCGCTCTCGGCTGACAGGCCGGCCGCCGGCATCAGCAGGGCGGGAGGGGCGTTCGCCGGCACGACGATGACCTGGTGCAGGGCTCCGGCGACGCCGCCGAACGCCTGGGCGATGGCGGCGGCGGTCGGCGCGGGGCCGGTGGAGGGGATCGTCTTGGTCACGTAGCCCGCGGGCACCGGCGTGGTGCTGCCGATCCTGAGCACCTGGGCTCCGCCCAGCGAGGGGTCGCCGACCGGGCCCATCGCCTTGAGCGTCTGGCTCGTGACTTCCGGGAGCGATTCCCCTTCCGAGAGGAGGATCGGCGCGTTCGTCGGAGAGGCGGCGAATATGGATGCCGCGAGCGCGGCGTCGAAGTTGCGCTCGTCGGCGATCACCACCAGCAGCGGCCTGGTGGCGACGGTCAGACCCGGGTACACGGTGCGGGCCACGCCGGCGGCGTCAGCTGCGACCACAGCACCGCCCACCCGCGTCGTGTTGCGGGTCGCGACGCTCACGGCGCCCTGGGGCACTACCGGGGCGATCTTGTGCACCGGACCCCCCGACTGCGTCGCGGACTGGGTCTGCGTGCTGCCCTTGCCGCATCCGGCGAGCAGCGCCAGCGACGCGATGGCTGCGACAAGCGCTGCCGGGCGGGTGCGAGGGGCGAACATGCGGCCACACTACCGACCGCCCCGGCGCGCAGGCGCCGGGAAAACCGTCCTTGTTTGCAGCAACAACGCGCCCAGAACGGGTGGTACCGGTGCAAGTGTCCTTGCAGTTTGCTAGCGTGCCGCCCAGAACGCCGAATCCTTGATCAGAAGTCAAGGAACGGGGGACCCATGTTGTTGGGGCGAATCCCGCGCATTGAGCGCGGGAAGCGCAGGCTCTTTCCGCGCTAGCCCGTCAGCTAACCCCGCAGGCCGACGAAAGAGGTAGCTGAATTGTTCGTTCGTACCATGACCGCGGCCGTTTGCAGCATGGCTCTCATGGCCGCCACGCCGGCCCTCGCATCAGCAACAACTGGCCCCGGAGGCGTCGAAGCTGGTAGCTCCGCCCCGGCCACGACAACCCCTTCGAAGCCTTCCGTCGTGCTGCACCTCGACCCGATCACGGGTCACAGCACGAACATCGCCTACCACGGCCCGGTCTACGTCAAGACCTCGACCGGTGCGGTGATCCCCTACGTTCCGGGCACCCAGGCAGCCCAGGCCTCCGCCACCGGCGGCGTCGGGCTCAGCGCCGTCACCGAAGTCAAGGAAGGCAAGCCGGACCTGCTGGTCCCCGGCACGCGCGCCCGCTTCGTGAACGGCCTCGCCGCCGCCCCGATGTCGGCTCCGGCCTCGATCCAGCAGATCATCTGGGCCGGCAACCAGATCGTCGGTCTTCCCTACATCTACGGCGGAGGGCACGCCTCCTTCATCTCGCCGGGCTATGACTGCTCGGGCACCGTCTCCTTCGCGCTCCACGGAGCCTCGCTGCTCTCGAGCCCCGAGGACTCCACGGAATTCGAATCGTTCGGCTCGCACGGCGCAGGGCGCTGGGTGTCGATCTTCGCGAACGGCGGGCACGCCTACATGACCGTGGCCGGGCTTCGCCTGGACACGAGCTCCGCCGATGACCCGTCGAATCTGCAGGGCCCGCGCTGGCGTCCGCTGCGTCCGGCCAACGAAGGATTCGTCGTCCGTCATCCGCTGGGACTCTGAGTCCCCTCGGTCGGCTAGGCTTGAGTCTGTAGACCGGTCGCTGACCGGTCGCCCTGTGGATACGCAATAGGAGGATCAGATGGCCGGCTTGGGCGGGCGCATGTCTACCGTCGTGAAGGCGAAGGTCTCAAAGCTTCTGGATCGGGCTGAAGACCCCGCCGAGACCCTGGACTACAGCTACCAGAAGCAGGTCGAACAGCTGCAGAACGTGAAGAAGGGCATCGCCGACGTCGTGACGGCGAAGAAGCGCCTTCAGATGCAGGAGAGCACGCTGCAGCAGAGTGTCGTGAAGCTCGACACCCAGGCCCGCCAGGCGGTTGCCGCCGGCAAGGAGGACCTCGCGAGGACCGCGCTCGAACGCAAGAACGTCGCCCAGACCGAGCTGCAGGGACTCGACACGCAGGTCACCGAACTCGAGGAACAGCAGCAGAAGCTGACGGACTCCGAGCAGAAACTGCGCGCGAAGATCGAAGCCTTCCGCACCAAGAAGGAGGTCATCAAGGCGCAGTACTCCGCCGCCGAGGCGCAGGTTCGCATCTCAGAGGCCGCCACCGGCGTGGGGGAGCAGATGGCCGACGTCGGACTCGCCATGCAGCGCGCGGTCGACAAGACCGAAAACATGCGAGCTCGCGCCGACGCCGTCTCCGAGCTCGAAGCCGCAGGCACCTTCGATGACATCACCCAGCTCGGGCCGGGCGAAGACGACATCGATAGGCAGCTGAAGGAGCTCTCAAGCCAGCCGGCGGTCGACGACGAGCTCGCGAAGATGAAGAGCGAAATCGGCCAGAGCGCGGCCGCGCCGCAGATCGCCTCCGGCGACCAGGCGCCGGCCGGAGAGGGTGATAAGGCATGATCGTCCGGATCTCCGGCGAGGGCCAGTACCAGCTCTCCGACGAGGACGCCGCGCGCCTGAAAGAGCTCGAGAAGCAGGTCACGTCCGTCGTGGAGGACGGCCGCAAGGACGACTTCCCCGCGGCCTTCGGCGCGGTTCTCGGCTACGTCCGTGAGAACGGTGCGCCGCTGCCCGACGATGCGCTCGAGACCTCGCAGGTGATCCTGCCGCCCTCGGATGCGACCTTCGAGGAGACCGGCAGGGAGTTCACCGGCGAGGGCCTGATCCCGGACTAGACCCGGCCGGGCAGGGCGGGGATCAGATCGGGATCCCCCACAGCGGGAACCAGCGCTCGAGTTCGGGCTCGATCGGCATCTCTCCGGACATCTGTGCCTTCAGCTGCAGCTCGCGCTCGCTGAGGCGCTGCTCGGACCGATCGGGGTCCGGGACGAACGGGTACCAGGAGCCGCGCTTGTAGTTGTAGATGAAGTAGATGCCGCGGCCGCGTGCGTCCTTGAACGCGAACACCGCGCAC
The DNA here is from genome assembly GCA_963787115.1 of uncultured Solirubrobacteraceae bacterium. GTDB lineage: Bacteria > Actinomycetota > Thermoleophilia > Solirubrobacterales > Solirubrobacteraceae > Palsa-744. The sequence continues at coordinate 255,556 of CAWBBS010000014.1, forward strand.
AGGAGGCGCTCGCCGTGGCCGGCGGTCTCGATCGAGGATGAGACCGCGTTGATGCCCACGGCGAGGTCTTCGACGCTCGGGGCCGCAGGCGGGTTGTGCAGGACCATCCAGCGGTAGCCGTAGCTGTCTTCCTTGGTCTCGACCGTCGTGCCGCTCTCGCCGCCCGTGGCCTTGACGACCTCTTCCATTTCCCGCAGCGTCGATTCGAACTCGCTGGTGGCAAGCGCCTGGAAGACGATCGCGGCGATTCCGGCGGGCTCGATCTGGTACTCGGACTCGAGCGTGATGTAGGCGGTCGTGATCGCGAACAGGTGGTCGGGCGCCGGGCCCTTGACCTGGTGGCGGCCGGTGAGGATGTCGCGCAGACCCACGCGGATCTAGGAGGCCGTGCCCTGGAGCTGGGACTCCAGGCGCGCGAGGGCGGCCAGACGCTGCTCGAGGGGCGGGTGGTCGGAGAAGATGTTCATCATCGACTTCTTGGCGCGCGCCGGGATGATGAAGAAGGCACTCATGCCTTCGACCCTGCGCAGGTCCTGGGTCGGGACCCGCTCCACGGTGCCGCTGATCTTCATCAGCGCCGACGCCAGCGCGCTCGGGCGCCCGGTCAGGACGGCGGAGCCGCGGTCGGCCGCGAACTCGCGGTAGCGCGAGAGGGCCCGCAGCAGCAGGAACGACAGCGCGTAGACCACCACCGAGACGACGATGACGATCATGATGTCCTCCTCCTCTTCGCGGTTGCCGTAGCCGCCGCCGAAGAAGAACGCGAACTGCATGATCAGGGACGCGAGCGTCGCGAAGAAGCTCGCGAGCGTCATCACCATCACGTCGTGGTTGACGACGTGCGTGATCTCGTGTGCCATCACGCCTTCGAGCTCGGCCGGCTCGAGCATGTTCAGGATGCCCCGGGTCGCGCACACCGTCGTCGACTTCTGCGAGCGGCCCATCGCGAAGGCGTTCGCCATCGGCGACTCGAGCACGCACACTCGCGGCTTGGGAATGTCGGCCTGGATGCACAGCCTCTCGATGATCCCGTGCAGCTCAGGCTCCTCGGCGGCGCTGACCTCTTTCACGCCCATGGTCGCCATCGCGATCTTGTCCGAGGTGAAGAGCTGCATCACCAGCAGCCCCACGGCGAAGATCACGATGATCCCGGCGCCGGCGCCGGCGGCGAAGAGCACCCCGACGAACACCACGTAGACCAGGCCCAGCAGGAACATGGTCAGGAGCATCCTGGCCTGCAGGCCTGTGTCTTTCCCGAAGCTGGTCTTCCGCTGCGCCATCGCGGTTTGATTGTGGCAGAAGCAGATTGCGGTGCCCTAAAGTGGCCGGCGTCCCCAGATGCCAGATTTCCGCCAGCCATGAAGCCCGAAATCCACTTCTTCGGGGTCACGATCAAGACGTTCGGCGTCTGCTTCGCGCTCGGCTTCCTCGCGTGCGGCCTCCTGGTGGCGCGAAGGCTCAGGGAGCTCGGGCGGCCCGTGGACTGGGCGTATGAGATCGTCGGCTCGGCTCTTCTCGGCGGAGTGGTCGGCGCACGGGCCTACTACCTCGTGGAGAACTATTCGCAGGTCAAGAACGAACTGCTTGGGAGCCTGTTCTCGGGCTCCGGGCTGGTCTGGTACGGCGGGGCGCTCGGGGGTGCGATCGCCGTGATCGCTTGGATGCGCTGGCGCGGTGTACTGGAACTGCGAATGCTCGACATGTGCGCAACCGCGCTGGCGCTCGGATATGCGATCGGGCGCATCGGCTGCCAGGTCTCCGGCGACGGCGACTACGGCATCCGCTCGACCCTGCCGTGGGCGATGGGCTACCCGCACGGCACCCTCCCGACGCCGGCTGGGGTCAGGGTGCAGCCGACTCCGATCTACGAGACCGTGGCCATGTGCCTGCTCGCCTACTTCCTGTGGTATCTGCGGGACCGGGTCAGGCCGGGCGTGATCTTCGCCCTGTACCTGATCGGCAGCGGCCTGGAGCGCTTCCTGGTCGAGTTCGTGCGCCGCAACAGCGCCGTCGCGGCGGGGCTCACGGCCCCCCAGCTGGAGAGCATTGTGCTGCTCGCCGCAGGGCTCATATGGCTCGCCGTGATCGTCCGCCGCGGGGGCAGCGCGGCGCTCCGTGCGACGACGGCCTGAGCCTGCGGCGATAATCACTTGGCAATGGCCACCGTCAACAGCCTCTCCCGCGTGTTCCCGCTGGGCAGCCGCCTGAATGAGAGCGGCCGCCTGGAGGTGGGCGGATGCGACACGATCGAGCTCGCCAGGGAGTTCGGCACCCCGGCGTACGTCGTCGCCGAGGAGGATCTGCGCACCCGCGCCAGGGCTTTCATGCAGGCGGGCCGCGACGCCGGTCACAGCGATCTTCAGGTCGTGTTCGCGTCCAAGGCCTTTCCCTGCACCGCGGTGCTCGAGCTGTTCGCGCAGGAGGGCCTGTGGTGCGACGTGGCCTCCGGTGGTGAGCTCCACCTCGCCCTGAACGCCGGCTTCAGCCCGGATCGCATCGTCATGCACGGAAACGCCAAGTCCCATGAGGAGCTCCGGATGGCGGTCGACCGCGGCATCGGCGCGGTGGTGCTCGACAACTTCGACGAGATCGATCGCCTCGAGCTGATCGCCGCGCAGCGGAGCGCCGGCTCCGAGCCCGTCGTCCAGGCCGTGATGGTGCGGGTGACGCCGGATGTCCGCGGGGACACGCACGAGAAGATCTCGACCGGGCAGGCCGACTCCAAGTTCGGCTTCTCGATGGCGGATGCCCCCGAGGCGATCTCGCGGGCGCAGGCATCGCCGCACCTGGAGCTGCTCGGAGTGCATGCGCACATCGGCTCCCAGCTGCTGGACCTGGAGCCGTTCCGCAGGGCGATCCACGAGATCTCAGCGCTCGGAAGCTTCCCGGTCTGGGATCTCGGCGGCGGCCTCGGAGTTCAGTACACCGATGAGCAGGCCGAGCCGCCCGCGATCGAGGAGTACGTCGGGATGCTCGTGCGCACCGCACGCGAGGCCGGCATATCGCCCGAGGCGCGCCTGCTGATCGAGCCGGGGCGCTCGCTGACCGCGAACTCGTGCGTGACGCTCTACACGGTCGAGAGCGTGACGCAGAACGTCTCGCGCTGGGTGGCCGTCGACGGCGGCATGTCTGACAACCTGCGGCCGATGCTCTACGGCGCGATCTACCAGGCTCATGTCGCAGACCGCTTCGGCGGCAGCACGCAGTGCGTGCTCGCCGGCAAGCACTGCGAGTCCGGCGACGTGATCGTCCGCTCGGCGCTCCTTGAGGACCCGCGCCCGGGCGACGTGATCGTGACGCCGGCGACCGGGGCCTACGGCTACTCGATGGCCAACAACTACAACGGCGTTCCTCGCCCCCCGGTCATCTTCTGCTCGGGAGGCAGGGCCCGGGTGGTGGTAAGGCGTGAGAGCTTCGAGGATCTGACGGCGCGCGATGTCCGCTGATCATCCCGCGCAGACGGGCCCATTCAACGTCGGCCTGCTCGGCTACGGCACGGTCGGCTCGGCCTTCGCCGAGCTGCTGCAGGCCCGCGCGCACGAGATCAAGGGCCTGACCGGCCGTGAACCCCGCCTGTCGGGGGTCCTCAGGCGCAGCTCCGGCAGCTACGTCGACATCCTCGAAGGCTCAGAGCTGATCGTGGAGCTGATGGGCGGCGTGGAACCCGCGCGCGAGTATGTGCTGGCCGCGCTGCTGTCCGGACGCCACGTGGTGACGGCGAACAAGCTGCTGCTGTCCCAGTATGGGGAGGAGCTGTTCGCCGCCGCGGACAAGGGCGGCGCCCAGCTGCTCTTTGAGGCCTCGGTCGCCGGGGTCGTGCCGGTCGTCAGGGTGCTCGAGCAGTCTCTCGCAGGCTCCTACATCCAGCGGGTGCACGGGATCGTGAACGGCACCACCAACTTCATCCTCAGCGAAATGGAGCGGGGACTCAGCTACGCCGAAGCGCTCGCAGAGGCACAGAGCAAGGGCTTCGCCGAGGCCGACCCGAGCGACGACGTTACCGGCCGCGACGCGGCCGCCAAGATGGCGATCCTCGCCCGCCTTGCCTTCGGAGCGCCGGTGCACCTCGACGAGGTGCCGTTCGAGGGCATCGAGCACCTGCAGGGCGACGACCTCGCCTACGCGCGGGAGCTCGGCCTCGGCCTGAAGCTGATCGGCACCGCCGAGCGCCGCGACGGCGGCCTGTCGGTGCGCGTGCATCCCGCCTTCCTCTACAGCGGACATCCGCTGGCCTCGATCTCCGGGCCCTTCAACGCGGTCACGGTCGAGTCCGAGGCGATAACCGAGGTGACGATGTCGGGCCCCGGTGCCGGCGGCCCGCAGACCGCCAGCGCGGTGCTCGGCGACCTCGTGAGCGCGATGCTGCCCCCGACCGGGTGCCGTGCGCCCGTGCAGCGGCTGGCGCTGGTGACGGATGTCGAGAGCGCCTTCTACCTGCACATGGACGTCGCCGACAGGCCCGGCGTGCTCGCGGCCGTCACCCAGGCGCTCGGCGAGCACGGCGTGTCCATAAAGTCTGTCCTGCAGCGAGGCATGGGCGAGAGCGCGCGCCTGGTGATGGTCACCCACCCGGTGCTCGAGTCGAGCATGCGCGCCGCCGTCGCGAGGGTCGCGGAGTTCGAATTCGTACGCGCACCCCCGCGGACCATCCGGGTTATCGAAGAGGAGTTCGTATGAGCCAAGGAGCGCCTGTGACCGAGTCCCATGTGCCGTTGATCGAGCGCTTTCGCGAGCGCCTGCCGTTCGCGGAGGGCGACCCGCTGGTGAGCCTGCAGGAGGGGTCGACCCCGCTGCTGATCGCGCCGGTGCTGTCGGAGATGGTCGGCGCCAGCGTCCGCCTGAAGCTCGAGGGCGCCAACCCGACCGGCTCATTCAAGGACCGTGGCATGACATGCGCGGTCTCGGCGGCCGTCCGCGACGGCGCGAAGGCCGTCATCTGCGCCTCGACGGGTAACACCGCCGCCAGCGCCGCGGCCTACGCGGCGCGCGCCGGCATCACCTGCGCGGTGATCGTCCCCGAGGGCAAGATCGCCCAGGGCAAGATGGCCCAGACCCTGATCCACGGCGCGCGCGTGATCTCCCTCGACGGGAACTTCGACCAGGCGCTGGAACTCGTGCGCGAGCTGACCAGCACCCACAAGATCGCACTCGTCAACTCGATCAACGAGTTCCGCATCGAAGGCCAGAAGACGGCCGCCTTCGAGATCCACGACGCCCTGGCCGGAGAACTCGAGGCTCTGTGCATCCCCGTCGGCAACGCAGGCAACATCACCTCCTACTGGCGCGGATTCCGCGAGATGGGCGCCGCACCCCGGATGCTCGGCTTCCAGGCCGAGGGAGCCGCCCCGCTGGTGCTCGGCCACCCCGTTGAGCATCCCGAAACGGTCGCCAGCGCCATTCGCATCGGCAAGCCGGTGCGCTGGGAGGACGCGATGGCCGCCGCCACGGACTCGCGCGGGGCGATCCGCTCCGTCAGCGACAAGGAGATCCTCGCCGCCTACCGCCTGCTGGCCTCCCGCGAAGGGATCTTCTGCGAGCCGGCATCGGCCGCATCGGTCGCCGGTCTTCTGAAGTACGGCGCGGAAGGCGCTCGAGAGATCGCCTGCGTCCTGACCGGAAGGGGCCTGAAGGACCCCGAGACCGCGATAGCCAACAACGATGGTCACGTGATCCCATGTGTCGCCGAGAGGGAGGCGATCGAGGAAGCGGTGCTGGGTGATCCGTAGGCGGCTCGTTCGCGTGCCTGCCTCATCGGCGAACCTCGGCCCCGGCTTCGACTGCATGGCGGCCGCGCTAGCACCCGCGCTGGAGCTCGAGGTGCTCGAGACCGGCAGCTTCCAGGTCGAGTCCGACCTGGCGGTGCCGCTGGACCGCGAGAACCTGTGTGTGCGGGCCTTCGAGGCCCTGGCGCCGGCCGACGACTTCACCTTCCGGATCCGCTCGGAGATCCCGCTCACGGGCGGCCTGGGATCCAGCGCCGCGGCGATCGTGGGCGGCATGATGGCCGCCGACCACCTGTTCGAGCTCGACGCCGACGTTCTCGGGCGCGCGTGCGAGATGGAGGGCCATCCCGACAACGTCGCGGCAGCCCTGCGGGGCGGGTTCGTGATCTGCGCGGACGGCGAGGTCACCAGGATCGACCCGCCGACGGGGCTGGAAGCGCTCGCGGTCATACCCGAGGAGGGCGTGCACACCCAGGCCGCGCGCGCAGCGCTGCCGCAGAGCGTGCCGATGGGCGACGCGGTCTTCAACGTCGCGCACGGCGCCCTGCTCACGCTCGGCCTCGCGCAGGGCGACTGGGATCTGCTCTCGCGCGGTCTCGCCGACCGGCTGCACCAGTCACAGCGCTCCCACCTCTTTCCCCGCTCGGCCGCGCTCGCAGAGCGGGCGGTGGAGCTCGGCGCCCTGGGGGCGACGATCTCAGGGGCAGGACCGGCCGTGCTCTTCTGGTGCTTCTACGAGCAGACGGGCGCGGTCGCCGAGGCGCTCGCCGATGAGATCGAGGGCTGGGCCACGCTGCTGCGGGCCTCCTTCGAGCCGCAGGGCGCCTACGTCAAGGAGCTCTGAGCGAGCCCGGCGATCTGCGTGCGCGCGCCCGAGAGCTCGGGCATGCGCGCGAGCAGCTCATCCGCGAGCGCGACGTAGTCGGCCCCGAGATCGGGGCGGTGATCGAGTATCGAGCGTGCCCGCTCCGCAGATTCGGCGTAGGCGATCGACGAGCGGATCACCGATTCGAGCACCTGATCGCCGAACCGCTCCTGCAGCGAGACGAGCGCCTCGCGCGAATGCACGGTGCGCATGTCCGCGAGGTTCAGCAGCACGCCCAGCACGCTGAGGCGGGGGTTCAGGCTGTCCCTAGCCAGATCCACCACCTCCATTGCCTGCTCGACGCCCTGGAGCGCGAAATACTGGGCCTCGGCGGTGATGAGCGCCCGGTCCGCTGCGACCAGGCCGTTGATCGTGAGCAGCCCCAGCGAGGGAGGGCAGTCGATCAGGACCACGTCGTAATCGCCTTCAACCGAGCCCAGGGCTCTCCTGAGCGTCAGCTCCCGGCCCATCTTTCCGCCGAGCATCAGCTCCGCCTCGGCCAGGCTGAGGTTGGCGGGGATGATGTCCTCGCAGATCGCGTCGGCCGCGGTCGCACGCCCCGCGAGCACGTCGGCGATCGTCGGCTCGACGTCGGTCGGCAGGTCGAAGTAGTCCGAAAGGTTGCCCTGCGGGTCCAGATCGACGGCCAGCACGCGCAGCCCGCAGCGGCGCAGCACGTCTGTGAGGGTGCGAACGGCGGTGGTCTTTCCGGTGCCGCCCTTCTGGGAGAGCACGGCGATCGTCTCGGTCATGGCGCGATACTACGCCGACTCGCGCGCCGGGGCACGGTTGCCCGAAAAGTGCTCAGCCGACCGTGTGAGCGGAGGCCGGCCCGGCTCCGGCATCGCCCTCGCCGTCGGCCACGCCCGGGACCGATATGAACGACAGGCGGTAGCGCCCGACGATGATCTCATCGCCGTCCCGCAGGGTCCTGCCGTCAACCCTCGCCCCGTTCACGAAGACACCGTTCAGGCTCCGGTCATCGAGCAGGCGCGCCCCGTCGGCATGCCTGACGATCAGCGCGTGGCGCCGGGACACGGTCGGGTCATCGAAACGGACGTCGGCCGCCAGGCTCCTGCCGATCCGGGTCCATTCGCGTGTCAGCGCCACGGTGCGCAGCTCCCCGGCTTCTTCGTAGCAGAGGTACTCGCCGGGGGTCTTGAGCTGTTCGCGTGCCCTGGTCAGCTGTGCGCCGTGCTCCGGTGAGGGCGCCTGCATCAACGAGGCGCGCCGCGTGTCGGCCTGGTAGCTGCCGGTGTCCTGGATCTCCGCCACAGCGTTGCTCTGGGTGTTGAAGAGCGACGCCCTCACGAACCGGTTGGACCCGCAGGCGGGGCAGTCGGTCAGCGCCCGGGGTGACTCGAGCACGAGCGCGTATCCGCAGTTCTCACAACGGAAGGATCCCGCGCCGACGAAGGTGCCTGTCGTGACAGAGTCCATGATGTCCTCCTCCCTATCTCTAGCAGCTACGTAGGGGGGCTCCCTCGCCGGGGGAACTCGTGGCGATCATAACAAAGCGTTCAAGCGCGAGGTGTCACCGGACGGGGCGGCAGGAGCGGGCCTGCGGGCGGCGAAAACCGCAGGACGATGTCATTCACTTCCAAGAAGGCAGACCAGCTGGAGATGCTTCTTCTGCGCCGGGGCCTCGGCGCCCTGGAGGCCGACAGGAGCCGCTGCGCGGACTGTGGCAGGACCCCGCTTACCGGCGAGCTGGTGCACGCCTTCGCGGGCCGGCGGACCGACCTCGTGTGCGAGCTGTGCCGTCCCCGCCGCCGAGCGTCGCCCGTTGCGAGCGAGATCGTTCGCCACTGCGAGCACGGCCACGCGGTCCGGCTGACGGCCCGAGCGGCCTAGCCGCTCCCGCGGCGGGCTCATCCGCGCACCCGGGCTAATAGACTGGGCCGCGCCTTGGATCCCGTGACCGTCTCCATAGTCGTTTCCGCGCCCCGCGAGGAGGTCTTCGACTACCTCCAGGACATCGCGAACCATCCCGAGTTCACCGACCACTACCTGGTGGACTGGCATCTGACCAGGATCGACTCGGTCGGCGTGGGGGCCGGAGCCCGCTTCCGGATCAAGGCGCCCTTCAGCCGCTTCAGCTGGGGCGACTCGACTTTCTCGGAGGTCGAGTGGCCCAGTCGCATCGTCGAGGTCGGCCGAACGGGCAAGAACAACCGCATCCGCACGCTCGGCGTCTACGACCTGACCCCCGCCGGAGCCGGCACCCGTGTCACGCTCACGCTGCAGACCGACCCCGCAACGCCCGCCGATCGCATCATGGAGAGCCTCGGGGGACGCTCCTGGCTTAGGCGCAAGAACCGCAAGGCGATGACCCGTCTGCGCGACATCATGGAGCGCGGCGTGGGGCGCGGACGGCGCGTGACGGTCGCTGGCGGGTAGACTGCCGCGTCGCATGTTCAGCCGCCTGCGCAAGCTCACCACTTCCCTCGTGCTCGCACTTGCCGCTGCGCTCCTGCTCGGGGCGTGCGCGGACAACTCGCACACGAAGGTCACGACCGGCACCTACGCCGGAGAGTCTGGCCAGAACGCCCCCTACCTCAACGTGGGGCCCCTCGTCTACGAGGTGCAGCTCTCGCGCCAGCTGAACCCGACGAACTCCGAGGACTCGGGGTATCTGCAGGGCCTGAAGCCGGCTGAACTCTCGCTCGCCACCGGCGAAGAGTGGTTCGGGGTCTTCATGCAGGTCTACAACACGACCTCCAACTACCTGCCCTCCTCGAACGACTTCTCGATCAGCGACACCCAGGGCAACGTCTACACCCCGCTGCCGGCGCCCGCCGGCAACCCCTACGCCTACCGTCCGGGCCTCGTTCCCGGCAACAGCGTCGTCCCGCCGCCCGACACGACCGCGGCGTTCGGCCCGACCCAGGGGGCGCTGCTGCTCTTCAAGATCAAAATTGTCTCGCTCGACAACCGTCCGCTCGAGCTGAGGATCGTTGACCCCAACGATCCCTCGCAGACGGCCTCCGCCGAGCTCGACGTCTAGATCCCGGCTTTCAGGCCGGCTTCCAGGATCTCCCTGGCGACCGGAGCCGCGGTCGCGCCCCCGGCGCCGTCTTTGACGAGCATCACGCAGACGACGAGCTTCGGGCTGTAGGCGGGGGCGAAGGCCGCGAACCACGCATCGGTGTTGCTGGCTTCGTTTTCGCCCGCACACGATGATTCCTTGCCAGATTCGGAGGATTCGGTCGATTCGGAGGAGGGGGTGCAGGCGCTCTTGAGTTCGGCGGTGCCCGTCTTGCCCGCGACCTCAACCCCGGGAATCTGCGCGGCGGTGCCGGTCCCGCCTCGCACGACGCCGATCATCAGGTGCCGGTCGGTGTGGGCCACGCTCGAGCTCAGCGCGGGCACGAGCGCGGCCGGGCTGCCGGTAACGAAGGTGGGCGTCGGGCGCCGGCCGCCGTTGGCGATCGTCGCGGCGACCATCGCCATCTGCAGCGGGCTCGCGTCGACCTCGCCCTGCCCGATCGCGGTGGACCCGGTGTCGAGTTCTCCCTTGATCTGCGACGCCGGCGGCAGCGTGCTCTCCGCCGCGCCCGGGATCGGCGGCTGATGGTTGAAGCCGAACGCTTCGGCCATGTTCACGAGGGCCGCCGAGCCGACCTTGGCCCCGAGCGGGGCGAACACCGAGTTGCACGAAACGGCGAACGCGAGTTCGAGCGTGCCGCCGCATTCCTCGCCGTTGGCGTTGCTGAGCTTGACCCCGTCCAGCGTCGCGTAGGTCGCATAGGGGAAGACCGTGTGCGGGTTCGCCAGGCCCGCCTTCAGGACGGCGCTGAGGGTGATCATCTTGAAGGTCGAGCCGGGCGGCTGCAGGCCGTCGAGCCCGAGCCCCGCGACCGCGAGGATCTCCCCCGTGGAGGGCTGCATCACCACGACGCCCCCGTATTGGCCGCCGAGCGCGGCGACCGCGGCGCGCTGGATCGCCGGCGAGACCGACGTGCGAACGGTCGCTGCCGCGTGCGGGGCCGCATATGCCAGGACGCGTTCGCCCGCCAGCAGCTCGCCGCCCGGGCTGCCCCGGAGCCGGTCGTCCAGCGCGCGCTCCACGCCGGAGAGGCCGACCAGCGCATCGGCCGGCACGCCCTGGGCTTCGAGCGCGGCCGCCCGCGAGGCGGGCGCCGGGCCGACGGTGCCGAGCACGGGCCCAGCGGCTTCGCCGAGCGGAGAGGATCGCGTCGTTTCAGACGGCGTGGAGCCCGGACTCGTGCTCGCGGAGCCTTCCGCCAGCACGGTCCCGTCCCTCGCCAGCAGCGTGGCACGGGCCGGGAGCGTCATGCGGCGGCTGAGCAGCTCCCCGGGACGCAGGCCGGGGAATGCAATCGAGCGTGACCAGACGACCTTCGGCGACCCGGATTCCTGGACCGTCCGCAGCGTGAAGCTGAGCGGGAGCGTCCCGAACAGCCGGCTCTGCACGCGCACCGGCACCGACACGTGCCCTCCTGAGGCCTCCTTCGCCTTGCCGGTCACACTCAGGTGTGTTGCGGTGGCGGTCCTGAGAGCGGACTCGTTCGCGTTCGCGAACGCGCTCGGCGACACGGCGCGTTTCGAGGCCGCATCGAGGTCGGCGTACATCGTCGCGTAGTCCCCGTGGGACCACGCCGTGACGTACTGCTCGCCGAGCGTGTCCGTCGCCGAGGCCCCCGCCTGGGCGCCGACGATCGCGCCGATTACGAACGCGACGGCGGCGAGTGCGACGACCGGCCGGGCGCGCCGGAGACGAAGGTTGCGGTTATCAGTCACAGAGCTTGTAGAACATGGCAGGTGACACAGCTGGACTGGATAATCATCGCGTTTGCGTCTCTGCTCGCCCTCATGGGCTTCCGGCAGGGATTCATCGTAGGCGTGCTCTCGTTCGGGGGCTTTGCTCTTGGTGCATTCCTCGGAACGCGGCTTGGTCCTCTGCTGCTGCCGAAAGGTTCGGCTTCTCCGTATGCCCCGGCGTTCGGCCTCGTCGGCGCCCTCGTGGCAGGAGCGATCCTCGCAAGCGGGCTGGAGGGCCTCGGATTTCGCCTGCGCAGAACGCTGATCGTCCCCGGCATGGGGCTCCTGGACGGCCTGCTCGGCGCGGCCCTCGGCATGGCCCTCGGCCTTGGCATCGTCTGGATCCTCGCGGCCGTCGCGGCGCAGACGCCCGGTCAGGCGTCCCTGCGCGCGGACATCCAGCGCTCGGCGATACTCCGCGGCCTCAACGAGGTCCTGCCGCCCTCGGGAGCCGTCCTGAATGCGCTCGCGCGGCTCGACCCGTTGCCGACGCTGACCGGGCCCACACCGGATGTCGCCTCGCCCGAGCCGAAGGTCGCCCGCACGGCCGGCGTGCGGGCAGCCTCGCGCAGCGTCGTGCGCGTCCTGGGCACAGCCTGCGGTCTGGCCATAGAGGGCTCCGGCTGGGTGATCGCCCCCGACATCATCGTGACGAACGCCCACGTCGTCGCCGGAGAGGAAGACACCACCGTGGAGCTCTCGGGCAACCCGCCCGGCCTGCCCGCAGAGCCGATCGCGTTCGACCCCACTGACGACATCGCCCTGCTTCGGGTCCCGGAACTCGGTCTTCCCGCGCTGCACCTCGTCTCCGAACCCTCATCGGGCACCGCGGGCGCGATCCTCGGCTTCCCGGAGAACGGCCCGTTCGCGGCCGTGCCGGCTCGGATCGGCCACACCCAGACCGTGCTCACCCAGAACGCATATGGCCAGGGCCCGGTCTCGCGCCTGCTGACGCCGCTGCGGGGCCTGGTGCGGCCCGGGAACTCTGGAGGGCCCGTCGTGAACTCCCAGGGACAGGTCATGACCACGGTCTTCGCCTCGACCGTGGGCTCCAAGCCGCGGGGAGGCTACGGGGTCGCCGACGAAACGGTCTCGCAGCTGCTCAGCAGGGCCGGCGCCGCCCGCGGCCCGGTCTCGACCGAGGGCTGTACGTCGGGCTAGCGGACGGGGCCCGGGGATCACGAGCGAGGGCACCCGCTACGCTGACCGCCATGTCCAAGACGCTCCTTGTCGCCGAGAAGCCCTCCGTCGGGCAGGACCTCGCACGCGTGCTGAAGGGCCCCTTCAAGAAAGAGGAGGGCGCACTCGAGGGCCCCGACCACGTCATCACGTGGGCCGTCGGGCACCTCGTCCAGCTCGCCGAGCCGGAAGCGTATGACGCGAAATACAAGAGCTGGCGGATGGCGGACCTGCCGATCGTGCCCGACCACTTCAAGCTGATCGTCCGCGACGAGCGCTCGCGCAAGCAGATGTCGGCCGTCACCAAACAGCTGCGGCGCGAGGACATCGACGAGGTCGTCAACGCCTGCGACGCCGGCCGCGAGGGCGAGTTGATCTTCGCCTACCTCTACGAGAAGGCGAAGGCGGACAAGCCGGTGAAGCGGCTGTGGCTGAACTCGATGACCACCGCCGCGATGAAGGAGGCGCTCGCCTCGCTGCGCCCGGGAGAGGAGTACGCGCGGCTGGAGGAGGCGGCCCGCTCGCGCTCGGAGGCGGACTGGATAGTCGGGATGAACGCCACGCGCGCGGCGACGATCCGCCTGCGCAGCTCATTCGACGGCGCCGTGTCGCTCGGCCGCGTGCAGACGCCCACGCTCGCGATCGTCGCCCGCCGCGAGGAGGAGATCAAAGCATTCCAGCCCGAGCCCTACTGGCTCGTCGACGCCAGCTTCGCGGCGGAGCCGCTCGAGGGCGAGCGCTCGGAGCGCACCTACGTCGGCCATTTCCACACTCCCGCCGGCAGCGCCGGGAAGTCAAAAGGCCCGCGCATCGCCACGGAGGAGGAGGCCCACGCGATCGTGGCCGCCTGCGAGGGCCGCCCCGGCACCATCACGAAGCTCGAGAAGAAAGAGCAGCGCGAGAAAGCACCGATGCTCTATGACCTCACGACTCTTCAGCGCGAGGCCAACAACCGCTACGGCTTCTCCGCCAAGCGGACCCTCGGGGCCGCGCAGCGCCTCTATGAGGAGCACAAGGCGCTGACCTACCCGCGCACGAACTCGCGCTACCTGACGACCGACATGATCGACGAGATCAAGCCGATCGCCGAGCTCGTCGGCCACGTGCCCGAGTACCGCGCCGGAGCCGAATACGTCACCGGCCTCGACGTGCTCCCGCTCGGCCGCGTCGTCAACGACGAGAAGGTGAGCGATCACCACGCGATCATCCCCACGCGCTCAGAGCACAACCTCGAGAAAATGAGCTCGGACGACCGGCGCATCTACGACATGGTGACCCGGCGCTTTTTGGCGGTGTTCCACCCGGAGGCCGTGTTCGAGAACACGCGCGTTGAGACGACCGTCAAGGCCGCCGGCGAGGAGGACTCCAAGGGTCACGTGTTCCGCACGAGCGGCAAGCTGCTGGTCGTCCCGGGCTGGCGCGGTGTCTACGCGCAGGTCGCCGCCGAGGAGGAGGTTGCGCAGGATGCGACGTCCGAGGAGGAGGAGACCGAGCAGCAGCTGCCGCGCCTGCTCGAGAACGAGGACGTGCAGACACGCAAGGTGCAGAGCCTGCGCAAGGAAACCAAGCCTCCCCGGCGCTACAGCGACGCCTCTCTGCTCGGCGCGATGGAGACCGCCGGCAAGCTCGTCGACGACGACGAGCTGCGCGAGGCGATGAAGGACTCGGGTATCGGCACGCCCGCGACGAGGGCGGCCATCATCGAGCGGCTCATCACCGTCGGCTACCTCGAGCGCGACGGCCGCGCCCTGGTGGCCACCGAGAAGGGCCTGAACGTGATCCGGCTCCTGAACGAGCACGCTCTGACCTCCCCCGGCCTGACCGGCAGCTGGGAGCAGAGGCTCGGCAAGATCGAGCGCGGGGAGGAGTCCAGGGAGCACTTCATGAGCGACATCGCGGGCTTCGCCCGGGAGACCGTCAGGGAGCTCGACGAGACGCTCAAAGACGTGCGGATCCCGCGGGCTCGTCTGGGCCCATGCCCCGTCTGCGGCCACGAGATCGTCGAGAACCGCAAGGGCTACTCCTGCTGGGCCAGGGAGGACCCGGGCTGCGGCTTCGTGATCTGGAAGGCGAAAGCGGGCAAGCAGCTGCCGGTGGCGGTGGCGCGCGAGCTGATCCGCACCGGCTACACCGAGCAGGCGATAACCGGGTTCCGCGGCCGCAGCGGCCGCAGCTTCCGCGCCCACCTGGCGCTCAGCCAGACCGAGGAGGGCAAATGGCGCGTCGAGTTCGACGAGCTGTGGGCCAAGGAGGGCGCAAAGCCCCCTGAGGCAGAGGCCGAGGGCGCGGCCGAGGCCACCGAGGCAGTGGGAGCTCGAAGCGCGGCCTAGAGCGCAGGCCGCCGTCGGGCGGGTGCGCCAGGATGGGCCGCTATGGCGATAACCCTGGTGACGGGGCCCGCGAACGCGGGCAAGGCTCTGCATGTGCTCGGCTCGCTGCGCGCTCATCTCTCGCGCGGAGAGGACCCGCTGCTGGTCGTCCCCACGCGAGCGGACGCCGAGCACTACCTGCGGGAGCTGGCGGGTGACGGGTCGGCGCTCGGCGCGCGCGTCGAGCGCTTTGACGGTCTGATCAAGGAGGTCGTCCGCCGCTCCGGGACACCGGGTGCGGCGGTGGGGCAGCTGGCGCGCGAGCGCCTCCTGGTCCTCGCCGCGACGCGGGCGGGAATGTCCGAGCCGGGCCCCGGCCTGATCCGGGCGGCGGGGTCGCTGATCGCCGAGATGAGGGTGCGCAGGATCACGCCGGCGCGGCTCTCGCAGGCCCTGGCCCAGTCCGGCGCCGGGCCCGGGACACCCGCAGGCTCACTCGGCGTGCTCTACCAGGCCTATGAGCGCGAGATGGAGCGCGCGGGCATGCAGGACGCCGAGCGGCGGGCGGTCAGGGCCCTGGATGAGCTGCGGCGCCGGCCGGCGCTGTGGGGGCGCACTCCCGTCCTCTTCTACGGCTTCGATGATCTAACGCGCCTGCAGCTCGACGTGATCGAGACGCTGGGCCGCGTCGTGGACGCCGATGTGACGGTGTCGCTGACCTACGAGCGGGGGCGTGTGGCGTTCGCAGGACGCGCGGCCACCTTTCAGGAGCTCCTGCCGCTGGCCGGAGCCCACAGGGAGCTGGCGCCGCGTGCCGACTACTACTCACCGGCCTCGCGCCAGGCGCTCTCACACCTCGAGCGCTCGCTGCTCGAGCCGTCCGCGGCGCGGGTCGACCCGGGGGCTGCCGTGCGACTGCTGCGTGGAGCCGGCGAGCGCGCCGAGCTGGAGCTCGTCGCCCGCGAGATCGCGGGCCTGCTGGAGGATGGCCTGCCGCCCGATGAGATCGCGATCGTCGCGCGCTCCCCGGCGGCGATCGCGGACCTGCTGGCCGAGGTGCTGACGGCGGCGAGGATCCCCTTTGCGATGCGGCGCCGCCAGCCGCTCTCGAGTTCGGCGCTCGGGCGCTCATTCCTCGGCCTGCTGCGGTCAAAGGGGAGCTCGGGCACGGCGGCGGACGTGCTGGCGTGGCTGCGTGCCCCGGGGCTGCTCGAGCGTCCGGAGCTCGCGGATGCGCTGGAGATCCGGCTGCGGCGCACGGGCACCGAGGACGCCGCCGGCGCCAGAGCCCTGTGGGAGGAGCGCAACTGGCACCTGGATGCCCTCGACAGGCTGAAGGAGGCCGAGGAGCGCGGCCCCCTGGCCCTGATCGACCGCGCCGGCGCCGAGCTCGAACGCCTCTTCCTCGCGCCCAGGCGCGGCCTCGGTGTGGTGCTTGGCGAGCTCGAAGCCCGAGAGGCCCGCGCCCTGGTCGCGGCCAGGGCGGCCCTCGCCGAGCTTCGCGAGCTGGCGCGCCGCGACGGCGAGCTCGCGCCGGCCACGGCGGCGGGGCTGGCCGGCGCGCTGGACCCGGTCGAGTTCTGGGCCGGAGAGCACCCGGGGCCTGGAACGGTTGCGGTGCTCGATCCGCTCGAGCTCCGCGCCCGGCGCGTGCGCGCGCTGTTCCTCGTCGGCCTCAACGAGGGATCCTTCCCCTCCCCCTCGCGCCCGCAGCCGCTCATCTCCGATGAGGAGAGCCTGCGGATAGCGCAGGCCTCGGGGCTGATCCTCGCCGAGAGCCACGACTCCCTCGCGGCGGAGCGCTACCTGCTCTACTCGGCCCTGTCGCGCCCGGAGGAGCTCGTGGTGCTCAGCTGGCACGCCTGCGACGACGACGGTGAGCCCGTCAGCCGCTCGCTGTTCGTCGATGACGTCCTGGACCTCTTCGACGAGCGCCTGAGCAGCGCCCTCACCTCAGGGGCGCCGGCCGAGCCCGAGCCCCCGGTGCCCGGAGTGGTGAGCGTCCCGCTGAAGCCCCTCAGCGGTGAGGGTGTGCTGGAGGACCTGCGCACCCATGTCTGGTCGGCCTCCTCGCTGCAGGTGTGGATCGGCTGCCCGGTGCGCTGGTTCATCGAGCGGACCCTGCGGCCTGGAGCCGTCGATCCCGATGCCGAGCCGCTCGCCCGCGGAGCACTCGCCCACGCCGCCCTGCGGGACACGCTCGCGAACCTGGCCCGCGAGCGCGGATCCGCGCGCCTTGAGCCGAGCAGCCTCGCCCGCGCCCGCGAACTGCTGCTGCAGGCGCTCACGGAGAACGAGCGCCGGCACCCGCTGTCGGTGGCGCCCGAGCGCCGGCCCGGGGTCAGGCGCAAGCTGACGGCCGACCTCGAGCGCTACCTCGAGTACGCCGCGAACGCTGCCAGCCCGCTGGAGCCGCGCCGCCTGGAGCTCGGCTTCGGCTCGGCGCCCGGCGGCGAGGGGGAAGAGGACGAGCTCGCGGCCTTCGACCTGGGCGGCGGCGTCCTGATGCGCGGGCGGATTGACCGCGTCGACGAGGACGGCGCGGGCAGAGCCGTCGTCTACGACTACAAGAGCTCGACCGCGCCGGCGCCGGCCAGGTGGCTCCCGGAGGGCAACCTGCAGGTCGCCCTGTACATGCTCGCCGTCGAGCAGCTGCTCGGCCTCGACGTCGTCGGTGGCTTCTACCAGCCGCTGTCCGGCGCCGACCTGCGCGCTCGCGGCGTCCTCGAGCGCGACAGCGGAATCGAGCTTGACTGCGTCAGGGGCGACGTGAGCGAGAGCGAGCAGGTCCGCTCGCTGCTCGACGAAGCCCTGCAGGCTGCGCTCCAGGCGGCCGCGCAGGCCGCCCGGGGTGAGCTCGAGCCCCGCCCTGCGACGTGCGCCTACCGGGGCGGGTGCATGTACCCGACCATCTGCAGGTGCCAGCCATGAGCGATGCGGCCGTGGCCGGCCAGGGCAGGGCGCTCACCGAGGAGCAGGAGCTCGCGGCCGCTCGCCGCTCGGAGGACCTGCTCCTGTCCGCGGCCGCTGGCAGCGGGAAGACCCTCGTGCTGGTGGAGCGCTTCGTCAGGGCGGTCCGCGAGGACGGACTCGCGCCGGGAAAGATCCTGGCGATCACCTTCACCGAGCGAGCGGCGGGAGAGCTGCGCGAGCGGATCCGGGCGCGGCTGCTCGAGCTCGGCGAACGCGAGGCGGCGCGTGACACCGAGGCCGCTTTCCTCGGGACATTCCACGGCTTCTGCGCACGCCTGCTGCGGGCGCATGCCACCGCCGCGGGCCTTGACCCCGAGTTCACCATCCTCGATGAGCCTCTGGCAGGGCGCCTGCGCAGCCGCGCCCTGCGCCGGGCCCTCGGCGTGTTCCTGCAGGGGGAGAGGCCGCAGGCGGTCGACCTCGTGGCGGCCTACGGCATCGACCGCGTCGGCTCGATGATCCTCTCGGTGCACTCCGAGCTCCGCAGCCGCGGGCAGCGCGAGCCGCGGCTCCCGCCAGTCGGCGCCGGTGAGCCGGGCGATGATCTGCACGCGAAGGCCGCGGAGGCATGCGGCGAGCTCGACAGGCTGCTTCTGGAGTTCTCGGCCGCCTACGAGCGCGTGAAGAGGGAGCGCGGCGCGGTCGACTTCGACGACCTCGAGCTGCTCGCCTGTGAACTGCTGCAGCGAGATGAGAGCGTGCGCGCATCGTGGGCGGCGCGCTTTGACCTGCTGATGGTCGACGAGTTCCAGGACACGAATCCGCGCCAGCTGGAGATCCTCAGGTCACTGCAGCGGGGCAACCTCTTCACCGTCGGCGATGAGCTGCAGTCCATCTACGGTTTCCGCCACGCGGACGTAGCCCTCTTCCGGGAACGCCGCGCAGAGCTCGCGCAGGCCGGCGCAAGCCTCGCTCTAACCCGGAACTTTCGCAGCGCCGCCGCCGTGCTCGAGGCTGTCAACGAGCTGTTCCGTGAACGCTTTGATCCGTTCACACCGCTCGTCCCGGCCCGAGAGGGCGGACCTCCGGGGCCGCCGGGCCCGCGCGTGGAGCTTCTCGTCACCGACAGGACCGCATGGGGCGAGCGGCCGGACCGGGCGGCCGAGCTCGGGCGCGGGCTGCCTGCGGCCGCTCCGTGGCGCCACGCCGAGGCGCGCGCGCTGGCCACCCGGATCGCCGAGATCATCCATCAGGACGGCGTCGAGCCGGGAGAGATCGTGGTGCTGCTGCGTGCCGGCGGAGACCTGCGCGTCTATGAGCGGGCGCTCACCGCCGTCGGCGTGCCCACGCTCGCGGCCATCGGCGCGTTCTGGGAGCACCAGCAGGTCGGCGACCTGCTCGCATACCTGCGCGCGCTCGCCAACCCGCTCGATGAGCCTGCGCTGTACGGGGTGCTCGCCTCACCGCTGGTCGGCCTCTCGAGCGATTCGCTGGCGCTGCTCGCGAAGGCGGCACGCGAGCGCGGCGGCGGGCTCTGGCAGGCGGCGAGCGCCGCCCCGCCCTCCGAGCTCGGCCTCGAGCCCGGCGACGGCGAGGCGCTGGCCGAGTTCTGCTCGGCCCTGGCCTCGGAGAGGGCGGCGGCGCCGTTGTGCTCGCTGTCGGAGCTGATCGAGCGGGCGGTCCACGGGAGCGCCTATCGCGAGCACGTCCTGCGCCTCGAGGGAGGGGAGAGGCGGATGGCGAACATCCACAAGCTGCTCCGCCTCGCGCGGCGTTTCGAGGCCGCCGAGGGGCGGGACCTGCGGGGGTTCCTCGATCACGTCGAGCACCTCGCGAGCACCCAGGGTGCCAGGGAGGCCGAGGCTCCGCTGGACGGCGCCGAGGCGCACGCCGTCAGGCTGATGAGCATTCATGCAGCCAAGGGGCTCGAGTTCCCGGTCGTGTGTGTCGCCGATCTCGGCCGCGCGCCGAACACGATGATCGGAGACCTGCTGGTGGACGGCGAGCGGGTCGGCCTCAGGCTCGCGCGCCTTGACGGCGAGCGGGCGACGGCGACGCTGGAGTTCGAGGAGCTCGCCGCCGAGCGCGCCGAGCGGGAAGCGCAGGAGGAGGACCGCATCCTGTACGTGGCGATGACCCGCGCTCGCGAGCGCCTGCTGCTGAGCGGCGCGCTCGACATGCACAGGTGGCCCGAGGCGAGCGCCTCGGCCGGCCCGATGGCGTGGCTCGCTCCGGCGCTGGCGCCCGATCTCCCGGAGCTGATGGCGACACAGCTCGGACCCGACTACGAGGTGGCGCTCCCGGGCGCGCACTCGCGGCTGCGGGCGCTCCTGTGCACGCCATGGAGCCTGCCGGCCGTCCCGCCGGCCGTGCCGCCGGCCGCTCGCCCGGCCGGACGGACCGCGCGTGCTCCCGCGCCATCGCCCGCCGCGCCGGCGCCCCACCAGCCGGGCTCGCTCAGCTACACGGCGCTCAGCGAGCTCGAGCGGTGCGGCTACCGGTACTACCTGCAGCGCGTGCTCGGGCTCGCCGAGGTCACTCCTCGCCAGGCGGAGAGCTCGCACGGCCTCTCGGCCCGCCACCGGGGCACGCTCGTCCACCGGCTGCTCGAGACGGCGGACCTGGCGGGACCCCCGCCGTCGGCCGCCGACGTCGCGGACGCCGCCGAGGAGCTCGGAATGCGATCCAGCGCCGCTGAGCGCGAGGAGATCGCTGGCCTCCTGGCCGGCGCCATGCGCTCGGCGCCGGCGCGCAGGATCGCCGCAGCCGCCGTCGCCGGCCGGGAGATCCCTTTCGCGTTCTCGCCGGGCCCGGGGGAGCCGCTGATGACGGGCGTGATCGACCTGCTCCTGTCCGGCGGCGCCGGACAGATGCTGGTGGTCGACTACAAGAGCGACGGCGTGGAGCCGGGCCAGGACCTCGAGTTGCTGGTCGAGCGCGACTACGCCGTCCAGCGGCTCATCTACGCGCTGGCGGTGCTGCGCACCGGAGCGCGGGAGGTGGAGGTGGCGCACTGGTTCCTGCAGCGGCCCGAGGATTGGGCGAGCGCCCACTACACGGCCGCGGAGCGCCCGTCGCTGGAGACGGAGCTCGCCGAGAGGCTGCGCAAGGCCCGCTCGGGCGCCTTCGAGGTGAGCCCGCGACCCCATCGCGGACTGTGCCTGACCTGCCCCGGGCGTTCGGGCCTGTGCTCGTGGAGCGATCAGTACACGCTGCGGGAGGATCCGGAGGAGGATCCGCCCTCCGCGGCCTGCGCGCAATAGGGCCGAGGCGGTCCCATTGCGGCGCCGCCGCGCTGATACGCTTTCCGCTCCGCCTCAGGTGCCCGCCTGCTCGCGCCACGGTTGCACAGCCCGCGAGGGCGTGCCGGCCATACGCGGGATGCACCGCCCCAAGGGAGCACTTCCATGACTACGCACAACAAGCAGCCGCCATTGGCCGTCGGACTCTACGACCCCCGCTTTGAGCACGACGCCTGTGGCGTCGGCATGGTCGCTCGCCTTGACAACGTGCCCACCCACAAGGTCGTCTCCCGCGCGCTGACCGCGCTCGAGAACCTCGAGCACAGGGGCGCATCGGGCGCGGACCCGCTGACGGGCGACGGCGCCGGGATCCTGATGCAGATGCCCGACGAGCTGTTCAGGGCGGTCGTGGAGTTCGAGCTTCCGCCGGCCGGGCAGTACGGCGTCCTGATGTGCTTCCTGCCCACGGACGAGGGTCCCCGCACCAGGCTCTGCGAGCTTCTGGAGGAGGCGGTTCGCGCGGAGGGCCAGCGGGTTCTCGGCTGGCGCGAGGTCCCTGTGGACCCCACTCAGACCGGAGAGGTCGCCGGCGCCTGCCGCCCGCACATCCGCCAGCTCTTCGTCGGGGCGGGCCCGGCCGAGCAGGCGGACCAGGACGCGTTCGAGCGCAAGCTGTACGTGATCCGCAGGATCAGCGACCTGACGGCGCCGGAGCCCGGCCTCTACGTCACCTCGAGCTCCTCGCGCACCATCAACTACAAGGGCATGCTGATCAGCTTCCAGCTCGCGGCGTTCTACGCCGACCTGCGCGACGAACGCACCAAGAGCGCGCTCGCGCTGGTGCACTCGCGCTTCTCGACCAACACCTTCCCGAGCTGGGAGCTCGCACACCCATATCGCGTGATCTGCCACAACGGCGAGATCAACACGGTGATGGGCAACGTGAACTGGATGCGGGCGAGGGAGAGCGAGCTCAGCAGCGAGCTCTTCGGCGATGACCTGAAGAAGATCCTGCCCGTCGTCAGCCCGGGCAACTCCGACTCGGCGACATTCGACAACGTCCTCGAGCTCCTGATGCTCGCCGGCCGCACGCTCCCGCACGCGGCGATGATGATGATCCCCGAGGCCTACCGGAACCGCGACGACCTGCCCGAGTACCTGAAGGGCTTCTACGCCTACCACTCGTGCCTCATGGAGCCGTGGGACGGCCCGGCCTCCGTCGCCTTCACCGACGGGCGCGTGGTCGGCGCGACACTCGACCGCAACGGCCTTCGGCCCGGGCGCTGGGTGGAGACCACCGACGGACACGTGGTGCTCGGTTCGGAGTCGGGACTGCTCGACGTTGCACCCCACGAGGTCAAGCGCCTCGGCCGCCTTCAGCCGGGAAAGCTCTTCCTGGTTGACCTCGAGCGCGGGCGCATCGTCGAGGACGAGGAGGTCAAGCGCGAGGTTGCCGGCCGCCAGCCCTACGGCGAGTGGTATGCCCGCAACGCCGTGCCCTTCTCGGAGCTGCCTCCTTCGAGTGAAGTGACGCTCTCCGACCAGCCCATGCGCCTGCGCCAGCGGGCGTTCGGCTACACGCAGGAGGATCTGCGCGTCCTGCTGAGCCCGATGGCGATCGAAGCGGCCGAGCCGATCGGCTCTATGGGCAACGACCTCTCGCTGGCCGTCCTCTCCGACCAGGCGCCGCCTCTGTTCTCTTACTTCAAGCAGCTGTTCGCCCAGGTCACCAATCCTCCGATCGACCCGATCCGCGAGGAAATAGTGATGAGCCTGGCGACCACGCTCGGCAACGAGCGCAACCTGTTCGACGAGACCCCCGAGCACGCGCACAAGCTGCTGCTGAGCCAGCCGATCCTGCTCAACCGGGAGCTCGAGACGCTCCGCCACGTCGACCACGACGTCTATGCCGCCCGCACCATCGACATCTGCTGGCAGATCTCCGAGGGCCCCGACGGGATGAGCGCCGCGATCGACCGCATCTGCCGCCAGGCCCGCGAGGCGATCGCCGAAGGCGTGAACATCATCATCCTCTCCGACCGGCTGGTTGGCCCGCGCCGCGCCCCGATGCCCTCGCTGCTGGCGGTGGCCGCCGTCCACCACCACCTCGTGCTCCAGGGCACACGCCTGCGCGCGGGCATCATCGTCGAGTCCGGCGAGCCGCGCGAGGTGCACCATTTCGCGACGCTGATCGGCTTCGGGGCCAGCGCCATCAACCCCTACCTGATGCTGGAGACCCTCGACGAGCTCGTGGTGGAAGGCCGGATCGCGCGCACCGACGCCGATGGCCAGAGCGTCCAGATCGGCGCCGAGGAGGCTGCGCAGAACGTGGTCAGGGCGATCGGCAAAGGCCTGCTGAAGACGATCTCCAAGATGGGCATCTCGACGATCCAGTCCTACCGCGCCGCCCAGATCTTCGAGGCCGTCGGGCTCGACCGGGAGCTGATCGACACGCACTTCACCTACACGGCCTCGCGCATCGGCGGGGTCGGCCTGGACGTGCTGGCGACCGAGGCGCTGCAGCGTCACGCCAGGGCCTACCCGTCCCCGCACGACGAACTGCTGCCCGTCGGAGGCGTCTACGCCTGGAGGCGGGACGGCGAGCACCACATGTGGAACCCCGAGACGATCGCGCTCGTACAGCAGGCGGTGCGCGCCCCTAGCGGGGACATCGGCGCGGCCATGAAGGGCGATGAGCAGGCACGCGAGGCAGTGCGCGAAAGCCCGGCGTATGCGAAGTACCGCGAATACGCCGACGAGGTCAACGAGCGGGCAGCGCGCGCGGCCACCCTGCGCGGGCTCCTGAGCATCAAGCCGGCTGCGACCCCCATCCCTCTGGAGGAGGTCGAGCCCGCCAGCGAGATAGTCCGGCGCTTCTGCACCGGGGCGATGAGCCTCGGCTCCATCTCCCGCGAGGCACATGAGACACTCGCCATCGCGATGAACCGCATCGGCGGCCGCTCCAACACGGGCGAGGGCGGCGAGGACCCCACGCGCTTCGTGCCGGACCAGAACGGGGACCGCCGCCGCTCGGCCATCAAGCAGGTTGCCTCAGGGCGCTTTGGCGTGACGATCCACTATCTCGTCAACGCCGACGAGCTGCAGATCAAGATGGCCCAGGGGGCAAAGCCCGGGGAGGGCGGCCAGCTGCCGGGCCACAAGGTCGACTCCTACATCGGCTCGATCCGCCACACCACTCCAGGGGTGGGTCTCATCTCACCGCCGCCGCACCACGACATCTACTCGATCGAGGACCTCAAGCAGCTGATCTACGACCTCCGCTGCGCGAACCCGAAGGCTCAGGTGTCCGTCAAGCTCGTGTCCGAGGTGGGCGTCGGGACGGTGGCCGCCGGGGTATCGAAGGCGAACGCGGACCGCGTCCTGATCGCAGGCCACGACGGCGGGACGGGAGCCTCCCCGCTGTCCTCGATCCAGGCGGCGGGTGTCCCGTGGGAGATAGGTCTCGCCGAGACGCAGCAGACACTGCTGCTGAACGACCTGCGCTCGCGCATCATCGTTCAGACCGACGGACAGCTGAAGACCGGCCGCGACGTGGTGATCGCCGCGATGCTCGGAGCCGACGAGATGGGCTTCTCGACGGCGCCGCTGATCGCGACGGGCTGCATCATGATGCGCGCCTGCCATCTGAACACCTGTCCCGTTGGCATCGCCACGCAGGACCCGGAGCTGCGCACCCGCTTCAAGGGCACGCCCGAGCACGTCGTGAACTTCTTCTTCTTCGTCGCCGAGGAGGTCCGGGAGATCCTCGCGTCGATGGGGCTTCGCACGCTGGACGAGGCCACGGGCCGGGTTGACCTTCTCGGCGCCGCCGAGGCCATCGAGCACTGGAAGGCGCGGGGCGTGGACCTCTCGCACATCCTCGCCCACATCGAGGTGCCCGAGGGCGCTCCGCGGCGGCGCATCAAGCCGCCCCCGGCGGTGCTGGAGGACGCCCTGGACTGGACGATCCTCAAGGACGCCGGCGCCGCCATCGACCAGGAGCAGCCGGTGCGCCTTCAGAAGCAGATCCGCAACCGCAACCGCTGCGTCGGCGGGATCCTCTCCAGCCGCATCGCCGAGGTGCACGGGGCGAACGGCCTGCCGCAGGACACGATCGTCGTGGACTTCGAGGGCTCGGCGGGACAGAGCTTCGGCGGCTGGCTGGCGCCCGGCGTCACCTTCACCCTGCGCGGCGACGCCAACGACTACGCCGGCAAGGGGCTCTCGGGCGGGATCTTCGCGATACGCCCGCGCGAGGGGATGGGGGAGCACTTCATCGCCGAGGAGAACGTCATCGTCGGCAACACGGTCCTGTATGGCGCGACCGCGGGCCGGGCCTTCTTCCGCGGCCTGGCGGGTGAGCGCTTCGCGGTTCGAAACTCCGGGGCCTGGGCCGTCGTCGAGGGCGTCGGAGACCACTGCTGCGAGTACATGACCGGCGGGCGCGTGGTCGTGCTCGGCCCCACCGGCCGCAACTTCGCCGCCGGCATGAGCGGCGGCGTGGCGTATGTGCTCGACGAGGACGGCACCTTCAAGGACAGGTGCAACATGGGCATGGTCGGCTTTGAACAGCCTTCCGAGGCCGACGCGATAGAGCTTCGCGCGATGATCGAAGAGCACGGCCGGCGCACCGACTCCCCGGTCGCAGAGCGCGTCCTGTCCGAGTGGGGAGGCCTGCTCGCCGCCGGCGCGTTCGTGAAGGTGATGCCGCACGACTACAAGCGCGTGCTGCGGGAGTTCGCCCAGGAAGAGGCACGGGCGGCGCACGCCCCCGAGAACGGCGGGGCCGCGGAGCGGCCGCTGGACGCCGTCGGCGGGACGGGCGCCTGATGGGCAAGGTCGGAGCCTTCCTTCAGATCGAGCGCGTCGGGATCCCCCAGAGGGACCCGCAGGAGCGCGCCGGTGACTACCGCGAGTTCCAGCTGACCCGCCCGGTCGAGGAGCTGGCCGCGCAGGGAGCCCGCTGCATGGAATGCGGAGTGCCGTTCTGTCACAACGGCTGCCCGCTGGGCAACCTGATCCCGGACTGGAACGACCTCGTCTACCGCGATCGCTTCAAGGACGCGATCGCGCAGCTCCACGCCACCAACAACTTCCCCGAGTTCACCGGGCGCCTGTGTCCCGCCCCGTGCGAGGCGGCATGCGTCCTTGAGATCCGCGAGGGCGATGCGGTCACGATCAAACAGCTCGAGAACTCGATCATCAATCGCGCCTGGCAGGAGGGCTGGGTGCTCCCGCGCCCGCCGAGGCACGAGAGCGGCCGGTCGGTTGCCGTGGTGGGCTCAGGTCCCGCCGGGATGGCCGCCGCCCAGCAGCTGCGCAGGGCAGGGCACGCCGTCACGCTCTTCGAGCGCGACGAGGCGATCGGCGGTCTTGTCCGCTTCGGGGTCCCGGACTTCAAGATCGAAAAGTCCGTGGTGCAGCGCAGGGTCGAGCAGCTCATCGCCGAGGGGGTGCAGGTTCGCTGCGGCGTGGACGTGGGCGTCGACATCGGCGCCGACGAGCTGCGCGAGCGCTTTGACGCCGTCGTGCTCGCGACTGGCTCGCGCGTTCCCCGCGACCTGCCGGTGCCGGGCAGAGCCCTGGACGGCGTGCACTTCGCGATGGAGTACCTGTATCAACGCAACCGCTTCGTCGCCCGCGAGATCGGGCCCGAGCCCACCGTCGCCCAGCCCGCCGTCGAGCGCGAGATCAGCGCCGCCGGCAAGGACGTCGTCGTCATTGGCGGCGGCGACACCGGTGCAGACTGCGTCGGCAACTCGCTGCGCGAGGGAGCACGCTCGATCGTCCAGCTCGAGCTGCTCGCCGAACCTCCCGCACATCGTCGCGACCAGCAGACGCCCTGGCCGCAGTGGCCGCTGAAGTACCGCCTGAGCTACGCGATGGAGGAGGCCCGGACACTGGGGGTCGGCGAGCAGGACTACTCGGTCGCGACACTCGATTGCGTGGATGACGGCAGCGGCGCCGTGCGCGGCCTCATGATCGCCCAGGCCGAGGCGCAGCCGCCCTTCGCGCCGGTGAGCGGGACAGAGCGCGAGCTTCCCGCTCAGCTGGTGCTGCTCGCGATGGGCTTCCTTCACCCCGAGCAGCCGCTGCTCGAGCAGTTCGGCGTGGAGCGCGACCCGCGCGGGAACGTCAAGGCCGTCAGCCCGTACACGACCTCTGTGCCGGGCGTGTTCGCCGCCGGGGATGCCCGCCGCGGCCAGTCGCTGATCGTGTGGGCCATCAACGAGGGGCGCCAGTGCGCCCGCATGGTCGACCGTTATCTGCAGGACTTCGCCCCCGCGATCCCCGCGGATGACGGGCTAGCCGGGCACTCTGACGCCGACGAGGGCCCAGAGGGTCCGCCACAGCACGCGGGTCCCGGTATCGGCATCTCCTAGGGGACGCCGCCCGTGCCGACCTTCTGCCGCCACAACCGCTTCATAGAGCGCTGCCCGATCTGCAGCAAGACGCTCCCCGATCACGCGCCGCCGTCGAAACCCTCGCGCGCAAAGAGCTCCGGCGTGGCCGGCGGCGCCCGGCGGCGCCCGGGGCGCGCGGAGGGGGTGCGGGTGGTTCGCCAGGAACGCGCCGCGGACGACGGCTTCCAATCGGACCTGATCCCCGGCGTGAGGGCATCGCAGGACGCCGAGCGGCTCGCGCAGGAGATCGCGTTCGCGTCAGGGCGGCTGCTCGCTCTGGCCGCCGACCCCCCCGGGCTTTACGCGCGGGCCCGGGAACTGGGCGCCGAGGACGTCCCGGCGGCGACCTGGATCTGCTTCCTGATCGCCTATCTCTCACCGCTCCAGGGCGATGATCCCTTCGCGGGCATCCGCGAGGCGCTGGACGAAGGCGAGCTGCCGAGCCTCGAAGGAATCCCCCTCGGCCCGCGCTCCCAGCACCAGTCCGGGCGCGGGAGCGAGACGCTGCTCGCATACAGGCAGTGGGTGGAGCGCGCGGGCGGCGCGGCGGCGGCTTTCACCGGTGATGAGTCCTGGGGGGCCAAGCGGCGATTCGAGCGGGTCTTCGAGCGCCTGGCGCTACCGGGCTTCGGGCGCTCGGGCCGCTATGACCTGCTCGTGACGCTCGGGCGCCTGGGGTTGTTCGAGATGCGCGCCGGTTCGCTTCAGCTGGCGGGCGCCGGGCCGGCGTCCAGCGAGGACCCGACGGTGCTCGCCGCCAAGCGGATATTCGGGATCGGTGATCCGCTGCTGCTGGAGCGCCGCGCGGGCGCGCTCGCCCAGGCCGTCTCGGCCCCGATCGAGGCTCTGGACCTCGCCCTGTCCAACTGGGCGGCGCCCGAGCGGGCGACGCTGGGCATGGATCCGGCGGTCGCCGACGAGGGGACGCGGGAGCGGGCACGAGGCGCGCTGGGCCTCTGAGCCGAGCCTCCCGGACGGTGAGCGGCGGGCGCCGGGCAGACGCCAAAGATGCCGTCCACACGGGGGCCTACAGTCCCTGCTGTCAGTTGTCCCTAACTCTCCCCGGGAGACGCCGATGCCACTCTGCTTCATCGAGCCCCAGGACGCCATTCGCGTCATCGCCGAGTCGGTAGGCCGCGAGGCACGCCGCCAGCTGGTCGGCGAGGTCGTTCGCGCGTGGGTGGACGACATTCCCGACCAGGAGCTGTCGGTTCACTACGCCAAGGCGATCGCGGATCTCGACGAGGACGACCTGCACCTGCTCGCGGCCTGGCACGCGTCGCTCGAGGTCGGTCAGCCGATCCCGAACACCGAGTTCCTCGTCGGCGTGTTCCCAAGCCTCGGCGAGAACCGCCGCGAGGCGCTGAAGATCGCTGCCGGCTTTCGCGGGGAGGAAGCCTTCCAGGCGGGCGTGGCCGAGGATCAGGCGCTCGACACGGTCCTGCCCAGGCTGACGAACGACCGCGCGGTCGAGCTCGCCAATGAGTGCATCCAGCTGTACATGTGGGATCGCCTCGGCTGCGATAACTAGAGGCGCGCCGGCCATTCTCCGTGGCCGCGGCCGGGCCTGATCGATGGTTGCCGTCGGGGCTGCACGCGAACTCGCGCTGGAGCTGCCCGAGGCGATGGAGCAGGACCACCACGGACGCCCCTCATTCCGCGTCGGCGGCAAGATCTTCGCGACGCTCTGGGATCAGCACCACATCAATGTGATGCTCGATGAACCCGGCATCCTGACCGCCGTCCAGGGCGCGCCGGGAGCATGCGCCGAGTTCTGGTGGGGAAGCAGGCTGCGCGCGGTGCAGGTCGACCTGCGGGAGGTCACGCCCGGCCTGCTCGACGAGCTCCTCGCCGACGCCTGGGAGCGCAAGGCCCCGGCCCGCCTCACGCGCGGCCGGCCTACTCGCTGATTCCGCTCTCCACCAGCGCTTCGTCGTAGGGCACGTTGAAGTCCACCCGCGCCACCAGGCCCTTGCGGATCGTCCAGATCGTCGCGCGTCTGCGGGTGACCTCCTCGGAGGTCGCGTTGTGTCGCCCGGTGCCGCGATGGACGACCAGCACGCGCTCTCCGCCGTCGAGAACGTCGTCTATCTCGACGCGGTAGCTGTCCCAGGAGTTCAGCCAGTCGCGCCAGGCCTCACGCAGACCGTCGACGCCCCCGGGGTAGGTCACCGGCGCCATGCCGGGGAAGCGCATCGTGCACTGCACGGCGGGGTCGTAGAGGTGCTCTATCGCTTCACGCTGGCGCAGGGCGGCAGCATCGTCGTTCACGAGCGCCTTCACGTCCACGTCGGGCGGCGGCAACAGCGACCGAACAAGCTCGACGTTCTCTGCCGACATGAAGCCTCCTCATGGCTTTCGCATCCCCTGTGGGGCGCGTCCGCCGCGCAAGCGGCGCGCCACCTCAGAAGCAGAGTAGCCGCTCCTCGACCGGAAACCCCTTGACATGTGACTAAGTAGTCACCTATGCTGGACGTGTGGACGACGTTTTCAGGGCACTGGCCGACCCGACGCGCAGGAGTCTGCTCGACGCGCTCTTCGAGCAGGACGGGCAGAGCCTGAGCGCGCTCGAGGCCAGGATCCCGATGACCCGCTTCGGCGTCATGAAGCACCTGCGGGTGCTCGAGGACGCGGGACTGGTCGTGACGCGAAGGCGCGGCCGGGAGAAGCTCCACTTCCTGAATCCCGTCCCAATCCGGCTCGTCCACGACAGGTGGGTGAGCAAGTACGCCGAGCCGTGGGCCGCCGCGCTCAGCGGGCTCAAGAACACGATCGAGGAGGACAGAACCATGGAGAAGGTGTTCGAGATCTACATCAAGACGACGCCGGAGCGCCTGTGGGAGGCCATCACCGACGAGGAGATGAGGCGCGTCTACAACTTCGGCGTCGGGGTCAGCTCCGACTGGACGCCCGGCTCGCCGTATGTGTCCACGCACCCACGAGGTGGCGAGATCGCGGTGGGGGAGAACCTCGAGGTCGATCCGCCCCTGCGGCTCGTGCAGAGCTTCCAGGCCGTCTGGAGCGACGACGTCAGAGCGCAGGGGACATCGCGCGTCACCTGGGACATCGAGCCCGTGGGTGACTCCTGCCGGCTCACCGTCACGCACGACCAGCTGCCGGCGGACGCCGATCCGCAGCTGTATGGCGGCTGGCCGATGATCCTGTCCGGCCTGAAGACGCTGCTGGAGACGGGCGGGTCGCTGACCACCCCCGGCTCCCTGCGCTACGCGAATTCGGCCTCGGCCTGGAGCGCATGAGCGATCGCACTCGGGGGTTCCATAAAACTTGATAGGAGGTCGCATAGGTTTTATAATCTGCTCTGCAACGCAAATCAGAGTATGGAGGTGAAACCATGGCAATCGTCAGTTGGGAGCCGACCCGCGAGCTGCAGTCGATCCAGCAGGAGATGAACAGGCTCTTCGGCACGTTCTTCGATCCGGAGGGCGCCGGCAACGGCGTCGCCGCGCGGCGCCGCTGGATCCCCGCGATGGACCTCGTCGAGGAGGGCGAGAGCTTCGTCCTGCGCCTGGATGTCCCGGGTGTCTCGGAGGACGACGTGAAGGTCGAGTTGGCCGAGAATGTGCTCACGATCTCAGGCGAGCGTAAGACGGAGCGCGAGAGCGAGAAGGACGGAAGCCGCCGCATCGAGCGTGCGTGGGGCAGCTTCTCGAGGTCGCTCACGCTGCCCGACGGCATCGACGCGGACGCGATCGACGCGCAGTACGACAGGGGCGTGCTCGAGGTGAGGATCCCCAAGCCCGAGCTGCGCAAGCCTCGCCGCGTCTCCATCAACGTCGGCAACCGGCCGCCGGTGATCGACGCGGAGGAGACCCCGGGGTCCTGAGCAAGGTGCGCGGGCGCCGCTGCGGCGCGCGCCCGCGCCGGCTCAGATTCGGGCGAGGGCCGGGTCGTGGGGGGCCGCGCGACCCGACCCGATGACGGTGCGGTCGCGGCCGGCGCGCTTGGCGTTATAGAGAGCCGAGTCGGCTCCCTGGAGCAGCGACTCGATGCTTGTGGGGGCGGGCGCCGCGAGGATCCCCGCACTCATCCGCACGAGCGGCAGACCATCCGGATGCTCCGCGGCCAGCGCGCCGCGAACGCGTTCGGCGAAGGCGGCCGCGTCAGAGCTCGTGGAGCGCGGCAGCAGCACGACGAACTCCTCGCCGCCGAAGCGGGCTGTCACGTCGATGTCGCGCGACTGATCTCGCAGCAGCTCGCCGATCCGCACCAGCACGCGATCCCCGACCTCGTGGCCCCACTCGTCGTTGATGCGCTTGAAGTAGTCGATGTCGAACACCACGACCGCGAGCGAGCTCCCCTCACGCCTGGCGTGGGCGAGATCCAGTGACGCCCGCTCGTCGAAGCCGCGCCGGTTCAGCAGGCCCGTGAGGGAATCGGTCCGGGCTTCACCGGCAAGGCGCGTGAGGAGCATGTCGTTGTGGTGCACGAGCGTCAGCACGACCACGGAGACGACCGACACCGACACCATCACGTCGATCCACCGCCCGGGGTAGCTGCTCGCGGCCGGCAGCGCCAGGAGTGTCAGGGCATGTGCGACGCCGACACAGGCGACGACCGAGATTGCGCCGCGCCGGCCGAAGAAGAACGTCGTCCACAGGACCGGCCACATGTACAGGACGGCCCCATCTCCGGCTCCCGGCGTCGCCGCGAGGGCAACCGCGATCAGCAGCACGCCGAGCGGGCCGAGCGGGGCCAGCGCCCAGCGCGGCAGTCGCGGCCCCACGAGCACCAGCAGCGCCGTCAGGGCGATGGAGACGAGCACGGGCATGACGGCGAAGCTCGGGTCGCCCGGAAGCAGGCCCTCGATCGCGCCGTCGAGCCCCGCGCCGCCATACATGGCGGCAGCGGTGTATGCCATAAGGCGCTTATTCGTGCGCAGTCTCTCCAGAGAGGGGCTCACGACGTAGCTATCGGCGCGAGCCGTGCATTCTCAAGGCCTGGGCGCGTATTTCCGCGCCCGTTAAAGCACCCGTGTCCAGGGCTTTTTGACCTCCCGGTGCTAGTCCTCGATGTCGGTCGTGCGGGGGGCGTAGCGGTGATGCAGCATCAGGGCGTTGCCGTCCGGGTCGGCGAAGAACGCCATGTGGCAGACGCCGGTGTCGAAGGTCTCTCCCTGAAAGCTGACACCGCGAGCCTGCAGGGTCTCGCGCGCGGCCTGCACGTCGTCCACGTGCAGGGCGATCGCGTTGTGGCTCTGCTGGTGCTGCAGTCCCGCCGCGTCGTAGTCCATGACGTTCAGCGTCAGGTTGCCCGTCTCGAACTCCGCGAAGTGCCGCTCCGGACGGTAGACCGCACGCTGCAGTCCGAGCGTCGAGCCATAGAACTCGACCGATGCCTCGAGGTCGTGCGTGGAGACGGAGACGAAGTCGACGCCGCTGATAAGCGGGGCTGGGCTCATTGCTGGACCTCCCTGAGAAGCCGGCGGGGTTGGTGTGAGCGCAAAGTATCGCCGAGGGCCGCCGCCGCTCCCCTGCTGGGCGCGAGGGCTGTACGCTGGGCTGGTTACGGCGATGGGAGGTCGCGTTGTTCTCGTGGCTGGCGAAGGAGATCCTGGTGCGCAACATGGCGCGCCTGCGGGAAGGCGACTATCGCCCGCTGCTGCGCCTGGACGGGAAGGACATCCGCTTTCGCTTTCCCGGTGACAGCTCATGGGCGACCGAACTGCAGGGGCGCGACGAACTCGAGCGCTGGCTGCAGCGCTTCGTCGCCACGGGCCTGAAGATCTACCCCGATGAGGTCATCGCTCAGGGTCCGCCCTGGAACACGACTCTCTGCGTGCGCGGCACCGACCACCTCGACACCGACGACGGGCGGGTCTACGAGAACCGCTATGTGATCTGGGGCAGGATGTCGTGGGGACTGCTGCGCGAGTACGAGGTCTACGAGGACACGCAGGCGAGCAAGGCCCTGGACGGCTATCTCGAGCGCCGCGCCGCCGCGCGGCTCACCTCCGACGAGCGCTCCTGAGAGCGGCGCTCAGCCCGCCCCCGGCGTCTGCGCGGCCCGGTAGATGAGGCCCGGGACCTCGCTCTTGGAGGCCGCGAAGTAGATCGCCACGAGGCCATCGACGAGGAAAGACGCCGTCGGGCTCACCGGCGCCAGGGCGATCGCCACGACGTAGACCCCGGCACCGAGCAGGGCGCGGTTGGCGCCGGCGCCGAACGCTCCACGTGCCGGCTCGGCGACCATCGAGGGGTGCGCGTTGAGGTATCGCCACCCGGACCAGAAGCTCAGGCCCATCAGCAGCATCGTCCCCGCGTAGAGGATCGCGGCCGTGCTCGCGGCCGGTGAGCCCTTGCTCGCGTATTCGGCCGCGATCGCCGTCGGCCACGGGATGATCGAGACGAACAGCAGGAACAGCAACGTGCGCTCCAGGAAGCGCCGGTTGATCTCGCGCACGGCGCTCATCATCCCGTGGTGCTCGATCCAAACGACGCCGACCGTCACGAACGAGACCAGGTAGGCGGCGTAGCTCGGCCACTGGCTCAGCAGTTCATGGGCGAGGTGCGTCGTGTCGTGCGGGCGCGGCAGGTCCAGCACCAGCAGCGTCATCGCGATCGCGAAGATGCCGTCGATAAGTGCGTGCAGCCTGCCCGGACCCATGACCGGGGCTTTCACCGGGCATGGGCTTAGTCCTGCCGCGGCCGGCTCCTACTCGGTCTCCTGCGGCCTGCTGTAGAGCTCGCTGAGGTGCTCGCTCGGCTGCTTGCCCTCGGCCCTGGTCATGTCCAGCCGCGCGCGCTCTGCCGCGGTGACCTCGTGCTCGATTCCCAGATGCCTGACGATCACGGCGACCGCGCACTGCAACTCGCGCATCCGGTCCTCGATCGTCTCGACGCTGTCAACGCTGGTCATTGCCCACCTCCATGTCGAGCCGCTGATCGGCAAGCGGCGTCGCCGCGCGCCGGTCCTCGGTGGTGAAGTCGATCTCGCGCGTGGCACGCCCCTCCAGAGCGTCGACGGTCTCCCAGACGGCTGCGATCACCGTCCGCTCGCTGCTCGGGTTGAACAGCGGGCCCAGGCCGTCCGTGAGCAGGCGCTGGGCGAGGATCACGCCCCGGGGCTCCACCTGGCCGCCGGCTTCCAGCCGCTGCGCGAGCCCGAGGATCGCCTGGCGCCCGGACCGCACAGCGGGCGGGTCGATCACCACCGCCGTGATGAGCGGGCGCGGCCCGCTGCGGTCGACGTAGTCCACGATCCCGCGGAGCCGTCGCGCGGTCTGCCGGCGCGTCTGGGGATCGGTCAGCTGCGCGGCCCGCAGGGCGAGCGCCGGGGCGCCGTCAACCGGATCGCCGGCAAGGATGCGCCGGTCGATGCCGCGACGGCCGAGGCAGGCGCGCACGCGCAGGGAGAGCGGCGCGCTGCGCCACGCTCCCCTCTCCTGGTTGGTGGCCTGGACGGGATCCTCCGCAGCCCTCACCGGGATGCTGCCGGCCAGCGCCGGACGAGTGTGTCTGAGAGACCTCATTGTCAACACCTCCGAGTGGGACTTGGTACGAGCTCTCTCGAGTGTGCCGTCGGCCCCGTTACGCCCTCATGACGATTCGGGCGCGCCCCATAACGATTCTGTGAAGGCCCGAAGGCCCGCGGCGACGCCGTCTGCGACCCGGCCGCAGGCCGCCGCTAGCTGCTCTCGCCGCCGGCGAGCCAGGCGATGATCGCGCTGCGCGAGAAGCGCCAGCTGCCCGCGATGAGACGCCCGGGCAGCTCGCCCGCCTGCGCCGCGGACAGGACCTCGGCTTCGTCGAGCCTGAGCAGCGCCGCTGCCTCCACGGGCGTCATTACCTCGCCGTCGGTCTCCCTGATCGAGGCACGGCCCACGACGAGCCCCTCATCCGTCAGGTGCTCGCGCACGGCCTCGCCGACCAGGTGGCGCTTGCTCTTGCCTGACGCGGCCGCCGCCATGTCCAGGTGGCGTGCGTCGGCGGCCGGGAGCCGGACGAAGAGCGGGCTGAGCTCGGAGGACATATTGCAGATGATATCAACGGATATCCGTCCCCGTCGGGCTAGACTCAGCTCATGGCAGAGCCCGCCGCCACTATCTCAGAGGAAGACGTCATGGACGCCCTCTCGAACGTGATCGACCCCGAGCTGGGGCTCGACTTCGTGGAGCTTGGGCTGATCTACGGCGTCGAGGTCGAGCAGGGACGTGTGAAGGTGACCTTCACGCTGACCACGCCCGGATGCCCGATCGGGCCGCAGGTCAACGAACAGATCGAAGAGTTCGTCGGCGAACTCGACGGGGTGGCGAGCGTGGAGTCCGAAATGGTCTTCGTCCCGCCGTGGTCGCCCGAGATGATGAGCGAGGACGCGAAGTTCGCACTCGGCTACTGAGCTGGTAACCGGGCCCGTCCGGACCCGGTTACCGAGCTCTCGAAATCCTCGGCGGATGCGGGCCGGCGGCTACCGCGCCCTGGCCGAGTAGTAGGAGGTCCCGCTGCATTCAGCGGCGTTGGTGTAGATCGTGCCGCTCACGGAGCCGCCCGAGAACCTTCCGGTCACGACCTGGACGATCGCCGGTGCGCCCGGGCCGGCCGCGAAGCGCTCGGTGATCGAGGCCTTGAACGTCCCCGATCGGGATATCACCGCCGACCTCGTGCTCTGCACCTGCAGCGTTTTCGTCGTGATGCAGTAGAGGACGGGGCGGGACGAGGAGAAGTGCACCGACACCGTCTTCCCGTTGCCCGCGACGCGAAGGCTGATGTTGCCGCCCGCATGCAGGACGATCCGGTGATGCCCTTCGCTCGTGATACCCGACGCCGGCGCGCTGCCTTCGTAGGTCTTGCCCTTCATGGGCCCCGCTGCCAGCGCAGTCGCCGTTCCGGCAACCGTGATCACGAGCGCGATGGGCAGTATCCGATGTGCCTTCTTCCTCATAGATCCCTCCGATCCCGATAGGTCCATCTGGGTGCAGCCTAGCCTGAGTCGCGCATTATCACAAAGGGCCAGAAAATGATGCGCAGGTTGCAGCGCAGCAGCACCAGTCTGTTCCGGGGCCGGGCCTCGAGCGCGCGGGCCGTCGCTGCCGGTGGTTGGGGCGGGGCGGATGGGAGGGTGCTTGCAGCCTCGGCCCCTCCCTTGTATTCGTGCTGATTGCGTCTTATCATCGGCGCTCGGAAGTTGCGAGCGTCGTTCGACTGGGAGACCGACGCAGCGTTTGATCCGGCGGACTCGCAGCAGCTGAACGACCTGTGACCTGGAGGGTTGCGAGTGGCTGGTGTACGGCGAGGGAGTGCACTGACGGGTCTGCTGAGCACGATGCTCCTCGCATTGGTCGTGACCCCGATGGTGCCCGCGAGTGCCTCTCCACTTAGACGAGGCATGGAGCCCGGCGCGGCTGGGAGCGGCGTCCTATGAGGACGGTGCTGAGAGCGGCCCTACGCGCAGTGCCGGCTGCATTCGCAGTGGTTGCGATGGCCCCAGTGACCGCCGCTAGGGCTGAACTGCCACCCCTCGTGGAAAAGATCAGCCCGATCCAGGGTCCGGCGACTGGCGGAACTGCGGTCCGGATCACGGGAACGGGCTTCCTTGAAGGCGCGACGGTGACGATCGGCGACGCCGCGACGTCGGTGGACGTGGTCTCTGAAGAAGAAATCACGGCTGAGACGGCGGCGCATGCGGCCGGCGAGCAGGAAGTGGTGGTCACGGATGGGGGCGGCACCTCCGCGTTTGGCCCCTCCTACACCTATCTCGCTCAGCCCGTCGTGGAAAGCATCACGCCCAGTCAGGGTTCGGCGGCCGGCGGCGCCGCGGTCCGGATCAGAGGCACGGGCTTCGTTGAGGGCGCGTCGGTGACGATCGGCGACGCGGCGACGTCGGTGGTGGT
Source organism: uncultured Solirubrobacteraceae bacterium (assembly GCA_963787115.1). Taxonomy (GTDB): domain Bacteria; phylum Actinomycetota; class Thermoleophilia; order Solirubrobacterales; family Solirubrobacteraceae; genus Palsa-744. The sequence goes on from CAWBBS010000014.1 coordinate 292,823, forward strand.
GGTCTCTGAAACGGAAATCACGGCTAAGACGTCTGCGCATACGGCCGGCGAAGCGGAAGTGGTGGTCACCGACGCGGGCGGCACCTCGTCCGGCGGGCCGAGGTACACGTATCTGGCTCCGCCGACGGTGGGAAGCATTACGCCGGGCCAGGGTCCGACGGCCGGTGGCACTGCGGTCAAAGTCAAGGGCACGGGTTTCATTGAAGGTGCGTCGGTGACGATCGGCGGCGCGGCGACGTCGGTGGTGGTGGTCTCTGAAGAAGAAATCACGGCTGAGACGTCTGCGCATACGGCCGGCGAAGCGGAGGTCGTGGTCTCGGATGCGGGGGGTTCTTCGACCGGGGGGCCGATGTACACGTATCTTGCTCCGCCGACGGTGGAAAGCATTACGCCGGGCCAGGGTCCGACGGCCGGTGGCACTGCGGTCAAAGTCAAGGGCACGGGTTTCATTGAAGGTGCGTCGGTGACGATCGGCGGCGCGGCGACGTCGGTGGTGGTGGTCTCTGAAACGGAAATCACGGCCAAGACGTCTGCGCATGCGGCCGGCGAAGCGGAGGTCGTGGTCTCGGATGCGGGGGGTTCTTCGACCGGGGGGCCGATGTACACGTATCTTGCTCCGCCGAAGGTGGAAAGCGTCAGCCCGAGCCAGGGTCCGGCGGCTGGCGGCACCGCGGTCAAAATCAAGGGTACGGGCTTCGTTGAAGGTGCGACCGTGACGATCGGGGCTGCCGCTGGCGAAGTCAAATTCGTGTCGGCGACCGAACTGACGGCCAAGACAGCGGCTCATACGGCCGGCGAAGCGGAGGTGGTGGTGACGGATGCGGGTGGCACCTCGTCCGGTGGGCCCAAGTACACGTATCTGGCGCCGCCGACGGTGGAAAGCATCACGCCGGGCCAGGGTCCGGCGGCCGGCGGCACCGCGGTCAAAATCAAGGGTACGGGCTTCGTTGAAGGTGCGACCGTGACGATCGGGGCTGCCGCTGGCGAAGTCAAATTCGTGTCGGCGACCGAACTGACAGCTAAGACGGCGGCGCATGTGGCCGGAGAAGCGGAGGTGGTGGTCACGGACGCGGGGGGTTCTTCGACCGGGGGGCCGAAGTACACGTATCTCGCGTCGCCGACGGTCAGCTCGATCGAACCAGGGCAGGGCCCGGCAGGCGGCAGCACTGCGGTCCGGATCAAGGGCGCGGGCTTCGTTGAAGGCGCGTCGGTGACGATCGGCGGCGCGGCTACGTCGGTGGTGGTGGTCTCTGAAACGGAAATCACGGCTAAGACGTCTGCGCATGCGGCCGGCGAAGCGGAAGTGGTGGTCACGGACGCGGGGGGCACTTCCGCGTTTGGCCCCTTCTACACCTATCTCGCTCAGCCCGTCGTGGAAAGCATCACCCCCAGCAAAGGCCCGGCGGCCGGCGGTACCGCGGTCAAAGTCAAGGGGACGGGTTTCCTTGAGGGTGCGTCGGTGACGATCGGCGGCGCGGCGACGTCGGTGGTGGTGGTCTCTGAAACGGAAATCACGGCTAAGGCGGCGGCGCATGCGGCCGGCGAACAGGAGGTGGTGGTCTCGGACGCGGGCGGCACCTCCACCGGCGGGCCTAGGTACACGTATCTGGCTCCGCCGACGGTGGAAAGCATTACGCCGGGCCAGGGTCCGGCGGCCGGCGGCACTGCGGTCAAAGTCAAGGGGACGGGTTTCCTTGAGGGTGCGTCGGTGACGATCGGCGGCGCGGCTACGTCGGTGGTGGTGGTCTCTGAAACGGAAATCACGGCTAAGACGTCTGCGCATGCGGCCGGCGAAGCGGAAGTGGTGGTCTCGGACGCGGGCGGCACCTCGTCCGGCGGGCCGAAGTACACATATCTGGCTCCGCCGACGGTCAGTTCTGTCGAACCGGGGCAGGGCCCGACGGCCGGCGGCACTGCGGTCAAAGTCAAGGGGACGGGTTTCCTTGAGGGTGCTTCGGTCGCGATCGGCGGCGCGGCGACGTCGGTGGTGGTGGTCTCTGAAACGGAAATCACGGCTAAGACGTCTGCGCATGCGGCCGGCGAAGCGGAAGTGGTGGTCTCGGACGCGGGCGGCACCTCGTCCGGCGGGCCGAAGTACACGTATCTGGCGCCGCCGACGGTGGAAAGCGTCAGCCCGAGCAAGGGCCCGGCGGCTGGCGGGCAGACGGTCAAAATCAAAGGCACGGGCTTCGTTGAAGGTGCGTCGGTGGCGATCGGCGGCGCGGCGACGTCGGTGGTCGTGGTCTCTGAAGAAGAAATCACGGCTAAGACGTCCGCGCATACGGCCGGCGAAGCGGAAGTGGTGGTCACGGACACGGGCGGCACCTCGACCGGCGGGCCGAAGTACACGTATCTGGCGCCGCCGACGGTGGAAAGCGTCAGCCCAAGCAGGGGCCCGGCGGCTGGCGGGCAGACGGTCAAAATCAAAGGTACAGGCTTCGTTGAAGGCGCGACGGTCACGATCGGGGTAGCCGCGAGCGAAGTCAAAATCGTCTCGGCCACCGAACTGACGGCCAAGACGGCGGCGCATGCGGCCGGCGAACAGGACGTGATGGTCTCGGACGCGGGCGGCACCTCCGCCAGCGGGCCCAAATTTACGTATCTTGCTGCGCCGACGGTGGAAAGCGTCGGCCCGAGCAGGGGCCCGTCGGTCGGCGGGCAGACGGTCAAAATCAAAGGCACGGGCTTCGTTGAAGGCGCGTCGGTGACGATCGGCGGCGCGGCTACGTCGGTGGTGGTGGTCTCTGAAACGGAAATCACGGCTAAGACGTCTGCGCATGCGGCCGGCGAAGCGGAAGTGGTGGTATCGGACGCGGGCGGCACCTCGTCCGGCGGGCCTAAGTACACGTATCTTGCTGCGCCGACGGTGGAAAGCATCACGCCGGGCCAGGGTCCGACGGCCGGCGGCACTGCGGTCAAAGTCAAGGGGACAGGTTTCCTTGAAGGTGCGACGGTGACCGTCGGCGGCGCGGCGACGTCGGTGGTGGTGGTCTCTGAAACGGAAATCACGGCTAAGACGTCTGCGCATGCGGCCGGCGAACAGGAGGTGGTGGTCTCGGACGCGGGCGGCACCTCGTCCGGCGGGCCGAGGTACACGTATCTAGCTGCGCCGACGGTGGAAAGCATCACGCCGGGCCAGGGTCCGACGGCCGGCGGCACTGCGGTCAAAGTCAAGGGGACAGGTTTCCTTGAGGGCGCGACGGTGACCGTCGGCGGCGCGGCTACCTCGGTGGTCGTGGTCTCTGAATCGGAAATCACGGCTAAGACGGCAGCGCATGCGGCCGGCGAAGCGGAAGTGACGGTCACCGACGCGGGCGGCACGTCCGCAGGTGGGCCCAAGTACACCTACGTCGCCGTGCCCAGCGTGGAAAGCGTCAGCCCCATCCAGGGTCCGACCGCCGGGGGGGCCGCGGTGACTATCAAGGGGAAAGGGTTCGTAGGGCCCGCGACGGTCAAGATTGGCGGCGCGGCGACATCGGTGGTGGTGGTCTCTGAAACGGAAATCACGGCTAAGACGGCGGCGCACGCGGCCGGCGAAGCGGAAGTGGTCGTCTCGGACGCCGGCGGCGCCTCGGCCGGTGGGCCGGGGTACGACTACGTGGCCGTGCCCAGCGTGGAAAGCGTCACGCCCAGCCAGGGTCCGACTGCCGGGGGGACCGCGGTGACTATAAAGGGGAAAGGGTTCGTAGCGCCGGCCACGGTCAGAATCGGCGGCGCGGTGACATCGGTGGTGGTGGTCTCTGAAACGGAAATCACGGCCAAGACGGCCGCGGGGGCTGCCGGCGAACAGGAAGTGGTGGTGTCGGACGCGGGCGGCACCTCGGCCGGTGGGCCGGGGTACGAGTATGTTGCCGTGCCCAGCGTGGAAAGCGTCACGCCCAGCCAGGGTCCGATTGCCGGCGGAACCGCTGTCAACATCAGAGGGAAGGGCTTCGTAGCGCCGGCCACGGTGAGAATCGGCGGCGCGGCGACATCGGTGGTGGTGGTCTCTGAAACGGAAATTACGGCCAAGACAGCTGCGGGAGCAGCCGGCGCGCAGGAAGCGATCGTCACAGACGCGGGCGGCACCTCCACGCTCGGCCCGACGTTCACCTATATCCCCCCGCCAACGGTCACCCTTAACCAGCCAATCACGCCATCCAAGGACACTACGCCATCCTTCACCGGCACCGCTAGCGACACCACACCGATCACCGTCAAGATCTATGCCGGCGCTACGGCGAAAGGCTCAGTCGTCTCGACAGCCGCAGCGACCGGCACGGGCGGTAGCTGGAGCTCCGGCAACGCGAGCCCAGCCCTCGAAGACGGCCAGTACACCGCAACAGCAACGCAAGAAGGCTCTCTCGGGAACCCTCCGGGCGTGAGTGGCCCCGTGACGTTCACGGTCGACACGCAACCGCCGGCCGTGACGCTGACGCAGCCGACGGCTCTGTCGAACAATACGCGGCCGGCGTTCAGTGGCGAAGCGAGTGAAGCCACTGAAGTGGTGGTGCATGTGTTGCTCAACGGGGAAGAAGTGGCGAGTGCGAAAACGACGGCGTCGGGTGGGTCGTGGTCGACGTCTGGTGCGGCGTTGAGCAAGGCGCTACCGGAAGGAAAAAATACTTTTACGGCCTATGCGACGGAGAAGAGCGGCCTGGGGAACGCTGAAGGCAAGAGCACCCCGGCTCGGACTTTCGAAGTGAACACGTTGCCGCCCGCGGTGACGTTGAAGCAGGCACAGGCGCCGCCGCCGTCGAAGAATACGCGGCCGGCGTTCAGTGGCGAAGCGAGTGAAGCCACTGAAGTGGTGGTGCATGTGTTGCTCAACGGGGAAGAAGTGGCGAGTGCGAAAACGACGGCGTCGGGTGGGTCGTGGTCGACGTCTGGTGCGGCGTTGAGCAAGGCGCTACCGGAAGGAAAAGACACGTTCACGGCCTATGCGACGGAGAAGAGCGCGCTCGGGAACCCCGAAGGCAAGAGCACCCCGCCCGTGACCTTCGAAGTCAACACCCTGCCGCCGGCCGTGACGCTGACGCAGCCGACGGCTCTGTCGAACAATACGCGGCCGGCGTTCAGTGGCGAAGCGAGTGAAGCCACTGAAGTGGTGGTGCATGTGTTGCTCAACGGGGAAGAAGTGGCGAGTGCGAAAACGACGGCGTCGGGTGGGTCGTGGTCGACGTCTGGTGCGGCGTTGAGCAAGGCGCTACCGGAAGGAAAAAATACTTTTACGGCCTATGCGACGGAGAAGAGCGGCCTGGGGAACGCTGAAGGCAAGAGCACCCCGGCTCGGACTTTCGAAGTGAACACGTTGCCGCCCGCGGTGACGTTCGAAGCAGGCACAGGCGCCGCCGCCGTCGAAGAATACGCGGCCGGCGTTCAGTGGCGAAGCGAGTGAAGCCACTGAAGTGGTGGTGCATGTGTTGCTCAACGGGGAAGAAGTGGCGAGTGCGAAAACGACGGCGTCGGGTGGGTCGTGGTCGACGTCTGGTGCGGCGCTGAGCAAGGCGCTACCGGAAGGAAAAGACACGTTCACGGCCTATGCGACGGAGAAGAGCGCGCTCGGGAACCCCGAAGGCAAGAGCACCCCGTCCGTGACCTTCGAAGTCAACACCCTGCCGCCGGAAGTCAAGATCGTGAACTCGCCGCCGCGCTCGAAGAACGTCCAGCCGGCGTTCTCGGGGACGGCTACTGAAGCGACCCAGGTCGTGGTTCACGTGACCGAAGGGAGCACGGAAGTGGCGTCGGCATCGACGACGGCTTCGGGCGGATCATGGGCGACGAGCACTCTCACCAAAGCCCTCCCGCCCGGGAATCGCAAGTTCAAGGCATATGCGACTGAGGTGAGCGGCCTCGGCAACGCTGAAGGCAGGAGCGCCGAAGTGTCCTTCGAAGTCGACACCGAACCGCCGGAAGTGGCCTTGGGCGGGCCCCAGAAACGATCCAATGAGGCGACACCCAAGCTTTCGGGGACCGCGAGCGAAACGGAACCCGTCAAGATCGAAATCTTCAAAGGGACGAAGCCAGAAGGTACGCCGGTGGTCAAACTCAGCGCCACGGTAACCAACCATGCGTTCTCAACCAGAGATACCAAGACGCTCGAAGAAGGCAAATACGTCGCGATCGCGAGCGAGGTGAGCTCGATCGGCAATCCGGTCGGCGTCAGCCGGCCGATCGAATTTGAAGTCATCATCGGAACGCCCACGATCACGATCGACGAAGTACTGTCGCCGTCCAATAACACGACTCCCTCGTTCGCCGGCGAAGAGAGCGAATCCGGTCCGGTGAAAGTGTTCATCCACGAAGGACCGACGCCATACGGTCCTACCGTTAGGGAACTGCCGGCCTCGGTGGTAGGGGGCAAATGGACGACCGCTCGAGCGCCGGAACTGCCGCTGCAGAGCGGGAAGGGCAAATTCACCGTAGTGGCGGTTGCGGAAAGCCTCATCGGGAATGGGTACGGGGAAAGTGCGTCCCAGCAGTTCGAAGTCATCACGGTGCCGCCCGAAGTGACTCTGGCCAGGCCGCAATCTCCCTCGCGCGACCGGGAACCGGAGTTCTCAGGCTCCGCCAGCGAAAACAAAACAGAAGTCGTGGTGCATGTGATGGAAGGGGCCACGCCAGTGGCAACGGCGAGTGCCACGGTGGCGCAGAACGCATGGTCGACGGGCCCGCTGAGCAAGGCTCTGCCGGAAGGCAAGCACAACTTCACCGCCTATGCCACTGAGACGAGCGGTGCCGGCAACGGGCCGGGCAAGAGCCCGCTCGTGGCCTTCGAAGTCGACACCGAACCGCCGGAAGTTAGGCTGACTAGCGGGCCACCGCCGGTCTCGAGCAACAGGGCGCCGGCCTTCTCGGGCACTGCGAGCGACCCGTTGCTTCCCGTCACGCTCGTCGTCTACCGCGGCCCCAACACGCTGGGAGCCGCAGTTGAGGAAGTGAGCGCGGAAGTTGTTGGCGGGGCGTGGGCAACCGGTCGGCTGCCGACAGCGCTGGAATGGGGCCAGTACACGGTGATCGCGAGGCAGGCGAGCTCGATCGGCAACGCCGAAGGCGTAAGCCAACCAGTGACGTTCGAAGCCTCCCAGATCCCGCCGGCGGTGGTCACGGACTCCGCTTCAGAAATCAAGCGGACGTCGGCGGCGTTCTACGCGACGGTCAACCCCAAGGGCGGGCCGGTGACCTCCTGCGAGTTCGAATACGGTCCCACCGGCGCCTATGGCAAGAAGGTCGAATGCGGGTTCGTCACCGGGTTGACCGCGTTCCCGCCCGCCGCCACAGGGTCGGTGGAAGTCTTCGCGCGGGTGTATGGCCTGCATCCCGGAACCACCTACCACGTCCGCATAGTTGCGGCCGGCGAAGGAGGAGTGGGCCAGGGCGCCGACACGGCGTTCACGACGCAGGAAGAAGAAGGGACGGCCCAGACGACCGGAAAATCAGGCGTAGCCCACATCGAAGTGCTCGGGTGGTCCGCTGCGGAGCTCAAGCCGTCCGGCAAGGGGCTGAAGATCGAGACACTGCTCAAGAACAAGGGCATTAGCGAGCGGTTCAAGGCCACGGTCCCTGGGACCGCAGTGGTGGACTGGTATTACCTGCCCAAGGGCGCCAAGCTCGGCGGTAAGGGCAAGCACGCCCCAGTCCTTGTGGCAGTGGGCACGGTGACGTTCCGGGTGGCTGGGACGGCGACCGTCAAGCTTCGGCTCACCAGCGCCGGCACCCGTCTGCTGCGCGGAGCAAAGCGGGTCCCCATCACCGCCACCGGCGCGTTCACGCCCGCGGGCGGGAAGGCGATTAGGGCTTCCGGCACGTTCCAGCTCACCCGCTGAGCCGCTCGACGCGGCCGCTCCACGTCGCCGTAGATCCGCTGATTGCGGGGAGGCCAGCGTCCCGCAAGGAGCCGTCGCAAAGCTGTGAGAGCGAGCCAGCAAGGGCTTCGCTCAGCGCAACACTGGGGCGGCCGCCTGCGGCCGGATGTGCCCGTCGACACTTTCTGCAAAACCCCTGCAAATGGGCTTGCTTGCGGTCCCAAAAAGTCGCATTTTGCGGCAATTTGGTCTTGCAATTGCTTCTGGGCTGTGATAGGAACTGCGGTACAAGCCCGCAGAGCGTTCACTTGGGATTGGGAAGGGTGAACGCTCAAAGAGCTTCGGGGCAGCCGCAGTGTGCGCGGTCTGGGCCGTGGCAACGGGTGGACAAGCAATGACTCACTGGAGGTAAGTCATGGACAGACGTACACTTGGAGCGGGCCTGATGGCCCTTGCCAGCAGCTTTGTGCTGATGGCAGGGACCGCCTCTGCGCACGGGACCTCTCCTCAGGCAGCCGAAGGCACGACATGTGCTGTGCACTCACTGCCCTCATTTGTCGCCCAGGGCGAGTTCGAGAACCAGGCGACCGTCGGAGACGTAATCGAAGTGGAGTGCAACCCGTTCGTTTACGGAACGGGCTCGAAAGTCACTGTGATCGCGAGCCAGCTTTACTCTCGCTGTGACAGCGACATCGAGTGGATCATCCCGAACCCGTATGACACGTCGGACGGCCGAAGCGTCGAATTGACGCTCGACGCTGACGGCAACGCGACGGTTGCGTTGATCGCGGGCCCGGACTGCCAGGCTGGAGAATCGTTGGTCAGCCTGCACATGGACGAAGGCGAATACAACTCCTACACCACGTCGTTCACGGTGCTGCCGCCGAACGACACGGCCCTGGGCGTGACGGCTATGCCGTCCCACCAGGTCGAGGACTCGCAGTCCAGCTCGATCGCAACACTGATCGAGGCTGAGTTCCCGGGAGCCGCTGAGTCCTACGTTCGCGTGGGCTCGGAAGAGCTGTACCGCCGCTGTGCTGTTGATCCGCACCTCCACTGGATCCGCGAGGACCGCAGTGAAAGCACGGGTCCGGAAATCAACGAGGAGGACGGGGTCCAGCTCGACAACAACGGCAACGGTTTCGTGATCGCCGTCGGTGACGCATCGTGCGCACCGGGGAGCTCACTGATCGAAGCCGATCTGGAAGAAAAACCGTTCACGACGCTGACAACCGAATTCACGGTTCAATCGCCTAAACCGACTGAATACTAGGTGCCTGGTCGGTAAGTGATCGCATTGCGTGCAGGACCCCGGGAAGGCTCAGGCCTCCCGGGGTCCTAATCGCTCCGCGGTTTGGGTGTGACGCCGGGCAAGCCGCTCGGCTCAAGCGAGGAAAGTGGCGAAATGGTTTACGCACGTCGCAAGAGTTCTCATGCGCGTCGACTGGTCGCCCTTCGGGCGGCGGCTCCGCTTGTGGTAATGGCGCTGGGCGCCGCTGCAGCGATGGCTCCGGCGGCCGCCGACGCCCACGGGTCCTCGACTGCCTCGCCGGCGGCCCTCGCCCAGGAACCGGCATCTCCCTGCCTGGTGCACTCCCTGCCGTCGTTTGTCGGGCAGGGGGAGTTCAAGCTCGAGGCGACAGCGGCAGACGTCGTCGAAGTCGAGTGCAATCCGTTCGTCTACGGGACCGGCTCGAGGATCACGGTCACCGCCAGTCAGTTGTACTCCCGCTGCGGGGACGACCTCACGTGGTACGCGCCGAACCCCTTCAGGACCGAATCTGGCAGAGGCATCGAACTGACCCTGGATGCAGACGGCAACGCGACGGTGGCGCTGATCGCCGGCCCGCAGTGCCAGGCCGGCGAAAGCCTGATCTCGGCGCACATGGACGAAGCGCCCTACGAAACCGTCTCCACGTCCTTCACGGTCATGCCGCCCAACGACACGCCGGAAGGCGTTACCGCGCTGCCGAGCAGCGAGGTCGAGGACTCTGGGTCGAGCGCCGTGGCCACCATCATCGAGGCGGAGTTCCCCGGAGCCGCCGAGGAGAAAGTCCGGCTCGGCTCTGAAGAGCTCTACCGGCGCTGCCAGGTGCCGCCCACCTTCGCTGGGTCGAGGAGACCAGGGAAATCGTCGAAGAAACCCCCGAACTCAGCGGCGGCGACTCCGTCCAGCTCGACGACAACGGGAACGGCTTCGCGATCGCGATCGGCGACTCGTCGTGCTCGCCGGGTTCCTCGCTGATCGAAGCGGACCTCGAAGAAAAGCCCTTCACAACGCTCACGACGAACTTCACGGTGCTGCCGCCCCAGCCGACCGAAGAACCCGCGTTTTCGATCGAAAAGAAGCAGGCGATCGCCGGCGCGAGCGGCGGCTTCACGGCGTCGCCGCTGACGGCGTCCGTTGGCCAGACCGTCGACTATCAGGTCGTCATCACGAACACAGCAAACGTCGATGAGACCTTCAGCGATTTCACGGATGCCAACTGCGACCCGGGGACCATCGCAGGGGGGCCCGGCGCGGACCTGGTCGTGCCCGGCGCGAGCACCACCTACACGTGCCAACACGTGCTGAGCAGCGTCGGCAGGTATGTCAACGAGGCGACCGTGACAGGAAACTCGGTGGGCGGCAGGCCACTGCGGCAGACCTCTAACGAAGTCGAAGTTGCCGCCTACGAACCGGCCTTCACGGTCGAAAAGCTCCAGCAGATCGAAGGCAGCGGCACCGGCTTCACGACCGCCAAGCTCACTGGATTGGTGGGCCAGACCGTCGACTATGAGGTCATCGTCAAGAACACGGGCGACGAGCCGCTGACGTTCTCATCCTTTACAGACCCCCGCTGCGATCCCGGAACGATCGCGGGCGGCCCCGGCTCCAGGTCGGTGCTCCCCGGCGAATCGACCACTTACACGTGCAGCCACTTGCTCGCGAGCGTCGGGACCTACACGAACGTCGCCACGGTCGCAGGAACCCCGTCGGGCGAAGGTCCCATCACGCACAGCTCGCCGCCGGTCGAAGTCCAAGTGGGTGCGGCGGAACCATCGTTCACGATCCGCAAGCTGCAGGAGATCGCCGGCACGAGCACCGGCTTCACGACGGAAACGCTCACCGGTGCCGTCGGCCAGACCGTCGACTATGAGATCATCGTCCAGAACACCGGCAACGTGCCGCTCGCGCTTTCCAGCTTCGCGGACCCCCGCTGTGATGCCGGCACCATCTCTGGCGGCCCGGGCGCGTCGTCGCTCGAACCCGGCGCATCAACCACGTACACGTGCAGCCACCTGCTGGGCTCGACAGGGCAATACGTGAACGTCGCGAGCGTGACCGCGACGCCGCCGGGAGAACCCCCGTTGACAGTTTCATCCCACGAAGTCCAGGTCAACGTATCCACAGAACCGGCAGCAAAACACGAAGTGCTCCCGTCTGCGGAATGCCGTGTGCCGACGCCGGCACTCCAGGGCGGCACCGGCCCGCAGCGCGGGACCTTCACGGTGCATGTCAGCGCGAACGGTGTCAAGCAGATCACGTTCTACCTGGACGGCCGGAAGGTCAAGATGCTCAAACAGGCGCAGGCGAAGGGCAAGACTTTCAGCCTGAAGATCAACGCGGCGAAGCTGTCCTACGGAGCCCACCGTGTGTCCTTCAAGACGGTGATGGCCAGCTCGGCCTGCGCCGAGACCTCGGCGGGTCGTGTGTTCGTCCGTCCGTTCCGGGCCCGCGTCAAACTCCACTTCACGGGCTGATGGGGACGGGCGTGATGCCGGACGCGACTGTGGCCTTCCCTGGTGCACCGCGCCTCGCGGCGTCAGACGACTTCGATCGGCGTGCCCACCTGGACGATGTGCCACAGCCTCGCGGCGTCCGCGTTGCGCAGCCGAATGCAGCCGTGGGACGGCCGGCCCGGGATCAACTGCGGTTCGTCGGTGCCATGTATTCCGACGATCCCGCCGCCCGGCCATTCGCTCAGTGTCGGCGCGTAGGCGCTGGTGCCAAGGGCATAGGGACCATAGAGCGGTTCCCCAAACCCGGTCAGCTTCTCTGTCACGTAGAAGTGGCCGGACGGCGTCGGCAGGCTTGGCCGACCAACGCCGATCGGGGCGCTCCAGACCGGGCGGTCTCGGTCGTAGAGCGTGATCCTGAGCGTCTCGCGGTTGACGCGGAGATGCTCGTGGGTGACGTGCATTTCGCCGAGTGCGCCGGCGGGGACCCATCCGGTGACCCCGTTTGGGCGGCCGGGGACGGGCACGAGTATCCACTTGCTCCCTTTGAGCGCGTAGGAGCGGAGCGCGAGATAGAGCGCGGCCTGTCCGTCGCCGGTCAGGAACCGCAGATGACCAACGACGCGGGAGCGCGGCGACGGACCCTGGCGGACGGCGGCAGCGGCCTGCGGATACGCCCAACGCGAGAGGCTGGTGAGGTTCGAAAGTGTCGCGACAGATGAACCTGAGGACGGCGCGCCGGATGGGATCGCCGGAGCTTCGGCTCTGGAGTCCGCTGCAGCGCCGAGCGCCAGCACGAACATCCCCCCCGCCAGCGCGCATACTGCGATCTGGCGCCGAGCGTGACGCGGCCGGCTGTCAGCGTGGCACCTCAACAGTGCTCCTTCACCTTTCAGTCCCGGCAATGATAGCGGCGAAGCAGGAACCGCCGACGATGGTGAAACGCGGGCGTGGGGTCGGACACCGGTCCGCGTACCGGTCACCCACGTGTGCGGGGAGAACTGAGAGCGCCGGCATTGCCCCTTCTCCGCTTGACAGCTATTTGGGCGGCGAGTACCGTTTTTCGAGGCTTTCGAGGGGATCATGATTGCGCAGCTTCTTCTGGGAGGGGGCATGGCACGGAATCCCGGCGCCGCTCATGTGCGCCGTTTGCTCATAGCCGCAATCGCCGCGGTCCTCCTCATGCTGGGACCGGCAGCCGCGAGCGCCGTCGCGGGCGCGGTCAACAACTTCCCGCCGGAAATGTCGCAGACCGAACCGGTGGCAAGCGGCCCCGAACGGCTTGTATGCGGTTCGGGTAGCTGGACGGGCGGCAGCCCCCAGTTCGAATACGAATTCGTCCGCGAAGGGGTTACGGTGCAGTCGCGCAAAGCGGGCGCCGTAGGCGGCAACGTCTATCTCACGAAGGCCGCCGACACAGGCTCCCAGATCTGGTGCGTCGTCTGGGCAGAAAAAACAGGGCCGTCGGCCGAAAGCTGGAACAGCGTCCAGGCCGACGCGCTCGGGCTAGCCAAGGAACCGCCACCCAAAGAAATACCGCCGGAACTGATACCGACTAACCGCCCGGGGTCAGTCCTGCGAGTGCTGAACCCGGGCAGGTGCTGACCTGCGCGCACGGCGGCTGGAAGAACAATCCGACGTCGTACGTCTACACATGGCTGAAACAGAAATCCGGGGGAGCGAAGGAAGGAATCCTGGGCGCAAACAGTCCCAGCTTCACGGTCGTCACCGAAGACGAAGGCTATACGCTGTGGTGCAAAGTGACGGCCAAAAACGGCGTCGGGGAAGCAACGGCCGAAAGCCCCACCGGCGCCACCGTTTCGGGCAAAGCGCCCGTCAACCGCAAACTGCCGCATATCGCCGGCCTGCTCGAAGCCGGGCAGCTCCTCACGTGCAACGAAGGGGAATGGACCGGCAGCAAACCGCTGGGGTTCGCCTTCAAGTGGTATCTGGACGGAACGGAAATCGGGGGCGCCATCGCCAGCACCTACACCGTGCCCTCCGCCGACGAAGGCCAGAAACTCGTGTGCGAAGTGGTCGCCACCAACTCGCAGGGCAAAGGGACGGCGCGAAGCGAATCGGTCACGATCAAAGTCAAGGCGCCGGAAAACACCAAACCGCCGGTGATCACCGGCAAACCGGAAAAGGGCCAGACTTGAGCTGCTCGCCGGGCACGTGGACCGGCTCGCCGACGAGTTACGAATATCAGTGGTGGCGTGACGAAGGCGAAACCGAAATGGAAGTTGGCTCGGGGCCGAAATACACCGTGGTGGAAGCGGACGTTGGAAACGCCCTGCGCTGCGCGGTCACGGCGACCAATGCCGGCGGCTCCACTACTCGCATGAGCGAACCTGTCGTGGTGCCAAAGCCGGGCACGCCTCCGAAAAACACGAGCAGGCCCGAAGTGTCAGGGACTCCGGCGGTAGGGCAGGAACTGACCTGCACGCCGGGTACGTGGAGCGGGAATCCGAGCCAGTTCAGCTACCAGTGGGTGCGCAACAAGGGCCTGTCCGAAGAAGTGGTGCTGGAACTGGGGACCTCCAGCAAGTACCGCGTCGTGAGCGCGGACGCAGGGCAGCAGTTGACATGCGACGTCACGGCGATCAGCAGCGAAGGCAAGGGAGAAGCTGCCAGCACGCCCCTGCACGTCAGCGGCGTCAAGCCCAGGATCATCTATTCGCCCGAAGTGGCCGGAGGCCGCCATGTGGGCGAAGTGCTGACCTGCGTGCGCGGAGAATGGGAAGCGCAGCCGAAACCCACGTTCACGTACAAGTGGCTCCGCGGCGGAGCGGAAATCAAAGGCGCGACGGCAAGTTCCTACACCATCGCGACAGAAGACCGCGGGTTCAAGCTTCCTGTGTCGTGACCGCAACCAACAGTGAAGGCTCAGGTGAAGCCTCGAGTGCGAGCGTAGCCATACCTGGCGAACCGCCGCTCCTCCTGAGAGAGCCGGAAATCGATGGCGAAAGAGTCGTCGGCGACCTCCTGACCTGCGGCAAGAGCGAATGGAGCGGGGCCCCCACTCCGACGCTGAGATACCAGTGGCTGATCGGTGGAGTCGCGATTGAACCGCAGAACCCGGAAAACGCCTTCAGGGTGGTAAGCGCCGATCGGGGGCTGACGATCGAATGCAAGGTGATTGCGAGCAACGCCGAAGGAGAAGCGTCGGGGACGACCTCCGTACATATCCCGGGGTTGGCGCCTGAACCGATTAACTATCCCCACATCACAGGCGGGGCGGCACTCGGACAGACGCTGACCTGTGCGCCGGGATCTGGGAAGGCAAGCCGCCGCCGGTGTTCAGGTACCAGTGGCTGCGCGACGGGACCGCGATCGCCTCAGCGACGGCCGCGACCTACGTCGTCGAACCGGCGGACCAGGGGCATCTCCTTTCGTGCGACGTGACCGCCATCAGCACCGAAGGCCGCGTGGAAATCGAAAGCGAACACAATGCCGCGATCCCCGAACGCGTCGTGGCGGCCAGCGGGACGCAGAGCAGCGGCTCGACTACAGTGACGCCGGAAACGAAATCCACGGCGCAGGACATCCTGCGGGCCCTCGGACACAGCTGGTCCGGGCGTTCGCCGCCCCCCGGCTGAGCGCGGTCGCCAAAGCGGGCGGCTACTCCTTCGCGCTCGTCGGGCCAACACTTGGGACCGCGACGGTTGAATGGTATGAGCTCGTCAAGGGTGCTCACGGCAAGATCGAAAAGCTTGTGGTCGCGGAAGGCAAGACGGTCTACACGAAGCGCCTGGTCAAGCAGACCCTGCGGCTGCGGCTCACCGTGAGGGGACTAAGGGCTCTGGCGCATAAGAAGCAGATCACCCTCAAGGCCAAAGTCACGTTCACTGCGCCTCACGGCGTCAAGGTCAACTGGCTGGACCCGATCCTCCTCAAGCACTGAGCGGCCGCGAGGCAACGCGGCGGCCGATCCGCTCCCGGGGGCTACCTCTGCTGCGGCCGGAGCGTGACCGCGGCTCGCCACGCCTGTGTGGGCCGCGACGGGCGACGGGTGAGGAGTGTTGCCAGTGCCCTCAGCGACCGGCGGCCGGCTAGGAGGCGGCGTGCCGTGGCAGACAGCCGGAGCGTGACAGCGCCCACACGCCCGGCGCCAATCCTGAACGAACCGGATGCGAGCGTGAGAATGCGACCCGCGGTTCGTCGCGCGCCGGTCGTGACGGCTGACTGGGTCCGCAGCAACATCGTGCCGCTGCAGCCCGAATTGCCTGCGGGACACTCGACGCGTGCGGTGAGCTTCTCGCCTGAGCTGACCAGCAGCGTGGTGCCCGCCAGCTCGGCGCCGCTGTAGGCCGAGCCACTGCCGGCCGCTGACACGGGCGGCGTCGTGAGGTCTGGATCGCTCCGTAGCTGATGCCGCCGGCGTTGGCGGCCACTATTCGGTAGACGTAGTCAAAGCTCTCCGCCGGTCTTGCGAACGTTGTTTGCCGTGCTTGCCTTGACCCCATTAATTCCGAAGCTTCGTCTGCTATTGTTGTAGGTTATCCATCGATCTGACCGCATGCCCAAAAGCTACGTCATCATTCCCGCCTACAACGAAGGGCAAAATCTTCCGGTCGTCCTGGAGCATTTGAAAGAGTTGTCGGCCAAGCTGCCGCTTGGCGTGATCGTGGTCAACGACGGCAGTCGCGACGATACGCTGGAAGCGGCGGAGAGCTTCCGTGGAAAAATGGATCTGGAGATCGTCCATCATCCGGTAAACCTCGGCGTTCCCATGACGTTTTACGACGGTCTGGTCGCCGCTGCTAAAAAGGCTCAGCCAGAGGACTGCGTTTTCATCATCGAGGGCGACGGCACCAGCGATCTGAAGTGCATGCCGGAGATGGCGCAGCGGGTGTATAGCGGCGACGATGTGGTCGTAGCCTCGCGCTACATAAAAGGCGGAGGCTATGTGAATTTTCCCTGGCAGCGAACCGCAGGCAGTTGGGGAGTGAACGTGGTGCTGTCGATTTTCTTCCACGTGCGAGGTATCTCCGACTACACCATCTTCTATCGGGCCTATCGCGCCGAGATCGTGCAGAAGGCGCTGGCGCATTTTGGTAACGGTTTCACGACGACGAAATCCTTCGCGGCGAACCTCGAAGTGCTGCTGCGGGTGCTGCCCTTCAGCCACCGCTTCAGCGAAGTGCCCTTGCTGTACGACTACGGCCTCAAGAAGAGCCAGAGCAAG
Organism: uncultured Solirubrobacteraceae bacterium; assembly: GCA_963787115.1. GTDB lineage: Bacteria > Actinomycetota > Thermoleophilia > Solirubrobacterales > Solirubrobacteraceae > Palsa-744. The sequence continues at coordinate 309,515 of CAWBBS010000014.1, forward strand.
ATGAATCCGGTCAAGACTCTTCGCGAGTATCAGGGGTTGATCGTGAAGCGTCTCCTGCGCCGGGTTTGAAGGCAATGACCGCTATCCGATTCGGCATTTCGTTCTGGGAACATGCGCTCGGCGCTTAGCTAAAGGCGCCCATCCGGCCAAAATTGCATGTACAATACACACGTTATACGGGGCGAAGCCACTTTCCCGAAGGCACTCTTTACATCTAAACGTCTATGCGGCGGGAGCCAGGAATGCGCATTTCAGTCATTGGGTCCGGATACGTGGGATTGGTCACGGCAGCGTGCTTCGCGGAGTTAGGGCATGACGTTACGCTGTATGATAACGATCCGGCGAAACAGCATGCGCTGCAGCAAGGCCTGTCTCCCATCCATGAACGCTACATACCCGAGCTGCTGAAGCGGCATCTCGGAGGCAAACTCCAATTATCGAATTCGCTCGCGGATTCGGTTGATCAGTCTTCGGCTATCTTCGTAGCCGTCGGAACCCCACCCACGGTGAACGGCGAGGCTGATCTCTCCTATGTGGAGTCGGTCGCGCGAGAGATCTCCGCGAACATTCGGGATTACAAGATTGTGGTGGGCAAGAGTACGGTGCCCGTCTATACCAGCGAATGGGTACGACGGGTGATGCTGCTGAACGGCGCGCCGTCGGATCTGTTCGACGTTGCTTCCAACCCGGAGTTTCTGCGCGAAGGAACGGCAGTCACTGACTTCCTCTATCCGGATCGCATCGTGATTGGCACGGACAATCCGCGATGTGCCGAAACCTTGCGCGACATCTACCAGCCGTTGACGGATGGCAGCTACTACAAGCGCAGCGATGCCATTCCGTCTCCCAAGCCGATGACCGGCACAGCGCGGCTGATTGCCACCACGGCGAAGAGCGCCGAGCTAATTAAGTACGCGTCGAATGCATTCCTGGCGATGAAGATCAGCTTCATCAACGCGGTCGCTACTCTTTGCGAGTCGGTGGGAGCCGATGTTGACCAGGTAAAAGAGGGGATTGGGTCGGACTCGCGTATCGGCCGTCAGTTCCTGAATCCAGGACTGGGGTATGGGGGATCGTGTTTCCCAAAAGACCTCTCAGCCTATCGTGCGGTAGCTCGGGAGTGCGGATATGACTTCCGTTTACTGGAAGAGGTGATGCACATCAACAACGAGCAGCGCGAGCGTTTTCTGCGCAAGGTGCGTCATGCATTGTGGACGCTTAAAGGAAAACGGCTGGGTGTCTTGGGGCTGGCCTTCAAGGGCGGCACAGACGACGTGCGCGAATCCCCGGCCATCGCCGTGGTGAAATCGCTAATGGAAGAGGGCTGTAAGATCCAAGCTTACGACCCGGCGGCTATGACCAACGCGCGCGAGATTCTCGGTTCGCAGAGCATCGAGTATGTTGCATCACCGCAGGATGCGGCTAAGGATGCTGACGCGTTGCTGGTGCTTACCGATTGGGAAGAGTTCCGCACGCTTGATCTGGCTGACTTGCATAAGCGCTTGCACTATCCCATCGTGATCGATGGCCGCAACATCTTCAGTCCTGAAGCGATGGCCGAACACGGCTTCATCTACACCAGCGTCGGGCGTGCCGACGTTGCCCATGAAATTCCAGGAGCAGCGAACGGCCCTGCCCGCCAGAAATCAAGCCTGCGCGCCCCAGCCTCGCCGACTGTCAAAGCTCGCTAGGGCGTACGACCTCCACCGATCGGTCCTGTTCGCTCTAGAAGGACCGTAGTGTCGTCCCGGTAGTCAGTCTTCCAGCCAGTCGTATTCATGAGGAGATAGGCGAGCGGGCTTTCCTTGCGGAACAGCACGTAGTCAATGCGGTATTTGTCGAGAACAGCCAGCGGGCGGTTAATGCCGATCGCATCAAGATAGTCGGCGAACACGCCGTTGTATTCGTAGATGTCGATCCGCGAATCGATGAATACAGGCATCTCGCGTAGGTTCCAGACCAAATAGCCGCCCCACAAGCAATCGTTGAAGACAGGACCACGCGGATGAAAGGTTGCGAGATATCCCATTGCTCTGACGGGATAGTTTCTGACGGTGTCACGTAACAGAAAATCCTCAGAGGGAAATCGCCAGACGACTCCTGCGACCATGGCAGCAATGAATACAAAGTTCAGCCGAGCCTTGTCGATGGAGGCACGGTACGGCGGCAGGAAATCCAGTTCCTTCGCCAGAATGGGAGTGAAAACGATTGCGGCCAGGAACAGGAAACGGCTATAGGTCAGGGCAGCGTAGAAGCCGATTATAGTGAAGGCCACCTCGTGCAACATCCAACGGCGTTTGCGTATGAGAGCCAGAATAAGAGTCGCCGCCAGCATAGCAAAAACGAGCTTCCCGCGTAGCCCGTGGAAGTCCAGGCTCATCCACTCGTCGATGTGATTGACGTTCAGCTTTTGCCGGAAGGCAAAATTGAACGGGTACAACACAAGGCGATAGCCGTACGGATTCAGAAAGAGAGCAGCAAGGCAACAAGTCACCACAAGAGCAAGCTTGTTTCGCTGCTGCGGCGTCCAGCACCGGACTCGAACTCGCCCCCAGTTACCGTTTAACAGGCCGCAGGCACAGAAGATCAGGAAGAGCGATATTCCGATCAACCAGGAACCGTGAAGATTCACCCAAAGCGCGAATAGGGGCACAAGCCAGCCGAGGTTGTCTTTGCCGCGCGAGTAGCGTTCCAGAATCAGCAGTTCGAGTACAAGGCACAGCCACCCGGCCAGCAGTGTACGCGGCCCGAAGGAAACGGTCGCCAGCCAGACAGCAAGCCATGAGCTGAGGAAGGCTGCTTTGACGTTCCTGCTGGCGAGATATGTCAAGGCGAAAACTCCCAACAGGATGAGCTCGGTCTCCCCCAGCATCACCAGGTAGATTCCGCGAATACCGAAGCCTCGCCATGCGAAGTAATAGGGAAGTTCGCTTAGCCAAGCTTCATTCATCCAGCGCGACCCGGCGGCCGTGAAGGAATAGAAATCATGGCGAACGAAAGCGTGCTGCTGGACCAATACTTCTGCGTTGCGAAGATGCCACCAGATATCGGGATCCGCGATGCTTCCGCTGTCGAAAACAAAGACGGAAGCAGCAAGAGCGCAGGCCAGTAGAACAGGGAAAGAAAACACTCGGGCAAAAAAATACCCGGTTTTGCTGTGCGCGTTAATCGCTGGTGTCGGCAACGGCGACAGAGCCGGCGCGGGAATCGAGGTCACCTGAAGCTGCACACTTCAGACTATCGGCGTGAATCCCTCAAGCATCATCGCTGACCCGTCTCGCATGCTCGTCCTATAAAGTGCTGGCCCATTCTGAAATCTGAGCAGAATGGGAAATCTTGCCAACGAGCCCAGCTGATTCGTCTTGGTTTCCGCGATGCCAACGCCCTAACATTTTTACGGAGGCCAGATGCCCGGCGTGAAGGAGCCGATGTCATCATCGGAAACAGCGCTACAAAGCTCTTGCGGCTCGAGCATGATCGAGACCGCGCTAGTGCTGCCGATTCTTGTTCTCATGCTGTGCTTTGCTGTGGACATCGGATACTTCTTCATTGTGGCTGCGAACCTGGCTTCGTCGTCGCGCAGCGCGGTACTGTATTCGGCGCAGGGTTTTGTCGCTCCGGGCCAGCAACAGCTGCCATCCGCTGGAACCGCGGGCTCGCTGGTTGACACCGCGGGAGCTGCTGGACTGGCGGGAGGCGATCTCTCCGGCCTGGCCGGCATGGCCCTCAAGACGACCATCGAGGTCTGTTCCAAGAAGATAGGGGTGACGCAGACATCCGATGGCTACATCACCCAGTGCAGCACCTTTCCCTCCGGCACGCTGAACTTTACTCCTGACGAAGATCCCAGCTCGAACTACGGAATGCTGACCCAGCGCGTCGATGTGGTGTATACGGTCAGTCCGCCCATTCCCGTGAACTTCTTCACCTTCACCATGCCTGCGCTGACGGTGCATTGGCAGGCGGAAATGCGAGCGCTCGACTGATGGCAGCCTCCTTCAAACTGGCAAGCAGGCTCGTAAGGATTGGCGAAGAGCAAGGATCGGCGCTGCTGGAGTTCTCGCTGTCGATCTGGACGATATTCATGGTTACCTTCCTGATCTTCGAGTTCTGTATGACTGTCTACACGTACAGCGTGCTCGGCAATGCCGCGCGAGAGGGCGTGCGCTATGCCATCGTTCACGGAAGTGACAGCAGCGCGTGCAGCGGTCCTGGCTCTGGATGTGCTGACAGTGTCGGCGGAAACGTAACTGCCGTAGTCAACGGCTATGCGGGCGTTTCATTTCACGACACCAGCGGAATGACCGTGACTCCATCCTGGCCGGACGGGACTTCAACGCCGTCCAGTCGAGTGCTGGTCACGATTACTTATCCTTATGTCTCCTATTTGGCGGTGCCGGGATTCAATCCTCCTACGATGCACGTTACCGCAGAAGGCCGAATTGTGTTTTAGTGAGGCGACTTGGGTACGCAGGGGTTGCACGAGAGGCGAACGCGATGGGAGCAGGGACAGGCCAGCATCGTGGTTGTCCTGATGTTGAGCTTGTTTCTTCTGGCCGTGCTGGCGTTTGCAGTGGACTATACCAATATCTGGTTCCAGCGTCAGCAAATGCAAACGGCTGCCGATGCCGCCTGCCAGGCGGGCGCCATGGATATGTATCAGCTCATCAACGGCGCCAGCTATCCGCCGATCAACTTCGTCCCCGGAACTGCCGGCGATTGCAGCAGCTTTACTTCCGGCGGGCCGAGCATGTGCTGGTATGCCAGCAAGAACGGGTCCAGCGGATATAGTGGGGGAGCGGCGACGGTGACGTGGAGCTTTCCCAGTTCTGTGCCCGGCGTTACCGCTCCGCCGAGTTCGCTGGTGCCTTATCCGTATCTCCTCGTCAAGGTTTCGCTGCCGGTTAAGACTTACTTCAGCACCCTGCTCACCGGGAACTCGACCCAACAAGTGGCTGCCGTCTCGACCTGTGGCCTGACCCAGTTGATGCAGGGGGCACCGATCATGATCCTCAATCCCAGGATTTCAGGAGCGCTCTCTTACAGTGGAGGCGCCTCGCTCAAGATAATTGGCGGGCCACCGCGCAGCATCGTGGTGAACTCCAGCAGCGCGACAGCCGTGCAGTGCGGCTCAAGCGGCGTAATCGATACTTCTAAGGGAGGCCCCAACCTTACCGGGTCGGATGTGGGCAGCTACGGAGGCCCGCACGTGGCTCCCGGCACAGCTACAGGCTGCTATGGAACCAATGGGAATACCGGGCTGGCTGCCGGCTTCAACGGCGGTACCACAGGGAACTGGGTCTGGCCCGCTGCACCTGTGGCAGATCCTTACTCGACAGTCAATGTACCGGCGAGCGTAAAGAACATTACTCCCGCAACCAAGGCGACGCATAACGACGGAACCAAGTACTACAACCTGGCCGCGCCAGACATGGACGGGTGCCCAGACAACGCTCCGACGAACTATGGCAGCTACAACGACAGCACTTACTGGACATGCAGCTACGCCTCTTACGGGAGCCAGTCATGGTATTGCCGCGGTTGCAAGGAGTACGCGCCGGGATACTATCCCAACGGCATCTCCGAAGGCGGAGGTGATGTCATTACGTTTCTTCCCGGCGTCTATTACCTCGACGGCGACCTGTCGATCGCGGGCTCAGACACGATTCGTTTGGCAAAGCCGTGCGCCAACTCGCAGGGAGTAGTGAACACCACCACGTCGGGGTATTGCAGTCCACTGACGAAAACCGCGGGGCCGAACGGCAATGGCGGGGGCGGAGCATGGACCTGGCATCAAACCGATGGAGTGATGTTCTTCTTCCATGGTTCAGCTAAACCGCTGATCAGCGGGGCCTCGGGCGCGCCTGCTTCCCCTCGGGTGGACAAAGTTCCGGTTACCGACCTGACCTGCGATGGCAGCACACCGCCGTCTTACCTGAATCTGGCCAGCGCGCTGGACACGAACATCATGCTGGCGCAATGCACGGCGAATGGGTCGTACTACGACAGTGGTGGAGATACCACGGACTCGGTGGGGAACCTACGCAGCCTGTTGATGTTCATGGATCATGCCGATACGTCCTCCCCTCAACTCCAGGGATCGGGCACATTGGCATATTCCGGAACCTTGTATTTCCACTCTTCCACCTACGCAACGATTTTTCAGATTCCCGGCGGCACCACGAATGGAACTCTCATCTGGGGCAACGTTGTCACCGATCAAATGCAATTGACTGGCAGCGGCGCGCTCACCATGGCGCTGAATCCGGCGGAAAGTACCCCGATCCTGAAAGTGTCTCTGCTGCAATAAAAGTGAAATGCAACGTCCCGGCTTCTCCTATCTGTTAACCGGCCGGCACCGGTTCTTCTGCTTCTTCTTCGGCCGGAGGAGCCGGCTGCTTCTGTTCCTCGACCGGAAGCTCCTCGTGCTCGGAATTGAAAGATTTCACTTCTTCCTCGGCCAGTTCACGCAGTACGACGACGGAGCGGCCGGCGACTTCCAGAGTTCCCTCCAGCAACCTCTCGCCAAAGGGATCATCGAGGTCATAGGTGTTCAGCAGCAGCCGCCAGCCGCGATTCCTGGGAGACTGCGGCAAAGTATACGTAACGCTGTCGCCGGAAGAGTTCAGCATCACCAGAAACGTGTCGTCGGTGATCGGCTCACCAGCATTATCGACCTGGCCCAGGGTAGCGCCATTGAGCATCATGGCGAGACTTCGCATCCAGCCAGTATTCCACTGCTCCTGGGTCATTTCCTGCCCATCGGTGCGATACCACGCGATGTCTTTTGAGGAGGGATGATAAACCTCGCGGTCCTGGAAGAATCGGCGGCGCCGAAAGTTGGGATGCCGTTTGCGGAACTCGATCAGCTTGCAGGTGAACTCCAGCAGCTTCTTTTTCCGCGGATCAAGCTTCCAGTCGTACCAGCTGATCTCGTTGTCCTGACAATAGGCGTTGTTGTTGCCGTGCTGGGTGCGGCCGAGCTCGTCGCCGCCGCAAATCATGGGGACGCCCTGCGACATGAGAAGCGTAGCGAGGAAGTTTCGCTTCTGGCGCTCGCGCGCGGCGAGAATGTCAGGGTTATCCGTAGGTCCTTCAGCGCCCATGTTCCAGGAATTATTGTCGTTGGCGCCATCCTGATTGTTCTCGCCATTGGCTTCGTTGTGCTTATCGTTGTAGCTGACCAGGTCTTCGAGCGAGAAGCCGTCATGCGCGGTCACGAAATTGATGCTGGCATTGGGGCGGCGGCCATCGTTCTGATAGAGATCGCTACTGCCGGTAAAGCGATAGCCAAGATCGGAAAGCTGGCCTTCGTCGCCTTTCCAATAACGGCGTACAGTGTCGCGATATTTGCCGTTCCACTCGGCCCAGAGGACAGGGAAGTTGCCGACCTGGTAGCCGCCGTTGCCCACGTCCCACGGCTCGGCTATCAGCTTCACCTGGGAGATGATCGGATCCTGGTGGATGATGTCGAAGAAGGCCGACAGGCGATCAACATCGTGCAGCTCGCGCGCCAGGGTCGCCGCCAGATCGAAGCGGAAGCCGTCGACGTGCATCTCGGTGACCCAATAGCGCAGGCTGTCCATGATCAGCTTCAGAACCTGGGGATGGCGCACGTTCAGACTGTTGCCGGTTCCGGTGTAGTCCATGTAGTAGCGCTGATTGTCGGGAACCAGCTTGTAATACGTCGGATTGTCGATACCGCGGAAGCTGAGCATGGGGCCGAGTTGATTGCCCTCGGCCGTGTGGTTGTAGACCACGTCGAGGATTACTTCGATGCCTTCGCGGTGCAGAGCCTTCACCATAGCTTTGAACTCAGGAACCTGCGAACCCTGATCGCCCGAGGAACAATACTGCGATTCCGGACTGAAGTAGTTCAGCGTGTTGTAGCCCCAGTAATTGCGAAGGCCGCGATCGACTAGAACTTTGTCGTGAACAAACTGGTGAACCGGCATCAACTCGACCGACGTCACGCCGAGACGGTTTAAGTATTTCAGGGCCGCCGGCGAGGCCAGGCCCGCGTAGGTGCCGCGCAGCTCTGGTTGAATCTGCTCATTGAGCATGCTGAAGCCGCGGACATGCACTTCGTAGATGATGGAATCGCTGAGCGGAATGCGCGGCGGACGGTCATGCTCCCAGTCGAAGTATGGACTGGTGACGATGCCCTTCGGCATGCCGGAGGCGCTGTCCCGCCGGTCGATGACCAGATCGGAATTCTCACCGCCAAAGCGATAAGGAAAGATCGGCTTGTCCCAATCAATGCGGCCGGCAACTGCCTTGGCGTAGGGATCAATCAGCAGCTTGGCAGGATTGAACCGCAAGCCGCGCGCCGGCTCCCACGGTCCGTGAACCCGATAACCGTAGAGCTGCCCCGGCTGAAGATTTGGCACATAGCCATGCCAGACGAAGGCGGTCTGTTCCGGCAGTTGTATGCGGTCGCTTTCGCGACGGCTTCGCCCGTCATACAGACACAGTTCCACCTTGGTCGCGTTTTCCGAATAGAGAGCAAAATTCACTCCGGTTCCGTCCCAGGTTGCACCCAAGGGATACGGTTTGCCGGGCAAGCAGGGTCTTGCCATTCATCCTCCAGCAAAGTAGGAGAGCCGCTCATTTGGATGCAGAATTCCAGGATTCGGCACCGAAACAAGGATAGGGTTTTGCAGCCATACGTTTCAGCCCGAGATTGCATCTTACTGACTGCTATGCGTGTTTCCGGCTTGGGAAAGTGCGTGAATCCGGCTTGCTCAACAGAGTTTAAGCGTATGGGAACCGGCCAGATCTACACGCTTCCGGTTAAACGTCCACAGGCGTGGGGTCTGCCGGCGCATGTCAAGCAGAAGGTCGTATGGCTCTGCAGTAAATGCGCCCTGAACAAGCGCGTGGAATTCGACCAGGAATGCTGCCAGGTGCTGGTGGTCAGCCGCGAGCATGCGCACAAGCGGTCTGCCTAGTTCTCCCAGGAAATCTACAACAGGTATACTGCTGCAACGCCGCTTTGTTGGCGGCATCGAATTCCCATGGTTTCCCGAGCCGAGCCCCTCAACGAGCAGGATCTTCGCGACCTTGGTTTTGGTGCGGTCGTATCGCGCGAAAGCCATCAGCGACTGCTGAACCGCGATGGCAGCTTCAATGTCGAGCGCAAAGGTCTGACGCTGGTGGAGTCGATCAGCCCTTACCACGTGCTACTCACCATGCCGTGGTGGCAGTTTTTTTTCTTGGGTTTCGGTTGGTACGTTATAGCCAACGTCTTTTTCGCCTTGGCCTACATGGCTTGCGGGCCCGGGGCTCTGGTGAGCACCAGCGCCGGAATTTCCGACCATCCTTTCTGGCGCGCCTTTTTCTTCAGCGTCGAGACGATTTCGACCATCGGCTATGGCAATGTGGTGCCTACCGGAATCGCCGCCAACCTGGTGGTAACGATAGAGGCTTTAGCAGGACTGGCCGGATTCGCCATCGTGACCGGCTTACTGTTCGCCCGTATCTCGCGGCCGACGGCGAATGTGCTGTTCAGCAGCCATGCGGTTGTAGCGCCATATCAGGGGATGACTGCGCTGGAGTTTCGCGTAGCCAATGCGCGGTCGAACGAGCTGATCGAAGTTTCAGCCAAAGTGATTGTCAGCCGATTCGAACAAGTCGACGGCGTGCATACGCGGCGCTACTATCCCTGCAAACTGGAGCGCGACGGCGTGGTCTTCCTGCCTTTGACTTGGACCGTGGTCCACCCGATCGATCAGGACAGCATTCTGCATGGCGAAACGGCGGAGTCGCTGCGTGATTCGAACATGGAGGTGCTGGTATTGCTGAAGGCGTTCGATGAGACGTTCTCGACCATCGTGCAGACACGCACCTCGTATGCCTTTGACGATATTGTCTGGGGAGCTCGTTTCGCCAACGCCTTTATGGCGGATGCAGCCGCGCGTTTTGCCCGAAGACGTGGCAAGAACCAGAAGGTCGCGGTCGATATGCGGCTTTTTGACATTATCGAACCGGTTATTGATCGATTAAATCGTTGAATATCCTGCGCCGCTCACGCAAAATAATCTGCGACTCTTCGATGCACCCTCTCAGTCGTTAACAAGATAGCTGTTCGAGCTTCAGCGCCGGCAATTGTGTCTGCCTGCGCCACAAACACAATGGAGGAATCATGGCTGAAGCAGTACTGAAGCGGGCTTCCAGTTGGTCGATTGTGCTGGGGATCCTGATGATCATTGCGGGAATTGTAGCGATGGTGGAACCGGGAATCTCCGGATTGTTCATCACCATCGTCGTGGGATGGTCGGCGATTTTCAACGGCGTCGCACAAATCATCTTCGGTGTGCGCACGCACGGGGGTTGGCACGTTTTGCTGGAAGTGGTCTTGGGCGTCATCTATATCATCGCCGGAATCTATCTGCTGATGCATCCGGTCGGCGGTCTCCTGGCGCTAACCCTGATCCTGGCGTCCTTCCTGCTGATATACGGCGTTTTTGCCGTTGTCCTGGCGTTCCAAATCAAGCCGCGCGGCGGATGGGGATGGGTGCTGTTCGACGGTATTGTCACGCTCCTGCTCGGCGTACTGATCTGGGCGCATTGGCCGTTTAACTCCGATTGGGTGGTGGGAACGCTGTTCGGCATCAGCATCTTCATGTCTGGCGTTACCCGTTTAATGATGTCGCTGGCACTTCGCAAGGCAGTCAGCGCCTGAGAATGCCTGAATCCGCAATTGCTCTAAGTCGTTGATTCTAGGGTAAGACCAGTGAGATTCAAGCCTGCAATCTTACGGGTCTTACCCGGCGTCTAGGTCCTAACGTAAGGTCTGTCGAACACTCTTTTCTTGATCTTCACAATTCCCTCAAGTGCGTGACCAAAGTCATAGGCGGGACGTTGCCGTCTCTTTAGACTCCAAGATGTGGCGGCGATCCGACCTCCTGAATGAGCAAAATTTCCCGGGCCATTGCAACGGCCCGGGGGAAGCCAGCAGCGGACGCGCCCTTCGAGGAGAATGAAATGTCCATTGATACGACGCAGACGGTTGGCGAGCTGGCAGTCCGGGTTCCCGGAGCGACGCGCGAATTCGAGAAGCTGGGAATCGACTACTGTTGCGGGGGCGCCCGCAATCTGAAGGATGCTTGTGCCGACGCCAAACTTCCTATCGATCAAGTACTAGCGCGGCTGGAACATGGGCTGGCTGCAGCGAAATCCGAGGCGGAGCAGGATTGGACGAGCGCGCCCTTGAGCGAGCTCATCGATCACATCAACAGCAGACATCATAGATTCATTCGTGAGGAGGGGCCACGCATCCAGGCATTGGCAACCAAGCTAATCGGAATTCATGGCGCGAATCATCCGGAACTGCTCGAAGTGAAGCAGACGTTCGATGATCTGACAGATGAACTCGGTGTTCACCTGATGAAAGAGGAACAGATTTTGTTTCCCTTCGTTTTCCGGATGGAAGAAGCTGCGCTGCAGCGCCGCCGGCGATGTTCGGCACCGTTGCCAACCCTGTACGGATGATGATGCAGGAGCACGACGGGGCGGGAGACGCTTTGAAGCAGTTGCGTACCCTTACCAACAACTACTCGACTCCCGAAGACGCGTGTGTCACCTACAAGACGTTCTATGACGCGCTTCGAGCCTTCGAGGCTGACTTGCATCAGCACATTCATCTCGAGAACAATATTCTATTTCCGCGAGCGATCGCGCTCGAGGCACGCCGATAGGCTGACCGCAATGGAATCCTGAGCGCGCCTCCGGTGCCGGTTTTTCCTGCAACGTTTATGCGCCTGTGAAGCATCTCTTTAGCCATGGGGCGTCGCTCGCAAGAAACTGATTCCACTCAGCTACCGCTGACCATTTATCCAAATCTTGATTCGGCGCGCAAGGCCGCCAAAGACTGCCACGCCTGCGATCTCTGGAAACACGCTACGCAAACGGTGTTTGGTGAGGGAGCAAAGCACGCGAGCGTGATGCTAATCGGCGAGCAACCGGGCGATAAAGAGGATCAGGAGGGAAGTCCGTTTGTCGGACCGGCGGGAGCTTTGCTGGACAAGGCGCTTGTCGAGGCTGGAATCGATCGCAAGCAAGCCTACGTTACCAACGCGGTGAAGCACTTCAAGTGGGAGCCTCGGGGCAAGCGCAGGATCCACAAGAAACCGAATTCCGTGGAGATTGCAGCCTGCCGGCAGTGGCTGGATGCGGAGATGGAGCTAGTGCGGCCGGAAGTGATCGTATGCCTGGGTGCGACGGCAGCGCAGGCTCTGCTGGGACGCACTTTCCGCGTAACCCAGCAGCGAGGCCGGTTGTTGCAATTTGCCGGAACAATCAAAATCCTGGCCACAGTGCATCCATCAGCGATTTTGCGGGCTCCGGATGACGAAGCGCGGCATCGGGAATTTGCGCGGTTTGTTGAAGACCTGCGAGTAGTTGCAGCTGCATTGCAACGGCTCAGCGCGGTCTGATGAAATCTCCATTGAACAAACGTGGCAATTCTGGTGAGATGTCTGCAAGTAGAATCACACGCGCTGTGATGGGTGAGGTATTTGTGGCTCCCGAACTTGAGCAGATACGGCGGGAGGTAGAAGGGGCAACCCGCGGTTGGTCGGGTCCGGAATGGCAGCAAGGACCGCCGGGGAAGTGGACATCGGCGCAAATCCTCGAACACTTGCTTCTCACCTACACGGGAACGACGAAGGGTTTACGACGTATTCTGGACAGCGGAGCGCCCACTCAAGGCAGCTCCAGGCTGCCACACCGTATAAGAAAGTTCGTTGTGATTCAGTTGGGTTTCATGCCTGCCGGTCGCGAGGCCTTCAAACAAGTCACGCCGAACGAGGGGATGAACGCCGGCACGATGCCTCGCTTCTATGATGCGTTGGTAGCTATGGATTCGACCTTGCAGGATGCGGAGCGGCGGTTTGGCAAGACTACCAAACTTCTGGATCATCCTTTCCTGGGACCTCTAAGCGCGCAAGAGTGGCGCGTTTTTCATCGCACCCACAGTCGGCATCATCTGCGGCAAGTCGCAGAACGGGTGCGCATAGTCAAAACTGATTTGAATTCGCAGATGTCGGCTTAGAACATCCTTAGATACCATCTCCAGACGGACTCGCCAGCAAAGACCACGAACAGGGAGCATGCACCGAGGAACACCCCGAAGGGAATTTCGCGCTTTAAGAAGGGAGCACGATCGTAGGCTGCTTCGACTTCCTGGTGAGGCGATCGGAAAGAATCGCGAATCAGAAGCGCTCCGACGTAAACGACGCTGGCCAGCGGCGCCAATACGATGACCAGTACGATCGTCTTCAGTCCGAGAAAAGCTCCCGCCATGGCCATGAGCGCGATGTCTCCAAACCCAAGCCCGTGCGCTTTGCGAACCAGATAGTACAGCGCCCACGCCAGGTAGAAGAAACCCGCTCCGACCGCGGCGCCGAGCACGGCGTCTATTACTGAAAGCACATTGGGATTGGCGACAGCCCGCCCAAAAAGCTGCAACAAAAATACTGTCGCAGCAAAATCGGTGTGTGCTACCCAGGACAGAATGATTCCCATCACGAACCCTGTGTAAGTGAACTCGCGGGGAAGCAGACCGGTCTCCGCATCCATGAAGATCAGACCGATCAGCAGAAAAGCAAAGATGCTGAACTTCAAGGTTGTCCAGGTCACACCAAACGAGGCAACGCAGACAGTAAAGGCGATGGCGGTCAGCAACTCCACGGCGGGATATCGCGCCGAGATGCGATGCTTGCAGTCGCGACAGCGACCGCGCAGCAATATCCAGCTCAGGAGGGGAACGTTATCGTGCCAGCGAATGCCTGCGCCGCAGGAAGGGCAGCGCGAACGCGGGGAAATGATGGATTCATCGCGCGGAATCCGGCTGATGCAAACATTCAGGAAGCTCCCGAATATCAGACCAACCACGAATAGCACGCATTCCAGGAGTCGGTCCAAGTCGGCTTTCGAGATCCTTGCGAGAGTTTAAGGCTCGCGGAAGCTCAGGATATCGCCGGCCAGCACCGCCCCGCAGGACTGCTCGGGCGGCATGTCACCCACCCAGTTCATACGCTTGCGATTGACCAGACGAACCTCGGGCGGCTGGTTCTTCCAGCCTGCCCCGTTTTCCGCGCGGATGGGGACACTATAACAGGCCAGCGTTTCCTCCGGCTCGCTCTCCTTCCATTCGATGAGAGACGCTTCCAGATCGTCAGAAAGAGCTTCGTTGCAGCGCAGACAAAGAATCCAGTCGTGCGCAGCATCCATGGCGTAAGCGCCCGTGGTCACGCCCGGAATCGCGGTCTTGAACGTCGCCCCATGCTCACGCGCCACCTTCTCGGTGTCATCGTCGGAACACTCGTCGATAACCAGGACCTCGTCGCAGGGGCGCAGGGAATCGAGAATGCGTCCGAGGCGCAGAGCATCATTGTGGGTGTATAGCAGAGCGCTGATTTTGGGCATATCTCGTCTCTCGCGCAGGTATCGCAGCAAAAAGCTGTGTACAAGAAGAGATGCAAAAATACGCAGCCGAGTCTAGTGGGCTGCGCCTGTGAATAATTAATTCGCTATGACAATGGTACACGGCTGGCGTCCCGGTTGTTATTGCTCTGCGGGATCACGGTCAGGGTGTTGATGGTCTGGAAGTTCAATACCGCTTCCGGGGCAAGCTTGATCTGTTCGCCCTTCTTGGCTGCTGCAACGCCCGTCCCGGCGCCAGCGCCGCTGGCTGCGCCGATCGCTGCGCCCCTGCCGCCGCCGATCAAGCCGCCAAGGATTGCTCCGGCTGCCGTGCCCACACCAACCTTGGTTGCGGTGTTCTTACCTTCGCCTTTACCTTGCCGAGACCACTGATTGGTCTGAATATTGTAGGTCTTGCCATTCACGGCGACGGAAGTCAGCTCGAGCGTGAGCAACGACTGCCCCGCGAAGCGTCCAGCGCTCTGGACATTAGCAACCCGTCCAACAACGTCGGCGCCGGAAGGGATAACCACTTCGCCGCCGATCACGATCGGGGCACTCAAAGTAGCGTGGAATGTGTCGCCTACCTTATTGGTCTCCGAATCCAACCCGTCGTTAAGGCGAATCGAGAGCTGCGTTCCCGCCGGAATCGTGATCTTATGCGGCGGCGGTGGTGGAGGAGGGGGTGGTGGCGGAGGCGCAGGCTGCGTTTCGGGCTGCGCGGCCACCGGAGGTGGAATGCTGTTCGCCAAGGTCGCATCACTTGCCGGCTGCTCGTCCTGGTTCTGAGGACGATGACGCGTGCTGGTTTTCGCCGGACGCTCTTTCTTCTTGGGCTCCGGCTTTGGTGCAGGCTGCGAGGCAGCGATTTCCGGCGGAGGAGTCGGAGCCGCTTGCGCCTGTTGGACCTGCAGATTGTTTATGACCGTGCGCACGCCCTCGATGGCACCCGCGTCGTTAGCAGCGGCCTTGCGTTCGACATCGGAGTTGACGTCACCATCCAGCGTAACCACGCCATTCCCGGCCTGAACGCTGATCCCTCGGCTCTGAATTCCGGGATCACCGTAAATCTTGTTCTGTACGTCGCTGGCAATCTGAGCGTCTGTGCGCTCTGGCTTGCGCGAGCATCCCGCCACCACGGCGAGGCTCAGTACAACAGCAAACGTGACGTACAAGGGGCCTTTGGTTCTCATTGCTACTCCTCGAATGAAATCTCGAATACTTGAACCCTGTCGCGACACACTTGTCGCTTTGTCCCTGCGGAACATTCTCAAACGAAGTGACGTTGAAGATTGTGAAACGAAAGCAAAAAGGCCGGGCGGCGCGCCTTGGATAACGGTCACGCAGTTTTGTTGTGGAACGTCTGCAGAAAAAGGAAAAGGGCACAGAGACTACTTCTTTCGACACAGTCGAAAGATGGCACCAAAGAAATTGGAACCAGCCACGAACCGCCTAGGCGGGCGGTTCCGTGAGCCGATTATTGATTGCAAAGAGCGCAAGCTCCAGACGGCTGGCTACTCCGACCTTGTCGAAGATATTCGTGAGGTGATGCTTAACCGTATCTTCGCTGAGCGAAAACTTGCGCGCGATCTCCTTGTTGCTAAGACCGGCAACGATGGTGGTCAGAATATCCATTTCGCGCTTGGTCAATCCAAAGTTGCGCTGTGGCTTCTCGCCCGATGGATTCGTGCGCATGAATTCAACGATATCGCCCACGGCTTCGCGTCCGATCCAGTATTGGCCTGACATGACCGTGCGGATGGCTTTCATAAGCAACTGCGTAGCGGCTTCCTTCATGACAACGCCGCGAGCGCCCATTTGCAAAGCCTGTACAATCTCCATGCGCTCGACCGCGGCGGTGAGCACGATAATCTTGGTGGGCAGCTTGTCGCCGTCACTGGAGAGATCGCGCAGCACGTCCATTCCTGGAACGCGCGGCATGGCCAGATCAAGCAGGAGCACGTCCGGTTTCAGCTCCCTTGTCTGGGCAACAGCCTCGGCGCCGTCGCCGGCCTCACCTGCAACTTCCAGTTCCGGCTCGGCCTCGAGCAAACGGCGCAAACCGTCACGGAAGATCGTATGATCGTCCGCGATAACGATGCGTACTGACGACTCCTTCTTATCCATAGGACTCGTATCCTTTCTGCGGAATGGTAATCTCCAGCCTCGATCCGTGCCCTGGAGTCGATTCCATCATCATGTCTCCTCCTATCGCACGAACCCGTTCCTTGATGACCGCCGGTCCCCGCCGTATTGCATCCAGTTCCGTCAGGGTCAGACGCCCGGCGAAGGGGAACCCCTTGCCGTCATCATTAATCACCAGCTTCCACAGACCATCCTGCGAGCCGAAGTGCACCACGGCCGACTGTGCCCCACTATGCTTGCGGATATTCACCAGGCCCTCCTGCACGATACGCACCAATTCGCGGCAGGTACCCGCTGGAAGCGTTACTTCCTGCAACTCCGAGATAAATCGTACAGATATGCCGGTGTCTCTTGAGAAGCGTTCCACGAGATCGGCAATAAAGTCAAGAAATTGATGCGGGCTGAAGTCGACCGGCCGCATCGCCTGCATGAGTTCCCGCAGGTTCAACACCTCCTGGCGAAGCAGTTCCTGAATGCGTTCAAGCTCGCTAGCCAGATGCCCGTCATTGCTTCGGCGGCGTAATACGTCAACCTGCATCTCGATGCCGATCAGCGACTGAATCGTAGTGTCGTGCAACTCGCGCGCTACGCGAGCGCGCTCCGTTGCTCCAGCCCTTCTACGGAAACCCCATAACAGGTATACGGAGTAAAGGGCCGGGCCTATTTGCCGCATTACTTCCTGCACAAAGCGCAGCTGTGGCTCAGGCCGGCGTCCCAAGCGGGGATTCACGAGAACAAACCGCCCTGACCAATCACGTCCCATGTCGTGACCTACAACCAGCACGGATTCAGCCTCAGGCAGTGGCATTTTCAGTTCGACGGTCTGAGCAGCCGCAAGCCGCCGGCCCTCCTCGTCGATCGCTGTCATCAAGCAGCTGTGGGCTGTTCCATTGCGCTCCATGTAAAAGGTGGACGGATATGCTGACATTAGGCTGCTCGTCTTCTCCGCGGAGCTCAACTCCGTGTTGTGAATGCTGGGGCGAACCAAGGAAGGCACCTCCCACCTGTAGGCGCGTCCCGTACTGCTTTGCGCTACCACTTCGTAGACTGCAGTCCCTTGGAAAATGCGGCCCAGTTCAGTAAGCACATCTCGGAGGACGGAAGAGAACCGGTCGCCCCCGCGAGCCAGTGACAACAGTCGGTTGGTGAGCGCGATCTCAGCGCGCAGTCCCTTTTCGGCTTCTCCCAGGACGCCAAGGAGGATTCCCCCGGCGAGCAGAAATACGCAGCGTATCGCCAATAGTGCAGGCTCGTCTGAACCACGGAAGGACGCGCGAAAAACTTCGGGACCATGCCATGACAATGCAGCATGCAACAGTAGAACGATCACGCCGAGGACGGCTGCTGCCAGGGTTTCAAAGAAGCCAGAGCGAAAAGCCGCCGCGATGATGGCGAAGATAAAAAGCACGTAAAAGGGCCAATACGGAGCATCTGCAACCATGCAGAGCAGACTTGGCCACGCCAGATCATTCACTTTTGCACATAAGACAAAAGGGTCGCCCACTTTTCGGCGTAACGCCAACCACGCCAGAAAGACGATGCCACAGGCGTTGTAACCGATCAGGAGCGCCAGCCCAACCTGATACTGCAGCGCAGACCGCACCGGAAAAAACAACCATGCAGCCAAACACGTTAGGGACAATATCAGGCGGAAAATCGCCAAGACTTGTTCGACGCGCAAGTTCTCTGTGTCTTGGCCGATGATGGGAAGCCGAGGCAGAGAACGTCGAACGAATGGCGGCCAGGAAAACATCCTTGTCACAGCACCTTAGGTTAGTGCCACGATTATGACACGAAAGCGCTATATGGCAAGCAAGATTCCGTTTTGAAATCGACAAAGTATCTAAAAGCGGCAAGAGGTGTCACGGTAGTTGGTGACAAAGCTCACGGCGACCGGCCCTGCCGCAAGCTACTTTGAACTTGAGTTTCGATGTCTTGAGGCGCAAGATCTAAAGGGAACTCTGCTAAGCCGCTGATTTTAAAGGTGACCAGTTCAGAGTCGCCCTGCGCTGCAGGGGGAAGGAGGGATGATGAGACAAAAATGGTGCTTCTGGACTTTGGCCCTGATCTTCTCGCTCGGGTTTTTGACGGCGTTTGCCGCCAGCACTCAAAAGGCGAGCAACTCCGGCCCGAAGTACGACGCAACACAGGAAGTAAAAGTGAAAGGCGTCATCGAAGACGTTCACGACAGCCCGGGCGAATTTGAAGGGACACAGTTGGTCGTCAAGACCGACACCGGTACAACGCTGGTGTATGTGGCACCTGCCCAGTTTCTGAAAGAGATGGATACGGAATTCAAGAAGGGTGACCAGGTCGAAGTTGTCGGGGCAAAGAACACGGGAGCCGGCGGCGAGCAGGTTCTCGCCAAAGAGATCACGGTCGGTAACAACACCACGACCCTGCGCGACGACAAGGGCGTCCCGGTCTGGTCTGGATGGAAGGCTCCGAAGAAATAATTCGTTACCTGCTTCGGCGATTTAACATGACGCGGCTCATGGCATCGCAAGCCGTTCCACTCTATTTTTCGACGCGCTCAAACTCTCCTGTGCTGGCGTTGACGGCAATGCGCAGTTTCGCATCGTCCTGCGTAGTTCCATAGATCACGTGCCACAACAGCAGGTTTTTCTGCGAATCCCAATCCAAGACAAAAAATACCGGCTGCTTGGGATCCTTCTGCGTTAGTTTGCTGCCGCCATTCTTCTGAGCGACCTCATATGCTTTATCGCTGTCGACCTTGACGAATCCCACCTCGAAAACGTGCGTATTGGCGTTCGTCGGACTCCAGGAATCTTCAGCCGAGAAGCTGATGCCTTGCTCGGGAGCATCAGCTCCCACCAGCCCCGACCAGACAAACATCTTCATCATGCGGCGCGCCGGCGAGCCGAAAGAAGCGCGCCAGAGTCCTGCTTTACCTTCGCTAGTCGGTGCGTCGGGCGTAAATTGCGATTGCAGGCGGAAGGGGGCGGCATCCGGAGCCCAACCTCGAGCTGACAAGTACATCTTCTGGAAGGCAACTCGACCGGTTGCGTATTCTGCCTGTTTCGGCGCGGATTGCGCTTGTTGCTCCGCCGGCTTGCTGGAAGAGCAACCCGCCAGCGTTGCTGCCACGACACAAAGTAGAGCGAGCTTTCTCATGGACGTCCTTGCAGTTCGTAATTAGCTACTGGCTGCCAAGCCAGGGCGCTTGTACTTAGATTCAGAATAGAAGCAGCGAGTCGGCCAGGATCGAGTCGATTCGCATTTATCGCGCCAACAGTGCCACACCCCCGGCGACGAACAGCGCTGCCAGCCAGCGGCGATGATCCACCCGCTCTTTGAGGAAAATGCGGGCGGCGAGTGCGTTGGCGATGAAAGTCAGAGAAGCAGATGCCGGGCCGACAACGCTAACATCTTCCCATGACAACGTCACCAGCAGGCTGAAAAACGCGAGTGCCATAAACAACAATCCCAGCATGAAGCGTCCGCTCGAAACGACGCGGCGTATGACCGCAATCAAGCCGTGGGACTGCCGAATCTGGTCCAGGTCACCGATCTCTTTCATGGCGCGCGCTTGCAGAATATCGCCGGCAGTTGCCGTGATGACGATAGTGGCAATGCCGCTCCAGACGGTTACGGTGCTCAAGCGTCGTTCCCCGTGGCGCCGTCAGAGAACTCTACCGCAGACGTTTCGACCGTCAATGACGGTCCTGTGGCGGCAAATCCCACGCCCGTAGTTATCAATCCGATTCCCAGCCAGTGCTCAGGGGTAACATTCTCGTGAAGAAAAATCTTCGCCAGCAGCGCCATCAATACATAACTGAGCGCTGTGGCAGGAAGCACGTACGTGAGATCGGCCCAGGAAAGGGCAGTGATGTAGGTGCAGAAGAAACCGATAAGAAAGCAGATGCCCAGGATGATCCAGGGATTTGCGATGGCGTGGAGAAGAAGATGCCAGTTCGAGGCAGTAACAGCTCCGAAGTCCCGCATACCGCGCCCCAGGCAGACATCACCGCAAGAGCCGAAGATCACCACGGCAAGCAGGATTAGATATTTTCGAACGGTCACTACGGCACTCTTCTGTGAGAATAGAAGGAGCCCCGGATGGGGCTCCTGGAATAGCTATGCGCTCACTGAACCTGTCGTCGGGTCCGGCGAAGGGGTAGCTGCGGATTGCTTTCGCGTTTCTTTCACGGCGCGATTGCGGGCTGCACGTAACTTGAGGAACGACTTGGCTTCGGTGTAGAGGCGCTTGCGATCAGTGGAATTGAACGCCGCCTTGCGAACGATGCGGAAGATGGCCTTGGGACGGAAATAGTACTCATCGTAGAAGCGGTGCACCATCTCCATGATGTAGTCGCGCGAGATATTGGGATATTCGATCATCGCGACCTGGTGTCCGCCCTCGTCCACCATCTGCGTGCCTTCATTCAGGATGAAGCCGTTGGTCTTAGCGTAATCGTAAAGCTCGGTGCCGGGATAGGCATGAGCCAAAGAAACCTGGATGGTCTCGCAGTCCAGTTCCTTGGCGAAATCGATCGTCCTGCGGATCGACTCCTTCGTCTCGCCGGGGAGACCAAGGATGAAGTCTCCGTGAATCACCAGGCCGAGCTTCTTGCAATCCCGCGTGAAGTCGCGAGCACGCTCGACGGTGGCGCCCTTCTTCACGTTCTTAAGAATCTGCGGATCACCCGACTCGTAGCCGACGATGAGCAGCCGGCAACCGGCCTCCTTCATCGCCTTCAGGGTTTCGTAGTCGGTGGTGACGCGCGAGGTGCACGACCATGTAAGCCCGAGTGGCTTCAGTTTGGCGCAGAGTTCGATGGTGCGCGCCTTCTGAATGTTGAAGGTGTCGTCATCGAAGAAGAATTCCTTTACCCACGGCCAGTACTCTTTCGCCTTCGCCATTTCAGCGGCAACCGCGTCGGTAGAGCGTTTGCGCCAAGGATGTCCGCTAAGCGTCTGCGGCCACAGACAGAACGTACACTGCGCCGGGCAGCCACGAGTTGTGTAGAGCGAGACAAACGGATAGAGGAGGAACGGCACGTTGTAGCGACGCGGATCGATATCGCGCTTATAGACGTCGACCACATCCGGCATGGCATCAAGGTTATCAACGGCCGGGCGGTCGGGATTGTGGATCACTCTGCCGTCAGGGCCACGATAGGAAATTCCAAGAATCTCCTCTAGCGGCTTGCCATTGGCGTACTCGACTGACGCGTAGTCAAACTCGCGACGGACCACGAAGTCGATCGCGGCGCCTTCCTGCAACGAAGCTTCGGGCAGGGTGGTGACGTGCGGTCCGACAAAAGCGATCTTCAGCTTGGGATTCGCCGCCTTCATTGCGGCCGCCAGCTTGATATCCCCCTGGAATCCCGGCGTCGAAGTAAACAGCACCAGGAACTCGAACTGCTTGCCGATTTCGATGGTCTCCTGGGCGTTGACCTTGTGCGGCGAGGCGTCGAGCAGACGGGAGCCTTCCAGCATACCTGCGGGATAGGCGAGCCAAACTGGATACCAGTACGACTCAATCTCGCGGGTGGCAGGCCAGCGCGAACTGGCGCCGCCGTCGTAGTTCTCGAACGAAGGAGGATTCAGGAAAAGAGTTTTTAAAGGCATAAGTCTACCTACTTATCGTACCATTCTTAGACACGCCCGGAACTGCTTGTAGCATCGAAAGTTAAGTATGTTCCGTGGTTCGCATCGAATGGTAGCTCAGTGGCCCGGAATGGCCCAATTCTCTAGTTCACCGGTAAGCCGCATGAGCTGGAGCTCGGTCCGCCGGAGCTCGAATTCGGCATCGAGATAGGCCGCGTGCTTGTTATCGGTCTCCAACTCAGCATTTTGCTCGTCTCGCACATTGGCTTCACCATTCTGTGCCCGGGCCTGAACCGCGCCTAGATCACCCTGCGAAACCTCCCACTCCAGCTTCGCTACATCGCGTGCTGCCGACAGTTGCCGCAGGGAGCGCTGTAGCTTCAACGTGTCCTCGCGAACTTTGTCCGTCGTCAGGTCCGCCTGCTTCTTGGCCATCTGGGCATCGGCTTTAGCCTCCTCAGCTTTTGCCTTCTGAACGGAATTGAAGACGGGAATACGCAGGTTCAGGCCAGCGCTAAAGTTGTTTGCCTGATACGCAAGGTAATACAAGTCATAGTTATTGAACTTTGCCAGGTAAGCGTATTGCGAAGCCAGATCGATAGTGGGATAAACCGCGGCCTTGTGCTCTCCTACGGCGCGGACCTGTGCCGACAAGACTTTTTGCTGTGCCAGCTTTACTTCGGGGCTGTTCTCCACAGCACGCGAGGGTAAATCCGCATCCTGCGAGATCTCTGGCATCTGCGGCATCGATTGCGGGTCCGTGGCGATGGAATCTGCCGGGACACCTAGCAAGTGCGATAGATGCTCGCGCAAGACATCAGACTGGTCCTGCGACTGGTGATCCGCAACCGAACCCGGGCTTCCACCAACTTGCTCCTGGTGACGTCTAGCTGACTGTCCACGCCTTCCTGCAAGCGCTGCTGGCTGACAGACTAGCCTTCTGCGCCGCCGTCTTGAGCTTGTGTCAGGGCAGCGATCTTTTCCGTCAATTGGTCAAGTTGCGCGTAGGTGAGAGCGGTATCGAGGATAACGGCATCGCGCTTGTCGCGGATATCCTGGGAGGTCGCCTTCCAGTCGATCTTGGCAGCTTTTATGAATTGGCGAAGGGACGGATTGTAAAAGGATTCAAAAGTAGTGGCATTCGCCAGCGATGGAGCCGAGCCTTCCAGCGTTAGAGGGAAGCCGTAGGAATAACCGAGCGCAGAGCCGATGGCGAACTGGGGATAGTAATTGTCGCGCAGTTCCTTGTACGCCTCCTGGGCACGCCACTGATTGATGGCGGCGATCCCCATCACGCCACTGTGCTGCAGCGCCAACTCCACCGCGTCACGGAAGGGAATCGGCTTCACTGGAGCGTCGGCCGCAAAGGAATTGGCGGCCAGCGACAGCAAAGCGCAGCCGAGAAGCGCAATGTTCGCGCACCATTTGGCCGGATTGATCTTCGTCCTGGAACGCCGGGCTATCGAGTGCATCCCGTCATCTACATTACTCGCGAGGGCTGCTTTACTGCACGCGACTAAGAGCTTTCTGAGCGGGCATGAAGCCCGACGCCAGCGCCAGCGAGGCCTGATACTCCGATGCTGCTGCTCCGTTGTGCCCCATCTTTTCCTGGAGCTGACCCATGAGATAGTGCGCCCTGAATGCCGGCGCAGATTCCACCAGCTCCCCCGAAGTCAGGTACTTCTGCAAGTAATCTGCAGCGGCAAGGTAGTCGCGGCTGCCGAGCAGCAACTCGTTGCCTGCATCGAAGTATGACTCAGCGGGCTTGTGGGGCTGCGTTACCGCAGAGCGAACTGCACTCTGCATGTCATCAACCCGCCCATGCTCGCGATAAAACTTGGCAAGCTGCAACCACATATCAGCCGGATTTTTCGCCTGCTGAATTGCCGCGCGGTACTCAGCCTCAGCATCGGAGTGGCGCTTTTCCTTTTCCGCAACTCGAGCCAGGATCAGGTGCGCCGCTCCCGGATCGATCGCCTGGATAGCAGCCGCCTGGGCACGGGCCTTGTCGACTCCGCCGCCCATAAATCCCGGAGCTTCGGTGTAGTACTGCGCCAGATCAAGACGGGCAGGAACATTGGCAAGATCGAGTTGCACCGCGCGCTCGAACTCGCTTTTGGTTTTCTTCGCCAGCCCGGCAGCACTCAGGGGGTTCGACTCCGCCGCTTTGCGTCCATACTCGCGTCCCAGCCAAAGGTGATAGGTGGAATTCTGCGGCTCGAGGCTGACCGCCTTCTCTCCATATTTCACTGCCTCATCCCACCGTTCCATCGCGAAGTACGCGCGGGACAGGAGATTCAACGACTGCGCGTCCTGATGGCTCGTCAACAGGCTGACAGCTTCGTTCACGTGGCCAGTCGACAAAAGCTGGCTGGCCTCGGGGTCGGCGAGGCTGGCCGTCGAGAAGGCGAAGAGCAGCGTGGCTAGAATCGATAATTTTGCGAAAGGATATTTCATGGATTCGCTGGTTTAACCGCCATCCCACTCTTCAGCGATTGCATATTAAGCGCGCCCAGCGCGAGTTCCGCGTTATCGGAGAGGCCGCTCGTGACCTCAACCCGGGTCAAATTTGAAACGGATGTCTTCACGTTGCGGCGTTTCAACTCGCCATTCACCACCTGGAAAACGTATTGCCCATCGGCGTCCTGGTGGATCGCTTCGCGAGGCACGGTCAAAGCGTTCTGTTGCCGCATGGTCACGATGGCTACGCTGACATTGGTATTGGGGAGCAGCTTGAGATCATCGTTCTGCACCACGCAAGTCACTTCTCCGACCATCCGCGTGCCGTGCTGCACAACCGTGGTCGGTAATGTCTCCAGCGTGCCATGCCAGACGCGGCCGGGAAGCGCGTCCCACGTTATCTCAACCAGTTGACCGGGCTGCAGCTTGCCGATTTCCGGTTCGTCGATAAAGGCCCGCACGCGAACTTTGTGCAAGTCTGCCACCTGAACCAGAAGATCGCCAGTGTTGACGAAGGCACCGTCGCGCACCGGCAAGGAATAGACCATGCCCGCGCTCGGAGCGGCAACGTTGGCGTTCTTCAACACGTCCTGAGCTGCCTGTAGAGCCGCCCGCGCCTCAGTTTGCTGGGCTTCGACGTGTCCAATCTCCTGCTTCGAGTAACGATCTTTTAGTTTCTGCTCGAGCAGATTCACCTGCGCTTCATCGACCTTCAGCCGGTTTTGTGCGGTCTCAACTTCGGCCTGCGAGGCAGCTCCGGTTTGCAGCAGCTTCTGCATGGCTTGCAGATTGCGCTGAGCGGCGTCCCGGTCGGCCTCCGCCTTCACTAGGGAATTGCGCGTGTTCAGCAACTCTTCTTGCGTGCCCCCCCCTTGAACGGCCGAAAGGTCGGCCTCGGCGCCCCTGAGTTGAGCCTCTGACTTGGCGGCCAGCAGGCGGGCGTCGGCATCGTCCAGCCGGAGCAGGATCTGTCCTGGCTTCACCCATTGGCCCTGCTGGACGTAAATCTTCTTAACGGTCGTAGCCATGGGCGCATACGCCTGGAAGTTGTTCAGGGCCTCGATTTTTCCATTAGTGGCGATGCTGGCCGTGATGGTCTCGCGCTCGGCTTGACCGACACGGACCGTAACTTGCGAACGCCGCAAAGAGATGAACGCGGCCAGAAGAATGACGGCGATGACGACACCGAGAATGACAAGGCCGGTACGCCTGCCATTGCCGGGTCTCAAGCCGTTATCAGATGCTGCTGCCATTTTTGCTCGAAGCTATAAGTATAACGTAGGACTGAACTTCGCATTCATTACGCTTGCGTCATCCGAGCCCTGGAGTTGGAAAAAGCAAACGGAGCAAGGTAAATTGCTGCGCCATGATTCGTGAGTTCGTCCTCTCATCTGATGTTTAACCGGCAAATAAGACGCAAGGCGAAACGCGGTTCAACCTTCGGCACGTGTTCTTCATCCGAATACGGGCAGGCACGTCAGGGTTCCCGGGGTCCACGATGTCTCCAGTGCGGATCAGGCGAGTGATCGTCGGCACGATCAATGACGTAGATTTCAACCACGTTCTCGCCTTTGCAGCAGCTCTCTCCTACTACTTCGTCATGGCATTTTTTCCGGCGCTGATTGGCTTGGCCGCGATCGTCGGCTACCTGCCGGTGCCAAACTTATTCGACACCGTCATCAGCAGCCTGGCGAGGGTGGTTCCACCAGAAAGTATGGGACTGATCCGGAAGATTGTTGCCGACGTCATTTCGCCCAATCGGGGTGCGCTATTGTCCTTCGGATTGGTCGGCACGCTCTGGACGTGCTCCAGCGGTTTCGCGGCGATGATCGAAGCCTTGAACGTAGCTTACGACGTGCCCGAGACTCGGCCATTTTGGAAAACGCGTCTGCTGGCGGTCCAGCTTCTTTTTCTCGTCGGAACGCTGGTAACGCTGGCTTTCACCTTCATGATCCTCGGGCCGCGCTTCGGCGAGTTTCTCGCCAACCATCTTGGGCTCTCCCGGATCTACGTGGTGATCTGGCCTGTATTGCGTTATCTGCTGGCGATCACGTTCGTTGTGCTGGCGGTTACGGGACTGTATTACATGGGGCCGAACCTGAAGCAGTCGTTCCGCGCGCTAGTGCCGGGCGCGATTCTCGCGGTGGCCGGGTGGATTTTTCTGTCGGACGCGCTCAGCATCTACTTTCATCGGTTCGCTCACTTGAACAAGACTTATGGAGTGTTGGGCGGTGGCATTGCATTTCTGACCTGGCTGTACTGGTCGGGATTTCTGATTCTTCTGGGTGCCGAGTTGAACTCTGAGATCATCCAGCAGCGTGGAGACGGAACCTTGCCGCTGAAGCAGCCGCCGCCGCACAGGGTGAGGCCAAGCGCAGCAACCACGGCGGATGTCGCTAAGCCCGCCGACGAGGAAGATGCGCAGCATCGACGCACTGCATGAGAAGGTAACGGTGGTTGCCGTTACAATAATTGCATGGCAAAAAGTCAGCGTTATACGCCGGATCACGCTGAATCCGGTCTGGATGCAAAGTTCCCGGAAATTGAAACTTGGCCCAATCAGTTTCCGAATTACGAGATTCTGATCGACATTCCGGAGTTCACCTCCGTCTGCCCAAAAACAGGGCTGCCCGATTTCGGCACTCTCTGGATTCGCTATATGCCGGACAAAGATTGTCTGGAGCTGAAATCGCTGAAGGAATACCTCACCTTGTACCGCAACCTCGGCATTTTTCAGGAGAACATCGTCAATCGAGTGCTGGAGGATGTAGTGCGTGCAGCCAAGCCGAAATGGGCAGAAGTGAAGGGCGAGTTTCGACCACGCGGCGGCATCGGGACTGTGGTAATCGCGCGCTATCCTCGCCCCAAGAGATAGAGCTCTCCTGACTTGTCAGTTCACAACGGAGCTGGCCAGCCGCTGCAGCTCCGTTGTGGAATTAACTTAATCGGTTCCTTCGCGGCGTGTGCCGAAGTACTTGCGAATGCCGATGGTGTTGTACTGGCCCCACGGGCCATTGGCGCCCAGCCAGGCTGGACCGAGCGGCTGGTCGCGCGATCCAAAGCGAACCATGTTGGGGTGCTGCGTGAAGCGAAACTCGAAGCGCTTCGGCAGGTCGACTCCAACGCCCCACTTGTATTCCATCCCGATGCCATCCCACGACCAGGTGTAGAGCGTCTGCGGAACGTTCTTACCGAAAAGAAAATTCGGCGTAAAGAAGAAATTCAGACGACGCGCAATCGTCCGACCAATGGGACGAATCTCGATATTTCCCGCAAGCTGGTAGCGCGCGAAGGCGTTGCACTGCGCGTTGACACCGCCATACTGCCCGGCGTTCGCGGCGCAAAGGTTGGGGTCGATCTCGTTATGCGGCGGCGCCAGATCGAATTCCGCCCATCCCCAATACCAATCCTTAGGAAAGAAAAGTCGCTCCTGGGGCAGCGGAGCCGCCGCTGGAGCCGGCTGTGCGGCCGGGGCGGTTTGTGTCATGGTCGCCGACGTGGAGGGAGCGGTTTCGGAAGTTTGCGCGAGTGCGGTGCAAGATAACAGGACCAACAGAAGAAACGGCAGGACGCTCTTCATGGAATCTCCGCTTTGAATTTAAGTGCCGGAATGCTCTAGCTGAGAAGGGCAGACAAGAGCCGCTGGCAGATACAACAACGCCGCTGTCGCGCGATAACGCGGACTGGACTTCTGTCTTGGCTGACCGGTTTCTCCTCGGCGTAACACAGCATATTCGCTTGCCTCTCGAATCGGAAGTGTTTTTACATGACGAATACATCGCCGGAAAGAACGGCATGTTATCCTCCGCGCAACCATGCCTTCTACCAAGAGCGCAAAGGCGGCCCTGCTTCTGCTGACGGCGCTGAACTTTCTTAATTACATCGATCGCAATGTGCTGTATGCGGTGCAGCCGCTCATCCAGAAGGAATTTCATGTCGACGACGCCAAGATTGGCTTCCTGACGTCGGCGTTCTTCGTTTGTTACATGGTGGCGGCTCCATTGGTGGGACCTTTGGCTGACCGGTTCTCGCGCCGGATCATCATGGCCGCTGGAGCTTTTGTCTGGAGCGCTGCGACCCTGCTGAGCGGCATTACCCATAGCTACGATGAGTTGCTTTTACGGCACGTGATTGTCGGCATTGGTGAGGCGACCTTCGTTGCCATCTCGCCCGCATTTCTTGCGGACTTGTTCCCCGAGAATATTCGCGGGCGTGTGATGGGCTTCTTCTATCTGGCGACGCCAGTCGGCAGCGCATTGGGCTTCATCATCGGTGGCTACGTCGGCCATCATTACGGCTGGCGCACACCATTCATGCTCTGCGGGGTGCCGGGCTTTGTGCTGGCGCTGGGAGTCCTTGGCTTGCGCGAACCCGTTCGAGGAGCCAGCGATATTCTGGCCGACAACGCGGAGCGCGGTTCGATTC
Source organism: uncultured Solirubrobacteraceae bacterium (assembly GCA_963787115.1). Taxonomy (GTDB): domain Bacteria; phylum Actinomycetota; class Thermoleophilia; order Solirubrobacterales; family Solirubrobacteraceae; genus Palsa-744. The sequence goes on from CAWBBS010000014.1 coordinate 338,546, forward strand.
AAGGGCTGCTTCGGAACAAGGCCTATTGGACGATCACGCTTGGGGCAGCCATGATGACCTTTGCCATCGGCGGCTTGCAGGTGTGGATGCCAACCTTTCTGGTGCGCATGCGCCAGTTGCGACTGGACGAAGCCAACACGATCTTCGGCGGGATGACCGTGGTTTCCGGCATCGGTGCCACGCTGCTCGGTGGCTGGCTGGGAGATCGGCTGCTGCGCCGAACGCCGGCGGCTTACCAGTTGGTATCGGCCGTGGGCATGGCGCTGTCGATACCGGCGGTTATGGTGGCGATCTTCTGGCACGGGCCGGTGATGTATCCGGCAATCTTCCTCGGCGAGTTCTTTCTGCTGCTGAACACCGCTCCGCTGAATGCAGCCCTGGTCAACTCGGTCAGCGCGCGAATCCGGGCTACGGCGTTAGCGGTGAACATATTCATGATTCATCTTCTGGGAGACGCGTTCTCGCCAACGCTGATTGGGTACATCTCCGACCGCAGCAACCTGGAGGTTGGGCTGAGCTCGATGGTATTTGCTGTGGCACTCTCGGCGGTGGTGCTGTTTTACGGTATGCGCTTCGCTCCGAAGATCAGCAGCGAGCAGTTGGCGAGGGCACACTAATCGTACGCAATCGCGAGTATGCCTATCGCTAATCGATGGTTTGCCGTCCTACTTCGTTGGTTCCATATGCAATGCGTTGTTGAAACGGTTGAAGTAGTTGAACAGCCCGATCGCCGCCAGCAGTTCGATGATCTCGCCTTCGTCGTAGTACTTGCGCAGCTCTTTCCAGAAGTCGTCATCGACCTTGTTCGAATCGATGGTCGCGCGTTCGGCCAGTTCCAGTGCGGCCTTTTCAGCGTCGGTAAAATCCGACCGTTTGCGGAAGTTGGCCAGATCGCTCAGTTGCTCCTCGCTCCATCCGTGCCGCCTTGCCAAGGCGGTGTGTGAGGCCAGTCAATACTCGCAACTGTTGAGTTGTGAAGTGCGTACAATGGCCAGCTCTTTCAGCTTCTGCGGCACCGTGCCGGTGTTCATCACCGCGCGGAAGTGCGCGATCATCGTCCGGAAAATCTCTGGGCGATGGGCGACGGTGCGAAACATGTTGGGCACGTTCCCGCGTTCCTGCAAGTAAGCGTCGTAGATCTTCGCGGTTTCCTGGTCGACTTCATGTTTTTCGAGGCGCGTGATACGAGGTGTCATAGGAAGATTTTAGTCCGATTGGTGATGAGATTTCTGTGACGATCTACTCTGTCGCTGATTTGCCCAATACTTGCGCCAGCAATTGCGGATCGACATTGCCGCCGCTAATTACCGCGACGGCCTTCTGGGAATCCGGCAACTCCCTGGCGTGAAAGAGCCATGCCGCAAAAGGTACCGCACCGCTGGGCTCCGCCACAATGCGGGCGCCCATGACCATCTCGCGCATGGCTGCGCGGATCTCGTCTTCCGTAACGGTGATAATGTCGTCGACGTAGCGGCGGATGTGTTCAAAGTTGATGGGCCCGACGGACTGCGTGCGAAGGCCGTCGGCCAGCGTGCTGGAAACGCGCTCGGCTGATAGATCAACGATCTCACCTTTACGAAAGCTCTGCTGGGTGTCGTTCGCCAACTCGGGTTCGACCCCGATGACTTTCGCGCTCGATCCGCGGAGTTTGATCGCCGCCGAGACACCGCTGGTCAGCCCACCACCACCGCAGGGCACAAGAACGAGATCGACATCGGGGCAGTCTTCGAGAATCTCCAGCCCGACGGTACCTTGTCCGGCGATGATCTGTTCATCGTTGTAGGGAGGCACAATAACGTAGCCGCGTTCGCACGCGAGTTCCTCGGCCTTCTTCAGGCGCTCGGTCGACGCCGGGCCCACCGTGACGATTTCGGCTCCTAGCGCCGCCGTACCTTCGACCTTCAGCCGAGGCGCATTGCGGGGCATAACAATGACAGCCTTGATTCCCAAAGCGCGAGCGGCGTAAGCCACTCCCTGCGCGTGGTTCCCGCTGGAGTACGTGATGACGCCGCGCCTGCGCTCCTCGTCGGTTAACGACGCCACCTTGTTATAGGCGCCGCGAATCTTGAACGCGCCAATTGGCTGCAGGCTTTCCGGCTTCAGCCATAACTGCCCACCAGGCTCCACGTGATTGGCGGCCGGAGGAAAGTACTGGATCAGTGGAGTACGCACGGCGACGCTCCGAATGCGTTGCTGCGCCTGTTGAATGTCAGCAAGCGTCACCATGACATGATCCATGTGCCCGCCGGAAGGTTCTTGGGTGCTCCGCCGGCCGCGCTGTTGCGAGCTGTATGAATCATCATTGCCATCCAGTGTACAAGGGCGAACCGTTCACGCCAGGTGCTCTTGGTGCCGATGTCAACATGGCCGAGCACCGGGCTTTCCAGTGCATCGACGAGCTTGTCGGAGGGAATGTCGCGCTTCAGCCAAAGCATCTCAGTTGGCGGGATGACGGTGTCGTCCGATCCGTGCAGCAGCAAAACCGGAGCTTGCAGGAATCGCAAATGGCCGGCAGGAGAGGCAGCTGCCAATTCTTCACTGCGCTTCTGAATCTCGGCCAGGATCTCGGGAGCTAAGCTTGCACGTTGTTTGTGATAGAGGTTCTGCATAAGCTGCTGACCCGCCGGTGACATGGTTCGCATCAGCGCTTCGGAAGCTTTGCCGTCGCCATGCAGCAGGAGCTTCAACGATTTATCAGCGATGGGAGCGTCATGGGCCGAGAAAAAGTCCCTCGGCTCATCGTAGATGACGATCAACGGGCCGTATTCGTGGGGCTGCAGATGTGCCACGCTACCATCCGGCCGAACTGCCTCTCCGGTGGCGAAGAACCGCAGCACATGCGCCAAATCGTAATAGCCGCCGATGGAAGCGATCCAGCCGATCGACGGTGCGTACTGCGGATCACTGGCCGCCAGCAGCGCCAACCCTCCCGAGAAGCTGATGGCAAAGACGCCGACCTTGGGCACCTCTAACTGTTCAGCAAAGCTGCGCGCCGCACTGCCAATCACGTCTGCCGACTCGGCCTGCACGCGATAGTCAGCGATGCCCGGAACCAGCGGCGTCATCACGAAGAAACCACTGGCGGCCAGCGAACGCGCGAAGCTCACTAGGCGGGGTTCGTTGATCCCAAGTTCGTGCATTCCGTGAACCACGACGATTCCGGGCGCAAAGGCGACGCCCCGGGGTAGATAGGTCCGGGCGGGTAAGGCTTGTCCCCGGAAGTCGAAGGTTGAATCGTGTACCTCCACTGGGTGAACGTCGTAATTGGCGATCCAGCCGGCTGCGTGGGGATCGGAGACTCGCTCCAGCAGGGAAGCGGCGCGCAGATAGTTCTGAGCGACGGGATAAAGGAGAGCGACGATGATCGGCAGAAGCAGCAGGAGCCACGCCAGAAGGCGCGTCTTATGCGGAGGAGTGCTCTTCTGCCAAGGTACGGTCGTCATGCGGATGAACGTGCCTGATCAACCGACGGCTGAGCAAGACACGTCGTACCCATCATAGCTATCCGCGCCTCGAAACGAGCTCTCTTTCGGTGACCCGCGCCCAAGCCGAACGGATAGGTCAGATCGCCTTGCCAAAAATAGTCCCAAGACCCGGCATACATCCTTTGCCTCAGGCAGCGTCTCACATGAGTTCGAGCATGGGGGCTCTGTTGTGAGACACCTGTCTGCAGTAGCGATTCTTTCGATATTCCTGGCTCTACCGGCGGTCGCACAATACGGACCGCAGCAACAAGCAGATGTTGGCTTTGGGGTAGGAACTGTGATCGCGCCGTCGTCGTCCAGCGCCTCGGGAAATCACAGCCCGCAAACGATTGGCGGGGGCGCCTACCTGAACTTCAGCGCCGATTACCTCTTCTGGCGGCATGTGGGAATCGAAGGCGAAGTAGCATGGCGGGCATCTGAAAATCTTTATGGCGGTTATCAGCCGTTTCGCCCGATCTTCTATGACTTCAATGCGATTTATGCTCCGCCGCTGGGCAAGCACGCGCAGCTTGAACTTGTGGGAGGGATTGGCGGCCTGAATACCCGCTTCTACACGCAAACCTACAACTGCGATTACTTTACCTACCAGTGCACGAACTACTTCAGCACAAGCCACTTCATGGGAGACGTGGGGGTCGGTGTCCGGCTGTACGTTTACGGAGGCGTGTTCGTGCGTCCGGAGTTTCGCGAATACTTTGTGAACAACAACGTCGAGTTCAGCAGCGGTCATGCGACCCGCGCCGGAGTGACGCTGGGATACTCGTTCGGACGCTGAGGCGCAGGACTGGATTTAGCGCTGATCCAGCAATTCGATGGTTTCCATGACGACGTCAGCACTAATTGCCAACGATTGCGGGCTTAATTTGTCGAGCGTGTCTTCCGGTGAATGGTGGAAGACATTGTCATAGCCGTAGGTGAAATCGATCAGGTCCACCACCGGCACCCCGATGCGCGCGAAGGGGATGTGGTCGTCGTCCATGCCGACAGTTTGCTGGAAGAAGTGTGACTGGTACCCGAGGTTGGTCGCCGCCTGTAGCACCAAATCAGTCAGCCACGGTGTCGAGTTGCTGTCACGCTGAATGTCGAGGTCGGCATCGCCGATCATGTCAACCAGGATGAATGCCTTGATCTTGCCCGCTGTGCCGTCGGCCTTCCATTTCTGCGCCAACTGTTTTGTCCCGTAAAGGCTGTCGCTCTCGGTCCATTTTACGAAGGCTTCTTCCGCATCGGTCCAGACCAGCCAGACGCTGTATCCATCACGCTCTTTTCCTCGTAATTGATCGGCGAGCGCCAGCAAAAGGGCCGTCGACGAACCGCCGTCGTTAGCTCCCACGTATGTCTTCGGTAGCGGATAATTGGTGTCGTAGTGCCCGGCAACGACGATGATGCCGTTTTTCTTGCCGGGAAATTTCGCAATGATGTTGTTGACAGGGAACTGGCCCACGGGCGTCTGCGCGGTGAACTTATCCTGTTCGACCTCAACGCCCTTCAGTTGCGAAACGATGTACTGCTCCAGCTTCACGTGGGCCGGGCTTCCGGGTGGACGCGATCCGAAGGCCACTACTTCCTTGGTGTACTGCATGATCTTATTGCCATCGAGGTTCGGCTTCGGAACATTGTTGTTGCTCGGCGACGATGAAGCGCTGGCCAATGTGGGCGGCAGCGCCGAGCTGTCGGACCCCGACGGTTGCGATTTATTGCAGCCGACAAGAGTGCCGGACAACATCAGGACGAGAGCTATACCGAACATCATCGAAGGCGACTTCATTCTGCACATCATTGTAAATGGCAACCTGTCATATGCCGATTTTTGCCGGGAAGCGCTGATCTGACCTCTCTTGCATTTAGAATTATGGAAAAGCAATTTACGTTTGTGAATTGCCGGGGCCCTTTCACCCGCGCGGCATCTCGCGCCTGCAGCTAAATAGAAATCGGGAGAGTCTTGACATGCGGAAGACCTTGACCAGCATCCTCGTGCTTTACTGCCTCTGTTCAGCCCTAAACGCAGAACAAGTCACGCTAAAAAATGGAGACAAGATAACGGGCACCATCGTCAGCGTGAGCGATAAGAAGCTGACGGTTAAGACCGATTATGCCGGTCCGATCACCATCGATCTCGCCGCAGTAGCCCAGTTCACCTCAGCCCAGCCTATGGTGGTGACGCGCACCAATAATCAGGTGGTGTCGGGCCCGGTCACCGCGCAAGATTCGACCGTGGTGGTAAACGCTGCCAGCGGTGCGCAGACGATCCCTGATAGTGACATCAGTTTCATTCGCTCGACGGCGGATCAGGCGGCGTACGAGAAATCGCTGCACCCGGGGCCGCTTCAGGGTTGGGTGGGAGGCGGCAACTTTGGACTCGCGCTGGCTCGCGGCAACTCTGACACTACCAACGTCGCGCTCGGATTTAACGCCGACCGCAAGACCACAACTGATGAGTGGAACATCACGGCCGCGCAGTTGTTCTCCACCAGTACCGTCGACAATGTGACCAGCACGACAGCGAACTCTTTGGGCGGAACGGTTCGGTATGACCGCAACCTCACTAAGCGACTTTTCGCCTTCGGACTGCTGACGGGAATGTATGACCACTTCCAGGACCTTGACGCTCGACTCAGTCCGAACGGCGGTCTGGGGTACCATGTCATCGCCACCAAGACGACGACGTTCGATGTGCTGGGCGGCTTTGGTTACACGTATGAAAACTACTCGACCGGCCTGGTGAATAACTTTGTGAACGCCAACATCGGTGAGGAACTGACGCACAACTTCACCGCCAACACCTCAATGTACGAACGCCTGTATTTCTTCCCATATCTCAATGACGCAGGGAATTATCGCGGCACATTCGACTTCGGGCTGGCCAGCAAGATCTATCGCGCGCTGACCTGGAACTTGGTCTTCGGCGACATCTACAACAGTGCACCTGTGGATGGAAAGAAGAACAACGACCTGGTGCTGACGACGGGCTTGGGCATTACGTTCGGTGGAAAGCCGAAACAATAAGCGAAGACCAGGGAATGATATACAGGGGCGCGCGGGCGCCCCTTTTTATGCGTCTGCCGGAGGCAGTTCTGGACCGGGATCGCCGGGCGGCAGCGGCTCAGGCGAAATAATCTGCTCGGTAGCGACCGTCGTTTCTATGACGGCAACGACGGGCACCGGCTCCGCATTCCGCTGGTACCATGTCATCGCACTGGAAAGTTGCCATAAACGAGTCAGCAACTCGGCGAAGATGATGAACTCCAGTACGAGGAGTGCTAGAGGGGTAGTCGTGGGCGGAAGATGCGCCCAAATCACCAAGCCAATCGCAAACGCAACCCACGCGACAAGGCTGACGCAAAAGTAAATGCGATAGAGATGACGCAGGCTGCGCCACGTGATCTTCCATGAGCGCCAGGTATTCCGCCACATGCCGCGCTCGTTCAGAACCACCGCCCGGACTTGCGCGATGTCAAACCACAGCCGTACCCATAGCGCGAGCAGTAAGAAAACGATGAAGGCGGCGAGACTTAGGAAGATCCCAACCTGGTCGGCGATGGCACGGTCTCCGATGTGATCAGCGGCCTTCGATAAGGCTTGATAAATCATGCTGACGATTACGAAAGGGATGATCGACAGCAGCGACAGCCTTACGAATCGCCAAAAGAAAGCTCCCGAAGCTGCGAAAAACTCGCCCGCAGTGAGGCGTCGATCTTCCCGGTAGCTTTCCAGTATCCCGCCGCTGACGAACAGCATAAATAGCAGGAACAGGAAGGCCATGATGTAGACGGTCACGGTGGAGCGCATGAGATTAACGCTCGGCACGCGCATCAGTTCGCCCATCATGCCTAGGTCGAATCCCTTGGTGAGGCCCTCGCCGGCCAATGAGTGGCCAAGAACACGGCTCAGCGTTACAAGCGCCGGCATCGCTCCCAGAACGCCGCAGACCAGGTTCACCAGGAAAACCCACCACAAGACGCTCTGCCGTCGCCACATGAGGCCGAATCCGGCAGCTACCACACCTTTTCTCTCGTCTGCCATCCTCTGCCTCCTTAGACTAGCCAACTCAACATTTGACCCAGCATTTGGGTGAAGAACATCCAGTACATACCGACTTTATGCACTGCTCCATGTTGCGATTCCTCCACGCTGCTGTTGTTCAGGTAATCGTTGTCCATCGTCACCTGGTAATTAGGGTCGATCTGGACGGACTCCACCTGCGCCTTCTTGCGATACACATAGCGAATCCATCGATCCTTTCCGTCCCAGTGTTGATAGACCGTTTCGCCGTTGTCGAACTTCACAACGGCGTCAACCGGGAAGACGAAATCGCCTTTGCGATGAAGAATGACCTGCGTTTCGTACTCGGTCTCACCTTTCTTTTCCTTCAGGTTCTGGTCCCACCAGTTCACAGGATTCGAGTCAGCGCGCAGCACTTCATAATCCAGCATCTGCGTTCCGTAAACCGCCTGATTCCAGTACCAGCTCAGATCCTGGCCGGCAACCTCGCTGACGGTTTTCATGAAGTCTTCCTGCGTGGGATGGGTGAAGCGGTAACGCATGAAGTAGGTATGCAGCGCGCGTTGCATCGTCTGCTCGCCGACGATCTTCTCCAGCGTAATCAACATCGTCGCGGTTTTGCCGTAAGTGATATCGCTATAGGTACCGACGCTCATGTCCTGAAAGCTCATTTTCGCCAGCGGATCGATATCTGGCGATCCAAGATAGCCCATGCGTTGGATTTCCCGCTCGCCCAGCTGGCCGCCCATGAAGTTAATGACGCTGGCGTTGGGACCGTAGAAATTGTCCAGTACCTTGACTTCGGTATAGCTGTTGATACCTTCGTCCAGCCAACCATTCTCGAATTCGTTGGTGGCTACCATTCCGTACCAGTACTGGTGGCCAAATTCGTGCTCGGTGACCAGATCGATGATGTGGAAACCGCTGGGGATGAACCATCCACTGTCGCCAGTGATGAAGGTTGGATATTCCATGCCCCCGGCTTCACCCGCGCCGTGCGGAGGATCGACAACCGTTAGCTGTGCGTAGGGGTAGGGGCCATACCAATCATCAAAGCGCTTCATGCTGTCCACGACGCACTTGATGTACGGCTGCCATTCGTGCTCGTGGCTGTCGTAGCTGAGCAGCCGCACCTTCACCGGACCGACGCTGCCGTTAAACTCCGCGTTGATGACTTTGAAGTTGGGATCGGCCGTCCAGGCAAAGTCGTGAACATCTTCTGCGTGATAACCCACCGTCTTGGTGTTGTTGCCATTATCCTGCTCGGACACCTGCACGCCAGTCGCGCCAATGACGTAATCCTTTGGCAACGTGACCTTCACGTCGTAGGTGCCGAAGTCGGCGAAGAATTCGGTCATGGCATGGAACTGGTGACAATTCCACTGGCCATGCCACCACACGCCCACCTTGGGAAACCACTGACCCGCGAGCAGGAAGGTGCGCTTGTATCCGGTACGGGCGATTACCTCGGGGAATGTCGCCTTGAAGGAGATCTTGAAGGTGACATCCTGGCCGGGCGCGATCGGTCGCGGGAGCTTCACTTGAAAGACGGTCTTGTCGTCGGGATTACCGTCATCCGGAGAGATGAAGCGCATCTGACTCGTCAGGTCGCCCATGCCTACGACCTCAAACGACGACACTACGTTCGAACCGAAGTCCGATTCCTTCCACTCCGCCAGGCTGCTGGAACGGAAATTACCGTCCCGATGTGCCTCGTGCATCCAGGTTGATTTAGGCTGGAACGCATTCAGGTACAGGTGGAAGGGAAACGTATCCAAAGCCTGGCCGGTCAGGTTGTGATAGGTAAGCGTCTCGGTCGCTTCGACCACGTGCTTCGGCGGATCGTACTTCGCGTCAATTTGATAAGCGACCACCCTTTGCGACAGCGGGCCGCTGACTTTGGGCGCGAAGGGACTTTGCGCAGATGCGATTGGCGATAGCGACAGGATAAGCAGGCCAAGCCGGAGAACCAGGCGGTCTGTCATAGGCGACCTCTCGGAGATTTTGCGCCGCATGTACGCTCTGAGGAGAAAAGAGTGCGAAACGGTTGAATGCTGGCTCGGCAGCCAGTGTACACTCTCGCTTAATTAGTGACTACGTTGTCCGCCCCGCCAAAGTTCCACTCGTACCAACGATTGAGCGGGCGATCGCTTATCGTCCCACAACTAGTTACTCCCGAATTCACTGCGGCAGTGCGTTTCTCCTGCTAAACTCGCGGCAATGCGAGTTCTCGGCGTCGATTGCGGAGGCGAGTACACCGGTTACGGCGTTGTCGAGCAAGACGACGACGGTACGCTCCATCATGTATGTAGCGGCGCCATTCGCCTGTCGCCGCGCGAAGCCCTGGAGTTGCGCCTCAAGCGAATCTGCGAAGGCCTGCATGCGGTTATTGCCGAGTATTTGCCCGAACAGGTCGCAATCGAAGATGTCTTTTACGCCGTGAATGCCAAGTCGGCCTTGAAGCTTGGCCATGTGCGCGGCGTTGCCATGCTCGTCGCTGCGCAAGCCGGACTCGAGGTCGTTGCTTACGCCCCACTCTCGATCAAATCAGCGGTTGTTGGCTACGGAAGGGCAGAGAAGTCGCAGGTTCAGGTTATGGTCGCACGACTACTACATTTGCCCGAGATTCCTCAGCCTGCGGACGCCGCCGACGCTTTAGCGATCGCCATCTGTCATCTTCACACTGCCGCAACCCTGCAGCGGCAGGCGGCGGGACGCTGATAAAATCTCTCCCCAGAATGAATCGGCTGTTGCTCGTCTTTCTCTTTCTTGCTTGCCCTTGGCTGATCGCTCAACAGCCAGCCTCTCAAACTGCTCCAGCATCCGACAGCGCGACTGTCAGCTACCGTTTCGACTGGCCCGTCGGCGTTCCCTGGACCAGCTTTTCGATTAGCGTTCAAGTCTGACGGCAAAGCCGCCTTTCAGGGCAGCCCGCATCCCGAGGAGAACAACAGCGATACCGACCCGGTTCGTCAGGACTTCACCCTCTCAAACTCCAACCGCCAGAAGATTTTCGAATTAGCGGAGAAGCTGAATTACTTTCGAGGCGATTTGGACTCTCATCTTAAGCACGTCGCCCAAACCGGCCGGAAGACTCTGGAATATCAATCGCCGCAGTTACAAAGTTCGGCGACTTTCAACTGGTCCCAAAATCCCGATGTGCAGGAATTAGTCCACAAGTTCACAGGAATCGCCGCGACCATCGATTACGGCCGCAAGCTCGCATTTCAATATCGGTTCGACAAGCTGGGCATGGACCAGCGCTTGAAACAATTGGAAGAGCTTCAGGCGAGCCATGATGTTGTCGAGCTACGTTTGATTGCACCCATCTTGCGCAAGATCGCGGCCGATCCCAACCTGATGAACATCTCGCGGGAAAGCGCCAGGCACTTGTTGGAGAACATGAATGAGCCCGTCGGTTCTCCGACTCCCGGTCAGCAGTAGCTTGTGCCAAACCTTTGACAACGTCAACGACTCAATTTTCGCGAACTTGCATCCAAAACTGGTGTTTAATAGATGCAACAGCGAAACCTTTGACGAGGGCTAGTTGGGCCTCGCCTCCAAAGTCACTTCGCAACCAGGCCCAGGGCCCCAGGGAGTACACGTCATGAACAGACACGCCGGGTATGCACGCTTGGTGGTAGTGGCAATCTTGGTCGCGATGAGCTCGATCGCGGCTTCTGCCGACTCTCACGTCAGGATCGTTCGCCTCAGCTCGGTGGAGGGCCAGGTGCAGGTAGACCGCGCCGGCCAAGGTCTGGAACGCGCAATTCTCAATACCCCGATTGTCGAGGGGACGCGAATCCTTACAGGCAACGACGGACTGGCAGAGATCGAGTTCGAGAATCAGAGTGCGCTGCGACTGACTGAGGATTCCAATGTCAAGTTCTCCCAGTTGCTCATGAACGATGCCGGCATGAAGATCAACCGGATCGTCGTCGACAAAGGATTGGTCTATCTGGATACGGCGTCGAAGGGCAACGACAGTTACATTCTGAACGTTGGCGATCGTAGTGTGCAGGTGCCTCGCGATTCGCTGGTGCGGATAACAGTGAACCCGGCGCGCGTCCAGGTAGCTGTCTTCAAAGGCGAGGCGCAACTCGACGGCCAAGCCGGGCAGATCGTGGTTCACAAGAAAGAAACACTAACGCTCGATCTTCAGCAGAACGTCAGCGACCCCAGTGTCGCCAAGGGTGTCGAAGAAGTTCGGTACGACAACTGGAACAGGGAACGCGAAGCTTACAGTAAGGACTACGGTCAGAACCAGGGCTATGGCGGACCGAACGCGGCTTACGGCCTGCAGGACCTGAATTACTACGGCGACTTCTTTTACGCTAACGGCTTGGGATACGTCTGGCAGCCTTACGGATTCGCCGGTGCGATGTCGAGTTGGAGTCCTTACAGCAACGGCGCTTGGATGTTCTACCCCGGCTCGGGTTATTCGTGGACCTCCGCATACCCGTGGGGATGGTTGCCTTTCCACTACGGTTCGTGGGCATTCGTCAACGGCGCAGGCTGGGCGTGGGTGCCGGGCCGCTTTGCGGGGCAGTGGTATACCACCGGATATCAAATTATTCCTCGTGTCACCAAGGCTCCATCAGGCTGGACGGCTGCAACGCCGCCGACCTCTACTGCCTTGACCACATCAGCTCCAACTGTGCTGGTCGGAAAAGCCGGTGCCGCGCCACTGTCAATTCCCGGCGGACGTATTCCTCCAAATTTCGCCAGCGTAGTTCCTGGTCGATCCGTGGCTTCGACTGGAGCTCACGGCTTCGTTAAACCGAACACGACGGCGACGAATCGCGCCGTTTTCGCTTCGCCACAAACGACTGCCGCTAATGCACACTCCCATCCAGCCGGACATATGTTCGCTCCTCCAGCATCTACGTCGGTATTCGCCGGCGAAGACGTGCGCTCGATCTATGGAGGCAGCCGCTCGGAGGGTGTTCCCGTTCACGCGTCTTCCGCGCCAGCCGCTACCTCATCCGGGAGCGCCGCTCATAAGTAGCTATTCTCGGATTTTCGCAGGCGGCCGACTCGGTCGCCTTTATTTTTGTTTGTGTCTCGATCGACTGGCGTCGACTATCGGCCCGATCTACGCGTGGTACCATCAAGTTATCTAGCGCCTGAAGGAACAAAACCCTTGCGAATTCTCTTCGTCGGAGACATCTTTGGCCGCCCTGGCCGTACCATCGTCCACGAGCGTCTGCCAGAGCTTCAAAAGGAACATGCGGTCGATCTAACCATCGCCAACGGAGAGAACGCCGCCGGAGGATTTGGCATCACGCCGCAGATTGCCGAGGAGCTGTTCGAACTTGGAGTTGACGTCATCACCACCGGCAATCACGTCTGGGATAAACGCGAAATCATCGACTACATGAACTCGGCCAACGGGAACGAAGCCTCGCTGGCACGTCGCGTTCTGCGTCCGGCTAACTACCCAGCAGGCTCCCCCGGGTTCGGCTGGTACCAGGGACGCACTCGAGGCGGCGGCTCGTACGCGGTCGTCAACCTGCAAGGGCGTGTCTTCATGACCAATAACGACGATCCGTTTCGGCTTGCCGACGAGCTTCTGAAGCAGATCACGGCGAAGGTGATCCTGGTCGACTTCCATGCCGAGGCTACCTCCGAAAAGATCTCACTTGGCTGGTATCTGGAGGGGAGAGTAACCGCGGTTTTGGGCACGCACACCCACGTTCCCACCGCTGACGAACAGGTGCTGCCCGGAGGAACGGCAGTTCAGACCGACGTAGGAATGTCCGGACCCTATAACGGCGTCATTGGTGTACAGAAGGATCTCATTTTGCAACGATTCCTCACAAACATGCCCTCTCGCTTCGAGCCCGCTACCGACGATGTACGCCTGTGCGCCACCCTGATCGATTGCGATGCCGACAGTGGCCGTGCGACCGCAGTGAGGCGGATCATGCTGCGGCAAGAGTAGACGGCCGTCAGCTCCATCTACGCCAAATCGTTCAACGCGTCTCATCTGCGCTCTCCGCCAATGACTGCTTTGAATGATTTACCGTCTCGACTATATTGACCAATTGTTGAACTCCGCCTGCCGGCAGTCCATGGCGTTGCCGACAGGGAAGAGCAGAGAGCCAATAGTCGCATGGCGAGACTCGACGAACTCTGGATGGAAGAAGCTCTTCGTGAAGCGCGCCGGGCGCTGGCACTCGGAGAGGTTCCAGTCGGAGCGGTGGTGGTCTACCAGGGCCGAGTCGTTGGCCGTGGATGCAATCGGCCAATCAGCGCGCACGACGCCACAGCTCATGCTGAAATTCTGGCCTTGCGCGAAGCTGGTCAGACCATTGGCAACTACCGTTTGCTGGATTGCGACCTGTATGTCACGGTTGAGCCCTGTGCAATGTGCGCTGGAGCGCTTACCCACGCTCGCATTCGGCGACTTGTCTATGGCTCCGACGACTCCAAGGCAGGAGCGGTACATTCCATCCTGCAGATCCTCAATCATCCCAAGCTCAACCACCGTGTCGAGGTAACCTCAGGTGTCTTAGCGGCGCGTTGCATGGACCTGCTGCAGACCTTCTTCCGCGAACGGCGCAACCCAGTCCCATAGATCGGGCCGACAGAGCATCGTCCAAGTGCGGCATCTCTGTCGGCGTGCATGACGCACTCATCAACCTTTGCTACACTGAAAGGGCTGGCAACTCTGGCCAGTTGCAACCGCGCGCGGAGAGGTGCGTGAGTGGTTGAAACGAGCCGCCTCGAAAGCGGCCATACCTTGACGGGTATCGGGGGTTCGAATCCCTCCCTCTCCGCCATTTCTATTTGTTTCTTCCTGCCAAAATTGCAGTGTCTTCACTTCTGATCGGTTCGAGGCAGACATCCCCAGCGTCCGCCTAATCGGCCCGCCTTTCTCCGCTCTATCCCAACGGTAACTTACCAACATTGATTAAGTAACATTACTCTATTCTTAGAGTAGTTCGTCCTCTGTGGCAGTTTGTCTTTGAAGTTCGGTGACTATAGCTGTCCGCATGCGGGAGAGCATCGTTCACGTCAGTGACTTTGCAAGATGGCTACAGTCAATATAAATGCAATTATTACAGACAATTGCAGGCATGCGACTTTAGGAAATCCAACTTCGACGGAAAAACATCTCCGCTAACCATATGCTAAAGTAACCTTTCCCCGCCATTATAGTAATTACATAACATGTTACTTTCGTGTGGAATCGAGTCACTATTCTTAGCTGGAGGTGGTGACTAGGCGAGGATACTCATGTCATCCCGTGCTGCAGAAGTTGCGACCCCTCATAGCGACTTGCGGCATTGTTCCGCTTGAAGAAGGAGAAGCACATGACATACGGACGCACCATCTTGGCATGGTTCTGCGCCGCGATGGGCCGGCGAAGAGCGCCAATGCTCCCTCTGGTGTTAGCCGTGATCGGAGTTGTTAGCGCCACTCCGCTTTTCGCTACCATCGATCAAGGTGAAATTTCTAACGTCTCAGCCGTAGTAAATGGCAATTATGATCCGATTAACGGATACTCAGTAACCTTCTCCTGGACCACTCGGCATCCGGGTAATTCGATCGTGATTATTGAAAACTCGGTCGATTACTGGAGTAATAACAATACGCCGACGCGGCAGATCATTCAGAACGAGAACACCACGACTCACGTGGTGATAGTCGATCATTTTCCCGCGTACAGCCCTTATGCAACCTGGGGATACTACGTAGCCAGCAACGTGGGAGTGCCTCGCTGTTCGGTCAAAATGGCCATTTGCCCCGTCTTTGCGAGTTACCCGGGACCGGCTACTGGCAACGGTTACTATCTGACCTTTACGTTTCCGACCTCGCCCACCAATCCGAACGGCCCGCTCGTGTTCACGATGTGGCCGATTGGCGGCATCAACGTCTACCAGGGCGACCCAACGCAGTCTCCGGCATGTACGCCGACATCCAAGAGCTCCCGTGAGTGCAATGATCTTTATGTCAATCTGCAGCCAAACTTGCTGAGCGGGCCCACCTACATGATGGTCCAGATGCAGAATGTCGTGATCACCAACACCGACACCGGCCAGGTGGTGAACGACAACAGCATAACGGCGCAGTTCCTGTGTGGGTATGACGCTCCCTCCAATCCGCCGCCCACGGGATGGGACGGTGACTACAACGCCGCTAACCAGGACTGTTCAAACGCGACGCTCTACAGCACCAATGATGCATTGCGCCTCCGGGCGAATTCTGCCGCAGTTCCCGGGCATTATCAGTTCACAGGACTGTTCCAGGCGGAATACGGTGGCACGAATTACGGCAATCCGGTGCCGGTGACTTACAACTTTGTTGTGCTGCCGACGGCCAGCTTCGTTCCAACGCCGCCCAATACTTTTCCTGCGATCGCCAATCAGGCGGCGTGGGAAAGCAATATGACGAATTTGAGTCCTTACCAGAACCAGGGCCTGCCCTATCGCTCCGCTGACTGGTGGTGCACCAACAACAGCGACACGAATCCCTGGTGGGGTTTGGATAACGGAAATTTCAGTGGCTATTTCGACCTGCCGTCCTCGAACTACTTCGAGGCATGGAATTACGACGGCGGCCGCGTCTACCAGCAAATCTCAGATTACAACCCGACCAATCAAGCGGAATGGAAACGCTGCGCCCAGTTGGCCATGGACCCGTACCGCAACATGATTCTCGGCACCGGCGGCAGCTTCATTCGCGAGCCGAACCAGTTCGCCTACGGAATGGAGATGAACCAGCTCCGCACCGGTAACCCAACGAACCAGGCAGCCATCGACATCATGCAGCACGTTCAGGGCTACAACCTGTTCTTCAGCGGCAGCGCCTACGCTACCAGCGTGCGCCTGAGCGCCTACATGATGGACAACCGCCTGGCGGCAGAGATTCTGGGTGAGCCGCGAGACACAGCCTTCATCTTGCGCCAGGTCGATGTCATGCTCGGCTATCTCGACCAGAGCTACAACCTGAACCTGGCCAACCCGAACCAGCAGGACTATGACGTCCATCCTTTCCTGGTCGGCACGGCGATGGAAGCCTTGATCAACTACTACGAGCTGGATCTTGCCGAAGGCAATACGCCCGACGCGCGCATCCCGCTCGAGATAAAGAAGGTGCTGGATTGGTGGGAGAGCACGCAGTACATCCCCTCAACGCACACACTTTCGTATCAACCCTATGACCTTCCGGTGAACCCGCAATTGGTGCCGGGACTCTACAGCGCCACCGAGTTAAACGATCTGGTCGCGCCAGCCTTTGCCTGGTACTGGAGCAAGACCGGTAACGCTACGTACATGAACGAAGGCGATGACCTCTTCAATCACGTCTTCGATAGCGCGGGCGGTGCGGGATCGCCCGCCGGCAACGGTTGGACCTGGTCAGTGAAGGAGTTCAATCAGGTCTACAAATGGAGCTTCGACTATGTGCGGTGGAGAACCGGTCAGAACCCCGACGGTTCGTCACCTGCGATTCCAACTGTGCTAGCGGCAGCGAATCCGTGCGAAAACGGCTCGAACCCCTGCAACGCTCCCTGGACGGACTACACCACCCCGGTTACGTTCGAATGGTGGCCGGCGACTGGCGGCGCACCGACGACGATCTATCCCAATACCATCAATCCGCCCACGGTAACGGCAACCACCGCTACCTTCTGGTTCAACGCGTTCAAGCCCAACACCACTGCGACCATCTACTACGGCACTAGCAGCCCCGGTTACTGCGACCCCTACAACCCGCAGCCGCCGCAGTGCATGCAGCCGTTTCCCAACTTCGGGTTCCTCAATATGTTGACGACGAACTATAGCAACCAATCGCAGAGCGTTCTGGATACGCAAGACCAGACGGCGCTGGGGCTGGGAATCGGAAACATTTACGATTTCTCGATCACGATCACCGGGCTTTCACCTAACACGACGTACCACTGGCGGCCGTTGACCACCGATTCGCTGGGCAACCAGGCAGCTTTCTACGACCAGGCGTTTACTACCGCAGCACAGTAACCGCTGTCTGCGGGAATCAGGATGAGTCCACTGGAAATCTGGCCGGTGAACTCATCCTGATAACCTTCTCCTTCTCGACCATTAGCTTTGGCAATCATCGGCATTTCAGCTAATTCCCTGAAACGCACACGAAGTAGGTTCGGCAGCGTACGCTTCCGGATGATGGGCTTGATTTTTGAGGAGAAGGGTGATGCCGACGTGTTTGACGCCGGTCTCAGTGGTGCTGTTGAAGCTTACTTCGCAACGAGAGACGAGACAAGCGAATGGAAAACCTTGGAACCGTCGATCATGCCGAGTTCGCGCTCTGCGGCCCGCTCCGGGTGCGGCATCATGCCCAAGACGTTGCGTGATGGGCTACAAATGCCGGCAATGTTCTCCAGCGAGCCATTAGGATTGGCCTCGGGCGTCACCTCTCCGGCAGGCGTGACATAGCGCCAGACAATGCGATCCTGTTCTTTCAACTCAGCTAAGGTCCGCTCGTCGCAGAAATAATTGCCTTCCATGTGACCGACAGGAATTTCCAGAACCTCACCTTTTGTGAGTCCCTGGGTATAGGGCGTGTTGGTACTCTCAACTCGAATGTGGACCGGTTTGCAAACATATTTCAGGCCGGCATTGCGCATGAGAGCGCCAGGCAGCAGCCCGGCTTCACAGAGAATCTGGAATCCATTGCAGATGCCCAGCACCAAGCCGCCGTCAGCGGCGAACTTCTTTACCGATTCCATCACCGGCGAAAATTTCGCGATCGCCCCGGTACGCAGGTAATCGCCGTAGGCAAAACCGCCGGGCACAATAATCGCATCGCATCCCTGTAGATCGGGCGAGTCATGCCACAGGAAGGTTACAGGCTGTTTGGCGACTTGCGAAACCACCCAGAACGCATCGTGGTCGCAGTTGGATCCGGGGAAGATGATGACGCCAAATTTCATAGGAAACCCGTAGTTAGCAGTTGGCAATTAGCATTTAGCAATCGGCGACTCCGGCGAACTGCCAAAGCCGAATGCCAAACGCCAATTTCCTAAGTGCTAGGTGCCAAATGCCAACGACCTTCCTCGAGTGTAGCATGGGGTTGAGACGGCCTGGTCGGCCCGGCATCTAAGTAGAAAATGCGATTTTCGCACCACATCAATATCACCGGCGATGCGCTGAAGCGATGGTTTATCGCGCAGTGTTACAACTCGCTGGCCATCGGCTTGTTGTGGTGGGCGGGACTGTGGTTCCTTCATGTGCCATTCGCGCTCTTCTGGGCGGTGCTTGCGGCTGGGCTGCAATTTATTCCACACTTCGGACCGGTACTTGCATTTTTTGGACCAGCGATCGCGGCCCTGTTCAATGATGGCTTCGAGGGCCTTCTTTACGTTCTCATCCTGTATGGCATCGTCGTCGTGGTCGACGGGCTTCTGCTGCAGCCGTTGATCATGCGGCGGACTGCACGCGTGCCGATCTGGGCCTCTCTGATTGTGCCCATCCTCCTCAGTTTTATCTTCGGGTTCTGGGGATTGCTCCTGGCCGCTCCTTTACTTGCCGTGCTGTACGCCTATCGCTCCCATAATCGCTCGCTTGTACAGGCTTCTATGCCGCGCCAGACGCCGCCCGGACAGGCCATCACCGGCGGACAATTGCTCTCACCTGGTGGACCGCCTGAAGGACAGCGCGGACCAACATAGCATGCCGTAACGCCGCGCATAGAACAGCTGTTGCAGTCCGACATCGCTACCTCACGCTCCCGGATTCGTCAGCATCCAGATGCCCAGCGCCAAAATGACGCAGGCAACGATCATGCGAAAAACATCCTGCGGGATACGGCTCAGCATCCATTGGCCCGAGAGTGTCCCGGCCACGACTCCTGCCGTTGCGATCGTAACCAATGGCCACTGCTGGAATACCGGCCGATATTGCAGCACCGCGTAGACAGGCATACGAAAGCCATCGACCAGCAGGGCAATTGCCGTCGCGGTCGCGACAAATTCGTCGCGTTGCAGGTTGAAGCCGAGCAGAGCAGCGGAGCGGATTCCACCCTGGTTGCCGACAAGGCCGCCGAACATTCCGGAGAGCGCACCGGCAACCCACCCTCCGCCCCGGCCGAAGCGCATACGCGCGGCCAGGCCTGTGATGCCCATGATCCCGGCAAAGACAAGCAGTACACCGAGCACGTAGCCCAGCAGCACACTGCGCAGCCAGATGTGCAGCAGCGCGCCAAGCAGGCCCCCAATCGCGCCGGTGATGCCGAACGTCCACAGCACATGTCGGTTCACATGTTGTCGAATCACCGCGAAGCGCAGCGATGTTCCGATGAGGTGGGGGATGGATACGAGAGCCACGGCAAGCTTAGTGCCGAGCCCTGCAGCGAACAAAGGCGTCAGAATGCTGCCGATACCGAAACCTGAGATGGCAGCAATGGCTCCGGCCACAATACCGGCAAACGCTAATAGAAGCCAATGTTCCATTGGAGTTCAGTCCACAGCAATGTAACTCAAGTCGGTTTCAGCCGTGTTTTCCACAAATCGGACTCGGCGCTAAACGAATAGAATAGGGGCAAGGCTTCCTTAACTCACATGGCGCAACCTGAATTCGTACATCTCCATCTGCACACTGATTTCTCCATGCTCGACGGCGCTTGCGAGATCGAGCGCCTGGTCGGACGCGTCAAAGAACTGAAGATGCCTGCGGTCGCCATGACCGATCACGGCAACATCTTCGGCGCGGTGTCGTTCATGAACGCCGCCAAAGAAGCGGGCGTGAAGCCGATACTCGGTTGCGAGCTCTACATTTGCAAGAAGGAAGACCATCGAGCTTCACCGGAAGGCGACAGCTACAACCATCTCATCGTGCTGGCGGAGAACGACCAGGGCTACCGCAACCTCGTGAAGATCGTCTCCGAGGCCTCGCTGCATGGCTTCTACTACAAGCCGCGCGTCAGCAAGAAGTTTCTGGCTGAACATTCGCAAGGACTGATCGGCCTGTCGGCATGCTTGAAAGGCGAAGTCGCCGAGCGTCTGACGGAAGGGAAGTACGAGGCCGCGCGCGCCGCCGCTGCCAGCTTCAACGACATCTTCGGCAAAGGCAATTTCTATCTCGAAATTCAGGACCAGGGTCTGGAGGAAGAAAAGAAGATCCAGTCGAACCTGCTGAAACTGGAGCAGGAGCTCGGTATGCCGCTGGTCGCGACCAACGACAGTCACTACCTGTGCGAGGAAGATTCCCACGCGCAGGACGTGATGGTCTGCATCCAGACGGGCAAGTCGATCAATGACACCAACCGTCTGAAGTTCACCGGCAACCAGTTCTTCGTAAAAAGTCCCGCTGAAATGGCCAAGGTCTTCTCCGGCTATGAGCGCGTGCTGGCGCGCACCATGGAGATTGCGGAGCGCTGCAATGTTCGTCTGGAGAAGGTCAAAGACCCGTTCCCGAAGTTCGAGGTGCCCGAGGGCTACAACCTGCCTGACTACTTCGAATTCGTCGCCCGCGAGGGCTTTGCCAAGCGCTTAAACATCCTGCGCGAGTTGCAGGCTAAGGGCAGGCTGAAGCACTCGATCGAAGACTACGAGAAGCGGCTGGCTCGCGAGATCGATATCATCCGGCAGATGCAATTTCCCGGCTATTTCCTCATCGTCTGGGACTTCATCCGCTACGCCAAAGAGCACAACATTCCCGTCGGCCCCGGTCGCGGTTCGGCCGCAGGCTCGCTCGTCGCTTACGCTCTGTCCATCACGGACATTGATCCCTTGCAGAATGAGTTGCTGTTCGAGCGCTTCCTGAATCCCGAGCGCATCAGCATGCCCGATATCGATATCGACTTCTGCATGAATCGCCGCGGCGAAGTCATCCAATACGTCACCGAGAAATATGGACGCGACCAAGTCGCGCAAATCATCACCTTTGGCACCATGGCCGCCAAGGCCGCGATGAAGGACTCCGGCCGCGCGATGGACATTCCCTACGCCGACGTCGATCGGATCGTGAAGATGGTGCCGCCGACGCTGAATATCACCATTGATGGAGCGCTGAAAGATTCGCCGGCCCTCTCGACCGCCTACGAAACCGAGCAGCAGACCCGGGACCTGATCGATACAGCCAAGAAGCTCGAAGGGCTAGTCCGGAATTCGGGCGTGCACGCGGCTGGCGTGGTGATTGCGCCCTTGCCGCTGACGGACCTGGTGCCGCTGCATCGCACCAAGAACGAGGAAATCGTCACCGCCTACGACATGAAGGCGGTCGAGAAGCTGGGCCTGCTGAAGATGGACTTCCTCGGGCTTACCACGCTGACGATCATCGACGATGCCCTCAAGCTGATCCAGCAGACGCGCGGCGAGAAGCTCGACCTGCAAACGCTGGCGCTTGACGACCAGGTTACGTACGAGAAGGTCTTTCACACCGGACTCACCAGCGGCGTTTTCCAGTTTGAATCGCACGGCATGCGCGACGTGCTTCGCCGCTATAAGCCGACGGCGGTCGAAGACCTGACCGCTCTCAACGCGCTTTACCGGCCAGGCCCGATCCAGGGCGGCATGATCGAAGACTTTATCGAGCGTAAATGGGGCCGCAAGAAAGTCGAATACGAGCTACCCGAACTGGAGACGGTGCTGAAGGAGACGCTGGGCGTCATCGTCTACCAGGAGCAGGTGATGCAGATCGCCAACCGGCTTGCGGGTTACTCGCTGGGCGATGCCGACCTGCTGCGCCGGGCGATGGGTAAGAAAGATCCTGAGGCCATGGCCAGGCAGCGCCAGCGCTTCATTGAGGGCGCGGCCGAGCGCAAGTTCCCACCGAAGAAAGTCGAGAAAATCTTCGACTTGATGGAGCAATTCGCAGGATACGGCTTCAACAAGTCGCACTCGGCGGCCTACGCGCTGCTTGCTTATCACACCGCTTATCTGAAGACGCACTACCCGGTGGAGTTCATGGCCGCGCTGCTGACGTCGGTCTCAGGCTCGACCGACGACGTGGTGAAGTACATCAACGAGTGTCGCGAAATGGGCATTCCCGTGGAACCGCCTGACATCAATGTCAGCGACGCGTACTTCACACCTCATGGCGATGCTATCCGCTTCGGTCTGGCTGCTGTAAAAAATGTCGGGCACAACGCCATTGAGTCGATCGTGAAGGCGCGCAAGGAGAAGGGAGCGTTACGCTCTGTCTACCAGTTCTGCGAGAACGTAGACCTGCACCTGCTTAACAAGCGGGTGATCGAGTCGCTCATCAAAAGCGGGGCGATGGATGCGTTGGGACGTCGTGCGCAATTGATGGCCGTGATCGACAGCGCGATGGAAAATGCCCAGAAGGCACAGCGCGATGCCGCTCTCGGCCAGCATGGGCTGTTCGGAGTCTTCCAGGAGGCAGAGCAGAACCACGCGACTGAGAAGCCGTTGCCCAACCTTCCTGACTGGGATGAGCACACGCGTCTGGGCTACGAGAAAGAGATTCTTGGATTCTTCATTACCGGACATCCGCTGGAGAAATATCAGGAGAAGTTGCTCGACTTCCACGCGATGACCACCACGCAGGTCTGCGAACTCAAGGCCTCAACCGGACGAGGCGAGGTGACGATCGGCGGCGTGCTGAAGGGAATTCGCGTTGCCAAGTCGAAGCGCGGCGATCTGTACGCGCAGGGACAAATCGAGGACATGAACGGCTCCGTCGACATGCTTTGCTTCGCTGACGCCTACAAGCGACTCTCCGAAAAGCTCAAGCTCACCGTGCCGGTTCTGGTGAAAGGCGGCGTGCGCGTCGAGGAAGGTTCGAATCCAAAATTGATGGTCGACGACATCACGCCGCTGGAAGAAGCCAAGCCCAGGCTGCCCAGCCACCTGCGCATTAAGGTCTCGCTGGAGACGGCGTCCGCCGAGACCATCGACGCGCTGCATACCATCTGTTCCGAGCGTAAAGGCGAGGCGCGCGTGCTCTTTGATCTGGAACGTAAGGGCGACTTTACGGTGGTGATGGAGGCGGAAGGCTATAATGTCTTGCCGGACCGGGCGTTTATTAATCGTGTAGAAGATCTGTGCGGACGCGGCAGCGTTCGCCTCCTTGACTAAGCTCGGGCCCTTCAAATCACTGTGGCCGACGAACCAGAACTAACGCCAAAACAGGCTGGATTGCTGTCCGCACTGGACTTCTGGATATACGCGGCCGAAGCGATGTTCTGGGCTGCTAACCGGCGAAACGACCCCCATATGGAAGCTGTCAGCAAAGCACAAGACGAGTTACAGAAGATCGAGACGCAGATCGCGCAACTACAGGGCGCTGCCGGGAGCAATCAGGAAGCGCAAAAGCAATTGCAGGGGCTGCACGAACGCGTGGAAGCGCTGCGCCGCCAGATGTCGGGCCAACTGACTGCCTGGGAGCGCACGGAACTCGCGCGTCACGCCAATCGCCCATATCCCCTCGATTACATCGAGCGCATGTTCTCCGACTTCAGCGAAATTCACGGGGATCGCGGTTTCGGCGATGACGCCGCCATGATCTGCGGTATGGCGCGATTTCGCGGCAGGGAAGTACTGGTGCTGGGCACGCAGAAAGGCCGCGATACCAAACAAAGACTCCACCGCAACTTCGGCCAGCCGAATCCCGAGGGCTACCGCAAAGCTCTGCGGGCGATGAAGTTCGCCGAGAAGTGGAAGAGGCCGGTGATTTCGCTGGTCGATGTAGTGGGCGCATATCCCGGTCTGGGCGCCGAGGAGCGCGGCCAGGCAGAAGCGATTGCGCACAACCTCCGCGAAATGGCTCGTCTGGCGGTCCCCTTCATCGCCGTAATTACCGGCGAAGGTGGCAGCGGCGGCGCCCTGGCGATCGCTGTTGCTGATCGTGTTCTGATGCTGGAGAACAGTATTTACTCGGTAATCTCTCCTGAGGGTTGCGCGTCAATTATGTGGCGCGATTCGGCGAAGAAGGACGTTGCCGCGCAGGCTTTGCGAATTACCGCGAAGGACAATCTGGAACTTGGGATCTGTGATGAGGTAATTCCGGAGCCGCACGGTGGTGCGCACCATGATCACGACGCCATAGCGAAGACGCTGGGAGACGTGCTGGAGAAGCACTTGTCGGAGTTGGAGAAGATGTCGCCTCGTGAGTTGCTGGATGCGCGTTACAACAAGTTCCGCAACATGGCGCAGTACTTTGAGGTCGTCGAGGCACCGGCATAATCTTCCAGGGGGACAGGGCAAATGCGCCTTGTGATTCGCTGCACTGCGATAAGCTTGGCCGTTGGCGGACCGTTCATGTTCTTCCTCCTGTGGTATTGGGGCAGCGACGACGTACGTCCAAGCGATATTCCTGGAACATACATTCTTCGCAATCATGATGTGGCCTCCTCGCTGACGCTTCAGTCCGATCAAACCTTTCAGGAAGAGATCGCCGCAAATGAACAAGTGCGTCGAGCGCATGGTAGCTGGAAGCTTGTCGGGGAGAGCGGCCTTATTTTCTCCCCTGAATTTCTGCCGCTGCCGGGGCAGACGATCGACCCCGGCGGAGCAGCCGACGCCGATGTCACGAAGAGATTCGGCGTAATCTGGATCAATCTGCATACCGGGTCCAGCAAGCTCGCCTTCCAGAAAAAGCTGCTGCGGCACTAGGGATCACCCGTTCACCCTTGTTTTCACGCCGATTAGTGACACTATCGTCACTCCGCTGCGGGCCGTTGCCCGCTGCAAGGCCGTCTCCCCTATAATGAAACGTTAACCTCTCCGTCTTCATCCACCTAGTAAGGGGTATTGATGGCCACAACTGAATTTGCCGTGCGCGGGGCTCAAAACGGCTCCGTGCGCGAGCCTGTCGTCAACGATTTCAGCATCCAGGTTGCCACCGTCAACGGCTCCGGCTCCCAGAGCGCTAACACGATTCTCTTGCGCACCGTTTTTCAAATGGGCGTTCCGGTCTCCGGAAAGAATATGTTCCCCTCGAACATCGCCGGCTTGCCGACCTGGTACACCATCCGCGCCAGTAAGCAGGGTTACGTCGCGCGCAAAAAGGAGATCGACTTCCTCATCGCCATGAATCCCGAGACGGCGAAGGAAGACGTCATGTCGCTGGCTCCCGGGGCTGTGGCGCTCTACGACGAGCCACTGAAGCTGAACGGATTGCGCTCCGACCTCACCTTCTACGCGGTGCCTTACGACAAGATTACGGCCGCCGTTTGTCCTGAGTCGAAGCTTCGCAAGCTGGTTAAGAACATGGTGTACGTCGGCGTCGTGGCGCAGTTGCTAAGCCTCGACATGGCCGAGGTCGAAAACGCGCTGCGCAAGCAATTCGCCAAGAAGGTCAAGGCAGCAGAACTGAACTGGAACGCCGCCAAGGCTGGCTACGAATACGCCGCGTCCTCGTTGCCGAAGGCCGATCCCTTCAAGATTGAACGCATGAACCAGACGGCGGGCAAGATCATCGTCGACGGCAACTCCGCCGCCGCGATGGGGTCGATGTTTGCCGGGGTCACGGTTGTCACCTGGTATCCCATCACTCCCTCGTCCTCGCTGGTCGAAAGCCTAATCGACTACATGAAGGAATACCGCGTTGACTCTGATGGCAAAGCCACTTTTGCCATTGTTCAGGCCGAGGATGAGCTAGCTGCGATCGGCATGGTTCTCGGAGCAGGGTGGGCGGGCGCGCGCTCCATGACAGCAACCGCGGGTCCGGGGATTTCCCTCATGGCGGAGTTTGCAGGCTTGGGCTATTACGTCGAATTGCCGGGCGTGATCTGGGACGTCCAGCGCGTTGGTCCTTCGACCGGACTTCCGACGCGAACCGCACAGGGCGATATCAGCTTTGTGGCCAGACTCTCGCACGGTGACACCAAGCACCCCATGTTGCTGCCGAGTTCTCCAGCAGAGTGCTTCTCGATGGCCAGCGATGCCTTCGACTTGGCCGAGGAGCTCCAGAGTCCCGTGTTCGTTTTGTCGGACCTCGACCTCGGCATGAACAACTGGATGTCCGAGCCATTTAAGTATCCCGAAAAGCCGATGAACCGCGGCAAGGTCCTGACGGCCGAGCAGGTAGCTGCGGCTGGAGGCTTCGCGCGCTACAAGGACGTGGACGGAGACGCCATCACCTACCGCACGCTGCCTGGCACGGATCATCCCAGCGCGGCATGGTTTGCCCGCGGCAGCGGTCACAACGAGAAAGGGCAGTACAGCGAGCGTCCTGACGACTACGCCAACAACATGGACCGGCTGGCGCGGAAATTCGAAACCGCGCGCACTCTGGTTCCGCGTCCGGAAGCGGTTCGCAACGAGGGCAACGATATCGGCATAATCGCCTACGGCACCTCGCACCACGCGCTGGTCGAAACCCTGGACCAGCTTCAGAACGAATACGGCGTGAAAGCCGATTATCTGCGGCTGCGAGCGTATCCGTTTACGCGCGAGACGCACGACTTCATCGCGGCGCACAAGCGCGTCTACGTCGTCGATCAGAACCGCGACGGGCAGATGCACGAACTACTGAAGCTGGACGTGGCTGTGCCGGAAATCGTGAAGCTGCGCAGCGTGCGTCACTACAACGGGCTGCCGATCGACGCCCGCTCTATCACCGACGAGATCATTTCCCAGGAAGGCAAATAATGGCGACTACAACTGCGCCGCCGCCCGCTCCAAAGACGAACCGCGTAGGACTGACTGTTCTGGACTATCGTGGAGGCAAGACCACGCTTTGCGCCGGCTGCGGCCACAATGCAATTTCCGAGCGCATCATCGACGCGTTCTATGAGATGGGCATCGAGCCCGAGCGCGTTATCAAGATGTCAGGCATCGGCTGCTCATCGAAGAGCCCGGCTTACTTCATGAGCCGCTCGCACAGCTTTAACTCCGTGCACGGCCGCATGCCGTCGGTCACCACCGGCGCCGTGCTGGCGAACGCGAAGATGGTAGCGCTGGGCGTCAGCGGCGATGGCGATTCGGCATCAATTGGAATCGGTCAGTTCATCCACCTCATGCGCCGCAATCTGCCGATGATCTACATCATCGAAGACAACGGAGTCTACGGCCTGACCAAAGGCCAATTCTCCGCGACAGCCGATATCGGCTCCAAGCTGAAGACCGGCGTGATCAATGATTTGCCGCCGATCGATACGTGCGCACTGGCCATCATGATGGGCGCGACTTTCGTTGGGCGCTCGTTCTCGGGCGACAAGAAGCAGCTGCAAACCATGCTGAAGGCAGCCCTGTCGCATCGCGGCACGGTCATGCTCGATGTCATCTCGCCTTGCGTGACCTTCAACGACCACGAGGGATCGACCAAGTCGTACAAGTTTATGATCGACCACGAAGAGCCCGTCCACGACCTGAATTTCGTCCCCCACTTTAAGGAGATCGACGTCGACTACGATCCGGGCACCACGACCAATGTCACCATGCATGATGGCTCGACTCTGCGGTTGCACAAGCTGGAGAAGGACTACGATCCGAACGACAAAACCGAGGCCATCAAGCGCATCATGGAATCGACGAAGGCGGACGAGGTTCTGACCGGCGTGCTTTACCTCGACACCAAGTCTCCGAACTTCATCGAGATGCTCAACATGACCGACCAGGCGCTGGCTAGCTTGCCGGACAGCGTCACCCGTCCATCGCGTGAGGCGCTGGAGGCTTGTATGGAGGAGCTGCGCTGAAGAAGCTCTTCACAATTGCGGTGTGGTTTCCTGTTCGTGCTTCTTTGTCTTACATTGCTGTTGCGAACTAGGATTCAAACATGCGAAAGTTGTTTGCGATTCGCACTTTTCGTTTGCAGCGGACTGTTCGGATGTGGGCCTCGCCGTCGGTCAGGGTAAAGGCGTAATACGTCTTCACCGTTAACAGCGTCCTGGCCTCTTGCAGTTGGCGATCTATGGCCCTTGCCACCCGTCAAACACTGGACTCATCGCCCAACAAGACGGCGCTGGCCGATCCCAAGCGCACGCTTCGGATCAAGGTGGTCCTGGTCCTCACATCATTGGTTGTCAGCGTTGCGGTATTTGTCGGCATCGACTACGCCTACAGCAAGGTAGTGCTAGGCTCAGCGGTTTCCGGCGGTGCCCATGGCCTTTGCTTCAGCCGCGATCCGATGCGTTCGTTCGCATTTCTCCCAAACTGTTCTTGCGTGCGGCCTTGGCTGGGAGCGTCCTACGAGTTTAAGACCAACAGCCTCGGATTTCGCGATGCCGAGATTCGCACCATCTCGGCCACCGAGCAGCGGCCGCGGGTCCTCGTTCTCGGTGATTCCGCCTCCGAAGGCATGACCGACTGGCACGACAGCTTTGTTGGCCGCCTGGCAGATCACTTTCCTCAGTACGACTTCCTGAACTCGTCAGTCGAAGGCTATTCGCCGTCCAACTACCTGAACACCGAACGAATGGTGACGAACGAGGGCATCGACTTCGACGAAGTCATCGTCTTCCTGGATATTTCGGACATCCAGGATGAAGCTGCGTTTTTTCACGATGACGGAACGACCGGCGCAGTGAAGACCGCACAGGCCAAAGTTGCAAAGAGCAACGCATACTCCGATGCGCGGCTATGGATCAACAACAACCTGCTCCTTACCAACGATGTGTTTCAGTTTGTCGAAAAAGGGCTGGTGGGGCTTGGCTGGTATCATCTTGACCTTGGTCACGGCGGGAATGAATTCGACCTGGAGCGTTCGGCTTGGACTTATCGTCCCGTGTCGGATAGCGCGCCGTACGAAATCGGATATGCGCCGCTCGGCGTTGAGGGCGGCATCGCGCGCGCGAAAGCCAAGATGGACAAGCTCTACGAGGAGCTGCATCAGCGCAACATCCCGCTGAGCGTGGCGGTCTATCCGTGGCCGGCTCAATTGGCACACGACCGAGCGGATTCGCGGCAGGTGCAAATCTGGCAGCAGTGGTGTGAAGGACGCTGCAAACGGTTCATCGACATGTTTCCTGCGTTCTTCGCCCTGAAGGACGCTTGCTCGTCCGCTCAGCCGGGGTGCTGGTACCTGAACGACTTCATCTTCGGAGACACGCATTACAACTCGGCGGGCGACGAGATCGCCGCGAAAATTCTTATCAAGAGTCTGACGGCGTCGCCGGTTGATAAGCACAGCGAAGGACCGAGCGGTTCCTCTCGAGAAGTTGCCGGCGGCAATTCGCCGACACAACCCTAAGGATGGACAACAACATGCAAACTCGCGCGTTGCTGTACGCAATCGGGTTGTTGTTGTCGCTGCTGGTGCTAAGCCGGTCGCGCTCGCACGGCGTACGTCAGAGCGTATTGCTGGCCATCAGCTACGCGCTCTACCTCACCTGGGGGCCGTGGTTTGTGGTCGTGCTTCTGGCGTCGACCGCAATGAATTTTCTGCTGGGTCAATGGATGCGTCGCGAAGGTTCGCTGCGGGTAGTCTGGGCCGGCATTGCTTTCAACATCGGTCTGCTAGGTTTTTTTAAGTATCTTCCCGGTGTTACGGTTTCGGTTCCACTGCAGTCGCTGCAGCGGTTCTCGCACATTGCTTTACCGCTCGGTATTTCGTTCTGGACCTTCCAGGCGATGAGCTATCTGCTCGACCTCTATCGCGGGGAGGAACTCGACCCCAGCTTCCTCGAGTTCGCGCTCTACATGACATTCTTCCCCGTAGCCGTGTCGGGGCCGATCTGCCGCATGCCCGACATGCTGCCCCAATTTCGAAGTGACAAGCGTCCATCTCGCGAAGACTTTGGGCGCGGCGTATGTCGCATTGCTACAGGCGTCCTCATGATGCAGATCGCGCAGCTGTTGGGGAAAGGTATCTTCTCGGGGCAGGGAATCAATGCGGCGTTCGATCAGATGACCGGCTGGAGTGGCTCCGATGTCTGGCTTCTTGCCTTCGGCTATGGCCTGCAGATTTTCTTCGACTTCGCCGGCTACTCACATATTGCCATCGGCGCGGCACGGATGCTGGGCTTCGAAGTGCCCGAGAACTTCGCGAGGCCTTTCGCTTCCGACACGCCATCAATCTTCTGGACGCGCTGGCACATGTCGCTCTCCTTCTGGATTCGCGATTACGTATTCATGCCGCTGGCTATGCTGTGGCGCGAAGATGCGTGGCGTAAGTTCTGCCTCTTGATCTCCATGGTCCTCTTCGGGTTGTGGCATAAAGCGACGATCTTGTTCGTCCTCTTCGGTTGCTATCACGGCATGCTGTTGATCCTGCATCGCCAGGTTCAGCAGGTTGAGCGGCGCTTTAACTGGGAGCCCACCGCCAAGCTGTGGGCGCTGTTCTCCTGGGTGGTTACTATGTCGTTCGTCAACCTGGGCTGGATTTTCTTTCGTGCGAACTCGCTCGGTGACGCTGAGAAGATGTTTCAGGCGTTGCTGTCGCCTGCCAGCTATGCCTCCCTCGCGCTCTCGAAAAGTCTTTACCTGCTGGTAGCTGTGATCGCCGCCGCGTATGCGCTGACGCTCTACCTTCTCGAAATCCTGGAGGAATTTGCTGGCCGGGTGGCAGCTGAACCGGCCAAGAGTTCGGAAGTTCTGGCGATCGCGCTAGGTGAGCGCTGGATATGGCTTGCGCCAATGTGGGCTATGGCCTGTGTGCTCGTGTTGACTCTGATTCCTCATCAGAGTCGCGCCGCCAATGTTTTTCTCTATCGCTATTTTTAAGGATCGTCGCGGAATTCTAACAACTGCCGCTAAACGCCGAACTCGTTTTTGGAGACCGCAGAATCGGGGCGTGCCGGGCCCGCTCAACTCGCTCGGCAGAAAACGGCCAAGGGTGCCTGCTTGTGAAACGGAAATTGCCCCTCGTAACTGCTCCGGAGTTCAATATCCACTACAATGTGGGGTAAAATCAGCCAACGGCCTCCGTCCCGATACAAATCCTTCAGTAGTCTGGGCCAGCTTGAGGAGAAACATATGGGCTTCTTCAGAACGACAGGTCAGCGTGTGGGAACAGCAGGACAGTTGTTTTCCTTCTTCTGGAGCAACAAGCGCTGGTGGCTGACGCCCATCCTGATCACGCTGGCGATTTTTGCCGTGCTGCTGATCCTGGCACAAAGCTCCGCCATCGCGCCGTTCATCTACTCGTTCTTCTAAAGGAAACCGGTGATGATGGCCCCAGCACACTTCGTAAGAGAACATTGGCGGACTGTGGTAGCAGTGATCGCTGCCGCCGTGGCTGTATGGTTCTGCTTGCCCGCTTCGCTCAGGGCGAGGATATCCGCAGGATGGAAGAAGGTGGGACACGCGATTGGAAACTTCCAGGCGCGCATCCTGCTAACCATAATCTACTCGCTGCTGGTCTTGCCCTTCGGACTCATGGTGCGGTTGTTTTCTGACTCGATGCACACCAAGAAACGGCCTGATCGGTGGTTCGATCATCCGGCCCTGCCCAACACATTGGACGAGGCGCGCCGCCAAGGCTGACATGAATATCCTGGGGATTTCCTGTTACTACCACGATGCCGCTGCCGCCCTGCTCCAGGATGGCCAACTCATCGCCGCCGCCGAGGAAGAACGTTTCAGCCGTATCAAACATGACTTTGGCTGGCCCAAGCTGGCAATCGAGTTTTGCCTGGAGGCTGCCGGCATCAAGGCCGGCGATCTGGACTATGCGGTCTTCTACGAGAAACCCTTCCGCAAGTTCGATCGAATCCTGATGAGCGTGCTGCAGACGTATCCGCAGTCGTACAAGGTATTTCGCGAGTCGATGATCACCTGGATGATCGACAAATTGTGGGTAGGCTCGAAGATCTCCGCAGAGTTGGGTATCCCAACGGAAAAAATACTGTACGCCGAGCACCATATGTCGCATGCGGCCAGCGCGTTCCTATGCTCGCCGTTTGAAGAAGCGGCCGTCATGACTGTCGACGGTGTGGGCGAGTGGGTGACGGGCACCTGGGGCGTAGGCAAGGGCAACCAGGTCGACATCAAGAAGCAGATGATGTTCCCGCACTCGCTGGGTCTGCTGTATTCCGCGTTCACAGCCTTTTTGGGCTTCGAAGTCAACGAAGGCGAGTACAAAGTGATGGGCATGGCGCCCTACGGCCAGCCCCGCTACGTCGACAAAGTATGGAAGCTGATCCGGCAGGAGGCCGACGGCTCATTCTCGCTCGACATGGACTACTTCTCGTATCAGTACTCGACGACGAAGACGTTCAATAAGAAGTTCGTGGAGTTGTTTGGTGCGCCACGACCGCCGAAGATGCTGTTCTTCACGGCCGACTCGGGCTTCCCGGCCTATTTTGGCGAGGCGCCGTCGAACTTCAACGAACTCTGCAAGATGAACCAGCACTACGCCGATATCGCCGCCAGCATTCAGCAGGTGACCGAAGAGGTGCTGATCTGCATGGCACGCCAGCTGCACAAAGAAACTGGTATGAGCAAGCTGTGCATCGCCGGAGGCGTTGGATTGAACTCGGTGGCCAACTACCGCATCCTGCGCGAAACGCCGTTTGACGATGTGTTCATCCAGCCGGCGGCGGGCGATGGCGGCGGCGCGTTGGGCGCGGCCTTGTGGGCCGACAACATGCTGCTGGGCAACAAGCGACGCTTCCGCATGGATCATGCCTACTGGGGCAAAGCCTATTCAGACGCCGAGACGCAGCAATTCCTGGAAGACAACGGCATCCCCTATCAGCGGATTGAGAACGATGACCGGCTGCTGGACATGGCGGTAGAACGACTGCA
Organism: uncultured Solirubrobacteraceae bacterium; assembly: GCA_963787115.1. GTDB lineage: Bacteria > Actinomycetota > Thermoleophilia > Solirubrobacterales > Solirubrobacteraceae > Palsa-744. Next base: position 371,606 of record CAWBBS010000014.1, read on the forward strand.
GCAGGGAAACGTGATTGGCTGGTATCAGGGACGCTTCGAGTGGGGACCACGAGCGCTGGGAAATCGCAGCATCATCGCCGATGCGCGCAATCCCAACATGAAAGACATTGTGAACACCAAGATCAAGTTCCGCGAGCCATACCGGCCGTTTGCGCCGTCGGTGCTGGGCGAGCGGGCCGAAGAGTTCTTCGAACTGCCGGACGCGACCGAACAATATCCGGCGCGCTATATGTTGTACGTAGTTCCGGTGCGGCCGTCGAAGCACTCGGCTCTGCCTGCGATCACCCACGTGGATGGTACGGGCCGGTTGCAGACCGTGTTTAAGGAAGCCAACCCACGCTATCACAGTTTGATCTCGCGCTTCGCGCAAGCCACTGGGATCCCTGCGATTTTGAATACGTCGTTCAATCTGAAAGGCGAACCGATCGTTACCACGCCCGCCAACGCTTTCAGCACCTTCTTCCGCAGCGAGATGGACATGCTCTTCCTGGGCAACTACGTCGTGGAAAAAGAACGGCTCCAGCAGAGCCGGCACAAGGTGAAAGAAGAGCCGGTTGAAGTGAAGTAAACTGGCCGCGATATAAAGGCACAGTCTGTAGCTGCGCTGGATCAATTCTCCAGATTTTGTCATCCTGGACGCTGGCGCACTTTCATCGCGAAAAATCTCCGTCCCGACATCATTTCCACTCCGCTAGCACGCCTTCCCGCAACTGGGATAAGATTCGGACCATGTCTAAACACTCCGCACCGTTTGAGGTCGCTTGCCCGTGCTGCGGCGCCAGCCTGAAGATCGATCCGGAAGTCAAAGCTGTCATCGCTCACACGCCTAAGGCCGTCCCCAAGACCTTCGAGGATCTGGAGGCTGCGGCGCGCGCGATGAAAGATCAGGACAACCGTAAGGAATCACTGTTTCGCCAGTCTGTTGAAGCGCAGAAGCACCAGGGTGATCTGCTTGAGAAAAAGTTCCAGGAAGCGCTGAAGCGCGCCAAGGAAACGCCGGATACTGGCAAGCCGCTGCGCGATTTCGATTTGGATTGAGAATTCCGCCTCCAGCGCTTCGCCCTGTTTTACCGGGTGCGTCGACGTCTGGCGAAACGCGGAGAGCGGCCGCCTCACTGTTATTGCTGTGAATCTGCAAAAGTCACGCCCGCTTCTGCTCGGCCATCGGGGCGTTCGTCCACTGCCGCTACTGGGAGTGCGATGGCGCAAGCCGCACCTTCCCTTTGAAAACACTCTTGACGCCTTCGACTACGCCCTGGCCCACGGCTGCGACGGCTTTGAGTTCGATGTGCGTTACACTCGCGATCGCCGGTCCATCTGTTGCCATGATGCCGAATTCAAGGGGAGGGAAGTCGCCACCAGTGACCACGCCAGTCTGGAGCGCCGTTGTGGATTGACCCTTGCCTCGCTTGACGGCGTACTAGGCCGCTACCAGACGACCGCGTGGATGGATATCGAAGTTAAGGTTGCTGGCGAAGAAGAGGCCCTGGTGGAGGCAGTACGCTCTTGCCGACCGCTGCGCGGCTTCGTCGTCTCTTCCTTTCTGCCCGACGTTCTACTGCGCTTGCATGTGCTCGACCCGTCCCTGCCGCTGGGCTATATCTGCGATAACCCGGATGCCGCCGTTCGCTGGGAACAGCTGCCGATAATGGTCTTCATTCCCCATCACGCGCTGGTTTCCGAAGCGCTGGTGGAAAAAGTAAATGCGAGGAAGTTGCGGCTCTTTACCTGGACTGTCAATCGTGAAGATGATCTGCTACGACTTGCCGGTTGGGGTGTCGACGGCTTGATCTCCGACGATCCGAAGCTCCTGAGCCAGACGTTTTCTACCTGGAAATCCGAACCTTCCTGACCACCGCGCCTTTACGAAGGGCGACCTCCAGCGATTACAATCGTCTCGATGCCGACTACCGGAGAACGATTTGAACGCGCCGTTTCCATCATGGCGCGACTGCGCGCACCCGGCGGTTGCCCCTGGGACCGCGAACAGAACTTCGACACCATCAAGCCCTACACGTTGGAAGAAGCCTACGAAGTTATCGAAGCCATCGATGCGCGCGATTGGGACGAACTGACTGGCGAACTCGGCGACTTACTGCTGCAGGTGCTCTTCTACGCAGAGATGGCGCAGGAACAGCAGCGTTTCACCATCGATGATGTACTCGACCGCCTGTCGAACAAGCTTGTTGACCGGCATCCGCACGTTTTCGGCGAGGTAAAGGCCGACACCCCTGGCGAAGTCCTGCGCAACTGGCAGGCACTCAAAGCCGAGGAGAAGAAGAAGCGCCAGCAGGAATCGGGAGAGGACACCAAGAAGGCCGATCATCCTGAGTCGGTGCTTGCCGGCGTGTCCACGGCCATGCCCGCGATGCTGGAGGCTTACAAGATCAGTTCCCGTGTGGCGCATGTCGGCTTTGATTGGCCAAATATCGAGGGTCTATTCGATAAACTCGACGAAGAGACAGTTGAACTCCGACACAACTTGGACGAATATCCCGAGCCTGGTCCGCAGCCGGAATCGAAGGCTGGCGTGGCGGGCTCACGCGGCGTGAAGATTTCGCCTGAGTTGCATGCGCGGCTGGAAGATGAGGTCGGCGATCTGTTCTTCGTCCTGGTGAACATTGCGCGTTATCTTTCGCTTGACCCAGAGTCGGCGCTGCGCAAAACGAACCGCAAGTTCCGAGGCCGCTTTCAGTATCTTGAGGAGCGTCTGCGTGAGCAGGGCCGTAAACCGGCGGACGCGTCGCTCGAAGAGATGGAGGCTCTGTGGCAGGAAGCCAAACAGCAGGAAAGAACGTGAACGACGCCATCCAGCTCCGAAATCTTCTCGAAGTGGAGGAGTTCCGCGCGTGCGTTGCGCTACAAAAGGAGGTCTGGGGCTTTGCCGACAACGAGCTGGTGCCATTGCGGATTTTCTCGCTGGCACCCAAAATCGGCGGCCAGGTGATTGGCGCCTGGGACGGTGAGACGCTGGTCGGCTTTGCGTTTTCGATTCCCGGTACGCGGAACGGACATGTCTACCTGCATTCGCACATGCTCGCGGTGAAGAACGAGTATCGTAACGCTGGCCTCGGTCGCAGACTCAAGCTCTTTCAGCGGGAAGATGCCATTGCCCTCGGCTATGAGCTGATGGAATGGACCTTCGATCCGCTGGAGATCAAGAACGCATACTTGAACCTGGAGCGGCTGGGAGCAATTGCGCGGCGCTACAACATCAACCAGTACGGAGTAACCTCGTCGCCGCTACAGGGATTTTTGCCGACAGACCGCCTGGTCGCGGAGTGGTGGCTGAAATCACGGCGCGTATCGGGATTGTTGTCGAACGGTCAACTGGCACCATTCAAACAAGAACTTTGCATCGATATTCCCGCGGAGATCTACGACTGGAAAGCGCGGCCTGAGACTCGCCAGAAGGCCGCCGAGCTGCAACTCCGTAACCGCCAGCAGTTCTTGAAGGCATTCTCCGATGGCTTGACCTGCCTGCGCTACGGACGCTGCGACAACGGGGACGGCGTGTTCGTTCTCGGGCGGTGGGATGAGAATTGGTCGTACGCAAGCTGAAAACCGAGTATCTCGATGAAGATCGAAGCCATCACTCTCCGAGAGCTGCAGATGCCGCTGGTCCATTTCTTCGAGACCAGTTTCGGGCGCACGTACACGCGCCGCGTCATGCTACTGACCCTTCACTGTGACGGCCTCGAAGGCTGGGGCGAGTGTGTTGCCGGCGAGGGGCCCTTCTATAGCGAGGAGTACATCGACGGTGCCTGGGATGTGATCACCCGCTGCATGGCGCCGCTGATCTGTGGCAAAACGATTTGCGAGGGCAGGGAAGTCCCGGCTCTTCTGTCGCGCATTCGCGAGCATCCGATGGCGAAAGCCGCACTCGAAAATGCGGCATGGGACGCAGAAGCACAGGAGAAGCAGATACCTCTATGGAAACTGTTGGGCGGGGGCCGTCGCGAAATTGCCTGCGGTGTGAGCATCGGCATCCAGGATTCGCACGCGCAGCTTCTGGAAAAGATCGAGATCGAACTGGCGGCCGGCTATCAGCGCATCAAGGTCAAAGTAAAGCCCGGTTGGGATATCGAAGTGCTGGAGAAGATTCGCGCGCGCTGGCCTGACATTCTGCTGAGCTGCGATGCCAACTCCGCCTACACGCTCGCGGACGAGCAGCACTTGAAGAATTTTGACCGATTCAAGTTGCTTATGATCGAGCAGCCGCTGTGGGCCGACGACTTTTACTTCCATGCCAATTTGCAGAAAAAGCTGCAGACGGCGCTCTGTCTCGACGAAGCCATCCGCACGCCCCGTGATGCCGAAGCTGCCCTGGAACTAGGCGCCTGTCGCATTGTCAACATCAAGGTTGGGCGCGTCGGCGGTTTCTCGAACGCTATTGCGATTCACGACATCGCTAAACGTTTCAACATCCCTGTGTGGTGCGGCGGAATGCTGGAATCAGGCATCGGCCGCGCGCACAATGTGGCTCTTTCGACCCTGCCAAACTTCAAGCTGCCCGGCGATGTGTCCGCGTCCAAACGTTACTGGAAAGAAGACATCATCGAGCCTGAAGTCGAAGTCTCGCCGCAAGGCACGATCGCTATCTCCGACAAGCCCGGACGCGGCTACGAACTACGGCAGCACTTGATCGAGAAGCTGACGGTGCGCAAGCAGACGACAAACTGTTAAGCGGCGTGGAGCAGGCGTTCACGCTCCTTCTTTGTGAAATGCACGCTCAACAGAGTGCTAATGGCAGCTGCACCGGCCAAAAAGGCGATCCGGCCCGAGTGACCGCCACGCCCAACCTTTCCGGAGCGAGCTAGTGCATAACCCGCGGCCAGGTTACCCAATCCCCAGGCAACGTTCACCGTGGGCGATGATAGGCCCTTTCCTGGAGGATCGGCGAACGGGGTAGGAAACGGATCGCCGGAAACGCCATGTACGAAGTGCGGCACAGAGTTGGCCAGAAATACTCCGGCGAAGAAGCATCTGACCAGGTGATTTCGTTTCATTCAGTTCCTCACTCAATACTGTAGCGCAGTTGCAGCCATCGAGAGCTGACACGAACCCAACAAAAAGCGCAGCCGAAGCTGCGCCAAGTTCTGTGTTCGAGGGATATTACTTGCGCGTATTTTGCGCCTCGTTTACGCCGCCGCCGTTGTTTTCGGCAACCACATCGGCGCTCTTATGGAGCAAGTCAAGGGCCTGAGCCGTGGTCAGGTTGGAAGAGATTGGCCGAAAGTCGGTCATAGTTTCCGTCGACCAGATGGTGAGCGACTTGACCATTAGGATCTTTCCATAGAACTGCAGCGTCTCTTCGACTTCCTCCCAGTGTCCTCCGCCGACATCGCGCTGCACGATACGGAATTTTCCACCTTTATACAGTTTGCCGAGAATGCCCCAGCCGAAATCGACATCTTTGAAGAGCGTGCCGTCGATCTTTGCGATGCGCATGGCATTGCGGTCAATCAACATGTCGCCCTCCATGCCTTGGTAGACCGCGGTCTCGTGGTTCGGAGGGTCGAATTTCGGATTCGGCCTAAATTTCAAATGAACTAGTTGCTCGCCATTCGGGCCGCGATCGGTTCCAACATACGTGTACAGGAAAGCGTCTGGCAGACTGGTCAGCATCAGTTCGGCGCGCTGATCATCGGCTTTGTTTGATTCGCGCCGCTTGCGCCGTGCATCGGGGTCATTGGCAAACTTCTCCAGCTTGGCGTCTTCCTTTTTACGCTCCTCCGGTGTCAGCGGCTTGCCATTTAACAACAGAGTTATCGAGAGGCCGCCTTGCTTGGTGCGCACGATCTCCTTGGTGATGGAGTGGTCCTTGTAGTCAGTGTTGTCCTTAAACATGTAGTACTGCTCGATGTCGTTCGCCCTGATCTCATTCTTGGCGGCACGGCGGACCAACTCAATCGGATCGACGTCCGAGTTCGCCTGCGCCCACAACGGCATGACCGCAAAGGCAACGATTACGACTGTGGCTAACGCGCGTCCTAAGCGATGTTTGTCCAATCCGGAGCCTCTTTGCTGGTAGTTCATCTTCCTCCAGATTAGACGAGTTACTGAAATGGTCAGTTGCTTTTTTGAAAAACGAGCCGCGCGATTTTAGTGCAGCCGTACGTATCTTATTGGTCCGTCATACTTTATCGTGAAGGAAATAGTACGGCCACACGCCAATGCGGCTACGGAAGTAAGCGAAGGTAGGCGTCGGTCCGGCAGAAAAACAGTCCCATTGGTTACGCCATGCCGCACGAGCAAGACCGCTGTTCCCCTGGTTCGGCCCTGCCCGTCCGGTCGGCACTCCGCCGGACCGACCTATTTACTCATTTAGCAACTAAGCATCCAAAGTTCTCGAATGCATTCCACCGCTAATTCAGGGCAAGTTCAGGGCTGGTTCGGGGGTTGCGCATCAGAGTGGCCAATGAACGTCCAATCTCACCATTCCAAAAGTGAAACTCGCGATACCATCTCTGAGCAACCTACTGCCGATGATCTCTGCACAAGTTGAGTCCGTCCGACCGCCAAGGTTGTTGATACCATCGAACAACCAGCCATGTCGATGCGCCGCAAAGTGATTCCGGAGCTTTTAGACGACGACCTGGGTTCGGAAGCGGAGATCGCAGCCAGCCTGGTTGACCTTCGCCACATCAATAATTGGTTTGGTGGCACAAGAACCACCGCGACTCTTGTGCGCCGAGTGGCGGGGAAGTTGGGCATCATCCGCCTTTCACTGCTGGAGGTAGGAGCTGGAGCCGGCGATTTACCGATTCGGGCTGCTCGTATTCTGGCGAAGCACGAAATCGAACTCGCGGTTACGTTGCTGGATCGTATGTCCAGCCACTTGCCGGCAATCGGCCGGCGAGTCTCCGGCGATGCTCTCCGACTGCCGTTCCGCGACAGCGCCTTCGACATCGTAAGCTGCTCGCTCTTTGCTCATCACTTTGAAGCGGACCAGTTACGGCAATTCGTGGGCGAGGCAGTCCGGGTTTGCCGCCACGCGGTGCTGATCAACGACTTGATCCGCAGCCCTTTGCATCTTGCCCTGGTGTACGCGGGGCTGCCGTTATTTCGCAGTCGTATCACGTGGCACGATGCGCCAGCCTCCGTCCGACGGGCTTATACATGCGTAGAAATGGAAGAAACTCTGAAGGATCTACGCTGCGTACGTTTGGAGATGTCCAGGCATTACCTGTATCGCATGGGTGTGCTGCTCTGGAAGGGCGTCTGACCGCCGATGGTTTGCCAAGCCTATGCTCGCGTTTGATCCACACTTCGATCTTGCCGTAGTCGGCGGTGGTCCTGCCGGGGCGTCCGCGGCCATCACGTTTGCTCGTAATGGCGGACGAACACTCTTGTTAGAGGCGAAGAGTTTTCCTCGTCATAAGGTGTGTGGCGAGTTTATATCGGCGGAGTCTCTGGACGTGCTGTCGTCCTTGCTTCGGGATTCGCCGACTGGACGTGAACTCATAAAATCGGCGCCCACTATCCGCGAGACGCGGTTGTATCACGGTAACAGGATGATCCAGGCTCCGGTTTCGCCCCCTGCGCTTAGCATCGCGCGCTACCGCCTGGACGCGGTCCTTTGGGAAGCCGCCAAAGCTGAGGGCGTTGAGGCATTGGCTGCTTGCGAAGTAACCGCTGTCGCAGGCAACGGTCCGTTCAGATTGACAACCTCACAGGGCCAGTACGAAGCGAATGCGTTGATCATCGCCGCAGGCCGATGGTCGCTGTTTACGTCCAACCGTTCGGTGCCCGCCGGGCCGAAATGGATTGGAGTGAAGGGTCACTTTCACGAAGCTGATCCATCTTTCACAACCGATCTTTACTTCTTCGACCACGGTTATTGCGGAGTTCAGCCTGTATCGGATGGCATAGTGAACGCCTGTGCCATGGTGCGCTCCGACCGCGCCGCATCGCTTGCCGAGGTTTTCAAGTTGCACCCGCGATTGGCCGAGCGTGCGGCTGAATGGGAAGCTGTGGCCCAGCCCGTAAGCACCGCTCCCCTTGTCTACCGCAGGCCTGAGCCCACCGCGGGTAACAGGCTTTTTGCAGGAGACGCCGCTGCCTTCATCGATCCCTTTGCGGGTGATGGAATCTCGATCGCTCTGCGGAGTGGCCGGGCGGCAGCCGAAGCATTAGCGGAGTTTGTCCATGGCGAATCTGACCTGGCTGCCTGTGTTTCGAATTATGGAAGCGCGTACGTAAGGCAATTCTCGCCCTTGCTTGCTGCCGCCGCCAAAGTCCGAAGCCTGTTATCCCTGCCAAAATCAGCGCAAGCCGTTGCGTTTGAATTGCTGCGTCTTCCCGGGGTCATGCCTATGGTGATACGCAAGACTCGACGCGCCTCCTGACAAGCGCATCGCCGCCGGTGCGGCGCTTTGCGTAATGTTGAGCGTTTCGCCTGAGACGAAGAAGCGCCGGCTAGCGAACGCACAGCAGCTACCCAGCTACCTTGTCACCAGTACTTCCCGAATATTGTCGCGTCCCAGGAAGAACTTTATCGAAGAGTAGTCATGGAAGAGATTCTCAACGTGTCGGTTATTGAAGACGCGTTGCAACTTGAAGCCTCGAACCTGTTGCAGTTCGAGCGTGTCGCGTGTGGCGATGTTGTAGCGGTAAAACGGAGCCTCCGGACCAGCGTCCTTCGTGTGAAAGAACGCCAGCAGAATCCCGCCGGGTTTCATCGCGCCGTGGATGCGCTCGATGAGCGGCTTCACCAGGGGTTCCGGAAGAAAATCTGCCAGATCCCAGAACATCACAGCGTCGAATTCCTGACGACCGAAGCAGAGATTGTCGCGCAGGTAGCGATCTACATCCAGAGCAGTGCCCCCCTCGGCATCCGTAACGACCAGCGATTTATCGTTCGCCAGCCGCAACACGTCTTCCTGGTGGAAGCGATGACCGAGGCCCGTCATGAAAGTTATGTTGGCTGGTGAAGTAGAGCCGAGATCAAGTACAGAAAGCCCATCCTCGCGCGAAATGGCGCGGATGAACTCATTAAATCCCGTCGAGCGTCGGCTGACTTTGTGCTTCGAGGAAAATTCCTCGTCAGCGCTCTCGCGAGAGCCACCGAATAGTTTCCGAAAGATGCCGGGAGCCACAGGCCACCATTGTATTGAGGAGAGTGCCGAAGCGGCAACGGTTGGTAACGTCCGCAGGTGAAATCGTAAGGGGCGCACCCGAAGATGCGCCCTCGGAGAAAGCTACATCTTTTTCGGCTCGAGCAGCGAGCCTTGACCAGGGATGGGCCCGGGCGCTACGGGGGCAGGAGCGGCAGCCGCAGCGGTTTGCGTCGGTTTAGATTCGGCCTTGGCAGCCGGCTCCGGCTTTTGAATATCAATGCCGCCCTTGAAGAACGCGCCATCGTCGATCGAGATCCTGGCGGTAGCGATGTCGCCGGCGAGGGAAGCCGTCTTTCTGAGCTCTACCCGCTCCGAAGCGTGAATGTCGCCGTTGACACGGCCATGCACGATAACGTTCCTGGCCTCGATGTTGGCGCGTACGCGTCCATTTGGGCCGACCGTACACGTCTGACCCTTCAGTGAGATGCTGCCCTCTACTTCGCCATCGACGATCAAATCCTCACTACCCGAGAGCTCACCCTTGACCACGACCGACTTTCCGATGGTGGCTACGTCGACGCCGGTGCGCAGCGGCTCTGCGCTGCGCGATGGTTCGGACGGACGTGGCGGCGCGGGCGCGGCCGGTATCGAGGAGCCTTGAGAAGTTGGCTCGGGTGTTGGTGTGTACTCGTCTTCCTTACGCTTCCACATGTCGTTTGAGCTCCGTCAGGCGGTCGCGGCGCAGGCCAGTAGCGACGGCAACAGCCTTGAATGGGCATTTCAACTGCCCCGTTTGAGGATACTCAACCGCGGCCAGCGCCGCAAACGAATTTCTGGCGTGAAACCGGAAATACGATGACTTTTCGGGGTCAACTAGCGGTGATCCGGCAGGCTGGTTGCCGGTCACAGCTTCACGACAGAACCTCCCGTATAATGGCTAGTTTTGCAGCCGCTCCCGCCACGCATCAGCGAATCTACAGGCAGGGAGAGCAGGATTCCTATGACTCAAATTGAACTGATTCTTGCCCGCGAAGTTCTTGATTCCCGCGGCAATCCTACCGTTGAAGCCGATGTCATCCTCGAAAGCGGCGCCCGCGGGCGCGCCATCGTTCCCAGCGGCGCCTCGACCGGCGAACACGAAGCGCTGGAGTTGCGCGACGGCGACAAGAGCCGCTACGCCGGCAAAGGCGTACTGAAGGCCGTCAACAACATCAACGAAGTGCTGGCTGCCGAATTGGAAGGCATGGACGCCAGCGATCAGCGCGAGCTTGACAACACGATGCTTGCCATCGACGGCACACCGACCAAGAGCAAGCTGGGCGCCAATGCGATTCTGGCGGTCTCGATGGCCGCAGCCCGCGCTATGGCCGACCACCTTGGGATCGAGCTCTATCAGTACCTGGGCGGCTTCACGGCCGGACTGCTGCCGACGCCGATGATGAACATCCTCAACGGCGGCGCTCATGCCGACAACAACGTCGACTTCCAGGAATTCATGGTGATGCCCGTGGGTGCATCGTCGTTCAGCGAAGCTCTGCGCTGGGGCGTCGAGACATTCCATGTCCTGAAGAGCGTGCTGAAGAAGCGCGGCTACAACACCGCCGTGGGCGACGAGGGCGGCTTTGCCCCGTCGGTAAAGTCCAACACGGAAGCTATCGAGGTGATTCTGGAAGCGATCACACAGGCCGGATACAAGCCGGGTGAGCAAATCGCCATCGCACTCGATCCGGCATCGAGCGAGTTCTACGACAGCGCTAAGAAGAAGTACGTCTTCAAGAAATCCGACAAGAGCGAGCACTCAGCCGAAGACATGGTGAGGTTCTACGCAGACTGGATTCGGCAGTATCCCATCGTCTCGCTGGAAGACGGCTTCGCCGAGGACGACGGAGATGGCTGGAAGCTGGTCACCGACGAACTTGGCAGCAAGATTCAGTTGGTCGGCGACGACAATTTTGTAACCAACATCGAGATCTTCCAGCGCGGCATCGATGCCGGCATCGCGAACTCAATTCTGATCAAGCTGAACCAGATCGGATCGGTGAGTGAGACGATCGACTGCGTCAACCTCGCTCGTCAAAACGGATACACGGCCGTCATCTCGCATCGCTCCGGCGAGACCGAAGACACGTTTATTGCCGACTTCGCAGTCGCGACCGGCGCCGGCCAGATCAAGACAGGCTCGGCGTCACGTACTGACCGCATCGCCAAATACAACCAGTTGCTGCGCATCGAAGAAGAGCTTGGCCCGGCAGCCCGCTTCCTAGGCTTGAAGAGTCTGAACTATCACGGCGAGCTGGCAAAGAAAGCGAAGGCGGGGAAGTAGTCCAAGTCGCTCACTACCGCCAGCCGAGATCGAATGCCGAATCGACGACGAAAAGCTCTGCATGCAAAGGTAGTGATGATATTCATCCTTTGCATGCCGGGCTGCCGCAAAGGGCCGCCAATTAGGGTTTCGACGAACGGCGATACGCTCAAAGTCGACGTCGCGACCTTGGGCGAATACCCTACGACGATCGCGCGGATCCGACTAGAAGATCAGTCTGATCATGTACTTTGGGAAGTGGACGCCAACGGCGGATCCCCGCAGATTCATGAAATTATCTTAAAAGCCGGATTGAACTCGTCCTCGGCGCCTGATTCGACCTCAGGGCAATATAGAGTCGTGATTCCCAAGAGCGCCAACACCTTCGAACTGCACCGTGGTCAAGCGTACAGATTGGATTTGTGGAGCGAGCTGACAGGCAAACCCGCAAGCGTTGAAGTGAAAGTTCCTAATTAATCGTCACGTTCTGGCTAAGTGCTAAAGGCTAACTGCAAATGGCTAATCCTCCCAAACCTCTCGTCCTCATCATCCTCGACGGCTGGGGTTACGCCCCGCCGTCTAACGCCAACGCTATCTCTCTGGCGCGTAAGCCGAACTACGACCGCCTGCTTGCTGAATTTCCCAACACGCTGATTCACACCAGCGGACGCTATGTCGGTCTGCCGACCGGGCAGATGGGCAACAGCGAGGTCGGCCACCTCAATATCGGCGCCGGACGCGTGGTCTATATGGACATCACTAAGATCGATCTCATGATCGAGAATGGTGAGTTCTTCTCCAACCCGGCGTTGCTGAAGGCTATGGAGACAGCCCGCACCGGCGAGCGACGGTTGCATTTGTTCGGGCTGGTCTCCGACGGTGGCGTGCATTCTCACCAGAACCACCTGTACTCCATCCTGAAAATGGCCAAGCAGAATGGCGTCGAACGCGTCTTCGTCCACTGCTTCATGGACGGACGCGACACGCTCCCCACCAACGGCGCCGGCTACCTCGAGCAACTCCAGCAGAAGATGCGCGAGTACGGAGTGGGCAAGATCGCTACCGTCAGCGGCCGTTACTATGCCATGGATCGCGATAAGAAGTGGGATCGAGAGAAGAAAGCCTTCGACGCGATGGTATTCGGTGATGCTGAGGGTGGCCGCTACACCGACCCGGTGCCGGGCGTGAAAGACTCCTACAACAAGGGCGTCACCGACGAGTTCATCATTCCGTTTGTGATTGTGGACAAGCGCGGCGAGCCTGTCGGCAATATTCGCGACGGCGATGTCTGCATCAACTTTAACTTCCGTGCCGATCGCGCGCGCCAGATCACTCGCTGTCTCGCCCGCAACAACCATTTCACGGCGCAGGATGGCCGTGAACTGGAAGGCGCCGAAGATCTGGATAACACCATCCCACGCAGCCGCACTCCAAAAGACCTGACCTACATCTGCATGACGCAATATGACAAGCATTTCACTTTGCCGGTCGTATCGCCGCCGGAATCTCTGACTAACATCCTGGCGAATGTCATGGCCGATCGCAACATGCGAAACCTGCGTGTCGCTGAGACCGAGAAGTACGCCCACGTGACTTACTTCTTTAACGGCGGGATCGAGAAGCCGTTCCCAGGAGAAGACCGTGTTATGGTTCCTTCTCCGAAGGTCGCTACCTATGACCTGAAGCCCGAGATGTCGGCGCAGGGAATCGCCGATGCGGTCACCAAAGCAATCGCCGACAATACCTTCGATGTTATGGTCGTGAACTTCGCCAACGCCGACATGGTGGGACATTCGGGCAAGATTCCGCCGACGATCACCGCCGTTGAAACCGTCGACCATTGCCTCGGCCAGATTTACACCGCGCTGCGCCAGCGCGGCGGAGCGATGATCGTCACCGCCGACCACGGCAACGCCGAGCAGATGATCGACCCTGCAACCGGCGGCCCGCAGACGGCGCATACGACCAATCCGGTGCCGTTCATTGTCTGTGCTGAAGAGGCTGTGACGCCGCCGAATTTCAAAGGCGACTCGCGCCGCTTCACGCTGCGGCCTGATGGCGCGCTACAGGATATCTCTCCGACGATGTTGGGAATCCTTGGCGTTCCTCAGCCGAAGGAAATGACTGGACACGACCTGCGCATCATGGCCGAGGTGAAGAAAGTCTAGCGGTCCAAGCGTTCGACGCAGGGGACTGGAGGTGCTGTTTTTGACGTAGGCTTATGTTGTCTTAGAACCTGAACATCTTCGCCGCGGCCAGGATCATTCCTAACGTAATGACTGCGATGGCACACTCGCCGATCGCTCCCACCAGTAGAGGCCTGATCCCCTGCTTTTTCAGCGCGCGGAAGTTCGTCCGCAGCCCCACGCCTGCGAAGGTCAGCAGGAACGCCCAGCGCGAAAGATTCGCGAGGCTCCCCAACTGAGGCCTGGTAAAGAATCCGACAGTAGCCAGCAGCGAGATCAGCAGAAACCCCAACACGAACTTGGGAAACTTTCGCCACAAGAACGCAGCTTTGTTTTCGACCTGCGTGGCGCTGCCGTGTGCCGCGAAATAGATAGCGAACCCGAGCACCACGAAGCCGATGGTCGCGTTGCGCGTGGTCTTCGCCAGAACAGCGATCTTCCCGGCGGCATCGGAATACATAGCGCCTGCTGCGGTCGCCTCGGCCGTGTTGTCGACGGCGAGTCCAGCCCACAAGCCATAGGCGTGATCGCTCAAGTGCAACGCGTGCCCTACGGCGGGAAAGACGAAGAGCGAGATGGCTCCTAGAGCCAGTATCGCCGCGATGGCGTAGGATGCATCCTCGTCGTCCGCCTCGATCGCTCCTTGGGCGGCGATTATCGCGGATACCCCGCAGATGGAAGACCCAACGGCCAGAAGACTGGTCAGCTTGGCATTCAATCCAAACAGCTTGCCAAGCACAGCCATGAAGCCGATCGACAACGCCAGTTCAACCGCGACCAAGACCAGACTGATCGCGCCGAGTTTGGCCACGTCGCCCAACAGAAAGCGGGCGCCCAAGAGCACGATGCCGGCCTTCAGGAAAAACTCGTAGCTGCCCACACCTGCCTGAAACACCCGGGGCAGTTCGACGAGATTGCCGATGACTAGGCCAATGAGAATCGCCCAAAGCACGTATTCGATGTTGGGCAGGTGCAGATGATGAGACTTACCATAAGCCGCAATGAACTGCTCGATGTATTTGCCAAGGCATCCGATGGCTGCCAGCAGCAGTACGCCCGGCAGCAGTCTTGCGAGCCTATAAAACGGACGAAAGGGAACTGTCTGAGGTAAAGCTAACGATCCTTGTGCCATGTCTTTCTGTGAATCCTGCCGACTACCAGGGGACTTTCTGAATGATTCCGAAACGAACGAGTAAAGCTAGCGCGAGCGCCGCCGCAACGGCCCAAGCATCCAGGGAAATCCCCTTTTTTGCGGCCGCGCCGGTGCTGTCGGTTTTTGCAGACACGTTATCTCTCCATCCTCTCCGCAGACAGAATTATGGCGGGAATTGTCTTTGTAACATGCTGAAGGGCGCTACCGAGGAACAACGGCGGAACTCGTAGTGAATGAGGTTCGTTTCGGGAATCGAACAAATCGCGCAGTGTAGAATAAGCCACGCGACCGCCTCTCCCTCTGGGATCAACACATGAGTTCAAGCTTGAAGGACACAATTCGGCCACTGGTACCCAAGTCCGTTCTCGACGCCAAGCGCAAGTTTCATTTTTGGATGGTGGACGAGGAGCGCAGCGTTCCGCTCGACATGCTTCGCTATGATCCCCGGCTTCCCTTCCCGCGGTCGGTCCGCAAGGAACTGGCCGACAAAATGGAGGTAGCGCACGAGAAACTCCGCTGCGCTCACACGCACTCCGAAGCGGTCGCCATCGTAAGCGAAATCCTGCGCGTGCCGAAGTCAACGCCTGGAGTCGTTTTGGAAGCCGGATGCTTTAAGGGTGGCAGCACAGCCAAACTGAGCCTGGCGACGAAGCTGATCGGACGTAAGTTGCTCGTCTACGACTCCTTCGAAGGTCTGCCCGACGTGCTGGACGCAGAAAAGGACCGTTTTTCCCAAGGCGAGTACAGCGGCGCTCTTGAGGAAGTGAAAAAGAACGTTGGCAACTACGGCTCGCTCGATGTTTGCGAGTTCGTGCGCGGCTGGTTCGACCAGACGATGCCGAATCTCACGGAGCCTGTAGTGGTCGCCTTCGTCGACGTCGATCTGCGCGATTCGCTCGAAACCTGCCTGAACTACATCTATCCCAAACTTGTACCCGGCGGCGTCATCTTCTCGCACGACGGACACCTGCCCATTTGCGTCGACCTGATGAAGGACGCGAACTTCTGGAAGCGCTTTAACGAGCCCGCTCCCGAGTTTGAAGGGCTCGGCACGCGTAAGCTGGTAAAGATCCGCAAGCCCAGGAAGAGCTAGCGGATCAGCCGCGGACCGCGAGGGCTAGCCGCCTGTCGTCGGAGACAGCTGCACATCTCGAATCTGCGGAGCGTTGGACCCGTCTCCACTCTTCACTAGCGTCTGCCATTGCGCCACACCTGTGACGGTCAACAGAGGTTCGAAGGGGCGATCATTGCCGTCGACGAAATCCTTGAAGGTGTGCTCCAGCGCAGTCGAATCGAAAAGCGGATTGGCGCGCAGGGCCTCGACGCCGAATTCCAGCAACCGTCGCCCCTCAGGCGTGCGAAACCTTGCGGCCCGCTTGTCCGTGTAGGGAACCGGCCGGCCTTTGCGCACGCTCCGCCACAGTTTTCGTGCTGTGCGGTACCAGAGCTGATCCTGTGCGGTGTCGGTCCAGCGTTCTTTTGGAATGCTGATTGGCGCTCCGGTATTGGCATCGGGCACGGCAAACGCCGGATGCTGCATCGCCGCCAGCGCCCGCCGATACGCACGGCCGAGATAGCGATCCTCGGCGTCGGTGTGCCGATACCAACTCCACAGCGCGGGATGAAAGACCGGCGAGGACAAGTCCAAGGCCTCGATCCACGACAGATAGCATCCATAATGTACTTGTTTAGAAACCCAGCCTAAAATATTGCGCTCAAACGTGATATCGAATCTTCCATCCTGCACTGGTTTAAGTGATTCAGCGGTTCCGCGCAGTTGCGTAATCGCTCGTTGCGAGCCGTCCTTGCTGAGCAGTCCGAGCACATCTTTGTCGGTGTTAAAGGACGCACGCGAAGTCGTATCGCGGAAGTGAACTCCGGCTGGACCCATCTGACCGAGCACGGTGTTCGACAGATCGACGTGTCGGTGCAGGGGCCGGATCAGCCATCCTTTCAGGATCGTGTCGAATAGATACCCATGGGCTATGCCGTGAATGTCGTATGGAGCGAGTCGAGCATTCAGTCCGATGTCGTTCACGAACTCGATGTCGCGCGTAGCGGCGGCAATCCAGTAGCCCTCCTGCGCGCGATGCAGCCATTCATCCGACGGAAAGGGAAGCGCGATGAACTCAGCGCGACAGGCCTCAGCGATCTGCTTTGCAATCTCGGTCTCGCGCGCGCTCATCTCCAGCGTAACCGCGCGGCGTCCCTCGCCGGCTAGCGCGAGAATCGCCCGTGAATCGAGGCCGCCGCTCAACATCAACGCGGCCTTGCTGTCCGTCCAGCACTCCCGAACGCTCTTCTCCAGCGCCCGCGCCACCGTGCCTTGCGGGTCCTTGCGAATCATGTCGGGCGGCAGAGATTCATCCTCCGGCATTTGGTTGGAATATCGCGAGACGACTTTGTTCTCGCGAAAGACAAGGGCCGTCCCGGGCGCCACCTCTTCCACTCCCGCGAGACTCGTCAGGTGATACCGGTAGGTCGAGCCCAGCAGCATCGCCTCCATGACGCCATCCCAGTTCAACTGGGATGCGCAGGAGCTGTTAAGCGCAATCGTCGACAGCTTATCGGCAATCAGAAGATTGTCGGGCGAAGCGCGATAGAAAATAGGACGCGAGCAGACGGGGTCTACGAAAACCGTAATCTGTTGCGGATCGAACGATATCTCGAAGCCGCGAAAGCTTCCCCACCGCCCCGGCAGCCACTCCAGCAGCGATTCACTTTCCCGCGGCAGGCGGTCGGGCGCGCCCTCAATCAGCAGAACCGCAGCCGCGGTTCGTCGTACCCACCAATGCCGGCTGTGCTCCGGATGAACCCAGGCGGCGCCGACGTTTCCACGCTGGAAACTGCCGGAGGCCGCGCACTGCCCAAGATCGACGATGCGAAACTTCTGCCGAACATCGCCGCCCGATCGGACCTCAATGCAGAATCCAGCCACAATTCTCCCTTGAATCGTTCCTCGCGTTGCCAATCATGTTCTGCGATCGGGAAATTATACGATGGGAGAAATTCTCAACGGCAAATCGATGAATTGTCCGCTTACTTCTCCCAGGAGAAGATCTGCTTCCAATCGTGTTTCATGCTGATGACAGTCCAACCCCGGGTTTTGGTCTCGTCATAGAGCGCCTGCGTAAAGGTGCCAACTGCGGTCTGCGGCAGTCCTTCGGCAGGACCATAGGAGTATTCGCGCTGCGCGTCGTCATGCAGAACAATCATCATCAAGTGTGCGCCCGGACCGGCCTGCGTATACTCCAGCATCTGCTGATCGCCCGTGGACTTGCCGAAAGCTGCTTGCGGGTGCTGCCCGATGAACAGGTAAATATCCTCCGGCTTGCCTGAGAAATTGTTGTTGAGCAGAAGTTTCGGCGGCCGCATCAATATGCCCTGACCCCTGTCGTCATAGGCATATTGCGTCGCGACAGCCGAGCCGATTACCTTATCCGGCGCCACACCATAAACCGGCTCAGAATAAGTACGCACGAAATCCTGGCCGCCGCCAGTCACGATATACGTCTTGTAGCCATTCGCCCGCAGATACTTCATGACCTCCAGCATCGGCTCGTAGATCAGCTCGGTGTAAGGCCGATGCCAGCGTGGATCTTTCGCCGTGGCCAGCCAATCGCTTGCCATCTGCTGGAACGCCTCAACGCTCATTCCCGTGTGCGTGGCTACAAAGATCGTTTCAAAATCTTTGGCAGTGAACTTTGCCATAGCCGCTTTATCGCCTATAATCACACTTTTGAAGGGCTCGGTTGTCTTCCACTCCGGATGTTGGGGCGCGAGTTGGGCCACGCGGTCGAACGCAAACACCATCTGCGTATACATCGGGTGTTCTACCCAGGTTGTGCCGTCTTGATCGAACGTCGCAAAGCGCTTATCGATCGGTACGAATTTCGGGCTCGAGGGATCGGTGGTGGTATGAACGAACTTGAGGATGGCCTGCTTCGCTGCTCCATCGTTCCAAGCGGGAAGGGGATCGCTCTGCGCTTGCATTAGAAGCGCACAGAAGAAAACCGCGAGTAGCGAAAGCTTTACTGCCGCTGAGCTATGGCCGCCAAGGCCGAGACTTTTTTTCATGCGCACATAGTAACAACCGCGAAAAATCTAGAATGACCCTTCCAATCCCACAAGTGCTCCCTGCTGCGTCAGCCGCAGACCGATGCGCGTGGTGGAGTTGTTATTCACCACCAGTCGCGAACCCAGGCTGTAACCGGCGTTCACGCTCAGGTGCTTGTTGATTGTGAAGCCGAGGTCGTTGTTCGTCGAAACGAAATTGCCGTAGCCGAACAGATACATGCCGTAGACATTGCCTTCAACGAACAGGCGCGGCGAGTTGGTGATGTAGAAGCGGTATTCGGGGCCAGCCACCGGGATCGGCGCCAGCAGCGATGCGCTGCCGTACGCCGACGGCTGATAATTTCCACCGCCCGTAATTTGGGCCTGGGCGTACAGCGAGGCTTTTGCGTTGAACAAATCCAGCTGCGCACCAATGCCAATATGTCCGCGCTTGCGGCGGATAATGTCGTATTGGTAGCCGGGGGCGTAAAGATCAGCACGCAGGTTGGCACGCGTGGTCGCGCCTACTTGATATGTCTGTCCCTGGTAGGTGATCGTGCGATTCAGTACCGTAGTTCGCGACTGCTGGAACGGACTCACCGTGAAAGTCAGGTGGTTCTTGTGACTCAAGTGCCAATCCAGCACACCGCTAAACGTCGAATAGTTACCGAAGCCCAGATCGTGCTGCAAATCGATGTGGTCGGTGCTATTGGAACCTTGAAAGCTCCCGGATGGGCTGGAGTAAAACCAGAATAGGTCTCCTCGCACCTTGTAATTGTCGTACTCATCCGAGCCGTCGCCGGCATGCAGCAGGGGAATAGTTGAAAGAAAAGCAAACGCGAAAACGGCTGTGAGCACGCTGCCGCAACAGGACCCTTGGCGAAATTTAGTGAACAAGACCGGCTCCCTTTCGCAAACGAAATACTCTACCTTGTTTAATTATCGAGAAGAATACCCAATCGGTGGAGGAGTATTAAGGCTGGCTTTGAAGGCCCGAACCATTTTGGGTAACCTTTCCCGAAACCTTCCAGGTTCGTTGCCGAATACCAAACTCCTGTCGTGATACCGACCTGTTACTACCGGACCGGGCAGCCGACGGCGGAACGCCATATGGCGCGCAGCTCCCAAAAGGTGGATGTCGACTCATCGCCAAAGCCAGCGAAAGCACGAGCTGCAATCGTCGTAGTGACCAGCGTCAACGTGGAAGGGTTCCATCCTGTGCACTCAGCATGTCAGCCTTGCGCAGTTCGGGGAACATCCAGGCCCACAGGCCGACCACGAGTAGCGTCCCTGCGCCGCCAAGTAGCACAGCAGGCACCGCGCCAAACCATTGGGCGGTAATTCCTGACTCGAATTGGCCGAATTCATTCGACGCACCGATGAAAATAGAGTTCACCGCACTAACACGGCCGCGCATTGCATCCGGCGTGGCCAGTTGTACGAGCGTGCCGCGCACAATCACGCTCACCATGTCGGCGGCACCGACGAAGAACAGGGAAATGACTGAGACGATTAGGCTGCGCGACAAACCGAAGGCTATCGTGAAAATGCCGAAACCAGCTACGCACCAAAGCATGGTTGCACCAGCGCGGCGGCGCAGCGGGCGATTGGCCAGCGCTAGCGCAGTCAACAGCGCCCCTACACCAGGCGCACTGCGCAGGATTCCCAAGCCCCATGGCCCCGTGTGCAGAATTTCCTTCGCGTACACCGGCAGCAGCGCCACCGCTCCGCCAAGCAGCACGGCAAACAAGTCGAGCGAAATCGAACCGAGAACGACCTTCTGCTTCCAGATATAGCGAAAGCCAGCCAAAACGGTCGTAAGACTCACAGGATCGCGTTTGCTAGCGGACCGGCGCAGCTGAATTTTCGACACCGCAAAGACCGAAATGATCGCTGCTACCAGAGAAGACAGATACACGGCGGCGGGACCACGAAATGCCGCGTATACCAATCCACCGAGTGCCGGACCAATGATGGTTGCGGCTTGATACACCGTCGAGGACCATGCGACAGCGTTAGGAAAATCCTCCTCTGAAACAATCGAGGGCACCATCGATTGACCGGCCGCGCCGTTAAAAGCCCGTGCCACACCGACTATCACGAGCGCTCCGTAGATCGCGTGAACCGAGGGATTGCCTCGCGTCGTCAACCAGAGCAGCATCGCTGACGCGACGCCGAACAGTACGTAACAGATTGCAACGATGTTCCGGCGGTTGAATCGATCGGCTGCATGGCCTGCTGCCAGAAATAGTAGAAGCACGGGCGTGAACTGCGCCAAACCGACCAGTCCAAGGTCGAGCGGACGGCGGGTGATTTCGTAGACTTGCCAGCCGACGGCGACGGACTGCATCTCGCTCGCCATGACGGTGAACAGACGTGCCAGTTGATATCGTCGAAAGTCAGGGTAGCGAAATGCCGCTCTTGCAGATGATTGTGGCTTCTTGATTGCCACTTCCTTGGGTACTTGAAAGGAAATGGCGGGGTCGACGGGACTCGAACCCGCGGCCTCTGCCGTGACAGGGCAGCGTTCTAACCAACTGAACTACGACCCCGCTATTGTGCGGTAGCGGAACCGCTTACATCGTCGCTGACGGATCAGCGAACGATTTTGATTGTAACAGAAGTTGCAGCGCGCGTCAGATGCTGAATCAACATGAAGCTCTGGCGCGTGCTTTCCACGATCGATAGACAATGTGAACGTTTGAGATCGTGGTGGGCAGTGCAGGGCTCGAACCTGCGACCTCCTGCTTGTAAGGCAGGCGCTCTAACCAGCTGAGCTAACCGCCCGACTGCCCGGATTGCGGCATACGAGCAACGTGGTTTGAGTTTACATGAGGCGGTCGAAGTGAGTAAACCTGCGCCGCTAGGCGCGATTGCTGAATTCGATCAGCAGTTGCAGGCGCTGCATCGCATGGCCGCTGTCGATGGCATAGGCCGCCAATGGCACAGCGTCTCCGATTTTGTCGGCATGACCCGCGGCGACCAGCGCCGCGGCAGCGTTCAACAGCACGACATCGCGACGACACGAGCGTTCACCTCCGAGGATGGCGCGAATGATCTGGGCATTCGCAGTTGCATCGCCTCCGGCAAGGTCTTGCAGCGGCGCACGCTGAAGTCCGAACTCTTCCGGCGTGACCTCGTACAAACGGACAGTGCCATCGCGAACTTCAGCAACCTTGCTGGGTCCGGTGATGGTGATCTCGTCAAGACCGTCATGTCCATGCACGACCAGCGCGCGCTCTAATCCAAGCTCATTAAGCGCCTGCGCCAGCTTCTCCACCAGGTCAAGCGAATACACGCCAACCACCTGCGCCGACGCCTTGGCAGGGTTCGTCAGCGGGCCCAGCAGATTGAACACGGTGCGCAGCTTCAACTCCCGCCGCACCGGCTGCACATACTGCATCGCCGCGTGCATGGCCGGCGCATACAGAAACGCGATACCCGAGTGCTCCAGGCAGGCGCCGATACGTCCAGCAGGTAACTCGATGTTGATACCAAGCGCTTGCATTACGTCGGCCGAGCCGCACTTGGAACTGATACTGCGATTGCCATGCTTGGCGACCCTGACCCCTGCACCCGCGATGGTGAGGGCCGTCGCCGTCGAGATGTTGAAGGTGCCGCTGGTATCTCCGCCCGTGCCACAGGTATCGACTAGCGCATCGCGTCCAGTACCGCTCAGGTCGAGAGCCTCTCCGTCCTGCGATTTCAAAGGCGTTGCTTCAGCACGAATCGCCTGCGCAAAGCCAACAATCTCCTCGACGGTCTCGCCTTTCATGTGCAGTGCGACCAGCAGCGCCGCCATCTGCGCGTCGGTTGCTTCGCCCCGCAGAATCTCGGCCATGACCTCGCGGGCCTCGTCGCGAGTTAACGACGAGCAGTGATTGGCTACCTTGTGCAGTGCATCGAGAATCATGGAATCAGCGTGCCTTGCTGTTTAGGGTACCATTCGCCCTGCTCGCCGGGACGAAGCCGAAGACGTGCGATATTACTAGGGTGAAGTTTCTTTCTCGATTGAATGAAGCGGCCCTTGCGGTAGTTCTGCTGGCCGCCAGTATGTCGGCGCAAAGCGCGTATCTTGGGATGGACCGTAATGAGTATCCCGGCGATGCTGCGATGAAGACGCTGCGCGGTACCTTCGCGTTTACCGGTTACTGGCTCAACAATCCTCCCGGCGAGGACAGTAACAACTGGGTGGGCAAGCGCCAGGCGCTGGACTCCCTCGGCTACGGATTTCTATTGCTGTTCAACGGCCGCGAATACGCCTACCTGAAGAAGTCGGGGAATGCAGCCCACGTGGGCAGCAACGATGCTGCGACAGCAATACAGTCGGCGCGGCGAGAAGGCTTTCCCGCAGGCGCGGCAATTTTTCTCGATCAGGAACAGGGCGGCCGCATGCTGGACGAGCAGCGGGCCTACATTCACGCCTGGGTGGATGCGGTGACGCACAGCGGATATCGCGCCGGCATTTACTGCTCGGGCATCGCCTTTCGGGAAGCGGCGGGCCTTTCCGTCGTGACTGCAAACGACATTCGCGAGCACGCCGGCAATCGCAAGATCGAATTCTTCATCAGCAACGACCAATGCGGCCCATCTCCGGGATGCGTGTTTCCCAAAACGCCGCCCGCTCCATCGGCTGGCGGTACAACGTTCGCCGAGGCGTGGCAATTCGCGCAATCGCCGCGACGTCCGGAGATGACGGCTTCCTGCCGGCAAACCTACGCAAAGGACGGCAACTGTTATCCACCCGGAGTGTCCCCAGCTTCCGGCCTTCACATCGATGTCGACACCGCGACTTCGCCTGATCCCTCCCATGCGAGGACACGCTAGGGCATGACGAGAACGTTCAAGCCGTCAAAAGAAGAAATCCAGCATGCTGCATTGTTGCTGCGCGCCGGAAAACTGGTGGCTTTTCCGACAGAAACCGTCTACGGGTTGGGAGCAAACGCACTCGACCCTGCTGCCGTGGCACGAATCTTTGAAGCCAAAGGCCGACCGACCACCAGTCCAATCATCGTGCACGTCGATAGCGTCGAGATGGTTCGCTCCATCGTGGCCGACTGGCCGGAGAGGGTACAGGCGCTTGCGAAGACGTTTTGGCCCGGGCCTTTAACACTCGTACTGAGGAAGCAGCCGGCTGTGCCTGCGCTGGTCACCGCTGGGCTCGATACAGTTGGCGTGCGTATGCCTGCCCATCCGGCGGCACTGGCGCTGATCGAGGCTGCGGGCATTTCAATCGCCGCTCCCAGCGCGAATCGTTTTACCCATCTCTCTCCGACGACGGCCGAACATGTTCGACAGGGACTCGGCGATCGCGTCGACTATATCCTCGATGGCGGTCCGTGCACCGTGGGCATCGAGTCGACCGTGCTGTCGCTCGCCGGAGATGTCCCTGTGCTGCTGCGGCCCGGTGGCATTTCACGCGAGCAGATCGA
Source organism: uncultured Solirubrobacteraceae bacterium (assembly GCA_963787115.1). Taxonomy (GTDB): domain Bacteria; phylum Actinomycetota; class Thermoleophilia; order Solirubrobacterales; family Solirubrobacteraceae; genus Palsa-744. The sequence goes on from CAWBBS010000014.1 coordinate 395,797, forward strand.
AGAGATCATCGGCCCGGTCGCTCATCTATCGTCGACGCCGGGTGAGGCGCATCCTTCGCCGGGCATGCATCCGAGGCACTATAGCCCGCGCACGCCGCTTCGGCTCGTTCATGAGGGCAATGTCCCAAAGCAGGGAAGCGGCGCTTACCTGCAATTGCGTTTCGAACCCAAGGGTACGCCGAGAAAGCTTGTCCTGATGCCGCCGGATCCTGCCGCCTATGCAGCTCAACTCTATCGTGTCTTGCACGAACTCGATGCCGAACATTTCGACTGGATCGCCGTCGACACGCCCGAAGATGAGCCCGAGTGGGAAGCGGTGTTTGACCGCCTGAAACGGGCTGCCACGCCGAACGCCGAGGAGCCGCGCTGAGCGACATATCGCCCAAACCGCACCAACCTAGCAGTTCCACTGGCCTGCTCCGCCAGGTTGGATTGTTCGACGCCACCATGATCGTCATGGGCGGCATTGTCGGCGCGGGTATCTTCATCAACCCCTATGTTGTCGCCCTTCAGGTCCACACGCCGTTGCTCATCCTTGGCGCCTGGGTGTTAGGCGGGATCATTGCGATGTTGGGCGCATTCGTCTATGCGGACCTGGCCGCACGGCGTCCGGCAGTGGGCGGGCAGTACGCCTATCTGCGCGAAGCGTTTCATCCCGCCGTTGGCTTTCTTTATGGATGGGTGTTGCTGCTGGTCATCCAGACCGGCGGCATGGCTGCGGTGACTGTAACCTTCGCGCGCTATCTGATCGAGCTCACGGGCTGGAATTTATCCGAGCGCCTGATCGTCGTCGTCACCATCGTTGTGCTGACCATCGTCAACTGCCTGGGCGTGAAGCTCGGCAGCCGCATGCAAAGCGTTCTGATGCTGCTGAAGATTGCCGCCATCGCCGGACTGATCGGCGCCGGCCTGTTCCTGGTGAGCTCGCCGCAACCGCTGCTGCACCCCGTTCTCGACCGGCCTCCCTCGTTCGACTTGCTGACAGCCGTCGGCGCAGCCATGGTTCCGGTGCTGTTCGCCTTCGGGGGATGGCAGACGACCAACTTTATCGCCGAAGAGATCAAAGACCCGCGCAGAAATTTGTCTCGGGCGTTGCTTCTCGGGGTTGCGGGCGTAGTCATCCTGTATGTGGGTGTGAACTTTGTTTGCGTGCGTACCCTCGGGCCGCGGGGGCTTGCTAACACGCGTGTGCCAGCCACGGCGGTCATGCGCGTGGCCATGGGTGACGGCGGCGCTCGCCTGATCGCGCTCGGTATCGCCCTGTCTACGCTGGGATTTCTCAGCCAGTCGGTCCTGACCGCGCCGCGCGTGTACTTCGCCATGGCACGCGACGGCCTCTTCTTTCGCAGCGTCGCCAAAGTCACGAAACGCACGCACGTCCCCGCCTTCGCGATTGCCTTACAAAGTTTATGGACCATCGTTGTCGCGCTTTCCGGACGTTACGACCAGATCCTGAATTACGTCGTGTCGATGGACTTCCTGTTCTTCGGGCTGACTGGCGCCAGCCTCTTTATCCTGCGCCGCCGAGATGCCGAATCCAGCGACAACCATGGCTACCGTGCACCGGGGCATCCATTTACTACCGGGGCCTTTGTCCTTGCATCTTGGCTCGTCGTAATCAATACGATTTATAAGTATCCAAGGAACAGCCTGCTGGGGATGTCGATTCTGGCGCTTGGGCTGCCGGTCTACGCATTCTGGGCGGCCAAAAATAAGTCGGGAGGAGCAAAGATCTGATGCCTTCGCGCACGCACGCCACCTCGCCGTACATGGAGTTCGCCAAGCTCCGCTCCGCCGCCAGATTCAACCTGGCGACCAGCGGGATCATGAGCTATCCGCTGGCCGAACTGCCAGTGACGATCGGCGACCTTGAGATCAATGGTCCCACATTGTATGGGTACGCTCCGTTGCTAGGCCGGCTGGCGAAGTTCAACGGCGTCACCCCAAATCAGGTAGTAACCGCCGCTGGAACCTCGATGGCCAACCACCTGGCCCTTACGGCGACGCTGGAGCACGGGGAGGAAGCGCTGGTCGAGCATCCCACGTACGAGTTGCTGCCGAGTACGCTCGATTATCTTGGTGTCGGCATTCGCTACTTCGAGCGCCGCATGGAAGACGGTTTCCGGGTTGATCCGGACGAGATCGAAGCGAAAATGACCCCGAAGACGCGCCTGATTGTGCTGACCAATCTGCACAATCCGACCGGAGCGCTGATCGACGAGCCGACGCTGCGCGCTGTCGGAGAAATTGCAACGAAGCACGATGCCTTCGTCCTGGTAGATGAGGTTTATCTGGAAGCGATGTATGAAAGCCGGCCACGCCCTGCGATACATCTCGGCGATCAGTTTCTGGTGACCAGCAGCCTTACCAAAGCCTTCGGTTTGAGCGGCCTGCGATGCGGGTGGGTGCTGGCGAATCCGGAACTCACGCGACGCATGTGGCACATCAACGACCTTTTCGGAGTGAACGCCGCACATCCGGCGGAATTGATGAGCGTGATCGCGCTCGACAATCTTGACCGCGTGATCAATCGCGCCAAAGCGCTCCTGAACGCGAATCGCCCCGTTCTCCAGGATTTTCTCGACTCCCGCGACGACATCGAATACTTCCAGCCTGAGTGGGGAGCCATCGTCTTTCCGAAGCTGCGACAGGGAAGCGTCGAGGATCTGGACAAACTCTTACGCCACAAGTATGAAACCGCGGTGGTTCCCGGCAGCTACTTCGACATGCCACAACACTTCCGCATCGGCATCGGCGGCGAGCCAGAGATGACGCGCGTGGCCTTAGAGCGACTGAGCACTGCGCTGGACGAAATGCGTGCGCAGTAGACCACGACCGTCCGCTGCTGAGCGCCTGAACACGTTTCCGAAGCAGCGACTTATTTGTATAATGGATTGTGCCGGCAGCGATTCCAAGCCCGGCGAAAGTCATTCTTTCACGTGGGGCTATAGCTCAGCTGGGAGAGCGCATCGTTCGCAACGATGAGGTCGTCGGTTCGATCCCGACTAGCTCCACCAAATCACCTGCTAATTTCCATCCATTACGAGTCACTCTTTCCTGCAGGACGAACAAGAGACAAGATTTCGAACCAGCAGAGAAGCGCCTTATTCAGTGACCCAACAACATCGAGCTGGACGGGTCGGGGTTTGAGGAGCGAATCGTCACCAATTCGACCAGCCTTCAGCTTTCCCAGGCTGATGTAGATGCTCGTCTTTCTGCCTGACGATCTTTACCTCGCTCAAAATCTCTCAGAACAACCGGCCCACCCGGAAGAAGAACTTCTGATGACCGGTATCGCCGTAGGCGTAAGCCGCTTCCACCGGCCCGAAGATCGTATTGACGACGATGCCCGCAGCGCCGTCGGTTGGGAAGCCCGACGCTTTGTTTACCATCGAACTGGGCGGGCCGTAAACCTGCGCTGCCTCGTACACCCCCAGGAAGTAGATACCGCTGCCCAGCAGCGGCGGGAGCTTCGCCAATTGCCGGATGTAGCCCAGCTGGAATAAAAAGTACTTGTCCATCAGCAGTTCGTTGGTTCCGTAGGCCACCAACTCGCGCGAGCCTCCCAGCGAGAACTGCGGAAGGCCAGTCGTGTAATTGAACGTCGTGCCCGCGGACCCGTCCAGGAAAACCGAAGACACCTCGCCAAGTCGGTGGTGAAGCTGTCCCGCGCCCTCCAGCACCGGATACGGTTTCGGCGCTTCCGGACTGGCGTTGTACCAGAGAAAATCACCGGTGAAACTTACTCCCGAGAAAGGAATCACCGCATTATCCAGGCGATCCAACCGGTATTGCAGACGGCTAACACCGTAGCCGCCGGAAAAGGATGGCAGTTCTTTGGGGTTGCCGATTTGCCGTTCGAAATCCTGCCAGCCGCCTTCGTATCCCATGCGCAGCTCACCTGTGTTTGAAAACTGGTAGCCAACATCCACGCCTCCGCCGAGAGTGGAGCGCCGGTACGTGGTCACCAGCTGATTGTTGTCGTAAATGTACAGCGGATTGTTATCGGCCATCGCTCGTGGCGCGATGAACCAATGGGTCAGCGGCGTGAAGGGGTGGTAGTACTCGGAGTTCAGCCCGTAGTCAGAGAACACCACGAAATCATTGCGCCATTCCGAGCGGAAGCCCCCAACGTCGAACCAGGTCACCCTGGCTCCCATGTCGAGCGTAACGTTCTTCAAACTTGATCCGTCGATAAGGATGAGAGGCTCAACCACAGGTGGGCCAACCTCACTGGGTTCGGTTTTAATCAGCAGCCCCTGCTTACCATTGCGATCGACCATCTGATAGCTCAGCGCCGAATAGCGTTCTGTCCCCTTCAGGCGCATGATTTCTTGATTCAGCTGATCGAAGTCGATGGGCTTTCCCGTTAGGTCAGCGGTTTTCTCCTCGATCCGTTGCGACAAATGGCCCGACACACCTTCGACCGCAACAAACTCGGGAACGGGATTGCCGCGAACACGCGATTGGCGCTCGGCAAGATACTGTTTCCAGGTGGCGTCATCTACAGCGAGCGTCAACAAGAGCCTGGACTTCGCTGCAGCGGCATCGTATCCGGCCTTGATGATGGCGTCGGCGTCATTGAAGCTTAAGGCGCTCCACTTCTGTACTGGAACGGAAACAAGAATGTCCGCCTTCTCCATGCTCTGTAGCTCGTTGGCCGAGATCATGACCGAGATCGACTGCCCGAGAACCGCGAAGGAAGAGAGATTCGCGTTCGCAGGTACTGGCGCCTCTTCCAGGTGAATCGCCAGCGTCAGATCGGCTCCCATCTGTTTGGCTACTTCGACGGGAATGTTCTGGAGCAGCCCGCCGTCGGCGTAAATAGCGTCTTTCGTGCGCACCGGCGTGAAGATTCCGGGCAGAGACATGGTGGAACGGAGCGCCAGACCTAACGAACCACTGCGGAACACCTTGGCCTTTCCGCTGACCAGGTCCGTGGCTACACAAGCGAAGGGCGTGGGCAGATCATTGAAGCTCTTGATGTCCGAGTAGGGAAGGGCGATCTTATCCAGAACCAGAGAAACCTGCTGTCCGGAGTTAAGGCCCGCTGGAAATTGAAGACCCTTGCGTAATCCGAACTGCAGGCTGTTGGGATAATCGCGGGCGTCTTCCTTACGCCGGAATGAGAGGTCGTCGAAAGGGGTCAACGGCGAAAGCACTTCGTCCCATGGGATGCTATTCACGATCTGGCGCATCTCGGCGGCATTATGTCCGGTGGCGTAAACGCCGCCGACCAGCCCGCCCATGCTGGTACCGGCGATGTAATCCACCGGAATGTGATGTTCTTCCAGCCAGGTAATGACGCCAACGTGGGCCAGACCCAGTGCCCCGCCACCTTGAAGAACCAGGCCGATGGTGGAACGCTTCGGAGTGGGAGCAGTCGCCTGATTCTGGGCAAGGGACGATAGTGATACAGAAAACATCACGACGAGCATGAGGTACGTCTTCGATGGACTATGCATGATAAGTTCGAACCTCTCCGGATATTGAGCCGTCAAACACTACTTGGCAAGATGATTCGTTACTGCATGAGCCGCGCCAAGGGCCCGGCAGGGGAGCGTCAAACACGATGACTAATCCACTGCGCGGCCGATAGGTTACAAGCATCGGAACGATCGCAGCACAGAGCAAAAGTCGAGGCAAATAGAACCGCGACTTTGACAGTGAGACGAACGAAGGTCCGAAACTCGCGAAAATCAGGGTAAGCCTGAAGACTATCACTGGCATCAATGGCATGGGAACCGGCGAATTCCGTGGGCGCGAAAGTAATCCTATCGAGGCAGGTGCGGCAAAGCCGGACATCAGGACCAATTCGAACCAGGCACATCGTCTGGCGCATTTCTTGCCGTAGCGACTCTATCCGGATGTACGATGAGTAGACTGCTGGGGCAATCAGCGAAGTTGATTGTCCCGGCAGAACGAAGAGGTCATGACTATCTTCGGCCGCTTGGATCACTGGAGGGAGCAAGGCGCGATATCGCCGGAGCAGCACGCCCATCTGGCAAGCCTTTCCCGCAGGGAACCGTTTTCGCTTTTCCTCGAGCTGAATGTTCTTTTCTATGCTGGTGTGCTGGCATTCGTTGCCGGACTTGGCTGGACCGTGACCACGTGGTCGCAACAGCTCGGTGACGTTGTCGTCCTCGCCATCCTCTCCGCCATCCTCGGCACTTGTTTCTGGTATTGCTTTTCCCGCGCGCCCGCCTGGTCACCCATCGCCAACGCCAGCACCTAATGCGATTTTCGATTACGTGCTCTACCTGGGCAGCCTCGTCTGGTGCGTAGAGCTTGCTTACCTGGAGAACCGGTTCCACGTACTCTCCGGGCAATGGGATCTGTATCTTCTGGCGACTGCCGGCCTCTTCTTCTTCCTCGCTTATCGCTTTGACAATCGCTTTGTGCTGTCGCTAGCTTTGTCTTCGCTCGCCGGATGGTTTGGGCTGACCATATCGCACTTTCCATCGCATCAGGACGCGGCTTACCGGCAATACGCGCTGGTCTACAGCCTGGTGATCGGAGGCCTCGGAGCGCTCTTGCAGAGTCGTGGTCTGAAACCGCATTTCTTCGGCACGTATCTCAATATCGCAGCCAACGTCTGCTTCTGGGCGCTGCTCTCGGGCGTCTTCGATCGCGAGGGATATGGCCCTTGGCTTCTAGCCCTGCTTGTCGCTTGTGGTGTTTCTCTCGCCTGGGGCCTGAAGCGTCGGCAATTTGCCTTCGTCGCGTATTCCGCCGTCTACGGATACGTGGGCATCAGCTCGATGCTCATCCGCAATATCCGTGACTTTACTTTCGTGCTGACCTATTTCGTGTTTACCGGTGTTGCGATGGTTGTGGGGCTGGTGGTGATTGCGCGCCGTTTCGGGAGGCACGCGTGAGCGTCTATTCGGCGTCCGACGAGGAGACCCTGCGCGCACGCAAGCTAATCGCGGACTGGGCCGGCGAGGGTTTCCTGACCAAGCAACAATACCAGCATCTGGAACAGGACACGGTTTGCGGGCTGCGCTCGACCAACATTTTCCTGCGGCTGATCCTGTTCCTCTTCACCCTGATTAGCGTATGTGCCGCGGTGGGGCTGTTCTACCAGGTGTTTTTCCCGCATTCATTGGAGCAAACCAGCGGCGTTTTCATGTTGATCTGGGCTGCCATTAGCTATGCAGCCGCAGAGCTTGCCGCTTCCCAGGCACGGTTGTATCGCTTTGGCATCGAAGAAGCGCTCGCCGTCGGCTCGGTTGGATTTCTCTGCATAGGTATGCAGCTCGCTTTATTCAGCGGATATCGTGTGCTGCCGCCTTCGGACGCAGCTCACTCCCTGATTCCTGCAGCCGGAACTGTGGTGTCGCTGTGGATCTGGCACCGCTTCGGACTTTGGTACGCATTTCCCGCCGCAATGATTTTTGCAGTCGCGCTGTCGGGCTACTGGACCTCATCCGATGCTGCGCATCGTGCGATGATTGCAGCGTTTTTCCTGGTCGGGCTCATCGGCGTAGCTGCATTAAGGACTCGCCACCGCTTCGATTACCTCGAGGACGCATATTCGCTGGTAGAAGCATTTCTCTGGCTCGGCATCTATCTGGCCATCAATCTCAAGCTGTCACCGTCGAACCTGCCGACTGAATGGTGGACTTGGACAGGCAGCGCCAGCTCCGTCACGGAATACACGGCGTCGTTCTACTGGTCCACCTGGGTGCTGACCTGGTGCCTTCCGCCGGTCATACTCGCGCGCGGAATTCGCGAGAAGGACCGCTTCGTCATCGCTGTGGGCACGATCGCCGCGGTCTTGACCTTCGTCTCCAATAAACCCTATCTCGGTTTGCCGCGCCATACTTGGGACCCGATGCTGCTGGGGATCCTGTTGACCGGCGTCGCCTGGTTTATTCGACACTGGCTAGTCAGGGTGCAGGCGGAGTTCGCGGCGGCTTCACCGCTGCGCGCCTGTCAGGAAGGGACAAGCAGTGGATGAGCGCTGCTTCCGCCGTATTGGGCCTGGTCACACCTCAGTCGATAACACCCAAACCGCAAGCAACGAGCGAAGGTGCTCACTTCGGGGGCGGCGTTTCGGGAGGAGGAGGTGCCGGTGGCGATTTTTGAAGACTTCACCACCGCTTTTCTGGCACCTCTTGCGATTTCTACTCAAGCCCTTATTGGATGCGTGCTATAGCCGCACCAAATACGTTACTGGTTCGCCGGAGCAGGTTGCTGCGCTGGAGTCCCGAAATTCACCTTCGGAGCCTGGCGAGCCCCTTCATCGGTCTTGAAGTAGGCGTCATTGCGGGTAAAGCCCGACATGCTGGCCACAATATTATTTGGGAACAGCGAGATGTAGGTGTTGTAATCCTGCACTGTTTCGTTATACCGGCGGCGCTCGATGGCGATACGGTTTTCGGTGCCCGCCAGTTCGTCCTGAAGGCGCAGGAAGTTCTCGTTTGATTTCAGCTGCGGATAATTCTCGACCACAACCAGAAGCCGGCTCAGAGCAGAATCGAGTTGACCATTGGCGGCTATCTTATCCTGCGGCGTCTTAGCGCCGGCCATTGCGGCTCGCGCCGCGGCGATGTCGCCGAATACTTTTTCTTCATGGCTCGCGAAGCCCTTCACGGTTTCCACCAGGTTCGAATCAGGTCCGATCTCCGTTGCAGAACCACGTCCACTTGCGACCAGGCCGCGTTAACCGCTTCACGCTTGCGAACCATCTCGTTGCGGTGGCTGATAAACGAGCCACCTATCCAGAAGAGAAGCAATACGACGATAGCGAGTGCAATGAGTCCTTTTTTCATATCGATCTTTCTCCACCGAAGCCGCTGATGAAAACAGGCTGCGACTTACGCTAAGACGTACTCTGCAGGTTGCGCTTTGGAGCCCAGCGCTCCAACCCGTGAGCGACCTTGTGGATCGCGGCCATGTAGGCATGGTACAACTCGGCCAGGTTTTCGGGACGGCGTTCGTGATTACGTAGTTCGAGTACGGCCTGCAACGGGGCCGCTTCAAACTGAAATGCCTCCGCCGCTTGCTGAAGCGCCTCTGCCTTATCGTGCGAAGGTTCCTTCCCAACCACGATCAATGCATGACGAAACAGGGTTACGACGCTGGTGACCGACTTCGCCAGCACAGCCCGGAGTTCGTCATTGTTATCCGACGCCAGCAGGAAGTGGTGACGCAGTCGCAGCAGGGTAGTACGCAGCTCGTGCTCAACCTCCACGCGATGCAGGTTCATCGGAACATCGACCCCGGCGACCACGTCTTCACCAAACAAAGTTCGGTGCGATCTCTTGATGTCGAGCAATTCGATGGCAAACACGTCGGCCGACTCACGCAGTTCTTCGATCGTCATGATCAACGGCGGCCGCAGCTTCTCGTCACGACTCCACCAGCCGACTACCTTGGCCAGCGACGAAAACGATTCTTGCGGCAGTTGCCACATCACGACGAGCAAATTCACGTCGGAAAATGTCTCGTGGAAATCCTCGCGAGCCGCAGAACCGTAGACCACGACGGACAGCAGATTGTCGCCGCATGCCTTCTGCAATCGGATGACGAGTTCCTTCAGTTTTTCTTCCGGTTTCTTCATTGCCTCTAACTTTCAGGACCGGCTTACCAGCTTCCGCCGGCGCCACCGCCTCCGCTCATTCCGCCGCCAAACCCACCGAAGCCCCCAAAGCCTCCGCCGCCGCCTGAAAATCCTCCGGAACTTCCACCGAAACCGCCGCCCCAACTACCGCCCCGTCCGCCCATGGCATTACCAAGAAGAAACCACGGTAAGGCCGAGCCGCCTCCGCCTCCCGAGCGCGGCCCGCCTCCGCCGCGCTTTACGGCTCTGATAATTCCGCGGATAACGAAAAAGATAACGATGATGACCAGCCATGGCAACCATGACGGCAAAGGTGGCGATACAGCGGTAGGTGGACGGGCGCCGGCCGGCACGCCATTCAACTGAACTCCCTTGTCCGCCGCTATTAGCTGGGCAACTTGTTGCACCGCGATCAGGACGGCGCCACTGTAATCCTGTTGCCGCAGATCGGGCACCATGGCACGGCCAATGTCGCCGGCGCGGGCGTCGTTGATCACAGGCTCCAGGCCGTAGCCGACCTCGATCCGGTATTGGCGCTCCGAGGGGGCCAGCAAGACCAGCACGCCCCGATTATCTTTTTTCGGTCCGACACCCAACTGCTTGTAAAGGTCGGCTGCGTAGTCTTCCTTGCTTTCGCCGTCCAGGGAGTTCACGGTCACGACCGCGATCTGGGCCCCCGTCTTCTGCTGGACCTCGGCACAGATGGTCTCCAACTGGCCCTTGGTCGTCGGATCGATGACGTGAGCGAGGTCGATGACAAACCCGGTGGGTTTGATGTCTTTGATTTTCTCAGCGAATGAGAACGAACAGAGCGCGACCGCGACTGCCGTCAGCAAGACGAATCTGATGCGGATCGACACGAGTGGTTGAAGAGTCCTCTTGCGTATGTACGCTAAGAACCCCTCCCATCGTGTCAAGGAGCGATATGTTGGCGCAGGGAAAGGAAGCTGTGGACGGAGGCCCCGTTCGGATCACCCGACTCACCCACAGCACGCGATGCCGCAATTTTCATCCCGCAGACGCGTCATTCGATCGGAGCTGTCCGCCCACCTGCGAGCAGGTTCATTGCTGCCGCCTATTTGGAGATTGGGGCGGCGTAAGTCGGAAGATGAGGCCGCTGCTGTACGTCCCGCGTCAACCGCCGTGGTAGAGATTTCCTGGGGATCCCGAATACGCTCATGGGAAATACCGGCGTCGCTCCCTAGGCTGAAATCATGCAGGTCCTGAAGGTGTAATTCCGCGGAAGGAGTAGTTCGAAGACGGAGCCGAAGGGTGAGCCCCTTCGTTGAGGGTGGTGCCATAGATGTTGTCGGCGGAATCCAGTGTCAGGTAGCCGAGGTAGGGACCAATGCAGGACGGATAGTCGCACTGCAAGGCATAGAGCAATCGGAACGTGTAGCTTCCGCCAGAAGGCATAAGCTCAAAGACTGTCCCGCCGCCGCCGGTTCCTCCCAGGCCAGCGGAACCATAGAGATTTCCCGACGCGTCCATCGCCAGCCCGGCCTGGGGTTGCTGGCCATCCGAGCTGTTGTGAAAGTTGTAGAGAACGGTCTCCGTCCAATCGGACCCATTATAGGTCAGTCTGAAGACCGTTCCGTAGCCCGCTGAGCCGCCTATTTGGGTGACGCCGTAGAGATTGGTGAACGAACTATCCGCGATTAGCCCAGCCCCAGGTACCGCTCCGTCAGGCCCGGAAAATGTATGCAAAATCCGTTCAGTGTAGGTTTCACCCGAACGCACCAACTCGTACACCACGCCGGCAAAGTTGGGGCCGCCACCGTCGGCAGTGGTGCCGTACAAGTTGCCCGCGGCGTCGATGATAGGAGGAGAAAAGGAATTACAGCCATCGCTGCCACCTGCGAACGTGTGCAAGATAGTTTCATTCCAAAACGCGCTAAAGCAGTGATGGGCGGCGTGGGACTAGGCCTGAGTTGAAAAACAATGCCGCACGCGGCCAGGCCGCCAGCCTGAGTCGCTCCAAAAACAGAACGGTCGGATGCGATACGATTGCGGTTGACACCATCGCCGGTTCCACCGTTGAAGTCATACAGCGGCTGCATGAGCCAACCATCTGAAACCGCCTAGCTTAATGGCTGCGCCTGAGCCAGTGTTGTTGCCACCTTCCATCGTGCCGGTAGAGAACTTCCCTGCCGAGCCGTTGCCAACTGACCCCAAGGGCTGGCGCCGTCCATCCACCGGTGAAGCTGTAAAGCATCCGAAAGTCTGGGCCTGTGCAGTTGGGGGAATAAAGAGCGGCCGCCAGAGTCAACAACGAGATGAGGGCTACTGTCCTCGGTCGGAAGCTGATTTCGAAAAGGGAAGCGACGACCTGCTGATGGTCATGTAATCACCTCAGAAGTAGTGTGCGGCAAGAGAGTACACGCATTTCGACGGGCAACTTGGTTTTACAACTCCACGTGAGGTGCTACAGGAAGACCTCACGGGATTGTTTTCGAGATGATCCGGTGGACACCTTCTCGATGTCGTCTCGGTACTCGTTGCCATAAAGGGGATCAGCAGACAGACAGCGTGGCGCATTCTTCAATGGGAATCGGGATCGGACTCCTCGAACACACGCTGGAAGAATATCGGGTTGCTAAGTAACCACCTAGAAATCCTTCCACTGTGAAGTAAGCTAAGAGCGCTGCGGCAAATGGGACTAGCCTGCTGTCATCCCCAAACGCGGGTGCGACGTATCGGGCGGCCGCGCCAAGACCTTGCGGCAATTCTTTTCAGCTCAACCAACCCCACCCCGACCAGCAGCTTTGTTAACCAATCGGAAATTTGTTCCATATTCGTATTTACGGCAAGCCGGGAATAACGAGTTTCGCCGACGCCATCTGCTGAGCCATCTCGACCGCTGATGGAACGCGGTATTGCAAACACAAAACCTAAAAGTGAGCCAACTCCCAAGCAAGCAAAAGCGCACATGACGGCGGCGGCTGCCCGTCATGCATCCGGGTGATGACCTCCGGCGGTTACGATAAATCGGCAACATCCTCCGGCTTGACCGAGCCGACGCCATACATTAATGCTTCCGCCTGGAGGCGCTTCTCGGATACGGCGGAGGCATTCTGAAACGAATGCTCAAGCGCGTATCCTTTCGCCAGCTCCGGGGTGATCGGGGCGTCTCCGCCTTCCCATCCGCCCGCCGCCGTGCGCAACGCCAATCGTTCGGCATCGCTCAGGCGGCTGTCCCATTCCGCGCGCAGGTCCGGCATGGGCTGCGGCGTTTTGCTTTTCTTCTCTCGCGTCTTGCGGCCAAGCTGGCTTTTGAAGCCGCATCTTCTATTCCGCGCTTTTTGGCTTCAGCCTCGATAACCGCTGTCCGGCGGGAAAACTTCTCTGTCGTTTCTTTCGAGATTCCGGCCAGCTTGAAGCTGGTGCCGTCCTTTTCAATGCCGTAGCCGAGGTCCTTCAGTTTCGACGCCAGACGGGCATGAAACGCGGCCTGGTAATAGCCTTTGTCGCGGACTATGTTGCCGAGCTGAATCGCTTTCCAGCGCTTCTCGACGGGGTCAAACGTCGCATTTATAACCGTCGCGTGGATGTGAAGCTGGGCATCGGGCTGCCCGTCCACAGGGCGGGTGGTCCTATGGACGTTTTCCGACCAGATGATATTGCCGGTCGGGCGATCACTATCCGCGCCTTTCTTCCGGACGCGCGTGGCAACGTCGCGCTCCATCTCTGCCATGGTTTCGCGGACGGCATCCTGCATCTCTGGAAGGATTCTGGAATCGCCGCCGCCGTTATCGCCTCCCATTTCGAGCGCCAGCGTCACCGACTTCGGCGCATCGAAGGTGATGTCGGTAAGAACACGGCGGTCGTCATTTGTGCGCGGCGTGAGCTGCTTCCCATCGAGGGGGTTGATGTTGTCGCAGAGCCGGAAGAAATCGGTCTGCTGAACCTCGCCATTCAGCCCGAGCTTTTCGGAACCCTTACCCTGCCAGGTTCCCTTCATCTCGGCGCTGTCTTTCCCGTAGTAATCACCGGGCGCAATTATGCTGCGAATAATAGTCTTTCGCGGCTTTGGAACCCTTCAAATGGTTGATGTGGATCATGGCGTTTCAGCGCGGAGGGGAATCAATCCGATACAACCAAACCGCGAGGGCTGCAAGGCCAAAAATCAGAGCACTAAAGCGTATAGACTTGTCCCCTTGGGTAGCCCAAGGCCGCTGGCGCTCCAACCGATTCGGCAGCCGTTCGTTTAGGAATCTTCTCGCCGGAGTGGTGGTCAGCGCGACCTCCTTCTCCCTTGGAATGGCCCTTTGGGCACGCCGATCAGGCTCACCGGTTCAGGCGATTTTTCCGGCGCGGTCTTGTTCTCCCGGAACGTTCCGTTTGTGTTCAAATGGTCGGCTGGATAATGCCCTCGCCACCACGATTTATTTGCGCGCCCGTACCCTCGTCCCGCTTGTCTTGAAAGCGGTTCCCCGGTATGGTCCAAGAGACCGAAACGAGCAGGCAGAGCGAACGCGCTTGGCACCACGATGCGTCCGGATTCAAAGCCCGTTTGGATTACAGCTTTACGTCTGGTTTCAATCACGCACGGAGAAAGAACCATGCAAACCGCCAAGGTAATATCCCTATCCGAAAACTTCGACACCATGACATTCGCCGAGGGGCTTTCCTTCATCGAGCGCACGCGCCGGCAACTCGATCGGTTTGACGATGCATTGCCCCACGATGAGGGCAAATCCATCGACCCGGCCGAGGCCGCCGAGATTCGCCGAAGATGCGATGAACTGGAGGCGAGCATACGCAAATCCCTTTCCGGCGGTTAACGTTCCCAGCCACCCCGGCTACGCGATGGCGCGGGAGCCTCTGGCATGGGCGACGGTGTTTTGTCGGGTTTCGGCGCCTCGGGCGTCCGTTCGGACACTGACGGCGACTTCTGTTCGTGCGACGGGGTTCCCTTCTGCGCGCTTGTGGGGCTTAAATCGTGAGCCGCCTTGTCCTGGTGGGTCATATTCTGCCGGGACGCTTCCGGGCTTTCAGAACTGCCCTGGGGCGCTTGTGCCGGTGAACGGTCGGAATTCAAATGCTGTGTCGCCTTGTCGAGCAGCGCGCCTGTTTCACGGGCCTGCGCTTTCGCGTCCTCCGGCATATGTTCCACAGGCTTGCGCGCGGCCTTTTCATTTGCCGCCTCGCGCGTGTACATTTCTTTTGCGGTTTCCGGTTTCTGCTGTTGTGATGTTTCGGCAACAGGCTGTTGCTCTGATGATTGTCGTTTGAGGAAATCGAGGAATGCCATCGCAATTGAACCTTGATTGCATTTTCAACCGAGGGACATTCGAATTGCGAGTTAAAGGACGTTAAACCCAGCGGTGCCAGTATTGACAAAGCGCAAGGGAACCTCTAATCCATCGTCTGAAGAAACCGGCGAGAGCGTTATGGACAACCCTGCTGAAGATCCCGACCATCTTTCGATAGAGGACGTCACGAAATGGGCGCAAGGAGAAAACAGCCGTGTAATGAAAGCCGCAGAACTGCGCGTCGCAGAACTCATGTCGATAGTGCATCTTTACAGCTCCGGAAAAATGACACCTGACGAAGCCGGAGATAATCTCTTCAAGTACAGCGAGCGTTGGGGTGAAGCACTTCCCGGGATATCTTCAATTCAAGGTTTGACCGATGACCAAATCAGACACAAGATTGACGTCGTGCGTGAATCGGCCTTTACCCGAAAAGCCGGACGAGGCACAGGGCACTTCCGGCAATGACACACGTAAGCCGATTCGCGAGCAGCCAATCATCATCGACTATATTTGCCTTAATAACGGAGAGTTGAGGTCCCGGAGGAGCGTTTCAAAACCTTCGACACCTGTCAATGGAGAGAACATAGGAAAAATGGGCAATAGCACCATTAACGGTTCAAATCGATCGTATGCAAGCATTAGAAAGTCCATGCTTCCGGCCAAATC
>CAWBBS010000015.1:0-64833 GCA_963787115.1 uncultured Solirubrobacteraceae bacterium
AATGGTCGACGCCGACTCACACGGTCCGCTTCGCGCAACTCATCGATTCGCCACGCGAGGCCGGCGCGCTCGGCGAAGTAGACGTGGCGTCAGCCTCGCTTAGCACCAGTCGACAGACGTCACACGTCCCGCAGCCCTTCTGGGGACATTGCAACGCCGCCGCGAACGTCAATACGGTGTCGTGCAGGCTTGAACCGACCGGCCCACTGATCAAATACGCGTGCACCTGCGCCTTGACGTATTGGCGCATCGCCGCCACGGTATAGCTGACACCTGGAACGAGCAGCGTCTTTGCGACCTGCGCGTGTAGTTGAAGTGGCCTGTGGCGGGATCGGAGTCGAGGACCGTCGCGGATGCCAGCAGATTCTGGTTTTCGTCCCACAGACACACAGGCATGGATGCGGGGAGAGCGCCGAAAACCGGGCTGGCGGAACTCCCCTGCAGAACCGCGCCGAGGGAAGTCAGAATCACCTGCGTCCGCACGGTGAACTGGTAACCCAGGACCAGGCTGACGCCTGCCTGCGAGGCGTGGGAAGTGCTGGTGAACTCAACCGCGGGCGCGGCAGGGAGCGGTGTTCTTGTGATGGCGGGCGCGATTACGTCCTGCGAGAACAAGGCAGCGGGCGCCAGCAGGAAAATCAAAAGCCTAATCATGACTGGTTAGTTCCTCTGCAAGCGGACCGCCGATCAACTGGTGGGCTTCCAGATCGCGCAGCAGTTCCCACACGGAATCGCGCGCCGCCCGGGGCGTGACGTCGAATCGATCCGACAGGGCCTGGCTCATTCCCTCCGGATCGGTGGAACTCTCCATCAGTCTCCAAAGGAGCGATCCCGTCGCATTCAGGCTGAAATACCGGCTGGTGCGGAGGTGAAGAAGAACGGTCTCTCCGTCCGGCATAGTGGTTGCGACCACGTCCGGATCAGGCCGCGGAATACATTGCATCGGTGAGATCTCCTCGCAGTTGTGAAGCTGAGCCCCGGCTCGCAACTCGTCGCAGCAGCGCCGAAACTCGGAGGGGCTGGTGTGGACATCGGCTCCATGCAGCAAGCGAAAGCCGCGGGCCGAACGGGCCAGATCGCCCAGTATCTCCATTTGCGCGACCATGTAGTCGCGTTTTTGCAGGAGTCCCGCGCCCTCTGCAAGCAGGCGAAGAAGAGTTGCGGTGCGATCCAGGGGAATGAGGCGGCTGGTAGGCGCGGATGTGATTTCGGGGAACAGGAATCGACCGTGGCCGGAAGCCAGGCCGACCTGTCCGGCATAGACAGGACTTACGTCCACCAGGCGCTTGCCGTAGGCAGGCGGCTGCGCCTCGCACGCGAGTTCGGGAAAATAGTGGAAGAGTGCGGATGCGCAATGAAACGGACGCCCAAATGCCAGTGCTTCGACTCCGGACCGGCCGCGCCGCAAGAGAACCGCGTCGTCGGAAAGGTACTGCCAGCCGGAACGAGCCAGTGCGCATGTAAGAGTAGTTTTGCCGGAACCTGAACTTCCCGCCAGCAGAAAACCATGGTCATTCCAGGAAAGCCGGCGGCGTGTAAACATACAGACTCCCCGTCCTGAAAGCAGCAGCAGGAAAGCAAAAAGGAAAAGCCCCCGCTGATCTTCCGGCGGCGCCTGCATAAAGGGGCATGTGAGCAATCCCACTGCCAGCTCCGGAGCGCAGATCCAGCGTCAGGGAAGATCCGCGCGACTGAAGATGGTATCCAGCCGCGTTCTCATCGCGGAAAGACCGGGGGATTCGAAAACAAGCTCACCGGACACATCGTCGGCAGGCGGCTCCGGCGATGGCACAACCCGAATGGAAATCCCCATGGTGTCAGCCGCAGGAGGCTGGTAAAGCGGGAGAAGTGAGAACAGGCGCTCCAGAATGCGGGTCAGGCTGCCTGTTTCGGACGGAGGAATGCACACGACGCGTAACGGCACGCCACAGAGGGAATAGCCCATACCGGCTACTCAAGTCCCAGGGCTTCGAGCTCATCGGGTGTGAGGCTGCCGCCGAACTGATTCGTCAGATCGACTACTGAGCCGTGACAGATAAGCCGGGGTTTAACGAATGGGCCTTTGCCACAGTGGTCGAGGCCGCCGCGTTCACCGGGCGCCGGCCTGCGGCATTCAGATTCCGGGGTCGCTGTGTACCGCGCACCTTTCCGAGCGTTGCTTTGTTGATCAGGATTGATATTTTGATTATATGCCCGGAACGCAGTCACAGGCTGAAATCGAAATGATTCTGATCGCTTTTTCCGAAAAACCGGATTTCGATGAACTGCAAAATCCCGAAATCCGGGCTGCAATTCAGCGGTCAGCCGGCCGCCATGGGTTCGCGCCCCTGTTGGCGTATACCGTGCGCGCGCATGTTTCGGAGCAGGCGCGGGCCTGGTGCGACCGTGTCCTTGCGCAGAGTTGCTCTTCTTACTACCGCAGTCTCTCGCGATCTGGAATTCGTGGCCGACACGCTTGGGCGGCGAGGTATTCGCCTGCTGGCCTTAAAGGGCCCGGTGCTTGCTTCGCGCTATTACGATCCGGCGTTCCTGCGGATGCCGTCGTGCGATCTTGATTTTGCGGTCAGGGAATGCGAGATCGAGGATGCCTGCTCCGCTCTTGCGGAGGCCGGATATTCGCAGGAGTCGCCGCTCGAAACCGCACGCGCATTAGCCACCATGTCGTGATGCTTCACCAGGCTCGGGTCAGCCTCGAATTGCATTTCCGACTGACCCACGGACCTCGCGGACTGCCCGTAGACCGGTTCTTCGATCAGGCCGTGTCGTTCCGGCTCCCCAACGGCACTGAAGTCCTGATACTCGAAGGCGCCATGAGATTGTTCATCTGGCGCTGCACGCGGCGTGCGGGCGATTCAGGCCTTTCTTTCATTTGTATGAGCTGCGGCGGATTTGTAAGGTCAGCGACCCCGCCGTCCTTCGCGAGGCCGCGGCGATAGCTGCCGAGCCCCATTTTGCGGGAGCTTTCGGCCTGGTTGACGCGGCATTTCAGACATTTTGGGGAAAGGCATTCCTCCCGCCGGATGTGCCCATGCCCCGAACATGGCTCGATTGGCGAATTAACCAAAAGCTCTGCCGGATGTGCGTTCGCTGGTCGGAGCTTGACGGAGCGCACACAATGCGATCCGTCTGCTGGGGCGATGGCTCGACCTCCGGACTACGATCGCCCGTCCGATGCCGTGCGGCAAATCGCAATGCTGAGTCGATTCCGTGGCATCGGTTGTGGAGGCGGGGGTGGCGAGATGTACCGCTCGGGAGCAAGCCGCATGCCTCGAAGCGTAGTTGATACCGCGCACAGATGTGTCGTCATCGATGGGGCGATGCGGCCGCCGGTTGTCCGAAACTCGCGGAGCTACATATTCTCCGCGTTCCCGTGAACGGCATTATTGGGAGTGTGCGGAAGACGTCGAGTGGATTGTCGGCCACTCGTACAATGCTGGTCCCGAAACGGGGATCTGGGAAGAGTGGCAGGGTGATCGGAGGCGGACGTCTCGATTCGATCCACACGCACGGCGTGACGGTATATACTGATCTGTATATACCTAATGTTTGAGTGGGATGAAAACAAGAATCGAGCCAATCGGGCCAAGCACGGCATCGATTTCGATTTTGCAATGATGGCTTTCGACGATCCCGTCGCCCTCACGACTCAGGATCGCGATATAGATGGCGAGCAACGATACCAGTTGATCGGCGCGGTCTTTACGCGGATCATCCTGGTGGCGCATGCGGTCCGAGTCAATACGCAAACGGGTTCGACCGAAGAGGAGCCTGACATTCGAATTATCTCCGCGAGAAAAGCGACTCCGGCGGAAAGGAAACTCTATGAAGAAAACTCAGCCGACTGAAGACCAGAAGAGACAACTCGCGGCGCTCGATGCGATCCAGTGACGCTGACATCGACCTCAGTGATATTCCCGACCAGGCCGACAAGTCCGGCTGGGCTCGCGCCTCGATGTACAGGCCCCTCATGCGGGCGATCTCCATCCGCCTGCCCGTGCCTGATATAGCGCTCGCGCAGGAACTGGCAGCCAGAAAAGGTCTTCCTTATCAGACCTACATTAAACAACTGCTGCACGACGCGCTCGATCGGGAACGCCCGTGCCGGTAGCATGAACTGATTCCCTCCTGTTCGTGCTGCCCCCTATCAAATGGCCAAGTGGTCCCGCAAACGGCGATGTGGGAAACGTGACGGATTCCTCCCGCTAAGTCGGCTTCTCATCCCCGGACGAGAAATTCCGTGATGGAAAGTTCCGAAGCAGATCTGCTCGCTCCGAGATTTCAGCGTAAGCGACTTAAAACCGAACAGATTGGCCGGGTTTCAAAGCGTTTTATCTGGTCCAATCTCTGCACGCGCCACATTCCAAAGCAGTTAACGCCGCACGGGTACGGGGATTGGCCAGACAAACGCGCCACTCGGATAGAGATCCCTCTGATGACGACGTGCCGGACCAAAAACGATAAACGCCTGATTTGCTGCGATCCGGCTGGGCTCCTCCGTGCGGCTCTGACTAGGACGATCCCGCCCGCTGCCCGCGAGACAGCCTTCTGGGAAATTGAGACTCCCGGGCCTCGGGCGTGGCGATTTCGCGCTCGAAGAAGACGGCGTGGCACAGACGACTCAGTATTTCTCCTACGGACGGATCTGCCGCTGAAAATCCGACCCCTTGTGGATACCAGCCTGAGTCAGTTCCATGTCCTCGATCCGGAGGCTCGGCGAGCTGCGTGTTCCTCGACCAAGTGGATGCAGGTCGCCAACCATGCTGGCAAACGTACGGCTGGACCCAACCCAGCCACCGCCGGGTTCGCCGCTGTGGGGAGGGTCTCCGGCGCCAATTCGTCCTACCCAAAACGCGAGTCACAGATTTCAGAAATAAATTTTCCATCCCCCTAACTGACTGAATCGAAAAGCCAAACCACCCGCTACCGACGCCCTCACACCCACGTTCCAACCCCGCTTTTGCACACCCCTCATCCATAATCGAATCGCATGAATGGTAACCACGCCCACACGTCGCCCGATCTCAGCCCCCGCCACACCTGCGTCCCGGCGCTTGCCATGCCCCCGAACCCCCTTCGCAACCCCCGCCGCTCCCCAAAACCGGCAAAAATCGCAGTTCGGGGTCAAACCCACCGAAACGCAGCTATCTCGTTGAAAATAATAACCACCGACCCGAAAATTGGTGGGTTCGGTTGGGTTCGTCCCCCCCGAAAACAGGCCTTTTGGACCTTCCCGGTGGGTTCGTGTCTCCCTGATTGTCGGCGAAGTGGCCGCCGCGGAACCGCACGAACGGCCGCCACTCCCCCGGCCCAATCCCCTACAATCACAACTATGCGAAGCGCGCGCTGCATCCCGGCCCTGATCCTAATGACCGCCCTCATCCTCCCCACCAGAACTCCCCGCCCGCCAGCCGTCCACGCGCCGCCACGCCATGGTCGTGGCGCGCGAAACCCATGCCACCGATGCCGGCGAAGCCGTCCTCGAAGCGGCGGCAATGCGATCGACGCGGCCGTCGCGTGCCTTGCCCTTGCCGTGACCCACCCTTCCGCCGGCAATATCGGCGGGGGCGGGTTTCATGCTGATCCGATTTGCGGACGGCCGGTCCACCTTTATCGATTTCCGCGAGCGCGCTCCCACTGGGGCTTCGCGCGATATGTATATCGACCGGCGACGGGCAATCCCACGCAGCGATTCGGTGACCGGTTATCGCGCTTCCGGTGTCCCCGGCACGGTGCTCGGCATGGAGTATGCGCATACGAAATATGGCAAGCGCCCGTGGAAAGAACTCGTCGAGCCGGCCGTGCGTTTGGCGCGCGACGGGTTCCCGTTTCGTAGGCGTTGTCGCGATCGCTGAGCAGCCGGATGGAAAGCGCCGTCTCGCAGTTCCCGGACACCAAGCGGATTTTCCTCAAAGACGGCGTGGGTTACGAGATGGGCGAGGTGTTCAGACAGCCCGAACTCGCCGCGACCCTCACGCGCATCCGCGACAACGGCGCCAAAGACTTCTACGAAGGCGAAACCGCCAGACTCCTCACCGCCGACATGGCCGCTCACCACGGCCTCATCACGCCGAAGACCTGAAGGACTATAACGTCATCGAGCGCAAACCCCTCGAAGGCACGTACAAGGGATACGGCATCGTCACCTCACCGCCGCCCAGTTCGGGCGGCGTCGGAATCCTGCAGATGCTCGGCGTTCTCGAAGGCACCGATTATGCCAAAACCGGCGCCGGTTCCGCCCGCACCCTCCACTTTGAAGCCGAAGCCATGCGCCGCTACTTCGCCGACCGCGCCGAGCTGCTCGGCGATCCCGATTTCGTCAAAGTGCCTCTCGCAGGCCTCCTCAATCCCGCTTACATCACCAAACTCCGCGAAAGCATCAACCCCGATAAAGCTACGCCAAGCAGCGAGATTCACGCTGGCGACATGTCGGTCTATGAGAGCGACCAGACCACACACTTCTCGATCGTCGACGAACTGGGCAATGCCGTCTCGGCCTCCACGATGTGCTCGGCAGCCTTGATCCGGCCTTCCGCGAGCCAGCCGCCGATCTGGGCCTGAGCCTCCGCGTAGCGATCCACGTAGTCGAGGATGATGAAGCCCTCCATCCGCCCGCGCCGGACGATCAGCATCGTGTAGTTGGAGGGTCCGGGGGCGTTGCGCTCGTTGTAGCCGGAGATCGCCCCGCACAGGACGATGCGCCCGCGCATCGCGATGTTCGCCAGCGCCGCGTTCAGGATCTCGCCGCCGACGTTGTCGAAGTACACGTCGATTTCGGGCGCCTCCGCTTTCAGGCGCCTGCGCACATCCTCGGGCTTGTAGTCGATGGCGACGTCGAAGCCCAGCTCGTCCACGATCCACGCGCACTTCTCCGGCCCGCCGGCGATCCCGACCACCTTCGACGCGCCCTTGATCTTTGCGATCTGCCCGACCGTCGAGCCGGTCGCCCCGGCCGCGCCGGAGACCACCACCACATCGCCCTCGGCGACCTTGCCGACGTCGATGAGGCCGAAGTAGGCCGTCATGCCCGTCATCCCGAAGACGCTCAGCGCGGACGTCGGGGCTACGCCGGCGGGGAGACGCTGCATCCTGCCGGCGCCCTCGTCCGCGATCGCGTAGTCCTGCCAGCCGGTCATCCCGAACAGCAGGTCCCCGGGGGAGTACCTGTCGGAGTTGCTCTCGAGCACCTCGGCGACTCCTCCCGCGCGGACGACCTCGCCGATGCCGATCGGAGGCAGATACCCGGGCGCGTCGTTCATCCAGGTGCGGATCGTCGGGTCGATCGAGATGTAGCGCACGCGCGTGAGCGCCTCGCCCTTCCCGGGCACCGGATCTCGCCCTCCTCGATTCGAACGGTGCTCTCGTCGACCATCGCGGTGGGTCGCTCGGCTAGGACAAGGCGGCGGTTGCGCTCGCTCACGGTCTCTCCCCCTCCTGGCCGGGCCGCGGGGCCCGGCGTCGATTTCTCGCGCCGGCGGCGCCGCGTCGATGTTATCCGCCGGGCGCCGGCGCTCAGATCGCTGGGGTCAACCGGTTGCCCCGAGACACTCATCGCGCGGCTGCGATCATGCGGCACGTGAGCGACACCCAGAGCGCACCGGAAGGGAAGGGCGGGTACCGGCGGCGCTGGGTGGCGATGCCGTTCATCGCGCTCGGCGTCGCGATGATCATCGTCGACGCGACGATCGTCAACGTCGCGATCCCGACGATCATCCGGGACCTCAACACGACCGCCTCCAGCGCCGAGTGGGTCAACTCCATCTACTCGCTGGTGTTCGCCGCGCTGCTGATCACGCTGGGGCGGGTCGGCGACATGTACGGGCGCCGGCGCCTGTTCATGACGGGCACGATCTGGTTCGTGGTGGCGAGCCTCGTCGCCGCCACGGCCTCGAGCAGCGGGATGCTGATCTTCGGCAGGTTCCTGCAGGGCATCGGCGGGGCGATGATCCTGCCCGCGACGCTGTCGACCGTCAACAGCCTCTTCAGGGGCCGGGAGAGGGCGATCGCCTTCGCGATCTGGGGGTCGA
Source organism: uncultured Solirubrobacteraceae bacterium (assembly GCA_963787115.1). GTDB lineage: Bacteria > Actinomycetota > Thermoleophilia > Solirubrobacterales > Solirubrobacteraceae > Palsa-744. The sequence goes on from CAWBBS010000015.1 coordinate 8,025, forward strand.
CGATCGGCGGGATGGCGGCCGTCGGACCCTTCCTCGGCGGCGTCCTTACCACGGACCTCTCGTGGCGGTGGGCGTTCCTGATCAACGTCCCGCTCGGCATCGCGATCCTCCTCGGGCTCATCTTCGTCGTGCCGGAGACCTCCGATCCGGACACGCCGCGCGGCTTTGATCTCCCCGGCCAGCTCACGCTGGTGCTCGGCCTCAGCGCGCTCGTGTTCGGGCTGATCGAGGGCGAGACCTACGGCTGGTGGATCTCCGTCCAGCGCCTTGACCTGCTCGGCTGGCCCACCGGGGTCATCTCGCCGGTACCGGTCGCCTTCGCGCTGTCGGTCGTGTCGATGGCGGCCTTCCTGCTGATCGAGCGCTCGCGGCTGCGAAGGGGAAAGCTGGCCGTGGTCGATCTGCGGCTGTTCTCGATCTCGAGCTTCAGCATCGGCAACGTCGCGGCGCTGATCGTCGCGCTCGGCGAGTTCGGGATCCTATTCGTGCTGCCGCTGTATCTGCAGGGCGCGCTGGGACTCAGCGCACTCGACACCGGCGCGGCGCTGATCCCGCTCGCCGCAGGGACCCTCGTCGCGGGTGGCGCCACCGCGGCGCTGGCCCCGCGGATCGGCCCACGGGGGGTGGTGCAGCTGGGGCTGGCGCTCGAGGTGCTCGGCATCGGCTCGCTCGGCTTCGTGCTCGGGCCCGGCACCTCGGTCTGGTCGATCCTGCCGTTCCTGTTCGTCTACGGGATCGGCGTCGGGTTCGCCACCGCCCAGCTGACCGGCGTGATCCTCACGGACGTCCCGGTGGAGGCGAGCGGACAGGGGTCGGGGATCCAGAGCACCTTCCGCCAGGTCGGCTCGGCGCTCGGCATCGCGATCCTCGGCACGATCCTCATCAGCACGCTCGGGTCCGGCGTCAGCAGCCGCCTGAGGTCCGTGCCGGGGCTGGCGCCGGCGCAGCAGGCGGAGATCTCAAAGGCGGTGCGCCTCAGCGGCGGCAGCGCGATCGTGGCGCTGCGCGAACGTCCCGGCAGCGAGGCGATAGTTCAGGCCTCCTCCGAGGCGCTGGCGTCCTCGGCGGCGACGGTCGCCTTCACGGCGGCGGGCTTCGTGCTTCTGGGGCTGCTGGTGACCCCGGGCCTGCCGAACCCGCGCGGAGGCGCGGCCCACGGAGAGCCCGATGAGGATCGAAGTCCCGTCGCGGCGGGCGGGGCAGCATGACGCCGGGGCCGGCGGAGCGGCTTCCGCGGCTCAGCGGGCGCGACCTCGACGGCGAGCGCTATGAGCTGCCCGAGGACCTCAGCAGGCGCGCGAGCTTCATCGTGGCCGCGTTCCGCCGCGAGCAGCAGGACGTAGTGGATGAGTGGCTGCCGTGGCTGCTCGGCCTGCAGGAGGGCGACCCGCGCGTCGGCGTCTATGAGCTGCCGGTGCTGCCCGGCGCGCTGCGCCCCGTGCGGTCGTTCATCGACGGGGGCATGGCCCGCGGCGTCGGGACGGCCGCCGCCCGGGCGCGCACTATCACCGTCTACACGAACGTCGGCCGTGTCGTGCGTGAGCTCGGCCTGGACGGGACGGGGACGATCGCGGTGCTGCTCGTGGACCGCTCGGGCGCGATCCTCGCGCGCGAGCTCGGAGGGTATGACGAGCAGAAGGCCCGGCGGCTGCAGAGCGCCCTGGAGGACATCTCCTAGCGGGGGCGCTGCGGGGCCGCGAGACGGCGAGCGCCCACGCGCTCAGGGCCGGCGCGCGATTGCCGCACGCCGGCCTGCTCATGCTCCCGTCGCGGGCGGGCCGCGAGGGATGAGCGCTAGAACCTGATCACGGGTCTTTTGCGGTGAAGCCCCCGGCCATGGTGTCTTTTCCTGACACTTCCAGTTTTTCTTTGAGCACGTTTTCCAGGGTGCTGCTCGGCCCCCCGAAGAGGAGTTTCGTTTTTTCGACCGTCGGCGAGAGCGACCCTTCGAATTCCTGCGGGACCGCGCCCGCGAGGCAGCCGACGATCAGCCTGACCTTCAGGATTTCGTCGACGATCGGGGTACCCGCCTGCAGGAATGACGGCCACGTCAGGCCGTTCGCGAGCACCGTGGGCGTCGACCCTTTTTTGGGACAGGCCGCAGTGGCTTTCGTCACTTTGCATTTGCTCGTCGTGAACCCGAGCATCAGGTCCATGCCCGCGCCTCCGCCGACGGGGTTCCAGACTTCCTCGCTGTCGGCGACGGTGCATTTCACGACCTCCGACGGCGAGCTGAACGTGAGCGACCCCGCCGTCGAGACCGTGGCGGGCGAGGTCAGCAGCACTTTGCCCTGATACCAATGCGGCAACGCCTGTGCGGCGGCCGGGATGACCAGCGCCGAGACGACGAGCAGCGGGGCCAGCCCCGCCAAGAACTTCTTTCTCATGGTTCCCTCTTCCTCCATTGAGTGGAGGGCCGCAGACTTCTCAGTGCACGCCGGACGGCCCCCCGAGCCCGCCGTGCCCGTCGCACTGCGAGCAAGCTATCCGGGGCGGCCCCCGCACGTCAACGTCTTGTGAAGCAACGACCGAGGCGCCGCGGCACCCACCGGGCGCGGGGACAGGCTTCAGTGCGGGCCGACGTCGACGACCACAGGGGCGTGGTCGGAGGGCTTGGTGCCCTTGCGGGCGTCGCGGTCTATGTACGCGTCGCTCACGGCGCCGGCCAGCGAAGCGCTGGCGAGCACGAGGTCGATGCGCATGCCCATGCCTTTGTGGAACATGCCGGCGCGATAGTCCCAGTAGGTGAACGGCTCCCCCTTCAGCGCGCGGGGATGCACGTCGGTGAGTCCGAGCTCGATGAGGTCATCGATGGCCTTGCGCTCGGGTGCGCTCACGTGGGTGGAGCCGGCGAAGGCAGCCGGGTCCCACACGTCCTCGTCGGTCGGCGCGACGTTGAAGTCGCCGCACAGCGCGAGATCACGTCCGTCGGCGAGTTCGCCGCGGGCCACCTCCCGCAGCGCCGCGAGCCACTGCAGCTTGTAGGCCAGATGCGGGCTGTCGAGCTCGCGGCCGTTCGGCACATACAGCGAGAACACGCGCACGCCGTCACAGGTGGCGGCGATCGCTCGCCGCTCGGGGTCGGGGAACCCCGGCTCGCCGGTGAAGCCCAGGGCGACCTCCTCGAGTCCCACGCGGGAGAGGATCGCGACCCCGTTGTAGCCGCCGTCCCCGGAGAAGGCCGACTCATAGCCGAGGGCGGTGAGCTCCTCGTGCGGGAAGGCGGCGTCGGTCACCTTCGTCTCCTGCAGGCACAGCACGTCCGGTGCGGTGCTGCCGAGCCATTCCACGACGCGGGGCATGCGCGCCGGCAGCGAGTTGACGTTCCAGGTGGCCAGGCGCATCCCGGCCCTCAGGACGCCGTCGCGGCGACGCCCACGGCCGGCCGGGCGAAGGGCGCCGGCAGCGGCGCCCTAGGCGGAGCACCTGGGAGGCAGGGGATACCGGGAAGGTTGCTCACGCCTTTCCCTCGCGCTGTGCCATGCGGAGGATCTTAGAGCGCGCATCCGGCCGCACCCGCCTGCGCCCCTATTTCAGGACGAGCGTCTTATGGGTCGCCGGTCCAGTGTTCGGCGTGATCTGGAGGGTGACGATCAGGTGGCGGTGGTGCTTCTTGATCAGCGACCTCCCGCGCGCGGTCAGGCGCAGCTTGATCGTCGCCTTGCCGTGGGCCGCAATCGAGTAGCTGCCGGAGGCCACGATCGCCGACCCCGCCGCTCCCGCGTGTACCGCCGAGGCCTGTGCGCCGCTGGCGGCGAGCTGGGCTGTCCCCGTGCAAACCGTCTGGGCGGGGCACGTCATCTTCAGGGGCACGCTCGAGCCGGACTGCTGAGCGCTGGCCTGGGGAATCTGGGGCAGTGCAGCGCTCGGCTGTGCGCTGCTCGGGGCGAATGTGCTGTCGCCGAGGTAGCTGCCGGTGATGGGCGGCTGAGCCCCGATCGGTATGCCTTCCGCGGGCGGCCAGTAACTGACCGAGCAGAAGGCGGAGTTGCCGCCGAGTTCGGAGGGTTTCAGGCTGCAGGTGTCAAAGCCGCGGAAGCCGCCGCCTCCACCGGGGTTGACGGTGAAGGAGACGATCCCGGAGGGCTTGGGCAGCGGTTCGGTCAGGCTCGCGTTCGAGACTTCGGCGGTGCATTCGAAGTACGCGAGCGGGGTATCAGGCTGGTACTGGTCGCAGCGGAGGGTCGTAGAGGTTGCGAGCTTGGCCTTCTTCTTCTTGGCCTTGGCTTCTTCCTTGGCCTTCTTTTCTTCTTCTTCCTGCTTGTTGCTGGGCTGGATCGTCGGGCTGCCCGCCGTACGCGTCGCTGTCCAGGTCCCGCTCTGGTTCGCGTTGCTCTTCCACGTTCCCGACATGGTGCTTCCGTCGGCTGAGAGCCTGCCGGTGAACGTGGCGCTGTAGCCCGGGTCGGTGATGTACGGGCCGGTCACGATCGTCACGGACGTCCCGCTCACCGAGCCGCTGATCGGAGAGAACTCACTGGAGCCGTCGTAGCCGCCTCCGGACAGCCTGCTCCCCGACGATTTGATGACCCATGTCTGCAGTCCGGCGCCGCCCGCCCCGCAGCAGCTCCAGGTCCCCGCCGCCGTCGGCGTACCTGCTGCGCTCGCGGACCCCGAACTCAGCATCAGCCCCAACACCAGTGCACAGCAGGCGAGCAGCGCTCCAGGACGCTTCATGTGATCCCCCCGTCGGACGGTTCTGGCCGTTTATCGCGCGCACCTTATGGCAAGCGCGGACCCTCGTCAACGGCGCCGGGCGGCGGGTTCAGTGCATTTCCGAAGCGCCCGCTCAGGCTGCGAACTCGCGCAGGTAGCCCTCGAACGTGCGCAGGTGGCTCTGCTCGTCGGCGAGGATCGTCGTCACCATGTCCTGGGTCACCGGGTCCACGCCGTCGGTCGCCTCGATGATGTGGTTGTAGTGCTCGATGGCGCCGCGCTCGGCGTCGATGACGCCGCGGATCACGTGCTCGAGGTCGAGCGAGTCGGCGGGGGGCTGAAGCGCCGTCTGGCTGGCGCTGAACGCGAGCGAGCCCGGCACCGTTCCGTACAGCTCCTTGATGCGGCGAGCGAAGCCCTGGGCGTGGCCGAGCTCCTCCTGCACGTCGACGGCGAGCGACTGGACGATCTCCTGTGCACGGGACCCATCCGGGTTGATGGAGTTGGCGATGTAGCTCATCACCGTCTCAATCTCCATCCAGTAGGCGCGGGTGAGCATGTCGACGATCTCGTTGCGCTTCTCGGACTGGGCGGAGGAAAGGATGTCTTTGGACGAGGCGGAAACTGGCATGGCTGGCGTGCTCCTCGCTGTGCGGGACCCGCAGCGGCCGGCGGGTCCGGTTGTGGGTTTTGCGAGCCCGGCCGGCGCTCTGGGGTACCGGCCTGTCGCTGCGCCCATGATCACACACGCCGCTTGCCCGATCTCCTCGGGATTGCCGAATCCGTTGCGCGGCTGGCAGCGGATTCACGCACGCCTCACGCCGGGGTTATGTTGAGCGCAGGATGTTCAGGGATCGACGGCACGGCGGTCGTGAGCTTGCGAAGCTGCTCGAGCCGCTGGGACTGAGGGAGCCTGTGATCCTGGCGCTGCCGCGAGGCGGCGTTCCCGTCGCCGTCGAGATCGCGGGGGCGCTCGGAGCCCGGATGGACATCCTGGCGGTCCGCAAGCTGGGGGCGCCGCAGAACCCGGAGTTCGCGGTCGGCGCCGTCGCCGAAGGCGGTGCGGCCGTGCTCGACAGGGACATCTGCGAGCGGCTGCGGCTCACGCAGGAGCAGATCGACGCCGTCGTGCACCGCGAGGTCCGAGAGCTCGACCGCAGGGTGGAGCTCTACCGGGACGACTGGGAGCCGGCCGACGTGCGCGGGCGGACCGTGGTGATCGTCGACGACGGCCTGGCGACGGGCCTGTCGGATCTCGCGGCCGTGCGTGCCGTGCGCGGCCGCGGCGCGGCGCGGGTGATCGTGGTGGCGCCCGTGGGTTCGCGCCAGGCCGTGGCGATGCTCGGCGAGGAAGCAGATGAGGTCGTGTGCGCGGACATCCCGCGTGATTTCGGGGGCGTCGGGCTGTGGTATGAGGACTTCGCCCCCGTCTCGGACGAGGAGGTCCTGGCGCTGATGACCGGTGCCGGGATCCGGGTGCCCGCACCTGCCCCCGTCCCTCGCGAGCTGCTGCTCGATCTCGGGGTCCTCAGCCTGCGCGGGGACCTCGCGGTTCCAAGCGGCGCACGAGGCCTTGTGATCTTCGCCCACGGCAGCGGCAGCAGCCGCCTGAGCGCCCGCAACCGCGCCGTCGCCTCGGCGCTCGCGCAGCGGGGCTTCGCGACACTCCTGTTCGACCTCCTGACGGAGGGCGAGGAGGGAGACCGTGAGCTCACCTTCAAAATTCCGCTTCTCGCCGGGCGCCTTCAGCTTGCGACGCGCTGGGCCAATGCGCTGCCGCAGCTCGGTGCGCTGCCGGTCGGCTACTTCGGTGCATCGACGGGCGCCGCCGCCGCGATCACGGCCGCCGCGGCGCTGGGCGACGGCGTCGGTGCCGTCGTCTCGCGCGGAGGGCGTCCGGACCTCGCCGGGGACCAGCTCGAGCTCGTGAAGGCTCCCACGCTGCTGATCGTCGGCGGCCTCGACACCGAGGTGCTGGAGCTCAACCGCCGCGCCGCGTCCAGGCTCCGGTGCCGGCACGAACTGCAGGTCGTCCCGAGGGCCGGCCACCTCTTCCAGGAGCGCGGCACGCTGCAGGCGGTATCGCGCCTGGCCGGGAGATGGTTCGAAGCCAACATCGCGGGGCCCGAGCCCGCCCGGCTCGCGCCCGCGGCCGGCGACTGAGGCGCGGTGACCCGGCGGAGGCGGGAGCTCAGGCGCCGGCGATCCGCACCGGCTCGGGCGCGCTCTTGGGCTGCTCCGGCGCGGAGGAGGGCTGCCCCTGGTCGGCCAGCGAGTTCCGGACGATCTGCGTGAGCGGCCCGATCAGGTCGATCGGCAGCGGGAAAACGATGGTCGTGTTCTGTTCGTCGCCGATCTCGAGCAGCGTCTGCAGATAGCGCAGCTGGATCGTCACCGGGTTCTGGCTGATCACCTCGGCGGCCTCACCCAGCTTGGCCGCCGCCTGCGCCTCGCCTTCGGCGTTGATGATCTTCGCCCGGCGCTCGCGCTCGGCCTCGGCCTGGCGCGCAATCGCGTGGCGCATGTCTTCGGGGATTTCGACGTCCTTGATCTCGACGGCGGTGACCTTGATCCCCCAGGGCTCGGTCTGGTCGTCGATGATCTTCTGTAGGTCCTCGTTCAGGCGCTCGCGCTCGGCGAGGAGCGTGTCGAGGTCGGCCTTGCCGAGCACGGAACGCAGAGTCGTCTGCGCGATCTGCGACGTGGCCGAGAGAACGTTTTCGACGTCCACGACGGATTTGTTCGCGTCGACGACGTGGAAGTAGGTCACGGCGGTGACCCGCGCCGGGACGTTGTCGCGCGTGATCACGTCCTGTGGAGAGATCTGCTGGGTCACGGTGCGCAGGCTCACGCGGACCATGCGGTCGATGAACGGGATCAGGAGGACCACGCCCGGTCCCTTCTGGTCGAGCAGCCGCCCGAGGCGGAATACGACCGCGCGCTCGTACTCGCGCAGGATCCGCACTGACGCGGCGGCAAGGATCAGGCCCAGCACCACCAGCGCGGCGAGGGCGATCAGGAGGTCTGTGACGATCATGGATTCAGCTCCCATTCCTCGGCCCTGCGCACCCGCAGGGTCAAACCGTTGACGCGCTCGACTACCACCCTCTCGCCCTCCCGCAGAGCCTCCTGCTCGTGTCCCGGATCGGGCTCCGCGCGCCAGAGCGAGCCGTCCAGGAAGACCTGTGCCTGCGAGTCGCTGAGAGATCGCACCACTCCGATGTGCCCGATCAGAGCCTCCCTGCCGGTTCGCGGCCTGGTGTTCAGCGGCGCCAGGATCCGCCGTCGCCACAGAAGCAGCATCGAGACCGCCAGCGCCGCTGCGGCGAGGGCGATGATCAGCACGAGTGCCGCGGAGGCGCCGGCGGCCGCGAGCAGCAGCGTCACGCCGCCGATCGCGGCGAGGGCGGCAACGGCACCCATCACTCCGCCCGTCGACATGTGGGCCTCAGCGAGCACGAGGATCAGTCCAACGACGATCAGTGCGATGCCCAGCGCTGCCATTTCATGCCTCCAGGGTCTGACCCCAGTCTCGCACCTCAGAGGCTAGCCGCAGGGAGCCGTGCCGCCATCGGCCCGATCCCCCTGCTGGCTGCGGAAAACTACGCGCTGCGCCAGGGTCGCGCGGGCGCGGCGCGCACATGCAACACGGGCCTGGGCGATGCGGTTAGCGTGGAGCTTTCCTGCGGGCAGCGATGCCCGCGGAGAGCGGGAAGGCTTACCCCCAGGAGAGAGAGGTGGGGGGGGCGCGCGCCTCGCCGCGCGCCCCCCCTTCGCCCGGCCCTCCTCGCACGTCTGAAACACCTCGGCTCCGGGCTGTCCGGGGTGCGGCCGGAAGAGCTCTGGGCGGGAGGAATAGGGGGGGGCGCGCCTCGCCGCGCCCCCCCCTTTCGCCCGGCCCTCCTCGCACGTCTGGGGACCGCTGTTTCCGTACCGCGGTCCTGTGAGGTCTGGCGGAATAAATGGGGGCGCGCGCCTCGCCGCGCGCCCCCTGTCACCCGGCCCTCCTCACACGCCTCCAAGACCGCGGCTCCGGGCTGCCCGGGGTGCGGTCGGCAAAGCTCTGGGTGGGCGCTTGCGGCGCCCTTTTCGGATGGTCCTCTCGGTGGCCGGCGCCGCGCTCGTGAAGGGCGTTGCGCCGAGCTCGGTGGCGCCGTCCTCCCCCTCGAACGTCGCGAGGTCGGTGACCCCCGCCTGTTCGAGGGCGCGATGCACGAACCGCGACCCCGCGATGACGGTCAGGCCATAGCCGCGCCTGCTGGCCAGCCCGCAGCGGAACGCCACGAGCGCCACACCGATCGGGTCGATGTAGCTGAGCTCGCGGAGGTCGAGCGTGACGCTCGTGACACCGTCCGCGTAGAGACGCTCGAGCTCCTCCTCAAGCATTGGGGCCGAGCGAAGGTGCAGCTCACCGGTCAGCTTCAGGGTGTGCGTGCGCAGGCGCACGCTCCTGAGCGTCACCGCCGCCGGCTCCTCATTGGGCTGTGCGGGCCTGCTGGGGAGACCCAGATGCTGGTGGCTCTCGCCCCCTCGCCCGGTGCCTCGCTCGCCTCGTCCGCGGTGACTTGACTTCGCCGCCGTCAGATGACGTTTCATCGGATACAGCTCCTTCCACAGGTACTACTCGAATTGATTGCCAGGGTGGCCCTGGGCGTTCAGCCCAGCGCCGGTGTATGCGAACCGGGAGGAGCTAGCCCGGTCGCTCTGGAATCAGAACGAAGAACGCCGTCAGCCACGGCTTGCACCGCAGCCGCATCCGGCGCATCGCGCGCGGTGCTGCAAGGAGCAGCAGCCCCGCGAGGGTGAGGAAGACTGAGGGTGCGGCGCTCGAGCCGCCGGCGGGCGCGCCGCCTGAGGCGCCGCTCGGCGGGGGCGCCTGCGAGGGGCCGCCGCCGGCCGGGTGGCTGCCGGCCGGTTCGTCGCCGGCGCCGTCGATGCCGCTGCCCGTGTGCGGGAGCCCGACGACCGTTGTCGTCCATGGCACCAGGACCACCGACACGGCTGCGTAGACCGGAGCTGCGCCCGCGGCGGACACGAGGGTGGCGGACACGAGCCCTGAGTTGCCCAGCCAGCCGGCGGTGCAGCTTCCCGACGCCGGTCCGAGGGACAGCTCGCAGGCCGCTTCGTGTTCGCGCTGCGCCACCGTGTGCTTCGCGATGGCTTCGGCTGTGGACGGCCCGGAGGCGGCGATCATCAGCAGCGGCGGCGGTTCGGAGGGGGTGCTCAGCGGGCCGATGGCGATCTGGAGCGGCGGCGGGGTCGAGCCGGATGCAAATACGGGCGCGGGGGTGAGGCCGGCGGGCTTGGTGGATTCTTCGGTCTTGGTCGCAAGCACCTGCGTTTCTTCACCCTTGCTGGGCGCCTGATGTTCTTCGATGGGCGTGACCTTGGTCTGGCCTTCTTCTACGCCCACGGCGGGGGTTTCCACCGGCGGCGCGGGCGCCTGAGGCGTTTCGACCGGCGGCGGCGCGGGTGCTTCCGCCTGAACTTCCACGGGAGGCGCCTGGGGCGTTTCGACCGGGGGCGCCACCTGTTGAGTTTCGGGCGCCGGGGTTTCGGGCGGCGGAGTCTGCGAGACCGAGCCTTCTTCGGTCACGGGAGGAGTTTCGGCCGCCGGAGTCTGCAATCCCGCGGCTACTTCGGTTGTGGCCGGCGTTTCGGTGGTGCCCGCCTGCGCCACCGTTTCCGTGGTCGAGCCGGTCACGGCCTGTTCGGTCGGCGTGGTGGTGATTTCTTCGGTGCCGAGTGCTGCGGCGCTGCCGGCGAAGACGAGGCCGGCCAGGATCACCATGCTCGCGAGGGCGAGGCAGATGAGTCCCCTGAGGGCTGCTCGGCGCGGACCGGGCAGGGCGATTGGCTGCAGTGCGCTCATGACCCCGTCAACCCGTCGCGCGGCGTGGCCGCGGTTCGAAGGACAGTTCCTCGGCTGAACGCGCCGGCGTCTCGAGTGCCATCTCGCTGAGCGGGTGCGCAGCGATCCACTGGGCCAGAGCGATGCGGTGAGCCTCATCGCTGCGTGCCGCCAGGCGGCACATGGACAGGGCCAAGTACGCGATCCCAAGCAGTGCGGCTGCGAGTATCACGACGAGCACACATCGCAGGCTAGGGCATTTTCGCCTCGCGTGTAGCAGATGGACGCAAAAAAATTGGGTCGTGTCGTCGGGCAACCTATACGGCTAAACCACCCGTCGCCGGGCTGCCTGTCCTCCCCGCGGGCCGGCGAGCGCCGTGAGATTCCGAACATGCCTGCAAACGCTGATCTATAGTCGGCTGGCGGAGGTGTGTTGCGAGCGGCTCGAGGGGGTGCGTGGTGCAGATGAAGGTCGACCGCCGGACCGTTGACCTGTCCGGGTATCCGGACATGGTCGTCGTCTACCTCGGAATGCGTGTGCGCCGGCTGCGCGGCATGAGGCGTCTGCTCGGGCTCGGCCCCCAGATACAGGCCTCGTGGGAGGAGAGGCCCGACGGGCTGCTGCTGCACGAGAACCTGATCTGGTCGCTGCTGCCGCCCCATGCCGGTATGCGCCAGTACTGGCGCGACTACGAGAGCCTCGAGCGATGGACCCGCTCTGAGCCCCACCAGCGCTGGTGGCGTGAGTTCCTGAGCGACTCCGGCGGCACGGGGTTCTGGCACGAGGCGTACTTCATGGGCGGAGGCGCCGAGGCGGTCTACGACGACGTCGGCGCCCCGATCGGGTTCGCCGCCTTCGCCCCGGTCCAGCCCGCCCGGGGCGCGATGTTCTCGGGCCGCAGGCGCGCGGGGCGTGCCGGGCCGCAGACGGCGCCGCCGGTCATCTCCGAGAGCGACTACTACGCGCCCCACGCTCCCGGGCCGGGCTAGGCGCTCAGTTCAGCCAGGCCCTCGGCGATGCTGACCCGCGGTTCATAGCCGAGCTCGGAGCGGGCCTTCTCGATGCGCAGCGTGCACTCCTGCGAGGAGACCCAGTATGCGAAGCGGGTCAGGGGAGGGCGGCCGGGGAGCGGCAGGACGCGCCAGGCGCCCTCGGAGGCGGTCGCGATCGCGCCCGCCAGCGGAGCCGGGAGGCTGCGCGAGGGAGCGGAGACCCCCTGGGTTGCCAGCAGCCGGCCGACGAACTCACGGAACTCGACCGGCTCGCCGTCGGTGACGAAGTAGGCGTTGCCGGGGCGCCCGCGGCTGGCTCCCAGGATCAGGCCCTCCACGACGTTCTCCACGTGGGTCACCGAGGTGAGGTGGCGCCCGCCACCGATCCACGCAAAGCGCCCGCCGCGGACCATGTCGACCATCTGAGGAAGCAGCGTGGTGTCGCCCCGTCCCCACACGAACCGCGGTCGCACGACTACGCTCTCCATCGCCTCGCCGTTGGCCGCGAGCACCGCCTGCTCTGCTCGGGCCTTCGTCGAGCAGTACAGGACGGGCGAGTCCGGCCGAAGGGGCGCTCTCTCGTCGACCTGCACGAGGGGCCTGCCCGCCATCAGCGCCGCCTCGGTGCCGACGTGCACGAATCTCCGCACGCCGGCCTCCCGGCATGCGCGCAGGGCATTGAGCGTGCCGCCCACGTTGCCGCGCTCGAAGTCCTCACGCCTTCCCCAGTCGCCGAGGGTGGCGGCGGCATGGAACGCGAGCTCGCAGCCGTCCGCTCCCGAGCGCATCGCGCTCACGTCGGCAAGGTCGCCTCGCACGGGCTCGGCGCCGCGTGCCCGGACGCTCTCGGCCGCGGCCTGTGAGCGCGCGAGCGCGCGCACGTCGTGTCCTTCACGGAGAAGGCGATCGATCAGTCGCCCGCCGATGAACCCCGAGCCCCCTGTGACGAAAACCCCGCTCACAGGTTCCGAGGCTATACGTTGCGGCGCGCCTCGGGCGAGGGCGTGGAAGGCCGGCCATCCGGCGGCCTTCCACGCGATTCGCCGATGGCTAGGAGATCGACATCCCAGGACCGGTGAGCGTCGCGGTCTTGAGCTTGCTGGTGCCTTCACATGCGCCGAAGGTCATCGTTGAGGTCCCCGACAACGAGAGGCCCTCGAACCGGCCCGTGGCGATGCTGCCGCTGAGTGGCTGTTCGGCGAGGCTCGTCAGCGGCATGCTGATCGTGCTCACCGATTCGCCCTGGCCTTTGTGTTTCCACTTGACCACGATGGTGCCGGTCGCTGATTCTCCGAGCGACAGGCTTTCGCAGCTGACCGGGCCTGCTGTCTCCAGGCGGGCGGTGTACTTCGCCGCCGCGACTTCACCGCCGGCGCAGCCGGCAAGGAAGCCCTTGATCGTGATTTTCTGAATCTGCGGCTTTGCGCGTATCCAGAGAACGCGCTCGCCGATCTGAGGTTGGGCGGCGATGCGGGCGGGGGCGCCTCAGTGGATTAGAGCGCGCCGCCGGCCTGGGGTATGCAGGCCGATCCGGTCCCCTAGGACCGGATCTCCTTCCACTTCTGGCGCGCCCGCCTGCTGAACCGGGGCGGAACAAGCGGCAGGATCCTGTGAACCGGCTCGCTCTCGAGCATGTCCAGCGAGCGCGTCTTGGAGCAGATGAAGGCGAGGCGACGCTCGCGCCTGTACTCGGGCAGCCCGCTCATGTCGGTCATGTTCAGCGCCAGCGGCACGGTCTTGTAGCCGAACTGCCCGGCGACGTCGACCACCGCGGTCCGGCTCGGGATCAGCACCGTCTCGTAGTCGACGGCCAGCAGCCAGTGCTCGAGCGTCTCGCGGTGCACCTCGAAGATGCTCTCGTTCGACGGGGAGATGACCGTGTCGATCACGATGGTCTCGGCCCCCACGCGCTCCATCAGCTCGAAGAGCTCGACGGGCTTTGAGATGTGGTACATCAGGCCCAGGCACATCACCACGTCGAACTTTTCGGTGAAGTCGTGCTCGAAGATGTTCCCCTGTTCGAAGCGGTAGCGGGACGGGTCGATGCCCTTGGCCTCGAAGACGAGGCTCGCCTGGTCCAGCTGCCCCTGGCGGCCGTCGACGCCCAGCAGGAAGTCGGCGTCCGCGGCCATCGCCTGGGAGGCCCAGAAGCCGGCGTTGCAGCCGAGGTCGAGCACCCGGTGGCCCTTGAGCGAGCCGCCCATCACACGCAGGAGCGCGTCGAAGAAGTAGCGGCGGCGCTGCTCGTGGCGGTTGACGTTCACCGGGGTCGCGATCGGCGTGACGACGCCGTCGTCGAATTCGAACCGGTAATGCCACGGACCAAGCTCAGCGATCCGCTCTTCGAGCTCACGACGCTCCATGGGTCCCTCCATCCGCATAGGTGTCCTTCGAGCCAGCATGCCGGGCCATCGGCCCGCGCCTGATGGCCTCGGTAATCGGCCGCGAACGATACCCCAACCAACATGCTGCAGCGGCTCGACTCGCGCATTGGGTGCCGGCCTGTACGGGGTCGCGCGATACGCGGCGTGCGCGAAGGGCTCGGCTCTGGACGTTACGCTGGGCGGCGGGCCGGCAGCCGGCATCGCAGGCGTTCCTCCCCGCCGGGAGCAACCGCCGAAACCAAGGAGGAGGAACAGCATGAGCAAGAGCGGTTCGAACACGAGCGAGTCTCCCTCTGAGCTGATCGACGAGAGGATCCGGGAACTGGGGGACTGGCGGGGCGAGATGCTCAGCCGGCTCCGGGGTCTGGTCAAGGAGGCCGACCCCGAGGTCGTGGAGGAATGGAAATGGCGAGGGGTGCCGGTGTGGACGCACGGCGGCATGATCTGCACGGGGGAGACCTACAAGGAGGTCGTGAAGATGACCTTCGCGAAGGGGGCTTCCCTGGAGGACCCCGCGGGCCTATTCAACTCGAGCCTGGACGGGAACACCAGGCGCGCCATCGACTTCCGCGAGGGGGAGAAGCTCAACGAGAAGGCACTGAAGGCCCTCGTTCGCGCGGCCGTGGACCTGAACCTCTCCAAGGCCAGGAAGTAGCTCTCGCCAGGGGCCGGCGAGCAGGAGATCCCGGTCGCCCGGCGGTGCCGCTCAGCCCCGGTCGGTGAGCGCCACCGGCGGGAGCTCCTTTACCTGCTCGCCGCTGAGGTCAAGGTGCACACCTTCGGCGTCGACGGTCTTGACCGAGCCCATGGGGATCGCGACCTCCTTCTTCCCCCACAGGTGCCCCTCCTGCAGCAGCACGTGCGTGACGTGGTGGTCGCTCGTGTCGATGACCAGCCCCTGAACACGCCCGATGTCGCCGTCGGTCGCATGCACCCGTTCGCCGCGGCGCACCTCGACCTCGTCGGTCGGCACGCGGCTGGTGAAGTAGGCGCGCGGTCCTTCTGGCATGCCGCCGCCGATCCCGGAGTCAAGCCCGTAGTAGGGCCATGCGGACACCTCGCCGCTTCCGTAGCCGAGCTCCTCGCCGCCCGCGGACAGGAAGTGCGTCTCCTCGGCGAACTCGAGCTCCTCGAAGTCGCTGACGCTGCAGCGCAGCCTCATCTCGCGGGAGCTCGCGTCGACGAGGCGAACCGGCACCAGGCGCCCCTGGCCCTGGCGGTGCTTGGGCTCGACGACGATGTGGGTCACCGTGCGGGCGACCGGGTCGACGACCACGCGCACGAGCTTCCCGCAGGCGCCGTCGTTGGCGCTCACGGGCGCGCCGATGTCGAACTCGACGGCTTCGCCCATTTCCTATCGCCCCGGAGTTCGCCGCACGAGACAAATGTACCCGACGGCAGGGCGCCCGAGTGCATGCGGGGGGCACGCGCTCAGTTCTCCCGGGCCCTGATCGCGACGTGGGCTTCGTGCAGCGCCCGCCGCTTGAGGGCGGCGAGAATGGCCGCCGCGGCAGCGGCAGCGCAGGCGGCGATGAACGCGGCCTGTTCGCCGCTCGTCGTGATCAGCTGGCCGGCGGTCACGGCGCCAATCGATGCGCCCGCTCCGTAGACGGTTCCGAGCCACGTGTAGGCCTCGGCCCGATGGGCCGGGACGGCCACCTCGTCGACGGCTGCGACCTGCGCGGTCGTGACCGGGGCGAAGCAGAGGCCTGCGAGGAGCGCGACCGCGGCCATGACTGCGATTGAGTCGGCGGCTATCAACGGCGTGAGCCCGGCTGCGGCCAGGAGACACAGCGCCGAGTAGGTGGAGATCGCGGGCGCATTGTGCTGTCGGGCGCCGTAGAGAAGCCCGCCGATCCCGGCGCCGACGGCGAACAGCGACAGGAAGAGGCCCGCGGTCGCGGTCGAGCCGTGGTTGTGGGCGAAGGCCGGCCACGCGACGTCGAGCACCCCGAACGTGATCCCGAACAGTCCCCCCGCGGCGACGATGTAGCGGATCGCCCCGCCGTCGAGTGCTGCGAGCCGGCCGGAGCCCCGGCTCTCACTGGCCGGCACCGCATGCACGGCGGGTGCGGTTGCGAGGGCGAGCGTGCCGCCGGCGGCCAGCACCGCCGCGCCCGCGACCGCGAGCGTCGGTGATCCGACGGCGATCAGGATGCCGGCGAGCAGCGGGCCGGTGAAGAATGAGATCTCGCCGAGGACGCTCATGAGCGCGAAGCCGGTTCGTCGCATCGGGCCGTCGGGGAGCATCTGCGCCCACGCGCTGCGAACCGCGGCAGCGGCGGGCGCGGTGAAGCAGCCGGAGAGCAGCGCGAGCGCGGTCAGCAACGCGCCGGGGGCGTGGGCGCTGCCGGCGAGGATGAAGATCACGTCCGTCACGGCCGCCGGCAGCACGACGCGTCTCAGGACCGCCGCGGGCCCGCTGCGGTCCACCTCTCGTCCGCGCACCGGAGCGACGAGCAGCCTGCCCGCGGTGAAGGCGGCAAGGACGAGGCTCGCCGTCGCGAATGAGCCGGTCGCCTGGCGTGCGAACAGGACGAAGCTGACGGGGACCATCGTTCCAGCGACAGCGACGGCCAGCCAGGACACGGCCAGGCGTGCGGCGCCGGGCGTGCGCAGCAGCTGCAGGTAGGCGCTCACCGGGAGTCAGTCCCCGGGGCGGGTGTGCTCCTCGCGGAGCAGGCCGTACTGGATCACGTCGACACGCACGCCGCGCTCGATGTCGCGCTCGCGCTGGATTGCCTCCTGCACGAACCCGTGGCGGCGCGCAACAGCCTGCGAGCGGGCGTTCTCGACGGTCGTCGCGATCTCGACCCGCAGCAGCTCGAGCTCTCCGAACACCCAGTCCAGCGCAAGCTCGATTGCGGCGTCCACCAGGCCCCTCCCGCGAGCCTGCGGCGTCAGCCAATAACCAAGCTCGCAGCGCCCGCGGTCCGCATCGACACGGAGCAGCATCAGTGCGCCTGCGAAGTCGTCGCTGGCTGCGTCGCAGATTGCGAGCTCCGCCCATTCGCCCCGCTGCGCCGCCTCGCGGCTGCGCGCGATGTTCTCCCGGGCCCACTCCTCATCGGGATCTGACTCATGGCCCTGCAGCCGCCCGAGATCGGGATCCTCCCGGTATGCCGCTGCGTAGGCGGCAACGTCGCGGTCCTGCACGGGCCGCAGGCGCACCAGCGAGTCCGTGAGCCCGTCGGGGATCAGGATCGCCGTCATGGCGTTGCGGCCCGCTGCTCGGCCCACTCCCTTGCCAGCAGCCCGAAGATGACCATGTCGACACGCTGGCCCCGCTCGAGGTTGCGCTTGCGCTGAACGCCCTCCTGCACGAATCCGAGCCGTCTCGCGAGCGCTCGGGTCGGGACGTTGCCGGGCGTCGTCGCCATCTCCATCCGCTCGATCGCGAGGTCCTCGAACGCCCACTGAAGGGTGCGCCCGATCGCGTCGCTCGCCAGCCCGCGCCCGCGTGCGGCGGGGGCGATCCAGAACCCGATCTCGCAGCGACGGTGCTTCCACGCGAAGCTGTGAAGCGAGACCTCCCCGAGCAGCGACTCGCCCTCCGCGGTGCTGACCGCAAGCTGGACAGCGCGCCCGGCTCTCGCCCGCTCGGCGGCGCCCTCGACCCGCGCGGTGACCTCGGCCTCGGTCGGGTCCCTGTCGACGCCGAGCAGTCGTCCCATCTGCGTGTCCTGGCGAAAGGCGCTCGCGTACGCGCCGGCGTCTGCGACGCGCAGCGGGCGAAGCACGACGCCTTCCCCATCCAGGCGATCCGGCACGACTATCTCCACGCCAGCCATGGTCCCAGATGCGCTACCCGGCCCGGCCCCGCTCACCCCTTTTCGCCTCAGACGTCGAGTTCTGCGATCAGGGCCCTGACGCGGCTCGTCACCTCATCGCGGATCGCGCGGACCCGGTCCAGGGGAAGACCCTTCGGGTCAGGCAGATCCCAGTCCAGGTAGTGCTTGCCGGGGAAGAACGGGCACGCATCGCCGCAGCCCATCGTGACCAGCACGTCCGCCTGCTGTGCGAGCTCGTCCGTGAGCAGCCTCGGGACCCGCCGGGAGAGGTCGATGCCGACCTCCCCCATCACGGCGAGCACCTCCGGATGGACGCGATCGGCAGGGGTGGTTCCGGCGGACAGCGCGACGTGGCGCCCAGCCGCTTCGCGGTCAAGGAGCGCGGCGCTCATCTGCGAGCGCCCCGCGTTGTGCAGGCACACGAACAGCACGCTCGCCATCACATCTCCTCGGCGGCCGGGACCGAGACCGGAAGGCCCGGGTGCTCTCCGCGAACGAACTGGTAGGCGAACGCCCCAACCGGCGCCCCGATCAGCGGCCCTGCCAGGTAGACCCAGAAGTCCTTCCATTCCCCCGACACGAGCGCGGGGGCGAACGAACGCGCGGGGTTCATCGAGGCTCCCGTGAGGGGGCCGCCGAACAGCGCGTCCAGGGCGATGGTCGCGCCGATGGCGATCGCCGCCGGCGCGCCGGCAGCCCGCGTGTCGGTGGCGACGCTGATGATCACCAGCATCAGCAGCGCGCTCATCACCGCCTCGACCAGGACCGCGCGCCCCACCGCGATGCTCGGCACCGTCGCCCCGAGGTCCGCGGGCCTAGCGGGCCACACTAGCCACAGCAGCAATGCGGCTGCGGTGGCGCCCGCGAGCTGCGCTGCGACATAGGCGCCCGCGTCGCGTGCGGGGAGGTGGCGGGTGAGGAAGAAGCTCGCCGTGACCGCCGGATTGAAGTGTGCGCCCGAGATATGCCCGAACGCGGCGATCCCGGCGAGGATCACGAGGCCGAACACGAGGCTGACCCCGACGCTCCCGAGCGTCCCGGCCCGTTCGGCGTTAGTGATGATCGCGCCGCAGCCGGCGAACACGAGGGCGAAGGCGCCGAGCGCCTCGGCCGCCGCGCGGCGCGTGAGTGGCGGCTGCTCGCTCACAGCGTCTCCAGCGGAACGCCGATGATGTCCAGCCGTCGTCTCAGCCCATCCAGGGCGAACGCGCGGATCTCATCGGCTGACGCACCCAGCACCGACGAGTCGGCTCCCTCCGGTGGCGTCAGCGACTCCGCGACGGCGGGGAGCAGCTCGCGGAGCGTGGCGCGCACGACGCCGGCGAGCGCGGGGTCGCGCGCGACGGCCTCTCGCAGGAACCAGATCCCGTAGCCGATGTGCCGGTGCTCGTCGTGGTGAATCTTCCCGTAGCCCGCCAGGAAGCCCGGCAGCAGCCCCTCCCGTTCCATGAAGCGCGTGGAGAACTCGAAGGTTGTCAGCCCGAGCGTCGCCTCCAGCGTCAGGTGGTAGATGCTCACGAACGCCACCTTGGAGGCGGCGTCGCCGGGGCTTGCGAGGAGCCGCTCATGGGCCTCGACGAGCCGTTGATCGAAGATCGTCCGAAAGGCAGGCGAGACCTGCTCCCGCGCGCGCTCGACGTGAGCAGCTATCAGCGCGGGCTCGGACACCACCTCGTCCTGGTAGCGGGCGTAGAACTGCATGTGCCTGGCCTCGTCGACCTGCTGCGTGGCGAGAAACGTGATTTCTTCCTCGCTCCCGTCCGCGCCCACCAGGCCGGAGAACTTGGTCGTGATCCGCTCCTCCGCCACCATCAGGGAGCCGAGCACGAAGGTCAGGAGCGTGGCGTCCTCCATCTCCGACCACTGCTGCCGGTCCACGGCCAGGTCGATGTCCCACGGGTTCCACTGGCCGTCCTCCCAGTGCCTGTACAGGGTCTGCGGGTCGTGCAGGTGCACCCCGCTCGTGTCGCTCACGCCGGCCGCACCCGCGACTCGGCCTCGGCCCGCCGCGCGCCTGCCCGCTCCGAGCCCGCTTCGGAGTCGCAGCCGCAGCGGGTGCCCTCTCCGCAGCAGTCCTGCTTCTCGCTCGGCTCGCAGCAGTCCGCCAGCCTCCTAGGCGTGCAGCAGGCGGCCGGCTCTAGCTCAGCCACTCGATCAGCCCTCTCAGCGCACCGGGTTGCAGGTAGTAGAAGGTCCAGAGGCCGCGACGCTCGGAGCCGAGCACGCCCGCGGCGACCAGGATCCTGAGGTGCTTGGCCAGCGCGGGCTGGGACATCTCGAACAGCGGGAGCAGCTCGCATTGGCAGACGGCCTCTGGAGATGCCTTGCGGACGGCATCGACGAGCCGAAGGCGCGTCGGGTCCGCCAGTGCCTTCGTGAGCACGGCCAGGGCCGCCGCGCCGTCGCTTGAGAGGTCCGGCTCCACGAGCGCGGTGCAGCAGCCGCCGGGCTGGCGCTCGCGCTCGGAGAGAACAGGAGTCAGCGTGGCCACGCCCCGGACCATACCAAACCAAACGGTTATGTCTGGTGGCCCGGGCGCCGCTCGTTCCCCGGGGCGCGAGCCTGCCGATGAGCACCCCGGACCACGGGGCCGTCCGCCGCTCGGACGACCCTCAGATCCCGGCTGGAGGGTGGGGCTCCGCGCCTCAGGCGGAGCCCCACGTCCCCATCAGGGCCCTGTGAAGCCTCCTGCGTAACAGGGCTTGCCTTCGCAGTCGTCGCTCTTGGGGATCGCCCCTTCGTAGAAGTCCGAGACCAGTTTCTGCTCGGTTCCGGGCTCACCGCGGGGCGCGCCATGGGGATCCTCGCCGGACAGGTTCGGGACGTTCGCCAGCGGCGGCGGTTCTACGCCGATCCTCTGGCCCGACCCCAGCGGGGATTCCCGGACCGGCCCGATGTCGTAGTAGTAGATCGCCGAACCGGTGAACGGGTACTGATGCAGGTGCGGGACGTTCCACAGGATGTTCACGCCCGGCCAGCGTTTCGGGTACAGGACCGGCCCGTGGGCGTAGGCCCCGATCGTCCGGGCCTCCACGTCGGTCTCGAAGTTCGTCACCTGGTGGTCACCGAAGGCGACGTTCAGCAGTACCTGGTGGGCCGGCGTGTCGGGCAGCGGGTTCGAGGTCATCCGCTCGGCATATCCGTCGGGCTCGCCTCGGTCCCAGAGCATCTGCATCAGGTCGATCACCAGCGGCTGGCTCGTCTGTTCGGGGTAGGACTCTTCCAGGCCCACCGCGAACGGCAGGAAGTCGACCGACCGCGGAAGTAGGACCGAGTAGTTCATCGACGGCACTCCCAGCGAGGCCCTCGTGAAGTCCGGCGAGACCGCCGTGAGGGCACCGCCCATTATCCCGCCCTGGCTGTTGCCGTTGTAGAACAGGTGGGAGGTGTCGATGATCGAGCCCGTCGCCAGCGTTCCATCCTGGTGGAAGGCGGGCGCGGTCGTGAAGCCGGTCGGGCTGATCAGAGCTCGTCCGAGGAAGAGCTCGTCCAGCAGTCCCTGCTGGAGCCTGTCGGGGATCGCCGGGAAGCGCGAGATGTTCCCGATGGCTTCGATCACTGTTCCTTCGTCGGATTCGGCCATCCCGATCTCGTCGGTGGCGCACTGCAGGATCTTGTATTCCTGCGACAGCGAGCGCTGCGGGCTCGATGCGACCTCGGAAGCGTCGCCCAGCAGGCCGTGGCCATAGAGGGCGGGGCGCGCCTCTTCCGCGGGGCCGGTCGTCGCCGACAGCGGAACGATGCAGTCGAAGTTGGCCGTCCAGTTACCGTTGCGCGTCGGGTTGTCTTCGGCGTTGAGGACCATCCTGCCGCCCGGACCGCAGTTCGGGAACAGGAAGCAGGGCACCGTGAACGTGCCCTTCACCCTGCGGGCGATCTGGCCCGGGTTCGGTTCGTTTTCGACGCTCGTGACTTCGAATTTCGGCGATTCGCCCTGCGGAATGCCGTCGGCGAGGTTGGTGTCGCCGAGTTCGGCGAAGGCTTCATTGCGCATCGAGAGCTCGCGGTGGCTGTTGTTGTAGTCGCTGGCGACCGTGAAGTCCCAGGCCAGGTAGAGGCTCGAGCGTGCGATGCCCGCGCCTTCCAGGGTTGAGAAGAGTTCTTCGAAGTGCGGCCTGCGCACGTTGATGGCTTCGTTTTCGGAGGCGACGTTGTCGCGGTAGTACTGGAAGCCGGCCGGTGCTTCGAGGACTTCGTGTTTGGCGTTTTTGAGGTTCCTGATGGCGACGATGTAGCGGTGACCCGAGGTGAAGTTGACCGCCGGGTGGATCTCCACGGGCGCGTTGACCGATTTCACAGAGGTGTCGATCTCCACCCAGATCGGCCACCGTTTGCCGGTCGTGGCGTCGATCACGACGACGGGGGCGTTGCTCCTGCTGTACCTGGCGAGGTGGTTGATCGGCACCACCCCGGATGCCTTGAGGTCCGCCGACGTCGTGATGCCCGGGATCTTGACCAGGATCACCGAGCCGGGGCTGAACCCGTCCGAATCGTTGTAGGGGTCAGCTTCAATGTGTTCGCCGCCGGCATTGGCGGGGAGGTTCGGGGTTTTGAAGTCGACCCTGCGCCCCGTCGTGCTGGTCGCATCGGGGACCGTGTAGTAGTCGTCCGGGAAGGGAAGCATGCAGACGGCGTTGCCGGGGTCGGCGATGAACTCGCAGCCTTCGGATTCACTGACGTGAATTTCAGGCAGCGCAGCGCGCACGAGATGGTGCGCCCCCGAGCGGTTCAGAGCCGCACCGGCGCTCGCCGGCAGCGCTCCCAGCGCAACGACACCGGCAACTACGGCGAGCCGCAACTTAATCCTCATCCCCACTCCTCCTTTTTGCGGGAGGCACCTCGGCAGCCCTCCGGCCCCTCGGCGACCCTCCCAAGCCCCGTGGGGAGACTAGCGCCAAACGCGGCGCAGATGTCAAACCGCGGCTTGATCGGATCCCGACGGAGGGCTGCCGTCCGCGGCTCGCAGATGAGTCAACCCCTGGGGCGTCGAGGGCTGAGCCACTCCCTTACGCGTCACTCCGCGTCGCGTCGGCTGAGCCTGTCGGCTCGTCTGATTCCCAACGCCGAGCCTGTCGCCGCTGGTGAGGCCGCCTCGCTCGCCGGTGCAACCCGCGGAGCGCATTTGGGCGCTAGCGACGAGTGTCGCGCGCAACCTTTGCCTGACAGCAGCATCATACGTCCCATGACGCACGATCAGATGCTGATGGACAGGATTGCCGCAGGTGACGGCCATGCGTTTGAGGAGCTGGTTGCTCCATACCGGGCAGAGTTGCTGCGCTTCGCACAAAGAATGCTCCGCGGCGACGGGTCGGCGGGCGAGGAAGTCGTTCAGGAGGCGATGCTCAACGCCTATCGTGCGCTTGAGCAGGGCACCCGTCCGGAGAGCGTGCGGCCGTGGCTCTTTCAGATCGTGCGTAACGGAGCGCTCAGCGCCCAGCGGCGGTCCCAGCCGACCTGCGCGCTCGCCGACTGTGACGGCCAGGCGGCTCAGCGAACCCCAAACGACGCGGCCGAGCAGCGCGAGTGGATGGACTGGCTGATGAGCGCCATCGGCGACCTTCCGTCCCGCCAGCGCGAGGCGCTCGTCGGGCGCGAGCTGGAGGGTCGCAGTCACGTCGAGATCGCCGCGAGCCTCGGCACGTCCGTGTTGGCGGTCAAGACGCTGCTGCACCGTGCCCGCGGGACACTCCGCAGGATGCGCGCCGAGTCGATGTTGTCGGTGCCGCTGCTTCTCAAAGGCCGGCTGGCTGGCGCAAAGGCGGGACTCGGTGTGGTCGGTCAGACAATGGTCGCCACGTCCGTCACGACCTTGATCGTCCTCGCTGTTCACACGGGGGGAGTCGGCTCCGTTCAGGCTGCGGCCCTCCCCGGGTCCGGGCGCGCTGCCGTGTCGCACCGCCGTTCGCACCCCTCGGCCCGGCTGGCACCGAGGCGGGCGCCGCAGGAGCAGGTCGCACTCGAAGCCACCCGCGTGACCAAGCGCTGCGACCGCGGCCTCTCGGTGCGGGGGGCTTCCACGGAGGCTCTCATGTACGCGGTCGGCCACCTGTCCGCTTCCGAGCTCGAGTACACCGAATGTCAGCAGGTCCTGACGAACGCGGCCCTCAAGAACGCGGCCGTCAGGAGGAAGGCGGGGCCTGCGCGGGCCGCCATCTACTTCCCGAGATCCTCTGGCGGCCTTCTGACACAGGCGAACCGGCGCGACCCGCTGCTCCTCAGGCCTTCCAGCATCGTCGTATTCCCCCATCACGGCTGGTCGATAACGGGGCTGCGATGGACCAGCTGGGGCGGATCCATCGCGCGGGCGACCGGGACGAGCGTCGAGGCTCAGTGCGAGCCGGGCTGCACCGGCGGCCCACAGGCAGGCTCTCCGAGCTCCTCGTTCGAGCGTTCGTCTGCCACGGTCGTCCTGTCAAGCCCCGGGGCGCTCGACGGCCACACCGTATACCGGTGCTTTCGCGTCACGGCGGCCGGCAGCGTCCCGAGCTCATCGCCGGCTGCTCCGCACGCGGGCGATAGAGCCAACAGGCTGTGTCGCGCCGAATCGCCTCATCCGCCGACGATCTTCGACGGGCGGCATAGCGAGGGACCCGACCTCTCGCGTGTGAAGCGCCGCGAGGATCTGCGGACGCGTGGACCCTAGTCCCGCGGATGAAGCGACGGCGCTCCTTCGGCTGCACGGAGTGCGACGTCTGGACGGCCATCGACCAGCCGTCGTAAGGCCGGCCCCCGCCGGACCGGGCGAACCGCATCGGATCGAACCGCAGGTCAGGCCGTCGAGTACTTCTCCGATGCGCCGTAGTTGTTCGGTCCGGGCGTGCTGTCGCTGCAGAAGAAGATCAGCAGCACGATCGCGCCGATGAACGGAATGAAGTCGATCAGCAGCCACCAGCCGGAGCGGTTCGTGTCGTGCAGGCGGCGGACGCCGACGGCAAGGCTCGGAATGAAGACGGCGACCGCATAGATCAAGTACAGGATCCAGAAGACGTGGGAGACGGCGGACAGGACACCCAACACGAACGCGATGATCACGGTGGCGAGGGTGAACCACCAGAACTCCTCGCGTCGTGCGCGTCCGTCGAACTTCGCGTACCGCTCCAGCACGACAAGCTTCCAAGCGTCCACAGGATTCATCGCAGCCCCCGGTTTGACAGGTTAAGGAGGCGACCGTACCAGAGGCTCGCGGTGCATCGGGGGCGGGTAGACCGGTGTACCCCGCCTTTTCACAGCGGCCCGGGGCAGCGGACTTGCTGGAGGTGTGCCGAGGCCTTCGACGTGCTGTCGTGGAGCCCCGGCCGGATGGGCGCGGCGGGTTTCGAACCTGCGACCTCTCGCGTGTGAAAAAAGACCGCACTCGGATGCTTTGCCCTGGTCTTGCCTGCAAATCGGCGCTATTCGGGCAGTTGGCCGGGACGCGTAAATCGGCTGATTTGGGCCCGCTTCGGGGGGGTTTAGGCCAACGATTCGCTCCAGTGGCCTAAACGTTCCGTCGACGCAGCGCTCCATCCGCCCCGGCCAGCGGATCATTGACGAGTCGCGCGCGAAGCTGGGCTCGCTTGGGCAATGGGGATCACGCCGGCCCGCGTTGTTACGGCGAGTCGCCTCTAGGCATTCATCCCGGTCTTCATCATGGGGGTAGTCTGGATGTCTTATGAGCTACTAGAGCTACCGCTCGCATGTCGGATGGCAAGAGGTTCGCGCACCATGAATACGGCCTGACTGTGTCATCCTTGTAGCCATGGACATCGACGTAGTCGCCACTCCCGAAGACACCCTATTGGACCTGCTGGACCGATCACGGCGACGCAACGTGCCGATCCGCAGATCGTTCCTGCAGATCCCCGGTCCGCCGAAGCAGCCCGGTCCGCTCGCCGGGTTCGTCGAGGGTCGCAGGCCGGTGGCGCTCGATCTCTGGCTCCTGCTGCACGCCGGCGCGTCGTCAGATCCGTGGGACGTCCGTCAGCCGGCGATGAGCTGGGCGCGGATGCTCGACCTCCCGCAGACGCTGAGCTCCGAGACGACGATCTCGCGCAACTGGACCTGGCTCGAGCAGCAGGGCCTCGCTCGCAGTGAGCGTGACCACCGCGTGCGCAAGGTCTTCCTGCTCATGGAGGACGGGTCCCGGCGCCCATTCAGCCGTCCGACCGGAACGCAGCGGGGCTTCTTCAAACTCCCGTATGCCTACTTCACGCAGCGCTGGCACAAGGAGCTCAAGCTACCGGGGAAAGCGAGCTTGCTGATCTGTCTCGCGCAGTCGCCGACGTTCACGCTGCCGACCGAGCACGCGTCCGGCTGGTACGGGGTCTCGGCCGACACGCTGCAGCGGGGCTTGGACGAGCTGCGCGAGCTCGAGCTGTTGAAGGTGTGGACCCGCGCGAAGAAGGCTCCGCGAACACGGCTGGGGTACACGGTCGAGAACCACTACGCGCTGCAGGGGCCGTTCGTTCGCGCTCCGATCGAGAGCGCCGCGAGTGCGAAGGCCGCAAGCGCGTGACCGGACGGGACGTGGGGACGGTGGACTTTGGCGCAGCAATCGCTGAGGCGCTCGTCGATCCAGCGCCGACATGGCTCACGCTGCCGTCGGGCCCGGCGCAGGTGCCCGGCGAGCTGGGTGCCCTCCTCGACGACTTCGACGCCGGCGATCGCCCCGCGGCCGTCGCGGCCAGTGATTGGCTGCGGGCCGAGGCGTTCGGCTCGCACGCTACGTCCCGCACGCGGCTGCTGATCGCCGATCAGCGCCTGGCCGGCTTCTATTCGCTCGCGTCGGCGCAGGTGGAGCTGAGCCAGCGTGATCGCGGTCGCCTCGGCGTTGATCCCGTGCGCGTTCCAGCCGCACTCGTCACGTGGATCGCGAAGGACAAGCGGGCGGGCATCGACGGCAAGGAGCTGCTTCTGCATGCCACTGCGACGGCCCGGCGAGCCGCCGAGCTACAGGCGACGTCCGTGCTCGTCGTCGACCCCTATGATGAGGCAACCGCGAGGATGTGGCGCGAGCGCTTCGGTTTCAGGCCCTCGTCCGAATCTCGCACACCTAAGCGCCTGTGGCTGCCGCTGCAGCCGGTCGACTAGCTGTTTCGAGCGTGTCGCTCGACGTCGGCGAGGTAGGCGTCAGCCTCCGCCACAAAGGCCCGAACACGCGGATCACGGCGGGCCTCGTCGAACTCCTCGGCATCCACGACGGCCACGATCTCCTCGCGCAGATCCCGCTGCTGGCCTTTGCTGTGGGTGTCGAGTATCGAAGCCATCATCAATCTTGTCGGCAGCATGCCGCTCAGGGTTTACGTCCCAAACGATAGACGCTACACACGACCCAATCAACCGCTGGCTTTGCTTCCGTGTGGTTCAGCGAGCCGTTGTTTGCCGCCGTTGTCGGTTCTGCCGTCCACTCGGAAGCGATTCGCCGTGCCGTTGCGCACCCGCGGCGGCTGCAAGCTGGTCGGCACGTCGGACCACCGCGAGTCTCAAGAGTCGCGGCATCCGAGCTTGGCGCTGACGCGACGATCTCGAGGCCGGTTGAGCGGCCGAACATACCCCTGCTTTCCGCGCATTGCAGGTCGGACCACGCCGAGAGCCCGAGACGTCCTTTCGAAATTTGCGGGTCTCCCGATACGTCCGGTAACCGCAGCCAGCGCCTTCCCTGCATTCATCAAATCGCGCTACTCCGCGTCGGCGCCCTCGACGACAGCTCGGCGGACGATGGGACGCGCCCCGCAGATGGCGATTTGCGGGACCCGCGGTGGGCCGGCCTGCGGACCTGCTTTCAGCTGGCGGGGTGCTCACGACGCCGGCGCATCGCGCTGCCATTCGAGGGGCCCGCAGCGCCGCCCGCGGTGACCAGCACGCGCTCGCAATCGCAGAGAAGCAGTGGTCAGCGGGCGACGGCCCAGCGCCGCCGCTGGTCGTCCCATGCAGGAGCGCGAGCGCCGTCCATGACCGCGCCCGCAACCACGTGGAAGCGGTGTCCTGCCTCGCGTGGTCTGAGCTCGGGATAGGGCTAGAGCGCGCCGAGTAGGTTGCGGAGATTTTCGGTGTAGGTCTTGAGTGCTGAGCGGCCCTGAGGCGTGAGTGCGACCGAGGTGCACGACGCGGTGCCGTTTCCGCTCTTTTCGCTTTCGACATAGCCGGCGTCCTCGAGCTTGCGCAGGTGGGTGATCAAGTTTCCGGGAGTCAGCTCGAGGATGTCCTGCAGCCGCGTGAAGGAGAGCGTGTCGCCTTCCGGCAGTGCGGCCAGCGTTGCGACGATCCGCAGGCGCGCCGGTGTGTGGATCACCTGATCCAGCTCGTCCATGCTGAGTGCTCGCTCCCTACGCGCGCTGCAGCCGGGCCTTGGTGACGGCGTAGACGAGCACACCGGCGAACAGGGCGATCCCGGCCACGAGCCAAGCGCTGCTCGGTCCTACGAATGCGGCCACCGCGCCGCCGATGACGACCGCGAGCCCGGCGCCGAGCTGCGGCCAGTCGGACTTGCTGGCTGCGATGCCCATCACGGTCGTGCCGACGATGATCAGCGGTGCCGCCGCCGGGATCACCCCGTAAACGATTGCGTCGCTCGCGCCGTAGTGCTTCAGGGCGCCCTGAAGCACCGGGCTCCCGAGGATGAAGGACACCAGGATCGCGACCCCCTCGAGCTGCTGCTGGCGCACGGCGGGTCCCTTGACGCCGGCAGTGGCGCGCCTATAGACCTTCACGGACACCGCCATCGAGACCACGATCGCCGCGTACACGAGCGCGATTACGCCGAGGCTCGGCCCCGTGTAGGGGTGCTGGTCGCGCACCGACAGCCACAGCGCGCCGTAGGCGAGGAGGATCACGCAGCCGCCGAACGCCGTGATCCACGGCGGGCTGAGATTGAACTGGCGCCGCGCCTCCCGCTCGGTTTGAGCGAGCAGCCGCGCCGCCTCACGGGGATCGAGCTCGTCGCCGTCGCTTGCTCCCGTGGTCTCTTCGATGTCGCGTGTTTTCGGCATGGTCCTGCCCCCTTCCGTTTACTTTGTGACGCAAAGTAAAGCAGAGCACTAATGCGCCTGCGTCCGCTCGGCGCGGACACCGGGTGCCGGACTTTGACATCGAGGTACGTTTCGACCGCCGACACGATCCGCAGCGGCCGCGACCACTCTCGTTTGCTCAGCGGATCTCGGCGAGCGGCGCGGGCGGGCAGATGACCTGCACACGGCCGGCCGCGATGTCGTAGATGACGGCTGACGCGATGAGCGTGCGCGGGATTAGCGGGTTCGCGCGCAGGATCTCCAGGTCGGTCCGGACCGACGCGACGGGGTCGGTCAGGTGCCTGGCTGCCACGTCGTTCTCGTCGACCCCGAAGTAGTAGGCCATCAGTCCGCGCTGTTCGGGCTCGTCCAAGCGGGCGAGCCCGCAGTCGGTGTGGTGCATGATGATCAGCTCGAACCCCGTTTCCAGGCCCTCGAGCTGGGCCACTGTCGCGAGCACTGCAAGCTCTGAGATGAACGAAGGCGTCACCCGGCCGCCAGGGTTACGCAGCACGACAGCCTCGCCGAGCTCAAGGCCAAGGACCTGTGCAGGATCGACGCGGTGGTCGGCGCAGGTCAGTACCAGGGCGTGCAGCTCCGGCGTGAGCGTGAAAGACCGTCCGCTGAGATCAGTGCTGAGCTCGCTGTTCCGCTCGAGCAGCGTGTCGGTTGCTGATGTGGCCGATGCTGACATTGCTCTGGCTCCTGTCTAGTGATCGTGTGGTTTGTGTCGGTCAAGTTCCGCTCTCCAGCCGTTGCGGGCGTACTCGATGCCCGCGCCGTCCTGGAGCAGTTGTCTCTGCCAGTTGGCGGCCATCCCGAGAGCGTGCAGCCGGAAAGCCATCGCCGCAGGCTCGACGTCCGCCACGAGCTCGCCGGCAGCGATCGCGGCCTCGATGTTGAGGCGAAGGACGCCCAGCCATTCGCGCATGACGGCTGCCACCGCGTCGCGGACCGGCCCCGGCCGGCCGTCCATCTCCGTTGACGCGGCACACAGGAAGCAGCCTCCAGCGAAGACGTCAGAGAGGAAGTAGTCACACCATGCCTCTCCGATCGCCGATAGGCGGGCTAGACCCTCCGGGGCGGCGAGTGTTGGAGCGACCACGAGCTCGATCAGCATTTCGCGGGCCATGGCGAGGGTGGCGAGCTGGAGCGCCTCCTTGGATCCGAACAGCGCGAAGAGATTACTCTTGTGCACGCCGATGTCCGCCGCGAGGCTTCCGACGCTGAGTCCTTCCAGACCGTCCCTTGAGGCGAGCTGGACCGAGCGTTGAAGGATCGCGGTGCGGCTTCGCTGACCTCGCGCGCGACGTCCGTCGGTCGGCTCCGCTTGCACGGGCGCCTTCACCAGCCCACGCGACCTTGAGACGGTCATCGCGGCCCTCGAGGGTGACGGTTGCTGCGGACGATCTCGATGGTCATCTGAACCAACCTACCATATAACTGTTCGATCGGTTATATTGTTACCGCGGGTCGACCGGCCCGCATCGGTCTAGGGGAGGAGCAATTGATGAGCTACGTGGGCACATGGGACTGGGTCCTCCAGACCGAAGGAACCCTTCGCCGCCAGGACCGCATCCGCCTGATAGGACAGGGCGTATCAGCCCGCTTGGCGCGGATACCGAGCCAATGGCGCAGCAGGCTCTTCGGCGAGCACGCCGCACTCGCGTTGCCCGAGCCACCAGACAGCAACCTCGCGCGAGAGGCCGAGGAACGCGTCCGTGAGCTCTCAAGCCCAGCGCTCTACGGGCACTGCGCGCGCACGTGGACCTTCGCCGAGCTTTTCGCGCAGCGCGACCGAGCGAAACACGACCGTGAGCTGCTTTATCTGGCGTGCATGCTGCACGACCTCGGACTGACAGCCGAGCACTGGAACCGGGACAAGCACGCGAAATGCTTCGCGGTCGAGGGAGCACGCGCCGCACACGCCCTGGTGCACGAAGCAGGTGCGCGCGAGGACCATGCGCGCAACGTCGCCGAGGCGATCTCGCTGCATCTGAACATCACCGTCCCGGCTCGCCTCGGTATTGAGGCACACCTCCTCAGCAAGGGCGTCTCGCTCGACGTCGTCGGAAGACGCCTGCACCAGATCGCCCCGCCGATGCTCCAGGGAGTCGACGCGCGCTGGCCCCGGGACGGGTTCGCAACCGAGCTAGCCGCAGCCACGACAAGACAGGCCCAGCTGCGTCCAGGCTCGCGCTCCGGGCTCCTGCACAAGCTCGGCTTCGTCAAGCTCATCGAAGCCAACCCACTCGCCCACAACCACACGTAACCGTGCGGCTTTCGCTGAGCCGTTTAGACGGCGACTTTGCCGCGCTAACACTCCTGCTATCGCCCCGCGAGAGTATTCGCGCCGAATCCGCTCCGGGACCCGGTAAGCGCGGGAAGTGCGCATCTCGGCGGTCGGTCGCGGCCTCGTCGCCAAAGTGGCCTCCCAGATGCGCGAGTTCCGCGCAAACGGGGTGCACCGGCTCGCGCTCGTCAAGGATACCGGAGACCCTTTTGGGGAATCTCGGCCGGCGCGCTGCTGCAGCATGCTTTGGGGGCTCTGAAGGACCCGACGGCTATCGAGGTCGTCGACCGGCTGGAGTACGACTTCGCGGACTCCGGCCGTGGCGCGCGGCTGCATGCGGTTCGGGTGGCCACATTTGACGCGGCGGTCCGCCGTTTCCTGGGCTCACATCCGGCCGGAACGGTGGTTGCGCTTGGCGAGGGGCTGGAGACCCAGTTCTGGCGGCTCGACAACGGTCAGGTTCGTTGGCTGACCGTCGACCTGCCCGAGACGATGGACCTGCGCCAGCGCGTGCTGCCGGACGGCCCGCGACAGTCAAGCCATAGCGGATCGGCGCTCGACCTGGACTGGGTTGACAGGCTGGATCCAGAGGACCCGATCTTCGTCACCGCGCAAGGCCTGCTCCCGTACTTCCAGCGCGACCAGGTCCACGGGGTGATCGCGGAAATCGCCGAACGGCTGCCCGGCTCCCTGCTTGTCTTCGACGTGGTGCCCGAGGTGATGCTTGACATGGTGCGACGGACCTCGGATCGGGAGCGTGATCTTGCGGTTGAGTTGTGGACGTGGCTGTTCAACCCCGGCGAACGCGCCGCCATCAGCGCGATCCCCGGCATCGAGGAGCTTCGCGACCTCGCCCCCGCCGCTGAGACGCGGCCTTGCCTCGTTGGGGATCGCTGCCATCGGGCGACTCCCGCGGCGCTTGCGTTACTCGCTGCCTGTGTTCCAGGTGCTGCAGGCTAGATTCCGCGCGGTCTCCGCGCGCTGAATTGGCGTCGGGACGCCGTCTCGGCTACCGCCTGGCCAAGGAAGGCTGAGGCAGCGGGACGGGGTTCCGCGCGTTGCAGGTCTTCGGACGACCTACCGCCGAGGGGCGGCCGCGGATCTAAGGCGGGTCTCATCTCCTCCGAGACGCGTTGGAGCCAGTCGGCCCAGGCTAAATCGGCAAGGGCCGCGGCCTCCAACGTGTTGCGATGCCGAGCATCATCCCCGGGTGATATTCTGCGCGCAGACTATCTCTGTACAGATCATCGTAAGGAGGATCGTAATGTGGACCATCGAGCACAGCGCCGAAACGACCGTCCCTCCGGAACGCATATGGGCGGCTTGGGCCGACGTCGAGCGCTGGCCCGATTGGAACGGCGACATCGAGCGAATCGCGCTCGACGGACCGTTCGCGACCGGGAGCACGATTGCGATGACGCCCAGGGGGCAAGAGCCGGTGAAGCTGCGCATCGCCGAGGCGGTCGAGCATGAGCGGTTCGTCGACGAGGCGGATGTCGAGGGCACGACCGTGCGCACGATCCACCGGCTCGATCGTCTCGAGGGAGATCGCGCGAGGGTCGTCTACCGCTTGGAGGCGAGCGGCCCCGCAGCCGAGCAAGTGGGCCCGGCGGTCAGCGCGGACTTCCCCGACACCGTCGCCTCGCTCCTCGAGTACGCATCGCGATGACCCCGCTGGAGCCGAGCCAAAGCCCGGGATTCCTGCTGTGGCATGCCACGCTGCGCTGGCAGCGTGGCATCGCCGTCGCGCTTGCGCCGCTCGAGCTCACTCATGTCCAGTTCGTGCTGTTGGCCTCGACCTGGTGGCTCAACGAGCGGGGCGAGCAACCCAACCAGAGCACGCTCGCGGCGCATGCTGGGACCGACGTCAAGATGACCTCCCAGGTGATCCGCGGCCTCCAGGCCAAGGGGCTCATCGAGCGCGAGATCGATCCGCTCGACACCCGCGCAAGGAGGCTCCGTGTCACTCGTCGCGGCGCGCGGCTGGCACCGCGCGCGATCGCGACCGTCGAGCGCGTGGATGCGGCGTTCTTCGCAGACGTGCCTGCAGACGTCGCTCTCGACGTCCTTAGTCGTCTCGCCGCACATCCTGCGCTCGCGTCCGTTCCATGATCGGCGAAGTCCGCGTATAGCGATCGACCGAGCGCCCTGGCGGGCCGGCTCTTGCACAAGGCAGGTTCGCCGATCGCTTCGAACCGGCGCGGGGGTTCTTTGGCACTTTCGCGACTCCCTCTCAGGATCTAAGGCGACGGGGAAGTGGCGATCGGGCGGAACTGTGAGGCCTCATAAGGTCGCGGGCGTTGCTCCTACACAGGGTGTCCGTGGGGCTACGTACCAGCGCGGCTTCGGAGCGGGCGGGCTCGCCGCCGAATGGGCTGGATTCAGAGAGACCTGGCTGCCGCGCGAAGCGGGGCTAAGATCCGGCGACAGCAGACGCCCGGGCCGTCTCGAAAGCGGGTTTCGCCCGGGTTTGGTCTCAAGGAGCAAACCTGAGGAAAGGAGATGCCTGAGTGGAGGACAAGCCACGGATTGAGCAGCGCGCCGCGGTGCCGTACGTTGCGATCCACTGTCGTGTGAGCGAGGACGGGGTCGCTGCGGCTGTGGATAGTGCATTTCCCGCGCTGTTCCGCTGGTTGGGCGATCGGGGCATTGAGCCTTTGGGTCCGCCGTTCATCCGTTATCTCGAGATCGATCCAGATGGCGAGCCGCTCGAGCTGGAGGTTGCTGCACCCGTTGCCGCTGGGGTTGCTGGCGACGAGCGTGTACGTGCCGATGTCCTCCCTGGCGGCCGCTACGTGATGACCCTGCACGCCGGACCGTATCGCCACGAGACTGAGCCCGATCTCGCGGCCGCGAGGGCGGCGATGCAGACTTGGGCAAAGGAGCAGGGCGTTGGGCTGGACGGTCGGAAGACCGACCGCGGCTCGGCGTGGGGCTGCTACGTCGAGCAATACCTCGTCGGCCCTGCGGATGAGCCCGACTACTCAAAATGGAAAACAGAGCTGCTGTATCTGGCGTCGGATCACTGAAGCCTCCGGGACTCGTCGGGCAGAGTCTTCGCCACCGGTTTCGCCGTGACGAGCCGCGTGTGGCCGCGGCCGGTTGGCCTTGAGCTCCGCGCTGCCCAGGGCCAGGATCGGCCCAGGGGCGGGCGCCTTCCTCGGGTGTGGACGCAACCCCAGCGACCGCGCCGCCGCCAACGGCCCAGGAACCCGCTACGAGATCGACGACCGGCCGCAAACTCGCAAGGGCCAGCACGAGCAGTCCCCACAACTTGCTTTCCGCGCAATCCGGGGGCAGTGAGTCTCGTCGGCGGATGCGCGGCGAAACGCGAGAGCAGGTGCCGCTCGCAGCCCTGGTGCGGTCGGTGACGCGCCGGCGAACGTAGGCCAGCCTGATGCGATCGCGATCATCCCCGGCGGATTCACCGCGTCCTTTGGGATAGCGTCAGACCATGCATCGAATCCTTGGTGCCGAGGCTGAAGATCGTTGGTTCGTGGTTGAGATGGCACGATTCGCGTGCACCCTGAAGAACCGTCCACTTCCCGGCCCCGACACGCCTGAGGTACTCGCGTGCCTTCCGCGGGCGATGAGCGCCGCTGTCATCGCCGTCAGCGATAACGGGACCCCGCTCGGAGCCGCGTGGTGGCA
This sequence comes from uncultured Solirubrobacteraceae bacterium, assembly GCA_963787115.1. Lineage (GTDB taxonomy): Bacteria > Actinomycetota > Thermoleophilia > Solirubrobacterales > Solirubrobacteraceae > Palsa-744. Next base: position 42,629 of record CAWBBS010000015.1, read on the forward strand.
CCTGCACTCACCAGCACTCCTCGTGGGGCCTGATGGCTCAGAGCTCCCGGAGTTGACGATGGCCGTCGCCGAGGATGCCCGCGGTGCCGGCATCGGCACGACCCTGATCGAGGCACTGGCTAACAACGCCGCCACGCGGTTCACCGAGCTCGCGTTCGAAACGTCCACCTCCGCAACCCGGCCGCCCGACTGTACGCGCGCTGCGGCTTTCACGTCGCCGGCAAGGGCCGAGGACCGTTCGGCGTCGCGATGACGCGCCAACTACGCGACTGAACCTCCCATCCGCGCGGAGGGAGGCAGTTGCACGTGGTGAGGAGATGCTCGTGCGGTGGTGAGAGGAGGGTGGCGTCGGGTTGGTGGTGTGCTCGCCTCGGATCTCGGCTCGCGCGTGCGAGTATCCGCTGGATGGATGCTGAGGAGCGTTTGCGGCGCGCCCGCCTTGCCGCGCAGCGGCTGATGCCGGAGACGGCATGCGCGAGTGCCGATGAAGCGGCGCGCGCTGTGATCGGTGTGCAGGCTCAGGATCTGCGCGCCGCCCAGCTTGCGCTGCGCTCGCGTGTGCCAGGCCTTACTCGCGGCGCGGTGTCCGCTGCGCCACTGCTGCGGACGTGGACGGTCCGCGGCACGGTGCACCTCATCGCAGCGTCCGATCGTCCGTGGCTGTACGCGCTGCTGGCCGAGCGCAACGCCCGCGCGTTCGGGGCGCGCTTTGAGCGCTTCGGCATTGTCGATGTGGTCAACGCGATGCGTCGGGATGTCGTGGCGCTCTGTTCCGAGCGGCCCCGCGACCGGGCGTCGCTGCTCCGCGCTCTCCTGGAGCGCGGGCACCCGTCGCTAGAGCATGGTCCGATCAACACGTTCGTTCCTTGGCTGTCTACGCAAGGCTTGATCGTCACCGATGTCGATGGGCTGCTGCATGCCGCCGATCCGCCGCCGGCCGTCGACCACGACGAGGCGCTCGCGATCCTCGGCGCCCGCTACATCGCAGGCTATGGTCCGGGCGACGCGACGGACCTCGCGAAGTGGTCAGCGCTACCGATCACACAGACGCGCCGCGCGCTCGAAGCGGCCGGAGTGCAGCCAGACCTCGACATGTGGCCCGTCGATAACCCGCCACCGTGCCTACTGCTCGCCGCCTTCGACACCCTCATGCTCGGGCACCGAACCCGCGAGCCGTTCGTCGCCGCCGAGCACGACCATCACGTCCTGAGGGGAGGCGGGATGCTCAAACCCGTCGCGCTCAGCGGTGGCGTGGCGACCGGCACGTGGTCAATCAGCAAAGGCTGCCCCGAGCCGACATGGTTCGGCCCGTCCGCACCAACCGAGGCGCTCGACAGCGAAGCCGCGGACATCGAACGCTTCCTCATCTCCTGAGGCGCCGGCTCTCGCGGTACGCCGGCCGAAAACCAACACCACCGGAACGCCAACCCCCAGCACCTCCTGTCCGCGCAAGGGAGGACCACCAGCCTCCAGGGGTGACAGGCGCGTCTCAGCATCAAAGCGGGGACGCGACGCCGACGGTCGCGCGCGTGGCGGGAGCGCTCCCCTAGCGCCCGGACGATTGGCACGACTGAGGCGTCGCCAAGGGACTTGCGATGTTCGCCTCGGGTCGAACTCAGAAAGCGATCGTCGTTGCGTGGCGCCTTTGGCTGATCGTGCCATCGGCGCTCGCTGGTCGGGCTCGATCAAGGACGCGCCGTGAAGACGTGGGCGACGGCTCCGCGGCTGAAGGCGGTGGTGCTCACGGGCTCGATGGTGAGGGGAGAGTTGAACAGCCGCTCGCCCTCACCGAGGACGACCGGATGGACGACGAGACGGTACTCGTCGATCAGCCCGGTCTCGACGAGCGATCGAGCGAACCGGACGCCGCCCTGCGCGAGCAAATATCCCCCTAAGCGCTCCTGCTTTAGACGCGCGACGGCCTCGGCCAGGTCTCCGGTCGCGATCGTCGTCTCGCCCCAGTCGGCGGACCTGAGCGAACTCGAGAACACCACCTTGGGGATCTCGTTCATCGGCGCCGCGAACGGCCCGGATGCAGCGGGCCAGAAACCAGCCCAGCCCGCATAGGTCACGGCGCCCACGAGGTGTGCACTGGCGTTGCTCACGGTGTCGAGGACCCACTCGGCGCCGTCGGGAGAGCGTCCCGCGGCCTCCCAGCCGGAGCCCCCATCAGCCGGTGCGACGAACCCGTCGAGCGAGACGGACATCTTCAGGATCAGTGAGCTCATGCGCTTCTCCCCTTTCGGGATGGATTACATACCGCTGTGGAGCGACTCGGAAAGTTATCGATGCCGAGCGCGACGGCGGGAGGCACGGACAAGCGAACGCGCCGCGACGTCCCGGTCGCGTGAATCCACCAAGGCGTGAGACGGCAGAACCCGAGGCGCCGAGCGATCGGCCGCACGGATGCTTCTCACGGTCGGGGCGCGACGCGAGACCAGTCCTTTGGCGACGACTCGCTGGTGCCGGCCCCAGATACGCGGGTCGGGCGCTTCGCCGCGATCCGATCGGCGGCTACTAGCGCCCGGCGCCGCACCCACCGCGTCCGGGAAGCAGGGCGGGACCGCATCGAGAAACCCGTCCTGAGATTCGCCAATAGGAGGGCTGCCGCAATCCTTTGTCCCGGCCGGTTGTAGCCGGTCCTCGGGGCGATGGCGTCGCCGCAGGAGACGAGGGGCGCTAGCCCCGTGGGCCCGGCCTCCACGGCTCAGGCAGCTTCCCCGAGGCGAGAGCGACATGCCCCGTCGACGCGCCGGCCGTCGGGAGTACATTCCCGCGTTTTTTTGCGGTCGCCCGGAGGTACCGTATAGGTACCGATCGGTGTGCCGTGTATCTGGTCTGCCTGTGCTGTTCGTTGCTGGTTCGTGGAGTCGGCACGGGCTGTTGTGCCGGGGCTTCTGTCGGCGGTCTTGGCGGTGGTCGGGTGGCCGTGGCTGGAGTTGTGTGGTGGAGCGGGCGGTGAAGTTGTTGGCCGGTTTGGGGTGTTTGGGGTCATGAACCGGTGTGGAGAGACGCAGATCTGAGATTTGTTGGCCGCGACCGGGCGTTCGCGCTCATTAACCGGTGTGGTGAGCGCGTCGAGCATCGGTGCCGCCAAGGGCGGCGGGTACGCCAGGTATCTGGAGGCCAAGACCATCGCTCCGGAGCGGGGTGACTACTACCTCACACCCGACGGCGAGCTGACGCAGGCTCCGGGCCGTTGGCTCGCCGACCCCGAGACACTCGACCGGCTCGGGGTCGACCCGGAGAGTCCGGTGGCCGGCAGGGATTTCATCTCGCTGATGGAGGGCCGTGATCCCGGGACCGGCAGGTTCCTGCGGCCCGAGGGCGCAGGGGGCGGTCGGGGTGGCGGGATCGATGTGACGTTCAGCGCCCCGAAGTCCGTCTCGACCGTGTGGGCGCTCGCGGAACCGTGGCAGCGCCAGGAAATCGAAGCCGCGCACACAAGCGCGGTCGAGCAGACCGTGGGGTATATGCGTGAGAACGTCCCGGTGGTTCGGCGCCGGTATAGCGGCCTGGTGGTTGAGGAGCCCGCGAAGGATCTGATCGCCGCTGAGTACCAGCACACCACCGCTCGTGGCGTGGCCGGCGGGAAGGCGCCTGATCCGCAGCTGCACAGCCATGTCGTGATCACCGGCGTCGTCCGCGAGGATGGCCGCCTGGTCGCGACCTGGTCTCGACCAGTCTTTCGTTCTGCCCGTGAGCTGGGGGCGCACTACCGTGCCGCGCTCGCGCACGAGCTCGCAGAGCGCGGCTATGAGATCCAGCAGGGCACTGGCAAAGACGGCAAATACTTTGAGCTCGCCGGAGTCCCCGAGGGTTTGCGTGAGGCGTTCTCCGGCCGTTCGCGTGAGGTCGCGAGGGCAGCGGAGCGGTTCAGGGCCAGATCCGGACGCGAGCCCAAGCGCGGCGAGCTACGCGACCTCGCGCTGGCGAACCGGCGCGCGAAGACCCTCACTACCCGACGCGATCTGCAGGGTGTGTGGCGCGAGACGGGCCGTGAGCACGGGTTCGGCGCGGGAGAGGCGCTTCAGCTCCTCGCCGGCCCCGAGCGCCCGAAGCCAGAGCGGGCGGTCGAGGACCGCGTCGAGGCCCGCCTCGTCGAGCGCCACGCTGTGTTCGACGCGAAGGACCTGCGGACGGTCGTGTTCGAGCAGGCCGCCGGCGAGATGGCCCCCGAACAGGCACTCCAGGTCGCGAAGGCGATGGTCCGCGACCGGCGTGTCCTTTCGCTGGAGGGCGGACGGATGACGACCCTGGCGGTCCGTGCTCAGGAGCAGGCGATCGAACGCCGCGCCGAGCTGCTCGCCGCACCCGGCGGCAGGGACGTCGGAGAGCCCGCTCGTTCCCGAGCGATCAGCGAGGTGGCAGAGCAGCTCGCCGGGCCCCCAACATCGGAGCAGACAGCAGCGCTCAGATCGATTACGGGCGATGAGCGTCTCGCGGTGCTTGTGGGCCCGGCCGGCACCGGGAAGGGAGTCGTGATCGACATGGCCGCCCGGGCGGAGAAACACGCCGGCCACCACACGATCGGGGTCGCCGTGTCCGGGTCAACAGCAGAGCGCCTCGGCGAGACAACCCCCGCGCTTGCGGGCCGCACCTCCACGATCGACGCTCTCATCGCCCGGGCGGAGGCCGGGACCGTGAAGATCGGCCCGAACACGACCGTGTTCCTGGACGAGGCCGGAATGGCGGACCACCGACGCCTGGACGCGCTCACCGAGCTCGTCGAGGAGTCCGGGGCGAAGCTGGTGGCGGTCGGCGACGGTAAGCAGCTCCCCTCCATTGGGCCCGGCGGAATGTTTGACCGGCTCACCACCCACGCCCGGTCAGCGGAGCTCGCAGACATCCACCGCACCAGCGACGTAGAGGAGCGCCAGGCATGGGCGGCCCTGCGGCGCGGGGAGCCCGAGAAGGCGATGGCGCACTACCAGGCACGCGGGGAGCTGTTCTTCAACGACACCCGCGAGGAAGCAGGAGAGGCCGCCGTCCAGCGGTGGGCCGAGCTCACCAAGACCCGCGACCCACGGCAGGTTGCGCTGATCGCTGACAGCTCGAACGTCGAGATCGACCGGCTCAACGCCCGCGCCCAGCACCTGCGAATCGACCGCGGCGAACTCTGGGGCGCCGAGGTCCAGCTCCCACACCAGCACTACGGCCTCTACGAGGGCGACCTGATCACCTTCACCGCCCAGCACCGCATCCCCGGCCAAGCCAGGATCGAGAACGGCACCCGCGGCCGAGTCACCCGAACCCACCAGGACGGCCTGACCGTCCTACTCGACGGCTCACAGCGCGAGATCACGCTCGGCGGCCAGGACCTTGGGGACGTCCGTCTTGCCTACGCGCAGCACGTCTACCGCCAGCAGGGCGCGACCGTCGACCGGTCAGTCGTCCTGACTGGCGGGTGGCAGACCAGCAAGGAGAGCGCATACGTCCACGCCACCCGCGCCCGCGAGGCGACCGAGTGGTTCCTTGCCCGCGACGAGCTCGGCATCGAGGGCCAAGACGACCGCCGCGTCATGCGCCTCGCACAACAACTCCGTAACAGCCGCCGGCAAACCCCGTCCGTCGCCCACCGTGAGCTGGCAGACCCCGACTGGGGACCCGGATTCCACCTCGCACACCGGCTGCTCCCCTCGCCGCTCCAAGCGCTCACCAGAGCCACACGACACCTGGACAGACAGCCCGCCCGCGACGCGCCAGGACCCGAGCGATGAGGCGCTGCCGAAGTCATGACTCTTGATGACGACGACATCGATGCGATCGCGGAGCGGGCCGCGATGCGTGTCGTCCAACTGCTCGGTCCGCCGCGCGCGGTTGCAGGCCAGCTTGTCGATCCGAAGGAGCTCGCCGGCACGTTGAAGGTGTCGGTCGACTATGTCTACGCACACGCCGTGGATCTTGGGGTGATGAGGCTCGGTGACGGCCCGAAGGCGCGGCTGCGGTTCGATCTTCAGACTGCGCAAACTGCGATGAGGGCGCGCAAGCAACCCCCGTCGACCACCGCAAGGCGGCGGTAGGGTGATGGCGCCAAGCAGTCGTCCCAGCGCCTCAAAGAGGACGCGCGCCGCTATATCGGGAGACACCGCGCATGCATCACACGGACTCGTCGCGATCGAAGAGCAGCCACTGATGGCCAGGCCGTCCAGCGGGCAGATCACCGAATCACGATGGAAGGACGGCAAGACCGTCACGTTCGGTGCCCGCCTCTACGCGTACGGTCGCCGATACCGGCTCGTCTTCGGAACCAACAGCCAGGGCTGGAACCAGACGCGAGCACAGATTGAACTGGAGGCGATCCTTCAGCAGGTCACGCGCGGCACATGGCTGCCACCTGAGCACAGGACATCGGTCGTGCCGAGCGCCGCGGCGCAGCCCGACGGTCATCAACGATTCGACGCCTTCGCGCTTAAGGTCGTCGACGCGAAGAAGAGCCACGGGCTTGACCAGGACACGATCGCGGACCTGGAGTGGCGGCTCGGCTACCTGGTCGGGCACTTCGCGCGCTTTGAGCTCGTCGAGATCGACGTCGCGGCGGTCGACGCGTTTCGCGACGATCTCGCCAGCCGCTCCCGCGTCATCCGTGATGCTGCGGAGCGCGGTAAGCCGCTCCTGGAGACGGTCAAACCGGCCAGCGGGAAAGAGTACGCGCGCCGTAAGCGTGCGCTCTCGAACACTTCGATCAACTCCATCCTGGCGCTTCTCAGCCAGATCCTTCAGCGGGCCGAGGACTACCGATACATCGAACGCAACCCGCTCAAGGTCGGTGAACGCAAGGAGCGGTTTCTTCCGGCCGCGAAGCCCACGCGGACGTTCCTCGAGGTCGACGAGCTGCTCGCCTTGCTCGACGCTGCCGGCGAGCTCGACGCATCGGCCCGTCGCGACCGGCGTGTCGGTCGTCGCGCCTCGCTAGCGACGCTCGCTCTCACGGGCTTCCGGATCTCCGAGCTGTGCGATCTGCGCTGCGCGGACGTTGACCTCGCGCGGGCGCGCTTCAAGATCTCTGACGCGAAGACCACGAAGGGTGTGCGAGAGGTCGAGATGACGCTCTGGGCCCGAAGTGAGCTCGTCCGCCACCGCGAGCAGCGCATCCGCGACGGGTTCCCGATGGAGCCGACCGACCACTTCTTCGGCACCACGAGCGGGAGTCGGCGCGACCCCGATCGCTTCCGCGACCGCGTGCTGGCGCGCAGCACCGAGCTGGCGAACACGAAGAGAGCCAGGCGGGGGCTCCCGGCGCTCCCGAAGATCACGCCGCACTCGCTCCGGCGCACCTGGGCGATGCTCGCTGCGCAGGCGGGTCGCGACCCGCACTGGATCTCCGATCAGATCGGCCACACCTCGGCCGCGTTCACGCTGCAGGTCTACCAGCAGACACGCCACCGGCGCCTCTCAGATAGGGAGCGGCAAGCAGTTTGGGAGCTGATGCGTTTTGCCGATGAGCCGGTCACATGCCCGTTCACGCGTCAAGTCACGCGTGCCGGCGACGGCGAGTTTAGGCCGCTGAATGGGCCAGTGGCCATATCTGAAGCTTCTGGGACCCGCGGAGATGCCGACGGGACCGACGCTACTTCTGCCCTTTTGCAGGATGTTTCGTGATGGGCGCGGCGGGTTTCGAACCTGCGACCTCTCGCGTGTGAAGCGAGCGCTCTCCCACTGAGCTACGCGCCCTCGGCCACCGAGTCTATTGGGATCGCCGCGGCGGAGCGAGGCACGCAGCGCGTCAGGGAAGCCCGGAGTGGGGCACCTGCACGCGGGTGGTCAGGAGGACCGCCTCGCGGGTGTGCGCGCGGTTCGCCTCCAGGAAGTCGGGCGCCGCGCACATCAGAAGCGTGCGGCCGTCCTCGCCCCCGAGCATGCAGGCGAAGATGCCAAGGCCCTCCGGGGCCGGGATCTCGCCCACGATCTCGCCGCCCTGCGCGACCCGCGCGCAGCGCGCGCCGACCGCGTCGGCGGCCCAGATGCAGCCCTCAGCGTCCAGGGTGCAGCCATCGGGAGCGAACTGGAGCTGCGGGAGCGTCTCGGCGAGCGGTCCCATCTCGGGGGTCCGGGCCACCTGGGCCCACACCCGGCGATCGCTGACCGACCCGTCGTCCGCGAGCGTGAAGGCGGTGTAGCGCGCGCCGGCCGTCTCGCCCACGATCAGCGTTCCTCCGTCGGGTGTGATCACGGAGCCGTTGGGGAACAGCATGTCGTCGGCGAGGATGCTCACCGCGCCGTCCGGGTCGACCCGGATCAGCTTGGCGGGCGCCGGGTCGGCAAATGCCTGCAGGTCGAAGCCGAACTCGCCGACGTAGGCGCGGCCCGCGGAGTCGACGACCATGTCGTTGAGGTCCCCGGCGCAGTGCTCGGCAAGGTCGGCGTGGACGGAGATCTCGCCGGAGGGCAGGCGGCGCAGGATGCGCCGGTCCTTCATCGACACCACCAGCAGTGAGCCGTCGGGCATCCACCCGAGCCCCGAGGGCTGGGAGGTGACCGTCATCTGCTCGCTCGTGAGGCCGTCGGGGGCGATCGACATCACGATCCCGCGGTAGAAGTCCGAGACCCACCAGGCCCCATCTCTCCAGCGCGGCCCCTCGAAGAACGAGCCGCCTCTGAGCAGCTCCGTGAGTTCGGGATCGGCCATCCGGGCAGACTACCCGCCGTCCGCCGGCGCCGTTGACAACACCGGCGGGCGCATCTACGTTCACCCTCCACGACGGGGGAGGAGCGAGATGAGCGGGCGGATTCTGCTGCGGGGCGGGCATGTCCTGTCGATGGACCCGGCGATCGGCGAGATCCCTTCGGGGGACGTTCTCGTCGAGGGGGAGCTGATCGCCGGCGTGGCGGCACACCTGGAGGCGGTGGATTCAGAGGTCATCGACGTGGGCGGCCACGTCGTCATGCCGGGCTTCATCGACACGCACCGGCACACGTGGCAGACGCCGTTCAGGGGCATCTGTGCGGACTGGACGCTCGAGGACTACTTCCGCGGCATCCGCATGTCGATCTCGCCGAACTGCTCCGCCGCCGACGTCTACGCGGGCAACCTCGCCGGTGCGCTGGAGGCTCTGGACGCGGGCGTCACGACCATCCTTGACTTCTCCCACTGCAACAACACCCCCGAGCACGCCGACGCCGCGATCCAGGGTCTGCGCGACGCGGGCATCCGCGCCGTGTTCGCCTACGGCTACTACCCGGCTCCGGTGGCAGAGCCCGTGTTCACCGACCACGCGATGCGGCTCGCCGACGCACGGCGGATCCGCGAGGAGATGCTCCCATCAGATCAGGGTCTGGTGACGATGGCGCTCGCGCTGACCGAGGTGGGCCTCGTGCCATTCGAGGACACGATCGCCGAGGCGGTCTCGGCGATCGAGCTCGGCGTGCCCAGCGTGCTGCACACCGGTTGCAACTGGGGCTCGCCGATCACAGAGGGGATCCCCGAGCTCGATCATCACGGCCTGCTGTCGGCCGGGCAGGTTCATGTCCACTGCAACACGCTCGACGAGCGCAACCTGCGCCGCCTGGCCGAGAACGACTGCAAGCTCTCCTCGAGCCCGGAGACCGAGATGCAGATGGGGATGGGCCACCCGGTGATCGGGCGGGCGCTCGAGCTCGGAATGCGGCCGAGCCTCTCATGCGACGTGATCTCCAGCAACTCCGGAGACATGTTCAGCCAGATGCGGCTCGCCCTGCAGTTCGAACGCTGCATGCGCAACGACTTCTTCAACGGCCGCAACCAGATGCCGGGCTCGCTGGACCTCACCGTCCGGGATGCGCTCGGATGGGGCACAGCCAACGGTGCGCACGCCCTCGGCCGCGAGCATCAGCTCGGATCGCTGACCCCCGGCAAGCAGGCGGACCTCGTCGTGATCGGCGGCGGCGCCCTCAACATGACGCCGATGGCGGACCCCGTGGGCTGCATCGTCTCGCAGGCGAACGCCTCCAATGTCATGCATGTTCTCGTCGCCGGCCGCGTCGTCAAGCGCGACGGCCGCCTCGTCGGCGCCGACCTCGCGAGGGCCGCCTCGCTCGCGGGCGAGAGCTGCGAACGGGTTCTTGGTGCCGTCCGGGCCGGCGGCCAGCCGCTGCTCCCGGACGCGCCCGACGGGTTCGCGGACATCATCAACACGGTCGCGGCGCAGAACCTCGCACGCGCCTGGGCGATCGAGCCCGCCGCCTCCTCGTGATGCCCGGCTGCTGCTAGGAGCCGAGCGTGGCGGTCACGTGCGGATACAGGCGCATGTTGGGCTCGGAGTAGACCTGCGCGAGCGCCTGGACCTGCGACTGGGTCAGGGCTCCGCCGTGGAATTCGTTCGGGCCGCCGAGTTTCATGTAGCCGTCTTCTAGGCCCTTGCCGATCTGGGCGAGCTCGAAGTGGGCGTCGTAGATGCTCTCGATGTAGAGGTTGACGTTTTCGCGGGTGAACTTTCGCGCGGGGGAGGGGCCGTATTCGTCCTGGCGTATCGCGGCGAGGATCAGGTTCCAGCTCTTTTCCGAGAGCGTGACGAAGCCGCGGAACAGTCCGGCGAGGCTCGAGCCGGGGCCCGTCAGGATGTCCGCTTTGCCTTCCTGGAATAGCGGGGGAAACTTGATCTGCTGGGTGCGCCGCAGGGCCTCTTCGACCTTCGCCTGCAGGGCCGGGCCCGGGCGCGGCGGCAGGCCCGCGGAGATCAGCGGCCAGACGGCCTTCGCTGCTTCCACCTCGCGAAGCGTGGATGGCGCCGCGTGGGCCAGCGCTGCAGCCACAGCCGTGAGGTCTTCTCCTTCGAGCGCCAGCCTGCGAGCCGTCGGGGATGACGGCGCGGGCGGATGCTTGTGCCCGCAGCCGGCGAGCAGGAGCACCATTGCACCGAGCACTGCGACGGCCAGGCTGCGGCCCACGCGGTGCAAGGTGCCGGTGCGGGAGTGAGCGGCCGGTCGCCTAGTTGGAGGCGAGAAGGTCGATCACGAACACGAGGGTCGCGTTCGGCGGGATCGTCGGAGGCGAGCCTTTGACGCCGTAGGCGAGGCTCGGCGGGATGATCAGCTCGCGGCGGCCGCCGACCTTCATGCCGACGACGCCCTGTTCCCAGCCGGGAATGACCTGGCCTTTGCCGAGCGTGAACGGGAACGGTTCGTTGCGCTTCCAGGAGGAGTCGAATTCCTTGCCGGTGCTGTAGAGCGTGCCGACGTAGTTGACGGTGACCGCGCTACCCGTCTTGGCTTCCGCGCCCGTTCCGACGATCAGGTCTTTGGTCTTCAGCTGTTTCGGCGGCGGCGGGGGCAATGTGCCGACTTCCGGCTTTTTCGAGAGTGGGCCGCTGGTGGGGGTCGTCGCGGTCGTCGAGGTGCCGGTCGGGGTCGTCTTGCTCGTCGAGCCCTGCGTGATGAGGGCGTTGTCGGCGGTGTTCTCGTTGCCTACGGTGATGGTGCCGGAGCTGGAGTTGCTCGACCCGCATCCTGCGAGCAGGGCGGTGGCGCCGAGGGCGGCTGCGGCGAGCGCAGCGCGCGAGCGGAGAGTGGAGAAGTGGGCGTTTGATTTGGTCACGGTGGGGCAGCCTACCGGAACGGGGGGCGCACGGTGTGGGTTGCAACGGGGGTGCGTTACCATCGCCGATGGACCGTGCTAGGCGGGGAGGTAGCGGTGCCCTGAATCCGCAATCCGCTCTAGCGGGGCCGAATCCCCTTTCGAGGGGCCGCGGCCTCGGTCGCCCCGTCGCTCGGGGCGTCGATGGTCCGGGTCCCGCGCGGTGTCGGCTTGCGAACCAGGTCAGGTCCGGAAGGAAGCAGCCTTAAGCGATCACCGGCAGGCGCAGCGGGAGTTCCCGGACCGGAGCCGTGGGCGGCGTAAGGCACCGGGACTCGACGGCTTCGACAAGGGGTGCACGGTCCACTTTTCAGAGCTCAGCCGCCGGCCGGGCAGTGCTTGAAGATCAGCCATGAGCTGTTGGAGGCCGACTCGGTGAACCCGGGCGGCACGCTGACCGCCTGATGCGGGTCGTGCGGGTCGAGCACGTAGTCCTTTTCGACTTCGATGCTGGCGGGGTCGACGTAGACGCCGGAGCGAATGTGCCCCACCTGTGCGCTGAGGATGTTCGCGGGGCTGCTCTTCAGGTACAGCGCCAGCAGCGGGATCGGGGCATGGTTGGGAACCCCCACCGGGCCGCACTTCAGGTTGATCGCGTGGCTGGAGACAAGCCTGAGCAGGTCCTCTTCGATCGTGTTCTCGCGCGCCAGTTTTGTGAATTCCGTGTGGGCCGAGCGGTATTGCGCCGGCGCGTAGAGGATCAAGGCGAGCGCCACGACCGCCGCGCCGGCCATCCACCAGCGCCGTCGGCGGTCGCCCGCGTCCAGCGCGGTCCATCCGAACACCCCGGCCCCGCAGAACAGGCACAGGATCGCCGAGGCCCCGAATGCATAGCGAGTGTTGATCGGCAGGCCGGCGGAGGCGAAGGCGGCGAACACGAGCACCGCCACGACACCGGCCGCCGCGAGCTTCAGCGCACGGCCGCGCAGCCACGCCAGCGTCAGGACACCTCCGAGCGCGGCGCCCACCAGCACCGGCGGGCGCAGGATCTCGCCGATGCGGCGCGGGATGTACTCGGGCACGTTCGCTATCCCCGTGACACGCCCGAGGGTGCTGGCGGTGTGGCGGGTGTTGGTCAGCGACCACAGCGGCCGGCCCGTCACCAGCAGGTCGCTGACGATCCAGATCAGCGGCGCCGAGCACACGATCGCGGACAGCTTCACGACCTCGCGGCCGCTCGCGTCAGGGCGCCACCAGCGCTCCCGCTCGCCCGCGGGCCGCAGCCAGGGCAGCAGCCGCAGCACGTAGATCAGATACAGGCCCGAGAAGACCCAGGCCTCCGGGCGCAGCAGCCCGGCCAGTGCGAGCAGGATCAGGACCGGGGCGCCGGCCCGGGGGCGCCGGGACTCGACGAGCAGCGCCGTCAGCACCAGCAGCAGGTAGGGGATGTCCACATAGGCGCGCACCCCATATGAGAGGACGGGCACACGCGTGAGGAACAGCAGCGCCGCCAGCGCGCCGGCGGCCCGGCCGAACCAGACCGCCCCGAGCCTGTAGATGACCCAGCCGCACGCGGACAGCGCCAGGAACCCCAGCGCCACCGCCACGTCCTCGACGGCGCGCGGGCCCAGCGGATAGAGGATCAGGCCGAGCAGCTCGATCAGCGGGTGCGGGGTGGGAGCGATCGCGACTCCATAGGCCGGGGTCTCCCCGCGCGCGAGCTGCCCGCCCCACGCGAGCGCGTAGAGAGTGTCGTAGTTGGCGAAGCCCACGCCGCTGATCAGGCGCAGCACGACCGCGCCGAGGACGATCACAGGCAGGGCGAGAACGCGTTCGCTGCGCAGCCTGACGGGGGCGGCCATGGCGCGGACGCTACCCGCTGGGGCCCCCGCCGGAGTCCTCACGCCCGCCCGCGCGGGCGTGGATAGACTCAGCTGAACGGTGACGGTCGAGGAGCAGCCACAGCAGCAGCAGCGGTCTCTGTACCGCCGGCACCGGCCACGCACCTTCGCCGACGTCGTCGGCCAGGACTCGGTCGTCAGGACCCTCAGCAACGCCGTCCAGCGCGGCAAGGTCCACCACGCCTACCTCTTCGTCGGCTCTCGCGGGACCGGCAAGACATCGATGGCGAAGATCCTCGCCGCCTGCCTGAACTGCGAGCAGGGCCCGACCATCGAGCCCTGTGGCCGCTGCGATTCGTGCATCTCGATCGCCAACGCCACCTCTCTCGACGTGATCGAGATGGACGCGGCCTCCAACAACTCGGTGGACGACATCCGCGAGCTGCGGGAGAGCGTCGCCTACGCCCCGGTCAGCGGCCGGCGCAAGGTCTACATCCTCGATGAGGCCCACATGCTCTCCAACGCGGCCTGGAACGCTTTCCTGAAGACACTCGAGGAGCCCCCGCCGAACACCGTCTTCGTGCTCGCCACCACCGAGGCCGGCAAGGTCCCGGCCACCGTCGTGGACCGCTGCCACCGCTTTGACTTCCATCGCCCCACCGTCGAGCAGCTCGCGAGCGTCATCCGCCGCGTCGCCGACGCCGAGTCGATCGAGATCCCGCCGCCGGCGGTCGCGGCGCTCGCCCGCTCCGCCACCGGCAGCTTCCGCGACGCGCTCGGAACGCTCGAGCAGATCGTGACCTACAGCGGCAACGAGATCGCGCTGCAGGACGTGCTCGCCGTGCTCGGCGTCGCCGACTCCGAGCTGCTCGCATCGACGATCGACGCGGTCGCCCGCGGCGACAGCGCCGCGGCGCTGCGCGCGGTCGAGCAGTGCTCCGAGCAGGGCCGGGACGCCGCCTCCTTCGCCGACGACCTCGAGGTCCGCGCCCGCGAGCTGCTCGTCGTGCAGACGCTGGGAGGGGTGCCCTCGGAACTTGCCCTGACCGCTGAGTCCGACCAGGCGCTGCTCGAGCAGGCACAGCGCGTGGACCATGCCACCGTCGTGCGTCTGCTCGACCTGCTCGGCGAGGCGATGGAGGCGGTCCGCGCCGGTGCGGACGGACGCACGCGCCTTGAGCTCGCGCTGGTCAAGGCGGCCCGGCCCGAGGTCGACGGAACCACCCGGGCCCTGCTCGCGAGGATCGAGCGGCTCGAGCGCGGCGCAGCCCCCGCGCAGGCTCCCCAGTCCTCGCCGCCGGCGGCCCCGCCCGCGGCGGCGCCCCGCAGCGCGCCGCCCGCGGCGCAGGACCCTGAGGCCGTGCCGTCGCCTGCGCCGCCCCCGGACCGCGCGCCCGCTCCGGCCCAGAACCCCGAGGCCGTGCCGTCGCCTGCGGCCCCGCCCGTTCGCGCGCCTGCTCCCGTCGAGAATCCCGAGGCCGTGCCGCCGCCCGCGGCGCCTTCGGGCCCCGCGCCGTCCCCGGCCCAGGACCCGGAGGCCGTGCCGTCCCCCGCGGGGCCACCGGCGGACGGCGATCTGGAGATGGTGGTCTCTCTCTGGCCGGCCGTGGTGGACCTCGTGCGCAGCGAGAACGCTCTCCTCGGCGCGCTGATCGCCGACGCGGCGCCCACCGCCCTGAACGGGGCCGACCTGATGCTGACCTTTGCATCCACAGCCCAGTTCCTGAAGAAGAAGGCCGAGGATCCCGCCAATCGGGCGATAGTGACCGAGGCCCTGCGCGCGATCACGGGGGTCCGGGTGCGGCTCTCATATGAGCTTGGGGAGGAGCAGGATGAACCCGCCGGCGCGGGCGAGCCCGCTGCGGGCCACTCCGAGGAGGAGTGGGTCAGGCGGCTGATGGACGAGTTCGATGCCGAGGAGATCCAGGGGGAGTGGGAGCCCGCCACGGGCGCAGAGCCCGGGCGGGGCGATGAGCGCGGCGGGCAAGCCGTGACCAGCAACGAGAAAGGCGCCTGATGGCCAAGCAGCCGCGCATGCCGAACATGCAGCAGATGATGCAGCAGGTCCAGAAGATGCAGCACGACATGGAGCTTGCGCAGGAGGAGCTCAAGAAGGAGGTCGTCGAGGCCTCCGCAGGCGGCGGGATGGTCTCCGTCAAGGTCAGCGGCGACCTGGTGGTCCGGGAGGTCAGGATCGATCCGGCGGCCGTGGACCCCGAGGACGTGGAGATCCTCGCCGACATGGTGCTCGCCGCGGTCAACGAGGCCGTGCGGATGGCCCAGGAGCTCGCGGAGCGCAAGATGGGCGGCGCGACCGCCGGGCTCGACCTCGGCGGTCTCGGCGGGCTGGGGCTGCCAGGCCTGTGAGCACCTCACACGCGCCGCCGGTTCAGCGGCTCGTCACGGAGCTGTCAAAGCTCCCCGGGATCGGCAACCGGACCGCGCAGCGGCTCGCGTTCCACATCCTTCGCTCCTCGCCCGAGGACGCGGCTGCGCTCGCGGCCGCGATCGTGGAGGTCAAGGAGCGAATCCGCCTGTGCGAGATCTGCTTCAACCTCACCGATGAGACACGCTGCCGGATCTGCGAGGACGCAAGGCGCGAGCACGAGGTGATCTGCGTCGTGGAGGAGCCCAGCGACGTGATCCCGATGGAGCGGACCCACGAGTATCACGGCGTCTACCACGTCCTCGGCGGGGCGCTCTCGCCGATCGACGGCATCGACCCCGAGGATCTGCGGATCGCCGAGCTGATGACACGCGTGAAGGCACCCGAGCCCGCCGTCCGCGAAGTGGTCCTGGCCACCAACCCCACCACGACCGGGGAGGCCACGGCGCTGCACATCGCCGAAGAGCTGCGCTCGATCGCGCCGCAGGTGAGGGTCACCCGCCTGGCCAGCGGGCTGCCCGTGGGCTCGGACCTCGAGTACGCCGACGAGGTGACGCTCGGCAAGGCCTTCGCCGGCCGCCGCACCCTCTGACCCGCGCCCGCTCTCGCGCGGGCCAATATCCTGGGGCACCCATGTCTTCGATCATCGTCATGAAGTTCGGCGGGACATCCGTCGCAGACGCCGGGCGCATCAAGCGCGCGGCGCAGCGGATCGTGGAGAAGCACCAGGAGGGCCACTCGGTGGTGGCGGTGCTCTCCGCGCGGGGCAAGACGACGGACGAGCTGATCGCGATGGCCGAGGAGGTCTCGCCGACCCCCGACCCGCGTGAGATGGACATGCTGCTCTCCACCGGGGAGCGGATCTCGTGCGCGCTGTGCGCGATGGCGATCAACGACCTCGGCCAGCGTGCGATCTCTCTCACCGGATCGCAGGCCGGGATCGTGACCGACGAGTCGCACACCAAGGCGCTGATCCTGGACGTCCGCGCCGACCGCATCCGCACGGCGCTGGAGCAGGACAACATCGTCCTGGTCGCCGGCTTTCAGGGCGTGTCGGAGAACGCCAGGAACGTCACCACGCTCGGCCGTGGAGGCTCGGACACGAGCGCCGTCGCCGTCGCCGCAGCGCTCGGAGCCGAGGTCTGCGAAATCTATACCGACGTCGCGGGTGTCTACTCGGCCGACCCTAGGATCGTGCCGAACGCCCGCAAGCTCGACACCGTGTCCTTCGAGGAGATGCTCGAGATGGCGGCCTCAGGCGCCGGTGTGCTCCAGCTGCGGTCGGTCGAGTACGCGCGCAACCATGGAGTGCGCATCCACTGCCGCTCATCATTCGACGAGCAGCCAGGTACCGTTGTGCTGGCAGAAGGAGAGACGATGGAGCAGCCCCTCATAACAGCAGTGACCCACTCGACGGCCGAGGCTCGCCTGACGCTCACGGGCGTCCCCGACGCGCCCGGCGCAGCCGCGAGGATCTTCCAGGCGCTGGCGGGGGCGAACGTGAATGTCGACATGATCGTCCAGAACGAGCCGGTCGCCGCCGGCGGACGCGCGGAGATCTCCTTCACGGTCCCGCGCGAGGATCTGCGCGCGGCCCGTTCGGCCCTCGAGCCGCTCGTCGGGGAGGCCTTCCAGGAGCTCGGGACGCATGAGCAGATGGGGAAGGTCTCGATCGTCGGCGCCGGGATGCGCTCGCACCCCGGTGTGGCCGCCAAGGTGTTCGGCGTGCTCGCCCAGGAAGGCGTCAACATCGACATGATCTCGACCTCGCCGATCAAGATCTCGTGTGTGATCGACCGCGAGAGCGTGGAGCGTGCGGTGCAGGCGCTCCACAGCGCCTTCGAGCTCTCGGGCGAGGGCACGATCGCCGTCGAGGAGACCTTCTAGGGCGGCTGCGCTCCGTGCCGGGGGCGGGCGGGTGCACCGTCTTCTCTTCGTTTTCTCTTACGAACGTGTCAAAGTGCTGAGCGCACGAGTCACGGGCCGCCGGCCTGCGGCGCCGTGACTGACTTCAGCCGGTCGAAGGGTCCGTTGGGTCCGCGGGGGCCAGACGGCCATATCGCACGTGGCACGGATGCGAGGGGGGCTCGTGTATCCGCCGTTCGAACTGAGGCAGCTCTACTACTTTGTCGCGGTCGCCGAAGAGCGGCAGATCACCCGCGCCGCGCTGAGGCTCAAGATCGCCCAGCCCGCGCTGTCACACACGATCGCAAGGCTGGAGAGCACGATCGGGGTGAAGCTGCTCGAGCGCGAGCCGCGCGGCGTCAGCCTCACCCCCGCGGGTGTCGCGTTCCTCGAGAAGGCACGGCGGGCCGTCACCGCCGCGCAGGAAGCCGAGACGGTCGTTGGCCCGTTCCTGCGCGCCGAGGGCGAGCTCGTCCTCGGCGTGACCGCCGGCTTTCATCCGGCCGCGCGCCCGCTGCTGCGGCGCTTCATCGTGGAGAACCCGAAGGTTCAGGCCCGGGTACTCGAAATCGCTCATACCCGCCGGCTGGACGAACTCAGGGCCGGGGTGATCGACGCCGAGCTCCTGCTCGCGCCGGAGATCCACGGGCCGGATGTCGTGATGGAGGCGCTGGTTCACTCCCCACGCTTCGTCGCGATGGCCGCCAGCCATCCCCTCGCGGGCTGCTCGGAGCTCCGCTTCGAGCAGATCGCCGAGGAGACCTTCCCCGGCCTGCACGAGAGCCTGAACGCCCGCTGGGCGAAGGAGTGCTGGCTGACCGAGCTCCGCGGCGGGGACCCGACGCTGACGGAGGAGAAGCCGGTTACGCTCGATGAACTGTGGGGGCTGATTCGCACGGGCGCCGCGGTCGCCGTGGTTCCCGAGTTCATGGTGCCCCCGATCGTCGGCAGTGGAGTGTGCGCCATTCCCCTCGTGGACGTCGCGCCGTTCGAGTTCGCACTCGCCAGGCGCGCGGACGATAACCGCGCGGTGCTCACCGCGCTGTTCGACAGCGCACGCAGGCTCGACCAAGAGCAGATGGCCGGCGCTCAGGTCGCGCTCGTCGTGGACGCGTAGCCCGCCGCCACATGCCGCCCGCCAGAAACGGGCGGGCCCACACCCCACCAATTAACCTCATACGACGCCGCTTATGGCTGGGTGAGGTCTCCCTATGTGGCGTGAACAGAGTGTGAAAGTGGTGCCGTGCTCCGCATCCAGGGGGAATATCGTGCGGCTCTCCCGGCCCCCGTTTCTGTGATGCGCGACTGTCAGGTCGCGCAGGCGCAGAGCGACCCCCGAGCCTGAGCGATGACCACATTCCCCCCCTTTGACATTCGGCAGCTGTACTACTTCACGGTCGTCGTGGAACAGGGCCAGATCACGCGCGCGGCGGCCAAGCTCCACATCGCCCAGCCCGCGCTCTCACAGATGATCGCCAAGCTCGAGAAGTCGGTAGGGGTCCGCCTGCTCGAGCGTCACCCGCGCGGCGTGGAACTCACGCCCGCCGGGATGCTGTTCTTCGAGAAGGCGAGCCTTGCCGTGCGCTCCGCGCAGGAAGCCGAGGCCGTGGTCGGCCCCTACGCACGTGCTGAGAGCAGCGTGGTGCTCGGCTTCACGGCGAGCTTCCATCCCTTCGCCCGTCCGATCATGCGACGCTTCGTGGAACAGCGCCCGGAGGTTCAGCTGAGCATGCAGCAGCTCGATCCGGCGCACCGGATGCTCGACCTCAAGGCCGGGCTCATCGACGTGGAGTTGCTGCTCGCCCCGGCGCCGCCGGAGCCGGGGCTGGTCATCGAGGTGATCTCGCGCGAGCCGCGCTACGTGCTGCTGCCAGAGGCGCACCCGCTCGCGTCCGAGAGCTCGCTCGCGTTCGAGCAGATCGCGGGCGAGACGTTTCCCGGGCGTGATCCCAGCGTCACGGAGCAGTGGGGCCGCGACGCGTGGCTCAGCGACCGGCGCGGGCACGATCCCAAGGTGACCGTCGAGACGCCACTGACGCTCGACGAGGTGTGGGCCCTCGTGCACGCCGGCAAGGCAGTCTCGGTGCTGCCGCGCTTCATGGTCACGACGGCCGAGGGCAACGGCGTGCGCGCGATCCCGCTGATCGACATCGAGCCGGTCGATGTGGGCATCGCAAGGCGCGAGGACGATCAGCGGACCGTCGTTCTGGGGCTTCTCGAGGCCGCGCGCGAGGTCGCGGCAGAGCGCGCCGTGCAGGAGGCCGACGCGCCCGGCGAGGAGGCGCGACGGGCGGCCGGCGGCGCCTGAGCGGACCCGGCGGCACCAGTCGGTTCCGATGGCAAACCATCGAAATCCCTACCAAGATCTGCAAGAATGTCCAGCGATATCAACGGATTGATGACCCAGGGACGATTTGACATGCGCACCGTACACAGGCCCCGACGCTACGTGTCCAAGCATTGGATCACGCTGCTCACCCCGATCATGCGCTACAGCGCAGCCCGCGACGCATACGTCCTCAGGGTCGTCGGCCGCGACCTCGGGCCGGTGCTGAAGATCGACCGCAGACGTGCCCGCATGCAGCATGGCGCAGAGCGCCGCCGCGCCGGCGTCGCCTGACGCCTCCGCCCCAAAGGCCCGGTTTGCGGGTTTGGGTTGTGGGTAGAAGCCCGCAGTTATCCCGTTGTCTAAATGTAATTTTGCAACCGAAGGCTTGTTTCTCGGCCGGAAAGTCGATGGAATGCCCGATTGCAAAGCCGGTCGGATGGGAGACAGGACGCGCGACTTGATGCAGAGGGCAGCCGAGTTTCGGCCGCCGTGTGCGCTCGGTTTCCCGCCGCTCAGGTGAACCGAGTACCGTTGGCTCCCTGGATGGAGCCGGGCGGGGGGCCGAAGCAATGGACAGGGAAGTCGTAGAGCAGGATGTGGCAGCCGTCTCGCTCGACGGTGTGACGGTCGCCAGTGCGGCCGTCGCCGGGGTCGAGCGCAGCACCTCACACCGAGACGGTTCTGCCCAGCGCAAAGCTCGCGATGCAGTGTTTCGCAGGTCGCTGTTCATCGCGGATGCGATCGCGATCCTCGGCGCCTTCGTGCTGGCCGTGGAGCTGTCCTCCCGCTCTGTGCACCTGACCTGGGCGATTCTCACGAGCCTCGCGATCATGCTCACCGGCGCGAAGGTGATCGGCCTCTATGACCGCGACGAGGTGCTCCTGCGCCGGAGCACTCTCGATGAGGTTCCAAAGCTCTTCCACATGGCGACGATGTGCGCGCTCGTCGCGTGGCTAACGGGCGCCGTGCTCGTGGACGGCCGGCTCGACCGCCGCGAGACGCTCTTCCTCTGGCTCTGCATCTTCGGCCTCCTCGCACTCGGGCGCGCCGTTGCCCGCGCGCTGTCGCTGCGGCTGACGCCTCCTGAGCGTTGCCTGTTCATCGGGGACGCAGATGGGGCAGCGGCGTTCACGCGCAAGCTCGAGGAGCGCCGCGGGGTGCGCGCTGAACTGGTCGGCCACATCGCACTCGACACGATCGACGCGTGGTCGAGCGACGCCAGGAGCCCCGCGAAGCTCGCGACGGTGCGCGAGATGGCCCGCAACCTGGACGTGCAGCGAGCGATCGTCGCGCCCGCATCGGCGGGTGCAGACGACGTCCTCGACCTGCTGCGCACGCTCAACGCGATCGGCGTCCCGGTCAGCATCCTTCCGCGGGTCCTCGAGGTTGTCGGGACCTCGGTCGAGTTCGACGACCTGCACGGCGTGACACTGATGGGCGTCCGCCGCTTCCAGCTGACCCGCTCCTCGCTGGCCGTCAAGCGCGCCTTCGACCTCCTGTTCGCCTCGCTGGGGCTGATCGCGGTGGCGCCGCTGATGGCGCTGATCGCCGCGCTGATCAAGCTCGACAGCCGCGGGCCCGTGTTCTTCCGCCAGCAGCGCGTCGGGCCGCTACGGAACGCACTTCGAGATCTTCAAGTTCCGCACGATGGTGCCGGATGCCGAGGCGCTCAAGGACTCGCTGCGCGAGCACAACGAGGCGCAGGGCGGGCTGTTCAAGATCGCCGACGACCCCCGCATCACCCGCGTCGGCAGGCTGCTGCGCAAGAGCGCCCTGGACGAGCTGCCCCAGCTGCTGAACATCGTCAAAGGCGAGATGAGCATCGTCGGGCCCAGGCCCCTCGTCCTCGACGAGGACCGCAAGGTCGCCGGCTGGCACAGGCGGCGCCTGTCGCTCACGCCCGGCATGACAGGGCCCTGGCAGATCCTCGGCCCCGCCCGGGTGCCGCTGGCGGAGATGGCGACCATCGACTACCTCTACGTCGCCAACTGGTCCCTGTGGGGCGACGTGAAGATCCTGATCCGTACCGTCGAGCACGTCCTCGGTAGGCGCGGGCTATGAGCGCGCGCATGAGCGGCACGGCGACCCAGCCGGCGGCCCTGCCGCCCGCGCTGCTCGCGGCCCTCCCGGCGCCACGCGATGAGCTCATGAGCCGTCGCGTCTCACTGGCCGTCAGGATGGCGCAGGAGGGCGACCGCGAGGCGCTCGGCTTCCTCTACGTCCGCTACGCCGACGACATCTACGGCTACGTCA
>CAWBBS010000016.1:0-15861 GCA_963787115.1 uncultured Solirubrobacteraceae bacterium
CGCTCTCAGCAAAACCCCCGGTTTACCGGGGGTTTTGTGTTTTCCGGGTTGATCGGGCTGACCAAACGCTTTTGGGAGCAGGCCGATGCGCTCGCAGGCGGCTCTGCATAGACCCGCCCGGCCCTTGGACACAGAGCGTCGCGCGGGACACGCGGTGCCGTGGCCGAGCCGCGCGGTCACCGGGACCTGTGAAGCCTCGGCACCGTGAGACACATTAGGCTCGGGTCCTGCTTAAAACCGTCACATGTCCCGGCACCCTGCGGCAGGGCGCTCGCGCACCCGCACGAGCTCTAGGACGCTCGGCGCCCATCGAGCGCGAGGACCGTGGTCTGGGCAACCGCGGTCCCGATCAGCGAGCCGGCGACGACGTCGCCGGGATAGTGGACGCCCGTGTGAACGCGGGAGTATGCGACCAGCGCCGCGAGCGCGCGCAGCGGAACTGCGGCACGCGGCATGACGTGCCCCACACCGGTGGCGAACGCGAAGGCCGCCGCCGAGTGCCCAGAAGGGAACGAGGTCGAGATGGGCATCCGGACCTGCCGGCCGATCGCAACGCGCTCGGCAGCCCGGTCCGGGCGGTGGCGCCCGCTGAGCGGCTTGACGCACATGTTCACCACGGCCGAGGTGAGCGCCACAGATACGAGGCCGAATCTGGCCGCACGACGGCCGCTGGGTCCTGCGGTGGTAGCGAGCACAGCCGCGGCGGCCATCGACAGCTTGGAATGGTTTGCTGCGCGGGAGAGCTCGCGCATCGCCCGGTCGAGCGAGGGCGTCGGAGTGCTGGCCACCGCGGTGTAGAGCGCGGCGTCGATCCGTCCTGCGTCCTTGAGCCAGCGCCGGGGCGCAGGCTGCGGGTGCTCGGCTGGGTGGATCGGGTCGCGCGTCACGCGGGGCGGATTGTATGAGCCATCGCCGGCTCATGGCCGCCCTGGCGCTGATCGCCCTTCCGGTGCTGCTGGCCGTGGCCGTCACGGCGATCGTGGAAAAGTTCCCGGGAGCGCTGCTGCCGGTTGTCTTTGTGGTGATCGCAGGGCGGGTCGGCTGGTATGGGCTTCTTCACCGCGGAGCCGGGCGGGTGCTCGGCGCGGCAGGTGCCGCAGTCGCGCTGGCGCTCGCCGTGGCGCTGTTGTTCGTGGACGGGCTCGCACTCGAGGCGGTGGTGATTCTTGTTGCACTCGCGTGGATGGTCGCCTGCGCGCGGACAGCCCTAAAGACCCACGTCTCGCTCCCTGAGGTCGAGGCCCCGCGGCATCCGGTGCTGTTCTACAACCCGAAGTCGGGCGGCGGCAAGGCCACACAGTTCTCGCTCGACCGCGAGGCGAGGGCGCGCGGCATCGAGCCGATCGAACTGGGACCCGAAGATGACCTGGAGCAATTGGTCAGGCGTGCGGTGGCGGGCGGAGCGGATGGCCTTGCGATGGCCGGCGGCGACGGATCCCAGGCGATCGTGGCGGCGATAGCGTCGGAGCTTGACCTGCCGTACGCGTGCATACCGGCGGGTACGCGCAACCACTTCGCACTCGATCTCGGTGTCGATCGGGAGGATGTGGTCGGCGCACTGGACTCGTTCGTCGACGGTGGTGAGCGGCGGGTCGACCTCGCACGTGTCAACGGCCGCGTGTTCGTCAACAACGTCTCCCTCGGCCTCTATGCCGAAGCGGTGCAGCGCCCCGGCTACAGGGAGGCGAAGATCAGAACGCTCCTGGACATGGTGCCGGAGGTGATGGGACCCGAGGGCAAACAGCCGAGCCTGCGCTGGAGCAGCCCCCACGGCCACGAGCATCGCTCTGGAGCGGCGATCCTCGTGTCGAACAACCAGTACCGGCTCGGCCGCGCGGTCGGGTCGGGAACCCGGCCGAGGATCGACGACGGGCGGCTCGGCATCACCGTCGTCGCCGGTGCGGAGGGGCACGAGCGGGCAGCGGGGCTGATGAAACGGCCGTGGCGGGAATGGTCCGCCCCCACGTTCGAGGTCGACTCGGACACCCCGGTCGCCGCAGGCATCGACGGCGAGGCGGCGATGCTCACCCCTCCGCTGCGATTCGAGATCATGCCCCGCGCTCTGCGAGTCAGGATCGCGCGTGCGCACCCCGGCGCCTCGCCGTCGGCCGGGATCCCGGACAGCGCGTGGGACACCGCACGTGCGCTCGTGCGGCTGGCAGCCGGACGGGGATCACCGAACTTGACAGATCACGCGGCGCCTGATCACCAGACAACCAACGACAGTTAGGGGTGCACGATGGACATCTTTGAGGTCAAGCAGAAGGAGACCGTCACCAGGTCCGAGGTCGCCAGGCGGCTGCGGGTCCTCGCGGACATGCTCGACCGGCACAACGACCTGGAGTTCGACCGCGGCGGCATGCACTTCACGGTGGCAGTGCCGGATGAGGTGCGCCTGAAGGTCGAGCTCGAGGTGGAGAGCGATGAGCGGGAGCTTGAGATAGAGCTCACCTGGTGACCGGGGTTCGGGGCCCTTCCTCGGGATGAGGCGGGCCGCGTACCTGCTGGCTGGGCTGGCCGCGTATCTCCGCCTGATCGGCTGGGGCGCCGGTGTGCTGTGGACGTCCGTCGTAGGGGCGCGAGTGAGGCCCAAGCTCATGCGGGAAGTCGCAGCGCACCGCTCCCAGGCGATCACCGACCTCGCGCGTGTCGTCACGTCGGCCGGGAGCGCCTACCTGCTCGTGCCACTGGCGCTCGTCCTATGTGCCCTGCTGCTGCATGCGGGCCTTCGCGCGCAGGCGCTCGCGATTGCCCTCACTCTCGCCGGCGCCATCGTGGTTCTGTACTCCGACGTCGTGAAGCCGCTCGTCTCCCGCGCAAGGCCCGCGGTCGAGGGCCTTCAGCTCGTCACCGGGTTGAGCTTCCCCTCAGGCCATGCGACGCAGGCCAGCGCCTTCTGGCTCTCGCTCGTGTTCGCTGCGAGCAGCGCGGGGGCGCCGCAGACGCGCACGCGACAGCTCGCAGCTTGGGGCGCTGGTGATCATCCTGCTCGTCGGGCTGTCCCGCGCCGTCTATCTGGGCGTCCACTACCCGAGCGACGTGATCGCGGGCATCCTGCTCGGCGGAGGCTGGGCCGCCTACGTCGCCCGGTGGAACCGGCCCCTTGCGGATCGGCAGCGGCGCGAGCTGGCCGCGAGCGGCTAGGGGGGAGTGCGCCGGCGCCAAGGCGCACCTCGGCGGCCGAGGCGGTCTTTGCTAGCAATGGGGCGATGGGCGACCTTAATCAGCTGCTCGCAGAGCAGGCGGACTACTACCGGCGGCGGGCGGGCGAGTAAGAGGACTGGTGGTTTCGCCGCCGCCGCTATGACCGCGGCGCGCAGGCGAACGCCGCATGGTTCGCCGAGGCGGGTGAGGTCCGGGCCGACCTGGACGAGTTCGCTCCCTCGGGCCGGGTGCTGGAGCTCGCATGCGGAACCGGCCTGTGGACCCCGCGGCTCGCCATGCACGCCCGCGAGGTGACCGCGATCGACGTCTCGGCGGAGGTGCTGGAGATCGCCCACTCGAAGGTCCCGTGCGCCAACGTCGACTTCGTCCAGGCTGACCTGTTCACGTGGGAGCCCGAGCGGACCTACGACGTCTGCTTCTTCTCCTTCTGGCTCTCGCATGTACCCACCGAGCGTGCAGGAGCGTTCTGGGGAAAGCTGCAGCGCTCACTCGCACCCGGTGGCACGGCATATCTCGTGGACAGCGCCCGCAGCGAGCGCTCATCCGCCCGGGATCACGTGCTCCAAGAGGACGGAGAGCAGACGATGCTGCGGCGCCTTGATGACGGCCGGGAGTACCGCATAGTCAAGCACTGGTTCCAGGCCGACGGCCTGGAGCGGCAGCTCACGGAGCTCGGCTGGGACGCCGAGATCAAGGCGAGCGCCGAGTTCTTCATCTACGGACACGCGAAACCGTCCCGTTGACCTTGCCGAAGACGCCGCGGGCAGGGGCCTGGTTCGCGCAGCCTGCTCGCCGTTCGCGATCGGGCTGCAACCGTTCGGGACCCCGATGGCAACCGTTGCTCACGGGGGCTCGGAAAAGCTGGGATTCGCCGGCTAAGAGCGGGCTGTGAGACCGACCCGTCCCGCTATCCCGGCGTGCCCGCCGGGTCACTGACCACCAAGGGAGCCATGCATGAAATGGACACCGCACCCGATCAGCTCATTCCGGGCCGACCTCTCGGACGAGGAGATCGCCCGCTCGGAGTACACGCGCGTGCGCTCGCTGGCGACCTGGGCGGCGATCAAGTTGCTGCCCGCGTTCTTCTTCATCCGCCAGCGCTCGGAGTTCATCGAAGGGTGGAGGCGGCCGCCGCCGCCGGCACCTCGCTGACGACAGGCGTGTCAGCCGGCGCTGTGGGCATCCCGGGCCGGCCGGCGCTCGGGCACTGGATGATGCTCCCGAACCTGACGGATGAGAACACGCGCACGGTGCTGCCGATGAACGACTCTCTCTATGGCGCTGCGCACGTCGAGCTCGACAGGCTCGGGCCGATGGTGGTGACGGTGCCGCCGAGCCTGCCGGACGATCGCTACTGGTCGATCGCGATGCTCGACGCGTTCCTCAACGATTTCGCTCACCTCGGGCCGAAATGGAGTCCGAGCAGCGGCGGAGATTTCCTGCTGGTCGGCCCGGGCTGGGATGAAGCGGTCCCGGACTGGGCGACGCAGCTCATCCGCGCCCCGACGAGCTCCGTGGCGCTCTATCACCGCGCGCTCGTGCAGTATGAGCCGGGCGACCTCGACGTCGTGAGGTCCTGGCGCGAGGGTTTCACCTTAACGACGCTCGCCGAGCGCGAGGGAGGGCGTGCGCCGACGCCGGACAGCGACGACCTTGCCCACGGCGATCTGCGCAGTCTCGACGAGCCGCAGCGGTACCTGCGCCTGACGCTGGAGCACATCGACCGCAACCCGGTCCCTGTCGAGGACAGCTGGCTGATCGAGCTGGTGCGAACCGTCGCCGAGGTGCCCGAGCGGCTGCACGACGCGGTGGCCGACGGTTTCGCGGACGCGCAGCTGGTCCTGGACGGGGCGATCAGCGGTGCCGAGCGCCGCGACGGCTGGACGGTCCCCTTCGCCCACACCGGCGAACAGGGTCCGTATGTGATGGGGCAGGCCGTGACGGAGCTGCAGCAGGTCGGCGCCAACGACCCCGCGGAGGCGATCTACGTCTATGCCGAACGCGACGGCGCCGGCGAGGTCCTGGACGCCTCGGACGGCGGCGTCTACGAGCTGAGCTTCCCCGCGCCCCCACCGATGGAGAGCGGCGGCTTCTGGTCGCTGACGATGTACGGGATGGATGAGTACCTCGTCGCGAACCCGCTCGGCAGGTTCTCGACCCGGATCTCAAGGCCCGGCTTCGAGCTGGGCGCGGACGGCTCTGCGACGGTCACGATGGCGGCGGAGCTGCCCACGGGTGTGGCTGAGGCGAACTGGCTTCCGGCACCGCAGGCGCAGTTCATGGTCTGTCTCCGCCTCTACTACCCGGGCGAGCCGATCCGGGGCGGCGAGTGGCTGCCGCCGCCCATCAGGCGCATCCGGTGAGCGTCCCGGCGCGGGCATGACGCACTGCGGCCGCCCCGTTGGGGCGGCCGCAGGTGAGGCCTGGTCTTGTGAGCGGTTCTAGAGCCCGTCGGGGTGACGCGCTACGAAGCCGCCGCCGTCGTCGCCCAGGCTGCTGGACCAGCGCGAGCCGGATTCGGAGAGCGCGACCGTGTCGAACCGTTTGCCGTCGATCACCATGTACGCGTGTTCGGCGTTCGCATAGATCGTGATGTACTTGCCGGGGCCCGGTTCGCCGTAGGACTCAAGTTCGCCCGAGTCCTCGGGTGAGCTGAGCAGGCCGCCTCCGTGGAGCGCGTAGGACACCGAGCCCGAGCAGTCATAGCCGTAGGACTGGAACGAGCCGTGCCCGCCGCCCCACACGTAGGGACGCGTGGCGATTTCATCGCCGGCCGCGATGACTCTCCCGACAACACCTGATTCTTCTCCGCCGCCGCCAGTCGAGCTGCTCGAACCGGAACTCTGGTCCACCAGCGCCGAGGCGGGCGGGGTCAGGGTCGGCTCGTCCTTGATGCCGAGCACCGCCCACGTGGACGGCCCGACGACGCCATCGACTTCAAGCCCGTGGCGCGACTGAAGACGACGCACCGCCGCCTCGGTCGAAGGGCCGAATTCGCCGTCCACCGGCTCCCGCAGAGCAGACTGCAGGCGCTCTACCGGGCTGCCGCTCGAGCCTGAGCTCGAGCTTTCATCGGAGGCGAAGCGAGCCTTCGGGGCCGTCGCCGCGGCGAGCGCCGAGGCCGGGGGAGTGAGCGTGCCCTCGCTGTGGATCCCGAGGATGCTCCACGTCGCAGGTCCGACCACACCATCGACTGTGAGGCCATGGCGAGCCTGCAGGCGCCGCACCGCCGCCTCCGTCTCAGGACCGAATTCACCGTCCGTTGCCAGGTGCAGGGCGGACTGGAGACGGGCGACAGCGCCGCCTTCCGAAGCCGCCGGGACGGCGCTCGCGTGCGCCTTCCTGGACGCCGAGTGGGCGGTGCCCGTGCTCGCCGCCGTCAGCGCCGAGGCCGGGGGTGTCAGCGTGGGCTGGCCGCTGGCGCCGATGACGCTCCACGTCGCGGGACCGACGATGCCGTCGACGGTCAGGCCGTGACGTGACTGCAGCCTTCGGACGGCCGCCTCGGTTGCCGGCCCGAAATCGCCGTCGGCCGTCAGATGCAGCGCGCTCTGCAGGCGCGCAACCGCTCCCGTTTCCGAACCTTCAGAGGCAGACGCGCCTTCTTCGCCGCTGGTGAGCGTCGAGGTGAACGTCGCCGCGAACGCGCGCCCGGTGCCGCCGCGGAGAGCCGCGGAGGTGAGAGGCCCAACGATCCCGTCCACCGTGAGGCCGTGGGCGGACTGGAAGCTGCGGACGGCGGCTTCGGTTTCCGCCCCGAAGATTCCGTCGACGCTCACGCCGCCGAGCGCCTTCTGAAGCAGCTGGACCTGTCGGCCCTGGCTGCCTGCGGTGAGCACGATGCTGTGTTCGGTGGTCGTCGGCGGTTCCACGCCGGCTCCCACGGGTTCCTGGCCCGATGCGACGCCAACGGTCGGGCCCACCGAGAGGGCAGCCAGTGCGCCCAGCGAGACGCGCTTGGCACGCGTGCTCGGCGGGGCGAAGCGCAGCTGCCTGGCCCGCCTGCGGGCCCTGGATCGCCCGAGTGAGAGCTCCCACGCCTGAACATCGGCCAGGTCGCGGGCACGAGCCGCGCGGCCGTCGGCGGAGAGCAGGACCGATGATGGAGCATCCGCACGTGTGTTGCGTGCATGGGTGCCCTTTCCGGCACGACGTGCACGCGAGCGCTCGAGCGAGGCGCTCCAGTGATCGAGTACGGCAAGATCACGGGGGGATCCCGACATGGGGGCGTCCTTTCTAATTCCGTTGCATGGCGCCTACGGGGTTAGCTGTCGGGCTCGCGTAAACGTCTACGCTACGCCACAATCTTGTGGCGATTCGCCCCCGCAGCCTCTCGGCTGCAATGGGTCCCCCGCTCCCAGACCCCTTGAGGTCCAGGACTCGGCACGAACGGGCAGGAAGCTACCAGATCACATTGCAAGATGTGTCACACAGGCAGGACTGCAAGGAATCTTGCCGACGAGGTGCTTCGCCGGGAGTGCTCCCGGCAGGCGGCACGTGGCGGCAGACGCGGTGATAACTTCGCGGTGTGCGCAAGCAGGGAATAGACCTACGGCTCCTGGTGGCTCTCGCCGTGCTCGCGGTCGCGACGGGCGTCATCGCGCTGGTCGCGGTCGGCGGCAAGGCGGGATCGGCCACCAAGAACCCTCAGGCGCTCAATGCGGAATTCGAGGCTTCGGGACTGCTGACCCCCGTCACGGCTGCGCCGCCGCTGAAGCTGCGCAACTACCTCGGACAGGAGGTGAACATCGCCTCCTACAAGGGCAAGGCGGTGCTGGTCACCTTCCTCTACACCCACTGTCCCGACATCTGCCCGCTGATCACATCCAATCTGCGCATCGCGCAGAACCTGATGACGCCGAAGGCGCTCGCCGACACGCAGATCATCGCCGTGTCGGTCGACCCGCGAGGGGACACCCCGGCAGCGATCTCGGCATTCCTGGCGCGCCATGAGATGACCGGCAGGATGCAGTACCTCGTCGGGTCCGCCAAGGAACTCGCGGCGGTGTGGAAGGCGTGGGGTGTGGGATCAGAACGCGACGCGGGCGAACCGCAGTTCGTCAACCACTCGGGGCTCGTCTATGGGGTCACCGGCTCCGGCAAGCGCCTGACGATCTACGCCGCGAGCTTCAAGCCCGGCGAAGTCGCGCACGACGTTCCCCTGCTGGCAGCGCGCTGAGTTTCCATGACTCGTCGCAGGCTGATCGGCTGGGCCACCGCGGTGCTCCTGCTGGCCGCCCTGCTGATCTACGGGCTCTCGCCCAAGAGCTCCGCTCCAGGCGGCCGCCGGGCCCCCGCACTTCCGCATGAACAGCTCGTCGGTTCGCCCACCACGCTCACGGGGCTGATCTCGGCTGCGGGGGGACGGCCAGTCGCGGTGCTGTTCTGGGCCAGCTGGTGCGGCCCCTGCGGGAGCGAGGCCCCGGAAATCGAGAAGTTCGCCACCAGCAGCGCCGGCCGGGGACGCATCGTGGGCGTTGACTGGAGCGACGGGCTGTCGGGCGCCCGGTCCTTCGTGCGCCACTACGGCTGGACGTTCACGAACCTGCGCGACGCAGAAGGGTTCGTCGGCAACGAATACAGCATGACCGACCTCCCGACGACGTTCATCGTCGACGGGCAGGGAAAGATCGCGGCGGTGCTGCGCGGCCCGCAGAGTCAGGCTTCGCTGAAGAGCGCACTCGCCAAGGCCAGCTGAGGGCGGCTCACCACACCTCACGGGCGCCGGGCGCGGCGGCGTTCTCGCCGCCTGCCGAGCCGTCGTGCGGCGCCGAGCGGGATCTGCGCCGGCGGACGTAGATGACGAAGGCCACGGCGATCACTATCAGGGCCGCCAGCGCGGCGATCGCCGCCGTCGGCGTCTTGGATCCGGACTCCGGCACCCAGAACAGTTCGCCATGCACCGTGCCCGGGGTCGCGCCGACGCTGATCGGCACCTTCCAGTTGAAGATCTTCGTTTGCTTACCCTGATCCTTGACCTCCGGCGGGACCACGGGAGACATCCAGTGGATCCGGTGGTCGTGCCATTCCAGGCGCCCGGTGCGGTCGATCACCGTCCACTGCGGTGCGGCGGTCGGCGTCGCATAGGGCGGCACCGTCACGTTCGCGTAGAAGGCCTGGTTGAGATAGAAGGCGGGGGAGTGGGTGTTGACGCGCACGGTGCCGTCCGCCAGGACCTGCGCGTACGGTTCGCCTTCGTAGCCGTAAACGGTCACCGTCTTTCCGGTGTGGTTGACGAGTTCCAGGCGGTCGGCGAACTGCAGGACCTGCAGGCTCAGTCCCGAGGCGGCGGGCGTGACGCCAGTGATGTAGGAGCGGAAGTGGTAGCTGCTGCCCTGGTCGTTGATCGGGCTGCCGCTCTCGGTGCTGGTGCTCTGGGCACCCGCCGGCGCCGCCGCGAGGGTCGCGAACAGCAGGAGGACGAGCAGTCCGACGAGCCGGCGGTGCCCGCCGGGGCGGGTCTGGGCTTGGCGCGGTCGAGGGCGTCGCATGCCCCGTCAAGGTTACGTGAGCCGCGACCTGCCGGCCGCCATCAGGCTCGCGTCCTTTCGCCGCGCTGCGGCGCCCGTGTCCCTGCACCGCGTCGCGATCCGGTGCTACCTTCCGTCTGCATGGGACTTGGTGGAGTGCCCGCTAGCAGGGGCGTGGCTACCAGCGACGTTCCCCGGACGCGGAGCGTGGCCACAGGCGGAGCTGGGCGCTGATGCCGATTCGCTCGACCCACCTGCGCTACCTGGTAGCGGTTGCAGACGCCGGACAGATCACCAGGGCCGCCGCGAGCCTGAACATCGCCCAGCCCGCCCTCTCGCAGGCCATCGCTGCCCTGGAGTCCGAAGTCGGCTTTCCGCTGCTGGAGCGCAAGGCCCGCGGGGTTTCGATCACGCCCGCGGGGGAGCTGTTCCTGAGAAAGGCAAGGCAGGCGCTGGCGGCTGAAGCCGAGGCCGTAAGCACGGCTCAGTGGCTGGCGCGCGCGGCCAACGGGAGGATCGAGTTCGGGTTCGTGGGGGCGCCGCCCGGCCTGGACAGCCCGGGTCCCCTGTCGGAGTTCTCACAGCGCTACCCCCAGATCGACCTGCGCTGCCGCGAGATGGCGTTCCCAGGCCCGGACACCGCCGAGTGGCTCGCGGAGGTGGATATCGCGGTCTGCCACCTGCCGCCGCCGGATGAGAACGTCTGGACGCAGCTGCTGCGCCGCGAGCCTCGCGTTGTTCTGGCGCCCACCAGACATCCGCTTGCAGCTCGCTCAGAGCTGAGCGTCGCGGACGTGCTCGATGAGACGTTCATAGGGTTCGGCCCGATGGTCGATCGCGAGTGGGCGGGCTTCTGGAGCCTCGACGACCATCGTGGTGCGCCCGCGCGCGTCACGCCGGATGAGATCTCCGGGCCGCAGGAGGCCCTTGCGGCTCTCGCGGTGCGAGAGGCGCTCACGCTCGTGCCCGCCTCGGTGGCCGCCGTCATCGTCAACGTGCTGACCGGGATCGCCTCTATCCCGCTCACCGACGCGGACCCGGCTGACATCATGCTCGTGGGACACCGTGACCGGCGCAACGAGCCGGTAGAACGGCTGCTGGAGTTCGCGCGCGAGCCCGGCGAGATGGGCAATCGCTGGACCGCGGGCTGACGGCACCCCTCTGCGTTTCGAGGAGCTGCAATTCACCGTTCGTCAGGGCTGGCCGGCATCTCGGCGCAATGGTAGATTGCTCTCGATGGGGGCTTGCCGTAACCGCCGTGGGGGGAATGGACCGGCTGCCGCGCGCCGGCGGCCCGCGTTTGAGCGCCCACAGCCCGACCCGACCCGGCTGCCGCGCTGATGTCCCTGCGTTCGAGCCAGCTCCGGTACTTCGTTGCAGTCGCCGACGAGGGCCAGGTGGCGGGCGCGGCTGCGACGCTGCACGTCGCCGCCGCGACGGTCACCCAGGCGATCGCAAGCCTGGAGTCGGAGCTCGGCTTCACGGTGCTCGAGCGACACGCCCAGGGCGTGAGGCTCACGCCAGCCGGAGAGCGCTTCCTGACAAAGGCCAGGCAGGCGCTGGAGGCCGAGATGGACGCAACCCAGACCGCGGCGTGGCTCGCGCGTGTCGCCCGCGGGACGATCGAGTTCGGGTTCGTCGGAGTACCGCCTGGACTGGACAGCCCCGGCGCCCTCTCGCGCTTTGCGAGCTCGCATCCCGAGATCGACCTGCGCTACCGCGAGCTCCAGTTCCCGGGACGCTCGACCTCGGACTGGCTCTCGGAGGTCGACATCGCGGTGACCCATGTGCCGCCCTGCGACGAGAACGTCTGGACGCAGGACGTACGCTCTGAGCCGCGCGCCGTGCTCGTGCCGCGCAACCATCCCCTGGCCGATCGCAGCGAGCTCAGCGTCTCCGATGTCCTGGATGAGGCGTTCATCGGCTACAGCGACCAGGTGGACCCGACGTGGGCCGGGTTCTGGAGCCTTGACGATCACCGGGGTGGCCCGCCGCTGCAGGTGACGACCGACCGGGCGTCCGGTCCTCAGGAGGTGCTCGCCGCGCTCGCGGTTCGCGACGCGATCACCACCGTGCCCTCATCATCGGCGGCGGTACTGGTGAACTTCCTCACTGGTCTGACGTCGATCCCCCTCACCGACGCCGCTCCGACCACGTTCGTGCTGGCAGGGCGGCGTGACCGGGAGAATCCGCTCGTCGAGCGCTACCTCGAGTTCGCCCGCGGGCCCAGGGGCCTGAAGGCGACTAGAGCCGGCACGGCGCAGCGCGAGCGCCACATCGACCTCGATGTGGCGGAATAGGCAGTCCTGGCACATCGGCCTGAGGAGCCGGGCAGGACGCGCCGTGCGCCCCGGTTCACGATACTCGGGGGTATAGCCCCGCGCTCAGCCTCCCTCGCCGTGTTCAGCGGTCAGACCCTTGGATCCCAACCAGTTTGACCGCACCGGCCGGCGGGCAGGCGGCCAAGACAACAACATAGGAGAACTACCGTGTTCGAAGACCTTAATCCGGCCCGTTGCGTTCACCGCCGTGATTGTCCTCGTCGTCATCGGCCTGGCAGGCTGCGGCGAATCGTCAGAAGAAAAGGCCACCGCACAGGTGTGCTCATCGACCAAGGCCATCCAGGCTCAGATCTCGAAACTCTCCGGGCTGACGCTGTCCACGAAGGCAGTGGAAGAAATCAAAAGCTCCGCCTCTGTGATGGAACAGGAAGCGGGGAAGATCAAAGAATCAGCGCCCAACCTGCCCGCCTCGAGCAAGTCCGTCGTGGAATCCGCGCAGAATGAGCTGAAGACCCAGCTCGCGGGACTCGCGACCGCCGTCGTGTCCGCGGCGAAATCATCCGGGAACATCGAAGCTGTGCTGAAGCAGTCGGCACCTGCTTTGAAGGCGTCGGTTGCCGCGCTCGGCGCCAGCTACAAACAGGCCTACGAAACGCTCAAATGCTCATAGGGCTCACCCGCCGCCGCGCCGGGTCACCGGCTCGGCGGCGCAGGGCCTGCTGAGCGGAGAGCTCAGGAATGCGAGCGCGGCGCAGTGGCCGCGCTCGCATCAGGCTCAGTCCCTCCTATGAGGCGCCGGCGCAGCGGAAAGAGACACGACAGACCGTCGACCGACGAGCGGACGTGGTCGGCGCGCGAGAGCATCAATCCCCGCGACGCAACAGAGGGTCTGGTGCACTACTCGGCCCTGCCGGCCGAGACCGGCCCCACATGGGCGCCGGATCGCATGACCGTGTGGCCTGTGGAGGGCGGTCGCTACGGCATCGACGCGCACTACGTGGGCCGGACGGGCGTCACGCGCGCCGAGCGGCAACTGGAACGCCTCACGGACGCGGGTCTGCAGGCGAGCGTTCGCGTGGACGCCGACGGCGGAGTGGTGCGAGTCGGGCCGCTCGCTCACGCAGCAGTGTGGATCGCCCTGGAGGCGTTCCTGGGCAAACCGCTGCAGGCCTGAGGGCGCCGCCTGCCGGGGCGGCGGTCAGGCTCGTGGGTGGGGGAGGCTGAGCGGCCGCTGCGCCGAAGCCTCGAGGTGCGGCCACCTTCCTCAGGTGGCCAGTTTTCCGAGCAGATCTGCCTCGCGCTCGGCCGAGATCCCCGCCTTGCGGACGCGGTCAAGACCGAGCTTTCGCTCCCACGCGAGGGTGTCTGTGAGTGTGGCGCTGACCGGCCTGCGCGCCAGACCAGCCTTCCCGGCCGCGGCGCCGCTGCGGAACCCCTGCCAATCCGGGTCGGCCAACCAGAGTGGCAGCGACCCTGGGCCCATGAACTGTTCCACGCCCTCGGCCAGCAGCCACTCGTCGCTCGCGCGCACGACGGTGCCCGTGTGC
The DNA here is from genome assembly GCA_963787115.1 of uncultured Solirubrobacteraceae bacterium. Taxonomy (GTDB): domain Bacteria; phylum Actinomycetota; class Thermoleophilia; order Solirubrobacterales; family Solirubrobacteraceae; genus Palsa-744. The sequence goes on from CAWBBS010000016.1 coordinate 13,465, forward strand.
CCTGCGACCGTGCGTGAGAGCCCGATCCATTCATCCAGCCTGATGATCGGTCCCACCGCGTCATAGACGCCGGCTGTCCGGCTCTCGACGCAGTGGATCAGCCACGCGGAGAGGTCGCGGACGTCGATCACCTGCGTCACCAGGTCCGGGCTGTCCGGCGCGAGCATCGGCGCGATCCGATCGCGTGCGGCGCGTGCGACCCAGTAGCCAGCACGATCGCTGCTGTCACCGGGACCGCCGATCAACCCCGGCCGGACGATCAGCACGTTTGATCCCCCGCGGGACCCACACGCGAGCTCGCAGGCAACCTTCGCGGCGCCATAGAGGTCCATGCCGACCTCGTCGAGGTCCGTGGGCGCCAGCAGCTCCGCGGTCTCGTCAGCGTCGGGCAGCGCCTGTGAGGCGTACACGTTCACGGAGGAGATGTAGATCCACTGATCGGCCCGCTCGCGCAGTGCCGCGAGCGCCGAGCGCACCAGGCCAGGCTGCCAGGCGACATCCACGACGGCATCCCAGTCTCGGCCTCGCACCTGGTCATAGGCGCCCTTCGAACGCCGATCGGCTCTGATCAGCTTGGCTCCCTCCGGTGCCTCGCCGCTCTCACCGCGGGCCAGACACCAGACCTCGTGCCAATTGTCCAGCGCCTGACGGCACACCTGGCGTCCCAGCCACGCTGTGCCGCCGAGGACGAGGATTGCCAGACGGGAATCAGGCATCGGAGGTCGAGCGTACTAATGACTTGGCCGCGGCGGTAGGGGGCGACCGCCGGCCCTTGACGTCGGGTAGCCGCAGCGGCTCGCGGCCGGCGTAGGGAGGTGTGGCCCGGTCTACCTCAGCGCCCCGTGAACTTCGCCGGGCGGCGCTCGATGAAGGACATCATGCCCTCGGTGCCGTCAGATGTCTGGAGCAGCGCGACCATGTCAGGGGTGAGTCGATCCGCGGCAGCCTCTTCTCCTTCGTTGAGGGCGAGCTGCGCCGATTGCAACGTTGCGCGGACCCCGAGCGGAGCGGAGCGCGTGGCGATGCTCTCAGCGAGCGCGAGCGCTCTCTCAACATGCTGCCCGGTTGCGGTCACCTCTTGGATGAGCCCGATTCGGTGGGCCTCCTGTGCGTCGTACTCGTCGCCGGTGAGCAGCCACCGCATCGCGTTGCCCCAGCCGGCCTCCCGCGGTAGGCGAAACGTCGCGCCACCGAACGGGTAGATGCCGCGCTGGATCTCGAGTTGCGCAAAGCGCGTGTACGCGCTCGCGACCCGGATATCGGCCGCCAGCAGCAGCTCGATACCGAGTGTCATACACCAGCCGTGAGCGGCAGCCACAACAGGGGTCGTCCACTGCTTGCCGTCGTTTCGCCACGGGTCGCGCGCATCCTCGGGGTAGCTCAGGCTGCCGGAGGCGAGCGCGGGCCCCACCTCCGCGAGGTCAAGGCCACCGGTGAAGTGATCGCCGTGGGCGAACAGCACGCCGCAGCGCAGATCCTCGTCCCGCTCGAGCCTCTCATACGCGCGACCGAGCTCGATCAGGAGCTCGATGTTCAAGGCGTTGCGCTTGGCTGGGCGGTTCAACCCCATCAGCAGCACATGCCCGCGCTGCTCCAAGGTCAGGACGCCGTCATCGGCGCTCTCAGTCATCGCTTCCGCCTTTCACTTGATGTACCGGGACGCCGGCACGGTCATCTGAGCCGCGGGCCTCCAGGAGACGAACTATGTTGGTCAGCAGAACTGGGGGAACCGTAAACTATGCTGAGCATCAGAGTTCATATGCCCAGCGATCCGACGCAAGAGACCGGATGATCCGCAGCCAGGCGCTGCTCCAGCGCGAACGCGGCGTCGCCGGGACGGCACTTCCCGACGTCATAGAGCACAGCGGGGCGCCCCGCGGGTCGATCTACCATCACTTTCCCAACGGCCGAGCCGAACTCGCAGAGCAAGCCACGCTCTTTGCCGGCGAGTGGATCACGCGCAACCTCGAGCAGGCGCTGGCCTGCCGAGACCCGTTGGCCGCCCATGAGGCGTTCATCGACAGCTGGCTCGTCGTACTGCGCGACAGCGACTTCAGGGCCGGCTGCGCGGTCGCCGCCGGCGCTCTCGACCTCACACCCGACTCCGGCGCGCGACACTCTGCGGCACTCGGCTTTCAACAGTGGGAGAGGCTCCTCCGAGACGCCTTTGAGAGCGCCGGCATCGCGCCCGCCCGCGCGGAGACGCTCGCAGTGACCTCAATCTCCTCGATCGAGGGTGCGCTGGTCCTCTCTCGCGCCGAGGGCAGCACGAGACCGCTCGAACAGGTCGGGTCCCAGCTGCTTCGCCTCATCGCCGAGGAGATCGGCGTCGCGGAGAGGTCCAGCCGACGATGACGCGATCCGGATAGGGACAAGGCGACGACCGGAATGGAACCG
>CAWBBS010000017.1:0-184184 GCA_963787115.1 uncultured Solirubrobacteraceae bacterium
GGCGCACGCGAGCGCCGTCCCGGCGGCTTCGGAAGGCGGCGCTGTCGCCCGTCTCCAGTCCGCCCTGCACCTGGCAACGGACGGTGAATTGGGGTCCTGAGACGGAGGCGGCGGTGCGGCGCCTGCAGGCTCGCCATGGCCTCACAGTCGATGGTGTGGTCGGACCTGCGACGTGGAGCATCCTCGGGATCCACAGCGAGGGCACGCTCACCTCCCCGGCCTCGGCGCTCGCCGCGGCGACGGCCCCGAAGGCTCGCTTCGCCTCCGATGAAAGCTCGAGCTGAGGCTCGAGCGGCAGCCCGGTAGAGCGCCTGCAGCTTGCTCTGCGGGAGCCGGTGGACGGCGAATTGGCCCTTCGACCGAGGCGGCGGTGCGTCGTCTTCAGTCGCGCCACGGGCTTGAAGTCGATGGCGTCGTCGGGCCGTCCACGTGGGCGGTGCTCGGCATCAAGGACGAGCCGACCCTGACCCCGCCCGCCTCGGCGCTGGTGGACCAGAGTTCCGGTTCGAGCAGCTCGACTGGCGGCGGCGGAGAAGAATCAGGTGTTGTCGGGAGAGTCATCGCGGCCGGCGATGAAATCGCCACGCGTCCCTACGTGTGGGGCGGCGGGCACGGCTCGTTCCAGGCCTACGGCGATGACTGCTCGGGCTCGGTGTCCTACGCGCTCCACGGAGGCGGCCTGCTCAGCTCACCCGAGGACTCGGGCGAACTTGAGTCCTACGGCGAACCGGGCCCCGGCAAGTACATCACGATCTATGCGAACGCCGAACACGCGTACATGGTGATCGACGGCAAACGGTTCGACACGGTCGCGCTCTCCGAATCCGGCTCGCGCTGGTCCAGCAGCCTGGGCGACGACGGCGGCGGCTTCGTAGCGCGTCACCCGACGGGCTCTAGAACCGCTCACAAGACCAGGCCTCACCTGCGGCCGCCCCAACGGGGCGGCCGCAGTGCGTCATGCCCGCGCCGGGACGCTCACCGGATGCGCCTGATGGGCGGCGGCAGCCACTCGCCGCCCCGGATCGGCTCGCCCGGGTAGTAGAGGCGGAGACAGACCATGAACTGCGCCTGCGGTGCCGGAAGCCAGTTCGCCTCAGCCACACCCGTGGGCAGCTCCGCCGCCATCGTGACCGTCGCAGAGCCGTCCGCGCCCAGCTCGAAGCCGGGCCTTGAGATCCGGGTCGAGAACCTGCCGAGCGGGTTCGCGACGAGGTACTCATCCATCCCGTACATCGTCAGCGACCAGAAGCCGCCGCTCTCCATCGGTGGGGGCGCGGGGAAGCTCAGCTCGTAGACGCCGCCGTCCGAGGCGTCCAGGACCTCGCCGGCGCCGTCGCGTTCGGCATAGACGTAGATCGCCTCCGCGGGGTCGTTGGCGCCGACCTGCTGCAGCTCCGTCACGGCCTGCCCCATCACATACGGACCCTGTTCGCCGGTGTGGGCGAAGGGGACCGTCCAGCCGTCGCGGCGCTCGGCACCGCTGATCGCCCCGTCCAGGACCAGCTGCGCGTCCGCGAAACCGTCGGCCACCGCGTCGTGCAGCCGCTCGGGCACCTCGGCGACGGTTCGCACCAGCTCGATCAGCCAGCTGTCCTCGACAGGGACCGGGTTGCGGTCGATGTGCTCCAGCGTCAGGCGCAGGTACCGCTGCGGCTCGTCGAGACTGCGCAGATCGCCCTGGGCAAGGTCGTCGCTGTCCGGCGTCGGCGCACGCCCTCCCTCGCGCTCGGCGAGCGTCGTTAAGGTGAAACCCTCGCGCCAGGACCTCACGACGTCGAGGTCGCCCGGCTCATACTGCACGAGCGCGCGGTGATAGAGCGCCACGGAGCTCGTCGGGGCGCGGATCAGCTGCGTCGCCCAGTCCGGGACCGCTTCATCCCAGCCCGGCCGACCAGCAGGAAATCTCCGCCGCTGCTCGGACTCCATTTCGGCCCGAGGTGAGCGAAATCGTTGAGGAACGCGTCGAGCATCGCGATCGACCAGTAGCGATCGTCCGGCAGGCTCGGCGGCACCGTCACCACCATCGGCCCGAGCCTGTCGAGCTCGACGTGCGCAGCGCCATAGAGAGAGTCGTTCATCGGCAGCACCGTGCGCGTGTTCTCATCCGTCAGGTTCGGGAGCATCATCCAGTGCCCGAGCGCCGGCCGGCCCGGGATGCCCACAGCGCCGGCTGACACGCCTGTCGTCAGCGAGGTGCCGGCGGCGGCGGCCGCTCCCACCCTTCGATGAACTCCGAGCGCTGGCGGATGAAGAAGAACGCGGGCAGCAGCTTGATCGCCGCCCAGGTCGCCAGCGAGCGCACGCGCGTGTACTCGGAGCGCGCGATCTCCTCGTCCGAGAGGTCGGCCCGGAATGAGCTGATCGGGTGCGGCGTCCATTTCATGCATGGCTCCCTTGGTGGTCAGTGATCCGGCTGGGCACGCCGGGATAGCGGGACGGGTCGGTCTCACAGCCGGCTCTTAGCCGGCGAACCCCAGCTTTTCCGAACCCCCGTGAGCAACGGTTGCCATCGGGGTCCTGAAAGGTTGCAGCCCGATCGCGAACTGCGAGCAGGCTGAGCGAACCAGGCCCCTGGCCGCGGCGTCTTCGGCAAGGTCAACGGGACGGTTTCGCGTGTCCGTAGATGAAGAACTCGGCGCTCGCCTTGATCTCGGCGTCCCAGCCGAGCTCTGTGAGCTGCCGCTCCAGGCCGTCGGCCTGTAACCAGTGCTTGACGATGCGGTACTCCCGGCCGTCATCAAGGCGCCGCAGCATCGTCTGCTCTCCGTCCTCTTGGAGCACGTGATCCCGGGCGGATGAGCGCTCGCTGCGGGCGCTGTCCACGAGATATGCCCTGCCACCGGGTGCGAGTGAGCGCTGGACCTTTCCCCAGAACGCTCCTGCACGCTCGGTGGGTACATGCGAGAGCCAGAAGGAGAAGAAGCAGACGTCGTAGGTCCGCTCGGGCTCCCACGTGAACAGGTCAGCCTGGACGAAGTCGACGTTCGCGGACGGGACGTTCGCGCGGGCGATCTCCAGCACCTCCGCCGAGACGTCGATCGCGGTCACCTCGCGGGCGTGCATGGCGAGCCGCGCGGTCCACAGGCCGGTTCCGCATGCGAGCTCCAGCACCCGGCCCGAGGGAGCGAACTCGTCCAGGTCGGCCTGGACCTCACCCGCCTCGGCGAACCATGCGGCGTTCGCCTGCGCGCCGCGGTCATAGCGGCCGCGGCGAAACCACCAGTCCTCATACTCGCCCGCCCGCCGCCGGTAGTAGTCCGCCTGCTCTGCGAGCAGCTGATCAAGGTCGCCCATCGCCCCATTGCTAGCAAAGACCGCCTCGGCCGCCGAGGTGCGCCTTGGCGCCGGCGCACTCCCCCCTAGCCGCTCGCCGCCAGCTCGCGCCGCTGCCGATCCGCAAGGGGCCGGTTCCACCGGGCGACGTAGGCGGCCCAGCCTCCGCCGAGCAGGATGCCCGCGATCACGTCGCTCGGGTAGTGGACGCCCAGATACACGCGGGACAGCCCGACGAGCAGGATGATCACCAGCGCCCCAGCTGCGAGCTGTCGCGTGCGCGTCTGCGGCGCCCCCGCGCTGCTCGCAGCGAACACGAGCGAGAGCCAGAAGGCGCTGGCCTGCGTCGCATGGCCTGAGGGGAAGCTGAACCCGGTGACGAGCTGAAGGTGCTCGACAGCGGGCCTTGCGCGGGAGACGAGAGGCTTCACGACGTCGGAGATGATCATGGCGCCGGCGAGAGTGAGGGCAATCGCGAGCGCCTGCGCGCGAAGGCCCGCATGCAGCAGCAGGGCACATAGGACGAGCGCCAGTGGCACGAGCAGGTAGGCGCTCCCGGCCCACGTGACGACACGCGCGAGGTCGGTGATCGCCTGGGAGCGGTGCGCTGCGACTTCCCGCATGAGCTCGGCCTCACTCGCGCCCACGACGGACGTCCACAGCACACCGGCGCCCCAGCCGATCAGGGCGAATGCGGCCAGCCCAGCCAGCAGGTACGCGGCCCGCCTCATCCCGAGGAAGGGCCCCGAACCCCGGTCACCAGGTGAGCTCTATCTCAAGCTCCCGCTCATCGCTCTCCACCTCGAGCTCGACCTTCAGGCGCACCTCATCCGGCACTGCCACCGTGAAGTGCATGCCGCCGCGGTCGAACTCCAGGTCGTTGTGCCGGTCGAGCATGTCCGCGAGGACCCGCAGCCGCCTGGCGACCTCGGACCTGGTGACGGTCTCCTTCTGCTTGACCTCAAAGATGTCCATCGTGCACCCCTAACTGTCGTTGGTTGTCTGGTGATCAGGCGCCGCGTGATCTGTCAAGTTCGGTGATCCCCGTCCGGCTGCCAGCCGCACGAGCGCACGTGCGGTGTCCCACGCGCTGTCCGGGATCCCGGCCGACGGCGAGGCGCCGGGGTGCGCACGCGCGATCCTGACTCGCAGAGCGCGGGGCATGATCTCGAATCGCAGCGGAGGGGTGAGCATCGCCGCCTCGCCGTCGATGCCTGCGGCGACCGGGGTGTCCGAGTCGACCTCGAACGTGGGGGCGGACCATTCCCGCCACGGCCGTTTCATCAGCCCCGCTGCCCGCTCGTGCCCCTCCGCACCGGCGACGACGGTGATGCCGAGCCGCCCGTCGTCGATCCTCGGCCGGGTTCCCGACCCGACCGCGCGGCCGAGCCGGTACTGGTTGTTCGACACGAGGATCGCCGCTCCAGAGCGATGCTCGTGGCCGTGGGGGCTGCTCCAGCGCAGGCTCGGCTGTTTGCCCTCGGGTCCCATCACCTCCGGCACCATGTCCAGGAGCGTTCTGATCTTCGCCTCCCTGTAGCCGGGGCGCTGCACCGCTTCGGCATAGAGGCCGAGGGAGACGTTGTTGACGAACACGCGGCCGTTGACACGTGCGAGGTCGACCCGCCGCTCACCACCGTCGACGAACGAGTCCAGTGCGCCGACCACATCCTCCCGATCGACACCGAGATCGAGTGCGAAGTGGTTGCGCGTACCCGCCGGTATGCACGCGTACGGCAGGTCAAGCTCCGACGCTATCGCCGCCACGATCGCCTGGGATCCGTCGCCGCCGGCCATCGCAAGGCCATCCGCTCCGCCCGCCACCGCACGCCTGACCAATTGCTCCAGGTCATCTTCGGGTCCCAGTTCGATCGGCTCGATGCCGCGCGCCCTCGCCTCGCGGTCGAGCGAGAACTGTGTGGCCTTGCCGCCGCCCGACTTCGGGTTGTAGAACAGCACCGGATGCCGCGGGGCCTCGACCTCAGGGAGCGAGACGTGGGTCTTTAGGGCTGTCCGCGCGCAGGCGACCATCCACGCGAGTGCAACAAGAATCACCACCGCCTCGAGTGCGAGCCCGTCCACGAACAACAGCGCCACGGCGAGCGCCAGCGCGACTGCGGCACCTGCCGCGCCGAGCACCCGCCCGGCTCCGCGGTGAAGAAGCCCATACCAGCCGACCCGCCCTGCGATCACCACAAAGACAACCGGCAGCAGCGCTCCCGGGAACTTTTCCACGATCGCCGTGACGGCCACGGCCAGCAGCACCGGAAGGGCGATCAGCGCCAGGGCGGCCATGAGCCGGCGATGGCTCATACAATCCGCCCCGCGTGACGCGCGACCCGATCCACCCAGCCGAGCACCCGCAGCCTGCGCCCCGGCGCTGGCTCAAGGACGCAGGACGGATCGACGCCGCGCTCTACACCGCGGTGGCCAGCACTCCGACGCCCTCGCTCGACCGGGCGATGCGCGAGCTCTCCCGCGCAGCAAACCATTCCAAGCTGTCGATGGCCGCCGCGGCTGTGCTCGCTACCACCGCAGGACCCAGCGGCCGTCGTGCGGCCAGATTCGGCCTCGTATCTGTGGCGCTCACCTCGGCCGTGGTGAACATGTGCGTCAAGCCGCTCAGCGGGCGCCACCGCCCGGACCGGGCTGCCGAGCGCGTTGCGATCGGCCGGCAGGTCCGGATGCCCATCTCGACCTCGTTCCCTTCTGGGCACTCGGCGGCGGCCTTCGCGTTCGCCACCGGTGTGGGGCACGTCATGCCGCGTGCCGCAGTTCCGCTGCGCGCGCTCGCGGCGCTGGTCGCATACTCCCGCGTTCACACGGGCGTCCACTATCCCGGCGACGTCGTCGCCGGCTCGCTGATCGGGACCGCGGTTGCCCAGACCACGGTCCTCGCGCTCGATGGGCGCCGAGCGTCCTAGAGCTCGTGCGGGTGCGCGAGCGCCCTGCCGCAGGGTGCCGGGACATGTGACGGTTTTAAGCAGGACCCGAGCCTAATGTGTCTCACGGTGCCGAGGCTTCACAGGTCCCGGTGACCGCGCGGCTCGGCCACGGCACCGCGTGTCCCGCGCGACGCTCTGTGTCCAAGGGCCGGGCGGGTCTATGCAGAGCCGCCTGCGAGCGCATCGGCCTGCTCCCAAAAGCGTTTGGTCAGCCCGATCAACCCGGAAAACACAAAACCCCCGGTAAACCGGGGGTTTTGCTGAGAGCGGATGAAGGGATTCGAACCCTCGACCTTCGCCATGGCAAGGCGACGCTCTAGCCAGCTGAGCTACATCCGCGAGGTCGCGACATTCTAGCCGTCGCCGGTCGGCAGCGTCCAGCGACGTCGGCGGACGGCGCTCGGCTAGCCCTTGAAGGTGGACATGCCGGCGTCGCCGAAGGGCTCGTCGCGCTCGCGCACCGCCTCGCGAAACCCCGCTTCGCCGGCGCGCTGCTGGAAGGCATAGCCCTCGGCGGTGTGCCGGGTTATCCCGTCGAAGACGGTGCCTAGAACCTGGGTCGCATGCAGGCCCTGCGCATACAGGGACTGGTTGACGAGGAGCTTCATCATCGCCAGCTGGTTGATCGGCATCCTGGCGATCCGCTCGAGCAGGATCTCCGTGCGCTCGCGCAGCAGCTCCGCCGGGGGCGCCTCGATTGCCAGACCCCACTCCAGCGCCTCGCTGCCCGACAGCGAGTCACCCGTGAACAGGAGCCGCTTGGCACGCTGCGCACCGACACGGTGGGCCCAGAGTGCTGTCGTCGGGGAGCCCCACACCCTTGCCGGCGGGTAGCCGATCTTGGCGTCCTGCTCGATGATCAGCAGGTCCGAGCACAGCGCCATGTCGGTGCCGCCGGCCACACAGAAGCCGTGCACCATGCACACGACCGGCTTGCTGCACCGGAACAGGCTCATGAACGCGTTGACGTTGCGGCTCATCATCGCGTAGTCGACCATCGGATCCCATGTGTTCCGCGGGTCGTGGTTGGCGGCAATCACCGCGGGGTCGACCGGTGAGCCGCTTGCGGCGGTCGGCTCGCCGGAAGCCGCCGCGCCCATGTCCTGCGCGCTCTCGACGAGGTCATAACCGCCGCAGAAGCCGGTGCCCTCACCCGACAGCAGCAGCACATGGACGGCGGGGTCGAGGTCGGCCCGCTCGACGCACTCCACGAGCTCGGCGACCAGCGCCTGGGTTATACCGTTACCACGCTCCGGACGATCGAGCGTGAGGCGAGCGACGCGCCCGGTCACCTCATAGCGGATGACCGGATTCGCGCTCACCGATAGTCCTGCGGTGCCCGGCCCGACGAGGTCCGCCGTTCGCGCATGCTCCCGCGTCGGCGGCGCTCGATCGCTATCGAGGCGAACACTCCGACGAGCAGAACGACAGCCACGAGTCCCGTGATCGCAAGGCCGGGAGAGATGATCAAGAGCAGGACCGCCGCCAGCACGCCGAGGCCGAGGTCCAGCCTGAGCAGGCGTTTGCGGCTACTGGCGCGCCTGCGTCGCTCGCGGAGCTCTGCCATGTCGCGCCCCTGCATCGCGTCCGTGCGCCGGCGGGATTCCGGGTCGGACATGCGCGCGGCGCTCACTGCTTCATCCTCCTGAAGACAGGGCGCGGGAGCATTCGCAGCACGAGCATCACCCAACGCATCATGGCGGGTGCCCACACTGTGTGCCCGACGCCGTCGAGGGCTTCGGCGGTCACGCGGGCGACATCCTCGGGAGTCGTCGCGAGCGGAGCGGGGTCAAGGCCCTCGGTCATCCTGCTCTTCACGAACCCGGGGCGCACCACCAGCACCCTCACGCCCTGATCGCGCAGCTCGTCTCCCAGGGCCTGTGCCAGCGCGTCGAGCCCCGCCTTGGAGGCGCCGTAGACGCCGTTGGCCTGTCTTGGCCGCTCGGCTGCGACGGATGAGAGCACCACGACCGAGCCGCCGCCCGCCTCGCGGAGGCGCTCGGCGCTGTGGAGCAGCATGGAGCCGGCGCCGACGGTGTTCACCTGCAGCACCTCGACGGCGCCGTCGATGTCGGGCGTGAGCGTTCCCCGCTCGCCGAGCACGCCGGCGGCGACGATCACCAGGTCTACGCCGCCGAGCTCCTCGAACGCGGCCGCGATCGCCGGCCCGTGTCCGGCAGGCAGCAGCGCGTCTATCGCAGTCGTGATCACCCGCGCGCATCCATCCCGTCTGAGTCCATCGGCAGCCTCTTCCAGAGCAGCCATATCGCGCCCCGCCAGGGCCACCTCCCTGGGGAGGCGGGCGTTGAGCTCGCGCACGATCGCAAGGCCGATCTCAGAGGTACCGCCCAGAAGCAGGATCCGCCGCCCGGCAGCAGAGATGCTCGCCTCGCTCACGCCGACACCTCGCAAAGGCCAAGCCGGATGCCCAGGTCCGAGCGCAGGACGCCGGCCGGGTCGATGCGTTCGCGCAGGGATCGAAATGTGCCGAGGTCGGGGTACATCTCCCTCAGATGCTCGCGGCGCATCCGGATGTCCTTGCTGAGATATACGCGGCCGCCCGCCTGGACGACCAGCTCGTCGAGCTCATCCAGCCCCGCTCGGAGCCCGGGCGCAGCCGCCGGCAGGTCGACAGCCAGCGTCCAGCCCTCCAGCGGGAATGACAGTGGGCCGCCGTAGCGCGGCCCGAAGCGCTTGAACACGGCGAGATAGACCGGGAGCCTTCGCAGCAGCTGAAAACAGCGGCGAAGGGGGCTCAGCTGCTCGGTCGGCAGCACGAACTGGTACTGGATCAGGCCCGCCGGGCCGTAAAGGCGGTTCCATCCGCCGAGCGCATCCAGCGGGAAGAAGTAGGGCGCCATCGCGAGCGGGCGGCCGCGCTCGCTTCGAGGGCACGCGCGCCATCGAGCCGCGTTGAACGTCCGCACAGATGCGGGCTGGAGCACGCCTGAGGGGATGCCCTGCGGGACGCCGAGCACCGCGGGACGCGTCAGCTGCTCGGAGTAGCTCTCCGGCCTGCCCCTGCCGCGGCGCGGGGCAGGTGGGTCTCCCCCGGCGCCAGCGGATCTGCACGGCTGACTATGGCCCTGCCCATGCTGGGACCCTCGGCCAGCATGTCGAGCCACGCCACCGAATACCGGCGCGGATCCTCGCCGCCGATCAGCTCCAGCGTCTGCTCGAGCCCGTTGGTGCGGTCCACGTCCTCGGCCACCCACGCATGCGCCACCGGCTCGGCCCGAACGGTCGCCTGCAGGATCACTCCGGTCAGGCCCATTCCGCCGAGTGTCGCGAAGAAGAGATCCGGATCGCCGTCGGGTGTCAGCTCGAGCGTGTCACCAGCCGGGGTCAGCAGCGTCATCTGCTCCACGTGCCTGGCGAAGGCACCATCGCGGTGATGGTTCTTGCCGTGGATGTCGCTGGCGATCGCCCCGGCCAACGTCACGTGACGAGTGCCCGGCACCACCGGCAGCGTCATGCCGTGGTCCGCGAGCGAGGCCATCACGCTTGCGAGCGTCGCGCCAGCCTGCGCGGTCACCGTCAGACGCTCGGTGTCGATCGAGATGACCCGGTCAAGGCCGTTCATGTCCAGCACGGTCCCTCCCGCAGCCTGTGCCGCGTCGCCATAGCTGCGGCCGGCCCCGCGAGCGATCAACCCTCCCCCGTCTTGGGCAGCCCTGAGGACCATCTCGGCGGCCTGGTCCGCGTCGGCGGGCCGCACGACCGTCGCCCGGCTCGGCGCCACCCTTCCCCAGCCGTGGAGCTCCTGCTCCGTGCCCGAGCTACTGCCCGACATACACGCCGCCGATGAAGAGCACGCTCCAGGCGACGCTGAGCGCGAGCAGCGCCCGGTCGCGAAGGATCAGCTCCTCCGGCGCCTGACCGGCACCCGCGCCGATCAGAACGGCATATCGGCCCAGCCACAGGACGAACGGCGCTATCGACAGCGCGAACCAGGCCTCGTTGGACGGCCTGGTGAAGGCCCAGCCGGTGTAGGCGGCGCCGGCGCCCACCGCGGCAGCGACCAGGACGGCGTGCAGCGCGCGAGGTGTGTAGCGGCGAAGCGTGGATCGGGTCTTGCCCGACCCGCTCTGCTCACGAAGCTCGGCGTAGCGCTTGGCCGCGACCAGATACACCGCGCAGCACCCGGTCACGATCAGGAACCAGCGGGAGAGATAGATGTCGGTCGCGACGCCGCCCGCAAGTGCGCGCAGCATGAATCCGGCTGCGATTGCGAGCATGTCCACGACCACGATGCGCCTCAGCCACAGCGAGTAGGACGCCGTCAGAGCCAGATAGAGGCATGCCAGCACACCGAGGCCCGGCGTGATTGCGGTCCCGAGGGCGATACCCGCGAGTGCCAGCACCACGGCGGCGCGCATGGCGAAGGTTGTTGACAGTTCGCCGGCTGCGATCGGGCGCCGGGACTTGCGCGGGTGCAGGCGATCCTGCTCCACGTCTCGCGCATCGTTCACCAGATAGGTGGCGCTCGAGATCAGGCACATCACGACGAAGGCACCCGCCACCTGGGCTGCGACGAGCGGGCGGTCGATCACGCCAGCCGCGCACGGCGCCGCGAACACAAGGACGTTCTTAGCCCACTGCCGGGGACGGCACGCGCGCAGGAGCGCGCGCGCCTTCACCACACCGTGCGCGGGCTCGGGCTCGCGCAGCGCACGCACGCTTGCGTGGCTGCCGCCGGTGATCAGCGGCTCTAGAGCCGCCTCGTGGGTTGCTGTCGCCTCTGTGGAGCTGATTTGCCGACCTCTGAGCTCGCGGCCCTGCAATCGGGGGTGGTCGCAGGGTCCGGTGAAGGATTCCACACCGGTGCCCCGATCCAGGCAAATTGACGCGACGGCGGCGGTGAGATTTCTCTCACGCGAGCCGGTGAGAATACATTCAGATACAGGCCGTTTGCGGGGGTAAAGCGCAACGACGCCCACTACAGTTGTTGAGCAGATGGAGTCCGGTGTAGCTACGCGCCGCGGGTTGCGGCCCGCTCCCAGGCGGCGCCCTCCCCAGAAGGACACGACGGCCCTGGTGCGCGCGCGGCGCATCGCGCTGGTCGCAGCGGTCATCGTCCTGATTCCCGTCGCCCACTCCTTCATCAGCATGGCGACCGAACCCACGAACACCGCCCTGGGAGTGCGCACGGTCGAGTGGCTGCGCGACAACGGCGCCGCCGGGATCGTCGCGAAGGTCGAGTCGGTCTACTACTCGCTGACAGCCCCGTCGAAGGGCGGCGCAACCCTGAAGGCGCTGCCGAGCGTCGGCTACGGCGTCGCGGGTGCGGCGGGAGCAGCCACGCGCACAGCCGAATACAGGCCTCCTCGCGTGCATCCGATACTTCACCCGGGGCTCCCCGGCGAGGGCGTCTGGCACGCGACGCGTCCCGGCCTGGCCGTCAACCCCCCCGTGCTGCTCACCACGATCCGCAACCAGCCCGAATACCCGCGCGTGGTGGCGGGCCTGGCGTGGATCAACACCAAGCGCACGAAGATCTCTCTCCACCCGGGCCGCCTGGAGCCATCGGTGGAACTGCCGCGCGGCGAAATGCAGGTACCAGCTGGGAGCGCCACTCCCTGCTGGCGACCTTGAACAGCGGTTTCAAGCTCGCCGACTCCAAAGGCGGCTTCGTCCTTAACGGCCATACGTACGCGCCCATGCACAACGGCCAGGGCACAATCGTGGGCTACGCCGACGGGCGGGTCGACGTGATCAACTGGCAATACGGCTCCGCGGCGCCTGCGGGCGTGTCCTTCGCGCGACAGAACCTGCCCCTCATCGTCGAAAACGGCCAACCCGCGGCAAATCTCGAAAACGAGGCGCAGTGGGGCGCGACCGTCGGCAACGCCGTGCTCGTGTGGCGCTCCGCGGTGGGAGTGGACGCGCACGGAAACCTGATCTACGCCGCTGGCGAAGATCAGACGGCCGGCAGCCTTGCAAGGGCACTGATCAGGGCGGGCGCGGTCCGGGCGATGGAGCTCGACATCAACTCCTACTGGACCAGCTTCATCACCTACGGGGCCACGGGAGCCGAAGACCCCAAGAACCTGCTGTCGGGGATGGTGCGCCCGGCAACGCGCTACCTGGAAACCGACGACCGCGACTTCTTCACGGTCAACCTGCGCTGATCCGGTGCGCCCATCCGGCGCAGGCCAATCCATCGGCTAGCCTGCAGGGATGCGCTTCTTCGCGAGCAAGAGCACGATGGTCGACCCGGCGAACGCGCTTCCCGGACGCGAGCAGGCGATCGCGGTCCCCGAGCACCACGAGGTGCTCGGAACACCCCTGAAGGGCCCGTTCCCGGAGGGCATCCAGACGGCCGTTTTCGGGATGGGCTGCTTCTGGGGCGCCGAGCGGATCTTCTGGCAGGCACAGGGCGTCTACACCACCGCGGTCGGCTACGCGGGCGGAAGCACCCCGAACCCGTCCTACGAGGAGGTCTGCAGCGGCCGAACCGGTCACACCGAGGCCGTCCTGGTCGCCTTCGATGCCATCAAGACCAGCTATGCGGAGATGCTGAAGCTGTTCTGGGAGGGCCATGACCCCACCCAGGGCATGCGTCAGGGAAACGACGTCGGCACGCAGTACCGCTCGGCGATCCTCTGGCAGGGCGAGGATCAGCACGAGCAGGCGCTTGCCTCGATGCGCTCCTACCAGGAGATGCTCACCGCGGCCGGCCACGGTGAGATCACAACCGAGATCGCCGAGCTCGGCGCGTTCTACTACGCCGAGTCCTACCACCAGCAGTACCTCGCTAAGAACCCGGGTGGCTACTGCGGACTCGGTGGCACCGGGGTCTCGTGCCCGATCGGGGTGGGAATCTCGACCGCCACCCCCTCAAGCGGTTCCGAAGCGCCCATCGCCGACTGACGCAACGACGCGGCTCCTGTGGAGGTGAGACACCGCGCGGCGTGGGCGCCGGCGGGAGCTAATCACCGCCGAAGCCCAGTCGTCGTGCTTAGGCCTTAGCTACGCTTCGGCCCGTGGAGCTTCAGCGGCGCATCGCCGAGGGGACCGGCGAGTTCTTGCTCTTCGCGCTGACGCCACCGCGGCTGACGACCGAACCGGAGCAAGCCCGTCAGATAGCGGCGAAGACGCTCGAGCGACTGCGACCGGTGGGTATCGACGGCCTCGTCCTCTATGACATCGATGACGAGAGCGACCGCAATCCCGAGGAACGCCCGTTTCCGTTTCTGCCGACGATGGACCCGGCGGACTACCTCGCCCGCGATCTCGGCGGCCTGGAGGTGCCTGCGATCGTGTACCGCGCTGTCAGCAAGTACCAAGAGCAGCATCTTCGCTCGTGGCTCAGCGATCAGGCCCCGACCCAAGCGCTGTCGGTGTTCGTCGGCGCGTCCTCTCGCGAGAAGGTGGTCTCGACCACCCTGCGGCGGGCCTACGAACTGCGGAACGAGGTGCGTCCGGATCTCCTCCTCGGAGGCGTCGCGATCCCAGAGCGGCACGCACGCGGGCGCGGGGAGCACCTGCGTCTGCTGACAAAGCAGGCTGCAGGGTGCTCGTTCTTTGTCACCCAGATCGTCTATGACGTCAACGCGGCAAAGAACCTGATCTCCGACTACCACTACGAGTGCCTCGCCCGGGAGGTCAGGCCGGCGCCGATCGTCTTCACGTTCTCGGTCTGCGGCTCGGTGAAGACACTGGAGTTCGTTCAGTGGCTCGGAGTCGACGTGCCGCGCTGGATCGAGAACGAACTGCGCCACGCGGATGACACGCTCGACGCGTCCTACGATCAGGCCGTCGCGACGGCCGTCGAGCTGATCGCGTTCTGCCGGCGCGTCGGCGTCCCATTCGGGCTCAGCGTCGAGAGCGTGTCGATCCGCCAGGTCGAGATCGATGCCTCCGTCCGGCTCGCGACCCGGCTGCGAGCAGAGCTACGTCGCTAGCCCATGCACCCTGCCCCGCGAAGGCCGTGAGCGCATGAACGCGTGGCGCTGCGGGTGAGCCGAAATCGCCGGTTGGTGCCGATAGAGTGCCCCCGTGCCCCACGTGCTCATCGAGACGAGGCGTGAATACTCAGAGGCCGAGGAGATGGCGGTCATGGATGCCGTTCACGGAGCGCTGGTGGAGGCGTTCCGGATCCCGGCAAGCGACCGGCATGTTCGGCTTCTGGCCCACGAGCCGCACCGGTTCGCGTGCCCTCCCGGCAGGGCTCAGCCGGATCGCTACATCCAGGTGAGCATCGACGCCTTCGAGGGGCGTTCGACGGACGCCAAGCGCGCTCTCTACCGGCAGATCGTCGAGAGCCTCGTGCCGCTCGGCATCCCGAGCGACCACATCTCGATCGTGGTTCGCGACATTCCCCGCACCAACTGGGGGATTCGCGGCGGGCTTGCCGCCTGCGACGTCGACCTCGGCTTCGACGTCAACGTCTGACCGGAACCTCCCGTGTCAACCCAGGAGATCGATGACTACCTCGCCGGCCTCGACGAGCAAAAGCGCGCGACGCTCACCGAGCTGCGCGACACCATCGCCGCGATCGTCCCCGACGCCGAGCAGTGCATCTCGTACGGCATGCCGGCGTTCAGGCTCCGCGGCAAGACGATCGCCGGCTTCGCCGCGTTCACGAATCATCTGAGCTACCTGCCTCACAGCGGCTCGGTGCTCGCCGCGCTCGCCGGCGAGACCGCGGGCTATGAGCAGACCAAGAGCTCGCTGCAATTCCCCGTCGACACACCCCTTCCTGAGCATCTGGTGCAGCGGCTGCTGGCCACCCGTATGGAGGAGGCCTTCGGCGGGAAGTCCTAGCCCTGTCCAGTCGTCCCCAGCCGAGCGGCGAGGCTTTGGTCATCGGCTATCACTGACGAGACCTCTGGAGGTGCGGCAGAAGGACACGTCGCCGCGGGACGGAAGGAAGCAGCGAAATGGCTAAGAAGGGCGCACGCGATCGGGATGAGCGAACGGGCCTCGTGCTCTGGCACGTGACGATGTCGCTCGACGGCTTCATCGCGGGACCCGCCGACGCGATGGACTGGGTCTTTGACTACACAGGCCCCAGCGACGCGGCGGACGAGGTGATCCGCTCAACCGGCGCGCTGCTCGTCGGACGGCGCAGCTTCTATGTGGGCAGACGCGATGAGCAGATCGCAGCGGCCAGCGAGGCCTATGGCGGCGCATGGAGCGGGCCGCAGTTCGTTCTGACCCACGACCCTCCGGAGGAGAGCGAGGACCCGTCGGTGACCTTTCTCTCAGGCGACCTCTCGGCGGCCGTCGAGACCGCGCTGCGCGCCGCCGAGGGCAAGAACGTCGTCGTGATCGGCGCGAGCGTCGCCGCATCTGCGATCGAGGCGGGCCTCGTCGATGAGATCGTGGTCCACCTGGCACCGATACTCCTCGGCGCCGGCGTGCGCATGTTCGAGCACCGCTCGGGCGCGAGGATCAGGCTGGAGCGCTTGAGCGTCTCGGCGCCGGGCCCGGTCACCGACCTCTGGTTCCGCGTGCTCCGGGAGGAGCAGGAGCCCGAGGGGCCCTGAACGAGAAAGGGGCGGCCCGCCTTCGCGGAACCGCCCCTGTTCTCCCGAGCAACTGAGGCGGGCGCGCCGTTCGGCACGCCCGCCCCGGGGTTGTCTTTCCTACGCTCCCGCGCCTGCGGGCATCGCCGCCCCCGGCTTCCAGTCGGGTGCGTGCGGCCCCCCGAGTGTCGGCACGTCGGACGGGTAGACCTCGTTGCCGTGGATCGCGTGGTCGCCGATCTCCAGCTCCTCATCGGAGAGGCGCAGCGGCACGAAGATCCCGACGAGCTTGAGCAGGATGAACGTCATCACGCCGCTGAACACAATCACGAAGGCGGCCGTCTCAGCCTGCCAGCGCAACAGTTTCCAGCTGCCGTGGATCACGCCCGAGATGCCGGGCAGGCTGCTCGCCCCGCCGATGCCGATGTACTCGACGATCTTTGGATCGGCGAACACCCCGACCAACAGGCCTCCGCAGAGCCCTGCGATCCCGTGGGTGTAGATCACCCCCAGGGTGTCGTCCACGTGCCTGAATACCGGAGCCCGGCTCAGGAACCTGATCGCCATCCACACGATCGTCGAACAGATCACACCGATCGCGATGGCCCCCCAGCCATTCACGAACCCTGCCGCCGGCGTGATCGCCACCAGGCCCGTGATCATTCCGTTGACCGAGCCGATAAGCGACGGCTTGTCGCGGAAGATGTAGTCCCACGCGATCCACACGAGCATCGCCACGGCGGTGCACACGTTGGTGTTCAGGACCGCTGCCGACGCGTTCGCGCCGGCGTAGTAGGAGTCCCCTCCGTTGAAGCCGTTCCAGCCGAGCCAGAGAAGACCGGCGCCCGCGGCAACCATCAGCAGGTTGTTCGGAGCGTCGACCTCGCGGTCTCGCTGCAACCTCGGTCCGATCACGGCAGCCGCCACGAAGCCGGAGATACCGGCCGAGAGGTGGATGACGTAACCACCCGAGTAGTCCAGTGCGCCGCGGTGGGCAAAGTAGCCACCACCCCAGATCAGGAACGCGTTCACGGTGTAGACGAACGTGATCCACAGGAGCACGAACGGGATCCACGCCTTGAAGTTCACGCGCCCGAGGATCGACCCCAACATCAGGATCGGCGTGATTCCGGCGAATACGAACTGGAAATACACGAGCGAGGACAGTGGGAAGTGGAACGGCGGGCCTTCTGAGATCGACGGGATTACCGCCTGGCCCTCCTCAGCACCCGCTGAGAGAACGGTCCCCGACTTACCCCAGAAGGATTCGAAGAAGCCGTGCCCGCTGCCGATCGGTGTGCCGAAGCCCATCTTGAAGCCCCACAGCACCCACGCGACAAGTACGAGTGCGAAGGCGACGAATGTGAGCATCATGCTGTTGACCGACCAACGCTTCTGCATGACGCCGCCATAGAGGATTGCGAGTCCCGGGAGACTCATCAGCCCAACGAACGTCGCCGCAGTCATCTGCCAAGCGTTGTCTCCGGGATTCAGCCAACTTGGGTATGCCAGCCAGGACATGTGCCTCCGTTTCCTGCGGTTGTTTGATGGCGCGGCCCGTGCAATCCGTGCACGAACCGCGCCAAATGACAGTCCCGCTATGAAATCCGCCGCCCGCTTCCGCCGGTAGGGCCATCGTGGCCAACTCTTGGCCACGCCCTTTAGACATGTGTCCAGACCGTGCTCAGCCGGTCCGGAACGGGAAGCCCGCGCGTTCGCAGGCCACCCTGAGTTCCGCTTCCACACTGTGATACGCGGTCGGCGAGGCGCATACGCGACGTGCCTGCGAGCCGCACGCGTGGAGTTCTCCCGCGCCCAGCGTGCTCGCGAATGTGACCGAGACGCAGTCCTTGCGGGGCTCGGATCCGCTGGACAGCGCATACACGCCGAGGGCGATGAGCGCGAGGACCAGGCATGCAAGGACGGCGGCCACCGCGGTGCGCTCGCGTTTGCCCCACGAGAGCGGCTCGGAGAGCCGGCGGGATTGGTCTTGCATGATCACGACGGCGCTCAGGCTACTGCAGGCGGCCCATCGGCCAAGACCGGCGCCGGGCTACTGGGCGGCGCCCGAAGGCGAGTCGGGCTCGAACGCGAGCGCGGCGGAGTTGATGCAGTAGCGCTGACCGGTCGGCCCCGGCCCGTCGTCGAAGACGTGCCCGAGGTGGCCTCCGCAGGTGCGGCAGAGCACCTCGGTACGGCGCATGAAGAGGCTGTTGTCCGGTCGCAGCTCGACGGCGGCCGCAACGGCGGGCTCGGTGAAGCTCGGCCAGCCGGTGCCGGAGTCGAACTTCGTGTCCGCCGCGAACAGGACCGCCGAGCACGCGGCGCAGCGGTACTCGCCGGAATCCTTGTTGTGGACGTACTCGCCGGTGAACGGCGCCTCGGTGCCTTTCTTCCTCAGCACCTCGTACTGCTCGGGCGTCAACTGCTCACGCCACTCCTGCTCTGACTTGCTCACGCTGTGTTCGGTCGAGGACATACCGATGTTCTAGCACCCGCTGCGTCTTTTTGCGGATGCTATTCTGATGTTTACGTTCACGTCAGATTGACGAAGTGGTCCGGAGGCGATGCGGATGGCGACAGTGCAGGCGAAGACACCGACCGGCGGGCGCGGCTCACGATTCGGCGTGGCCGCGGGACATGAGCACTACCGCTGGTGGGCCCTCTCCTGCACGAGTCTCGGCATGCTGCTCGCGGCAACGAACTCGGGCACGCTGATCATCGCGCTGCCCGACCTCGAGCGCTCACTGCACGCGAGCCTGCTCGCACTCGTGTGGGTGATCCTGGCCTACCTGATCGCCGCCACGGTGCTAGTCCTGACGGCCGGGCGCCTCAGCGACCTGTTCGGGCGCAAGCGCGCCTACATCGGCGGCTTCATCGTCTTTGCGCTGGCCTCGCTCGGCGCCGGCTTCTCTCCCGACGCGACGGTGCTGATCCTGTGGCGCGTGCTGCAGGGCATCGGAGCGGCCTTCATCTTCGCGAACGCCGCCGCCCTGGTGACCGACGCCTTCCCCAAGGAGCAGCTCGGGCTCGCCATGGGCGCCAACACGATGGTCGCGGCGATCGGGCTCGTGCTGGGGCCGGTGCTCGGCGGAGCGCTCGTCGCCATCTCCTGGCACTGGGTGTTCTGGTTCAACGTGCCGCTCGCCCTGGCTGGCGCGGCATGGGGCGGCCTGATCCTGCGCGAGCTCGCGAAACCCGACGCCGTGCGCGGATATGACGTGCTCGGCACCGTCACCTTCATCGTCGGGCTCACGGGCCTCGTGCTCGGCGTCTCGCGGGGCGGGCTCAGCGGCTGGAACGATCCGGTCGTGATCGGCGGCCTGGCCTGCGGCGCGGTGCTGCTGCCGCTGTGGATCCTCATCGAGAGCCGCTCCCGCGCACCGATGCTGGACCTGACGATCTTCCGCAACCGCCTCTTCGCGGCCTCGAGCGCGGCGGCCTTCATCAACGGACTCGCGCGTTTCGCGCTGATGTTCCTGTTCGTCTTCTACTACCAGGGGGCGCAGGGCCACACGCCCATCACGGCGGGCATCATGCTGATGCCGCTCGCGCTGGGCATGCTCGTCGCCTCGCCGATCTCCGGGATGTACGCCGACCGCCATGGTTCGCGTGCACTGGCCGCGATCGGCATGTTCGTGAGCGCATGCGGCCTGGCGGCGATGACAACCCTGCAGGCCCACAGCCCCTACTGGCAGAGCGCGCTATGGCTGCTGCTGGTGGGTACGGGCTCGGGGATGTTCAACAGCCCCAACACCGCCGCGATGATGGGTGCGGTGCCGGCCAAGCGCCGCGGCGTCGCCGCAGGAGCGCGAACGCTGCTGCAGAACACCGGTGCGATCCTCTCGATCGCATTCGTGATGGCGGTCGTGACCTCCTCGATCCCGCAGAGCACCCTGTTCGCCATCTTCTCCGGCCTGGCCTCCAGCCTCTCACCCGAAAAGCTGTCGCCGTTCATCTCAAACATGCACTTCGCGCTGTGGTGCCTGGCGGGCGTGTCGCTGCTCGGGACGGCCGTGTGCCTGATGAGGCCCAGCCACGTTTCGGCCGAGGACGCGCAGGCCGCCGCGCGCACAGCCCCCTCCCCCGCCCCCTCGCGATGAGCACCACCACATCCCAGCCCGCTCCGGCATCCCAGCCCGAGGACCCCGAGGCCCAGCCGAGCCTGCGCATCGGCGACGTGGCCCGCCTGGCCGGGACCACGCCCCGCACGATCCGCTACTACGAGGAGATCGGCCTGCTGCCGCAGGCGCCGTCCAGGCCATCCGGTCGCCACCGCCTCTACACCCAGGCAGAGGTGCAGCGGCTGCAGGAGGTCATGCGCCTGAAGAGCCTGCTCGGCGTGTCCCTCGAGGAGCTGAAGACGCTCCTGAGCGCTGAGGAGGCGCGTGCGCAGGTCCGGGCGCAGCTGCGCGAGGACGTGCAGCCCGAGCGCGAGCGGGAGCTGCTGTCCGAGGCCCTGGGCCACATCGACCGCCAGCTCGAGCTGGTCCGGCGCAGAGCCTCCGAGCTCGCCAGCCTGGAGCAGGAGCTGTGCGAGACCCGCCGGCGCGTCAAGCGCAGGCTCAAAGAGCAGGACACCGCTCCGGAGCAATCAGCGCCGGCGGGGTGACCACGACCACCTGGGGGAGGAGCGCCGGAGATGAGCGAGAGTGCCGTGAAGCGGAGCCCGCATGGCGTGGCGGGCGCGATCACCGACCCGGCGGCCCTGGTCGCCGAACCCGTCGCGTTCGCAGGAGCCGCCCGCGACCGCGTCGACGGATACCTGGCGCGCCCGGCCGAGCCGGGGGTTCTGCCGGCGATGATCCTGATCCACGAGGCCGGTGGCCTGAACGAGCACATACGCGACGTCACGGGGCGGATCGCCCAACTCGGCTACGTCGCGCTCGCCGTCGATCTCTACACGCGCGAAGGCGGCCCGCCGGACATGAGCGACATGAGCAATGTGATGGCGCGGCTGTTCTCGATGCCCGACGAGCGGGCCCTTCGCGACCTTGAGGGCGCCGCCGACTTCCTGCGCGACCGCGAGGACGTGAGCGGGAAGGTCGGCTGCATCGGCTTCTGCATGGGTGGGCGCTACACGCTGCTGTTCGCCTGCGCGAGCGATCGCCTTGATGCCGCCGTCGACTGCTGGGGAGGGTTCATCGACCGCTCCACGCCCGATGAGATCTCAACGCCGGCCCGGCCGCGGCCGCCCCTCGAGCTCGCGCCGGGCCTGTGCTGCCCGCTTCTCGCCGCGATCGGAGCAGAGGACCAGAACCCATCGCCCGCGCTCGGCGAGCAGCTGCGAGAGCGGGCCACCGAGAGCGGGCAGCCCGTGACGGTCGACGTGTACCCCGGCGCCGGCCACGCTTTCTTCGCCGACTACAGACCCACATACAGGCCCGAGCCCGCCGCGCGGCTATGGGAGCGGGTCGTGCCATTCCTGGAGGCTCATCTGCGCGGCTGAGCAAATCGATCCGGGCAGGGCGCGGGCACTTCATATAGTGATGCGGGTGCCGGCGAGCCCATCGCCAGGCGAGAGTGCGACGGTGGGCTGAATCTCCGCGTCGCACCGCACGCGTCGCGGAGAGCGGCCCGGCGGAAGCTGACCGGCAACCAACTAGGAGGATGTCTTGGAGCGCAAGTGGTGGACCCTTATCGCGGTCTCGGTCGCGATCTTCATGCTGCTGCTCGACATCACGGTCGTCAACGTGGCGCTGCCGGACATCCAGCGCTCGCTGCACTCGAGCTTCCAGGACCT
Source organism: uncultured Solirubrobacteraceae bacterium (assembly GCA_963787115.1). Lineage (GTDB taxonomy): Bacteria > Actinomycetota > Thermoleophilia > Solirubrobacterales > Solirubrobacteraceae > Palsa-744. Next base: position 21,435 of record CAWBBS010000017.1, read on the forward strand.
GCAGTGGGTCGTGGACGCCTACTCGCTCACGCTCGCCGCGTTCCTGCTGACGGCGGGCTCGCTCGCCGACCTGTTCGGCCGCAAGCGCATCTTCACCGCGGGCCTGGTGGTCTTCACCGCCTCCTCGGTGGTGTGCGGGCTCTCCTCGACGCCGCTGATGCTGAACCTCGCCCGCGGAGTCCAGGGCGTCGGCGGCGCGATGATGTTCGCCACCTCCCTTGCACTGATCGCGCAGGCGTTCCACGGTAAGGAGCGCGGCACCGCCTTCGGGGTCTTCGGAGCCGTCACCGGCGCCGCGGTCGCCGTCGGCCCGCTCGTCGGAGGCATCATCACCTCGGCGATCGGGTGGGAGTGGATCTTCTTTGTGAACCTGCCGATCGGCATCTGCGCCGTCGTCCTCACGGTGATGCGGGTGAGCGAGTCACGCGACCCCGAGGCCGCGCACGTCGACTGGCTCGGCCTGATCACCTTCTCAGGCTCCCTGTTCCTGCTGGTGTTCGCGCTCGTGCGCGGCAACGACGCCGGCTGGGGATCCACCCAGATCGTGGCGATGCTCGCCGCCTCGGTGGTCCTGATCATCCTGTTCCTGGTGGTCGAGCTCGCGCAGGAGCGCCCGATGCTCGATCTGGGGCTGTTCCGCAGGCCCGCCTTCGTCGGCGCCAACGCCGTCGCGTTCGCGATCTCAGCCTCGATCTTCTCGATGTTCCTGTACCTGACGCTCTACATCCAGAACGTGCTCGGCTACAGCCCCCTGCAGGCCGGTCTGCGCTTCCTGCCGATCACGCTGCTCTCGTTCTTCGTCGCGCCCATCGCGGGCCGCCTCAGCGTCCGTGTGCCCGTGCGCCTGCTGCTCGGAGTCGGTCTGGCGCTCATCGGCGTGGGACTGTTCAGCATGACCGCCGTCAACGCGACCTCGAGCTGGACGGCCCTGATCCCGGGCTTCGTGCTGGCCGGCGCCGGCATCGGGCTGGTCAACCCGCCGCTCGCCTCCGCAGCGATCGGGGTCGTCCCGCCTGCCCGCAGCGGGATGGCCTCGGGCATCAACAGCACCTTCCGGCAGGTCGGCATCGCGACCGGTATCGCGGGCCTCGGGGCGATCTTCCAGCACAGCGTCACGCAGCACACGACCTCATCGCTGGCGCGCAGCGGACATGGGCAGGAAATCGCCGCCGCCTCCCACGGCCAGCTCGGCACCCTGCTGCAGTCGGGTGAAGTCGGCGCCGTCGCGAAGGTCGTGCACCCTGCGGCCTTCAACGCGCTTCAGAGCGCCTACCACGTGGGCTTCACCGACGCCCTCACCCAGATCCTGATCGTCGCCGGCTGCATCGCGCTGGTTGGTTCCGCGCTCGCGTTCGCGCTGGTCCGCAGCCGCGACTTCGTGACCGCCCGGGCCCCGGCGCCGCAGGAGGCAGACCCCGCTGTGGCGGCGGCCTGAGCGTGGCGGGGTCAGTCTCCGCCGGCGGCGGAGCGAGGCTGAAAGCCGGGGCAGGCCCGCACCGGCAGGGGCGGATAGCGCAGATAGGCGGGGTCATCACGGGAGCGCAGGCACAGCGAGAAGACCGAGCCCCGCGTGTTGGGCACGAGCTTCTGGTGCCGGCAGGCGTCGCACAGCCCCGCGCTCGCACGCGGCTGTGCCCCGGGTCCTGAGCCTGAGCTCATGCGGGCAGCTTTACACGCCATGAGCCCAGTCGGCCTTAGGTGTATCTCCGCAGCACCCGTGCGATACTCGTTGCTCACACAACTATGAAGACCTTGAACCGCCTCCTCGGATTCCTGCGCCCCTACAAGGCGGGCGTGATCGCCTCCTGCGCGCTGGCGAGCGCGGCGATGGTGATGACCGTCGCCCTCCCCTACCTCTCCGGCCAGGCGGTCAACTCGATCCAGAGCGGCGCCAAGCACGCGAGCGCCGATCAGACGGCCGCCCGCGACAGCGACAAGCACACGCTGCTGATGCTCGCGCTGGCGATCCTCGCGGTCGTACTCGTGCGCTGGGGCCTGACCTACCTGCGGCGGATCATCGCCGGGCGCGTCTCGCTCGGGATCGAGTACGACCTGCGCGAGCGCATGTACTCGCATCTGCAGCGGCTGGAGCTCGGCTTCTTCGACCGCCAGCAGACCGGCCAGCTGATGTCGCGCGTCACGGTCGACCTGCAGGCGGTGCGGTTCTTCCTCGGCTACGGGCTCGTGTTCATCCTGCAGTCGGCGCTGACGCTGGTGCTGGCGGGGATCGCGATGATCATCATCAACCCGGCGCTAGGCCTGATCGCGATGGCGCCGGTGCCGTTCGTGGTGTTCATCTCCCAGCGCTACGGCCGGGCGGCGCGGCCCGCGATCCAGGAAGTGCAGCAGCGGATCGCCGAGCTCACCGCCAACGCTGAGGAGAACATCTCGGGGGTCAGGGTCGTGAAGTCCTTCGCCCGCGAGCCGCTGCAGCTGCAGCGCTTCCGTGGCAGCGTCGGCCGCGTCTTCGACCAGGCGATGGTCGCCACGCGCCTTGAGGCCCGGTACAACCCGATGATCGGCTTCCTGCCGCAGATCGGCCTCGGCGCGGTGCTGCTGCTCGGAGGCCGCGCCGTCATCCACGCCGAACTCAGCCTCGGCCAGTTCACCGCCTTCTACTTCTACCTGAACATGCTGATCGCGCCGATGCGCTCGCTGGGCGTCACGCTCGGCCTCGCCCAGCGCGCGACCGCGTCGGGCGCGCGCATCTTCCAGGTCCTGGACCGCGAACCGCGCATGGAGAGCCCGGAGGGCGCGCCGGCGCTGCCGCCGGGAAGCGGCCACGTCCAGATGCGCGGCGTGACGCTCCGCTACGACGGCGTCGACGACTTCGGAGCGGGCTGGTCGGAGGCCGGCCAGGCCTCGGTCCAGCGCACCGCGAGGGCGGTGCTGAAGGACATAGACCTCGATGTGCCCGCCGGGCGCACCGTCGCGCTCGTGGGCGCCACCGGATCGGGCAAGACCAGCCTCGTGTCGCTGATCCCGCGCCTTTATGACGTCAGCGAGGGCGGGGTCCTGATCGACGGCGCGGACGTGAGGGAGGTCGACATCGGCTCGCTGCGGCACTCGATCGCGGTCGTCAGCGACGACCCGTTCCTGTTCTCCGCCTCGATCGCCCAGAACATCGCCTACGCACGGCCCGAGGCCACCAGGGCGCAGATCGAGGACGCCGCCAGGCGGGCACAGGCGCACGAGTTCATCTCGCGTCTCCCGCAGGGCTATGAGACGCAGGTCGGCGAGCGGGGACTGACCCTCTCCGGCGGCCAGCGCCAGCGCCTTGCGATCGCACGGGCGCTGGTGGCCGATCCGCGCGTTCTGATCCTCGACGACGCGACCTCCTCCGTCGACTCCTCCACCGAGCGCCAGATCAAGCTCGCACTCGACGAGGCGATGCAGGGCCGCACTACGTTCATCATCGCCCACCGCCTGTCGACGATCGCCCTTGCGGATGAGATCGTCGTGCTGGACCACGGCATGGTGCTGGCCCAGGGCTCCCACGAGGAGCTGCTCGATCGCTCCGAGCTGTATGCGGAAATCGTCGCCAAGGGCCTGCCCGACAGCGTGTTCCTGACCCGCGAGACGCGGACCGCGGAGGTGAGCGGCCTGTGAGCCCCTCGGTTGGACGTGGCCCCGGCGGCGGGCACGGAGGCTCCCAGTGGACCGGCGAGCGCGCCTCCAAGGGCACGCGCGGACGCAACCTGCGCGGCCTGCTCGCACTGATCCGGCCGTACAAAGCCCGGTCGATCGCGATGCTGGCGGCGCTGATCGTCGGCACCGGCGCGACGCTCGCGCCTCCGCTGCTCGCGAAAGTCGCGATCGACCAGGGCATCGACAAGCACGACACCAAAACCCTGGTCCTGGTGGTGATCGCCTTCCTGATCGCGGCGTTGCTTGTGTGGGTCATGACCTACCTGCAGACCTACCTGGTGGGCTGGGTCGGGCAGCGGGTGCTGGCGGACCTGCGCATCCGCATCTTCACCCACCTGCAGTCCCTGCCGATCGGTTTCTTCGAGACGCGCCCGGCCGGCGTGCTGATCTCGCGGATGACCAACGACGTCGAGGCGCTGGACTCGCTCGTGACCGACTCCGTGGTCACGCTGTTCCAGTCTGGGCTGACGCTGATCGGCTCGATCGTGATCCTCTTCATCCTCGATCCCAAGCTGGCCCTGATCACGTTCCTGGTGTTCCCGCTGCTCGCGGGAGCGTCTCTCTGGTTCCGCCTGGTCTCCGCCGGCGCCTTCCGTCGCACCCGCGAGACGATCGGGTCGATCACCGGCTACCTGCAGGAGACCCTGTCGGGCATCCGGGTGGTGCGCAGCTTCGGCCAGGAGGCCTTCCACGAGGCCCGCTTCGCCGAGCTCAACGAGGACAACCGCGAGGCCAACATGGTCACGGTCAGGCTGAACGCGATCTACTTCCCCGCCGTGGAAATGCTGTCCGGCGTCGCAATCGCCGGGATCGTTCTCTATGGCGGCTACCAGGCGATCGAAGGCCTGATCACGGTCGGCACCGTGGTCGCCTTCATCGGCACGCTCTCGAACCTGTTCGACCCCGTGCAGCAGCTCTCCCAGCTGTACACCACCTACCAGTCCGGGATGGCGGCGCTGGAGAAGATCTTCCTGCTGCTCGACGAGCGCCCGGACCTCACCGACAGCGAGGGGGCCCTTGACCTTCCCCGCATCAACGGGGAGATCCTCTTCGACGACGTCACCTTCGCCTATGCCCGCAGGCGCGGCACGGATGAGAGCGAGCCGCCCGCGCTGGCGCTCGATCAGGTCACGCTGCACGTGCCCCCCGGCCAGACCGTCGCCCTCGTGGGAGCGACAGGCGCCGGCAAGTCGACCATGGCCAAGCTGGTCGCGCGCTTCTATGACCCCACCGGCGGCCGGGTGCTGATCGACGGCCATGACCTGCGTGACATCTCCAGCGCCTCGCTGCGCTCGCAGATGGGCATCGTGCCGCAGGAGGCGTTCCTGTTCTCGGGGACGATCGGCGAGAACATCGCGTTCGGGCGCCCGGAAGCGACCGATCAGGAGATACGCGCCGCCGCCGCGGCGGTCGGGGCCGACGACTTCATCTCCGAGCTCGGCGCGGGCTATGACACGGAGGTCGGCGAGCGGGGCGCGCAGCTGTCGGCCGGCCAGCGCCAGCTGATCGCATTCGCACGCGCGTTGATCGCCGACCCCCGCATCCTCGTGCTGGACGAGGCGACCTCCAACGTCGACCTGCACACCGAGGGCCGCATCGAGAGCGCGCTGCGCAGGCTCCTGCACGGGCGCACGTCGATAGTCATCGCCCACAGGCTCTCCACGATCCGCCAGGCGGGCTGGATCGTCGTGCTCGAGCACGGCCGCATCGCCGAGCAGGGAACCCACGACGAACTGATCGCCGCCGAGGGCCGCTATTACACGCTCTACCGGGACTGGGCGACCCAGGCAGCTGCCTAGGGGCAGCCCGCGGCTAGCTCCTGCGCGTGAGCTCCCAGGCCGCCCAGGCCACGAACGCGACCAGCAGCACGATCACCAGCAGTTCGCGCCCGGTGGCAAGGAGAGCTTCGCGGCCGACCACGCCAGCCCACCCAGCCGCTCACGGCCTCTGCCGCACGCCAGAGGGAGACCGGCATGCCTCCCCGCAGTCAACCCCGCTCACATATGAACAGATGCCCTCCCCCGCCGCCCGCAAACCAGGTGCGCCCGTCCCCCGGCCATTTAGCTACGGATAAGCGGGCTCCCGTATCTTGCGGAACTTCGTGCCGTCAGCCCGCGGGCGGGCGCGTACACCGCGCTAACAACCAAGACCAGTGAGGACCCGAATGACCCGCACCCGTTCGCGCCGCACCGAGCGTCTGCAGCCTCTCGCGGCGAAGGTGCCCGAGATCGCCCTGATGTTCTGGGTGCTGAAGCTGCTCACAACCGGGATGGGCGAGGCGATGTCGGACTTCATGGGCAGCGTCAACGTCCCGCTCGCGGGAGCAACCGGGCTGTTCGGCCTCTGGTTCGCGCTCAAAATGCAGATGCGCACACGGGAATACCGGGCGGGGATCTACTGGTTCGCCGTGATGATGGTCGCCATCTTCGGAACGATGGCCGCGGACGGCATCCACGACGGCGCGAGCATCCCCTATTCGGTGACCACGCCCCTGTTCGCAGCGGCCGTCGGCGCCGTGTTCCTGGCGTGGTACCGGAGCGAGGGCACGCTCTCGATTCACACCATCACCACCCGCCGGCGCGAGGGCTTCTACTGGGCGGCCGTCCTGGCCACCTTCGCACTCGGCACGGCCGCCGGTGATCTCACCGCGATGTCCCTGAACCTGGGCTTCTTCGGCTCCATCGTGCTCTTCAGCCTGATCATCGCGGTCCCCGCGGTCGGGTGGTGGCGATTCGGCATGAACCCCACGCTCGCCTTCTGGCTCGCATACATCGTGACCCGCCCGCTCGGCGCATCCTTCGCCGACTGGTTCGCCAAGCCCGCCTCGGCCACCGGACTCGGGCTCGGGGACGGGACCGTCAGCGCGATCGCGCTCACTGTGTTCATCGTCCTCGTCGCCAACGTCGCGTCGACCAAGAGCGACGTCCAGGGCCGCGTCCCGGCCGATGGCCACGGCCTCGCGGGCGTCTCACCGCAAGCTGCGCCCGCGCTCAACACCCTGCTCGTCCAGGCGGACCCCGGCGAGCTGTAGTAGAGGTTCTCGGCCGCCACGGCCCGGGGCGGCCGAGAGACCTCATCCGCCGCCTACGGCTTCGCTTCGAGAATCAGGTTGAAGGGTGTTTCGGTCGCGCGCCGCACATGGGTGAACCCGCCCCGCTGGAGCACCTCCCTCAGCCGGGACTCTCCCGCCTGCGCGCCGAGCGCAAGGCCAACCTCCTGTGACAGCGAGGCCGGCGTGCAGATCACCGTCGATGCGCCGTAGAAGACGCGCCCGACCGGGTTGAGGTTCTCCGCGACGCTGTCGTTGGCGAACGGCTCGACGATCATCCAGGTCCCGTCCGGGCCGAGGGTCGTCAGGATGTGCGCCGCGGCACCGACCGGGTCCCCCATGTCGTGCAGGCAGTCGAACGCGCAGACAAGGTCATAGCCGTGTCCGGGGATTTCCTTCGCGGCGTCCGTCGCAAAGGTGATCCGGTCATCGACGCCCTCCTCCTTCGCCGCCGCATGCGCATGCTCGATCGACTCGGCGTGGTAGTCGAACCCGAAGAATTCGGAGTTCGGAAATGCCTTCGCCATGATGATCGTCGACGCTCCGTATCCGCAGCCGACGTCGGCGACCCTGGCGCCGCGTTCCAGCTTCTCCTGCACGCCGTCCAGAGCCGGGATCCAGTCCGCCACCAGGCTCGCCCTGTAGCCGGGGCGGAAGAAGCGCTCGGTGCCCCGGAAGAGGCGGTGGTTGTGCTCATGCCAGCCCATGCCCTTCCCGCTGCGGAACGCCTCCATGATCTTTTCCTCATCCGCATACAGCGATGCGATCAGGTCATAGATGCCCAGGATGTAGAACGGGCTGTCTTCGTCGGCGAGCGCCAGCGCCTGCTCATCCGGGAGCGTGTAGCGGTCGGTGTCCGGGTCATAGACCACGTAGCCGCCCGCCGCCTGGTTCGCCAGCCACTCGCGAACGTAGCGCTCTGCCGCTCCGGAGCGCTCGGCCACCTCCCGCGAGGTCAGCGGGCCCGCGTTCGCCATTGCCCTGTACAGACCGAGCTTCTCGCCGATCAACATGAGCGGCGCGCTGATCACCGCACCCATGTCGGTCACCGCCTGCCCCATGAAGGCCTCGAGCTTGGCCTGGTCAACCTCCGTCGCGCTCATCTTGCGCCTCCTCGCTACCTCGGGACGGCAGCCGAGATTGAGCTGCCGTGCACGTTGATGTCCAACACGGCCGTGAGCGAGCCCTCGAGACAGCGGCCCAGTGGCCGGAGGTCCAGACTAGCCCTGGCGTCCGCCTGCGTCCATGACTTTCCGCTACGGATGGCTCGGGTGTATCGGGCCTACCGCCAACGCGCGCCTAGGCCCGTTCTGCTGCGAGGCGTCCGGCGCGGGCGCGGGCCTCGTCGACCTCGGAGATCGCGAGGCTCGCGATCAGGTACTCATCCCAGGTGAAGATCCACCCCTCGCGCTGCTGAAGGTGAGCGGGGCTGCCGGCCGGGCGGCCGCTCTGCACGACCACGGCGAACACGACCCCGTTGCCGAGGTCGCGGGCCTCCTCGTAGGAGATCTCGAGCTCCTCGTACATGTCAAACCAGTCCTCGATGAATCTGCGAATGGCAGCACGTCCCTGGAAGCGGTCCCCCAACGCCCTTCCGTCGAAGGTCGCGTCCTCGGCGAAGATGCCGGCCGCGGCGTCAAAGTCACGGCGATTGGCAGCCTCAAACGCGCTGATCATCAGCGCGACCGGGTCGGGGGTCGTGGACTCCTCAGCCATGTCTTGGAACGACGGTACATGCCAGAGCCTCTCTGATTCACCCAAGCTTGGACCAGGCACTGAGCACACAGAGCACGGGCCGACATCGCGGGCCGAGCGCGCAGACCATCTTGCCGACGGTGTGACGCAAGCCGTAGGCCTCGACGCAAAGAGCCTGACGAGCGGGCGGGAGAGCAATCGCGGCGGCGACATCAGAACGCGAAAAGCCCCGCGTTAGCGGGGCAGATCGCTACTCCGGGACAGGGACTCGAACCCCAAATTCGACATCCAGAGTGTCGCGTGTTGCCAATTACACCATCCCGGACTGACCCTGCAAGGATAGTCAACCCAACTGCGCAGGGCTCCGCCCCTGCCGGCGCCGCCTCAGGCCGTGGCCGGGCGGATGTTCGGCGAGAAGAGAGCGGTGATGTCGGCCTCGAGCGCCGTGTCGAGCACGATCAGCACCTCGTCGTGGGCCTCGATCACGCTGTCGGGCCGCGGGACGAAGCCCGCGCCCCCGCGCAGGACCGAGATCACCAGGCTGCCCTCGGGCAGCGGTATCTCCGACACGCGGCTGCCCACCACGGAGGCGTCCTCGGTGACCTCGAGCTCGATGATCTCCAGGCGCTCCTCTTCCAGCTCGAGCAGGTGCACGAAGCCGTAGCGGGGCACCTCGTGCTCGATCAGGCGCAGGATCAGGTCGGTGGCCGAAACGGCGGGCTGGATCCCGAGCAGCCGGAAGTGTTCGTGGTTGCGGGGGTTGTTGACGCGGGCGATGACACGGTCGCAGAGATACTTCTCCTTTGCGACCTGGCAGAAGAGCATGTTGTCCTCGTCGTCGCCGCTGACGGCGATGGCGAGGTCGGCGCGCTGCATGCCGGCGCGCTCGAGCACCCACAGCTCGGTGGCGTCCCCGTACTGGATGGCGTGCTCGAACTCCTCCTCGAGCGCGAGGTAGCGCGCTCGGCTGCACTCGATGAGCGTGACCTCGTGTTCCTTTGAGATCAGCTCGCGCGCCAGGTTGCGCCCGACCTTCCCGGCTCCCGCGATCACCGCGTACATGCCTATGCAGCCTCCGGTGAGAGCGCGTTCTCGAACATCTCGATCGCGTGCTTGGTGGGCGAGATCGTGTGCAGGCCCTGCTGGCGGTACCAGTCCGCGCGGGCGGGGTCCATCACGCGCACGATCGCTTTCTCGACACCGAATCGCCGCTGGGCGATCTGGGCGATCACGAGGTTCGTGTTATCGCCCGCCGTCGAGGCGATGAAGACGTCCGCACGCTCGATCCCGGCCTGGATGAGGGCGTCGATCTCGAGCGCCGTCCCGACCGTGAACTGGCCGTTGGCGTCCTCCCAGCTCTGGGTCTGCCCAGCGTCGAGCCGCTCGTGCGAGAGCGGATCGGCGTCGAGCACCGACACTTCATGTCCAGAAGCCAGTGCTGACTTGGCGACGGCCGACCCGACGCGTCCTGCGCCGACGATCAGTACGAACATTGCTCTCCAGGGAATTGCACAGGGGCCAGATTAGACGATCGGGGCGCCCGGGCGATTCGCTCGGCGCGCCAGCTCCACCGCGGAGTCCCGCGCCGCGGGGGCCGTGACGATGACACGGCACTCCGCCTTGCTGACCACGTACTTGGTGATGTCGCCGACATAGGACTCCAGCGGGCCCCCGCGGCCTCCCAGCCGGGCTCCTCCGCGGATCAGCGACGGTTCCTCGGCGCCGAGGACGATCGCCTCCACGCCCCGGCGCCGCGCCTCATCCACGATCGCGAAGCCTGCCCTGCGGGTGCGGACCGTCGCCGTGGCGACAGAGACCCCCGTGTACTCCTCGCCCACCGCCTTTGCCCGCGCCAGAACCTGGCGGGCGTGTTTGATCTGGGCATCCGGCAGGCTCGCGTCGAGCGGCAGCGACATCGGGATCACGAACACCCACAGCGCCTCGATCGTCGCCTCGTCGATCTCGGCCTCGTCGCTGCGCTCTCCGGCGACCAGCAGCGCAGCGGTCTGCACGATGTCGTCGTCGAGGTCGGTCCCGAACAGCGGCACCAGAACGGAGCCGTAGTCCCGCTCGCGCACCGGCTCTGAGCTGAGGACCTTCGGCGATACGGTGACCCGCCGGAAGAGCGAGGTTTCATCCGCGCGGCGGTAGACGACATAGAGCAGCAGCCCAGCGAGCATCCAGCCGATTCCCACGTAGCGAGCGGGTTCGTGGACGATCATCACCGCCACCCAGCCGGCTGCCGAGATGAACGCGCCAAGCACCGCGGGCAGAGGCAGCTGGGCCCCGCGGTATTTGACCGAGAACGGGATCCTGTAGGGGCGTTTGCGGTCCGGCTCGCTGTAGCGCAGCTTGATCACCGACAGATGGGCGATCGTGAACGCGATCGTCGCCCCGAACGCGTAGATCCCGACCAGGAAGTCGAGGTCCTCGGGTATGACCAGGCCCGCGGCGAGGATGCCCGCCAGGATGATCAGCACGTAGGGCGTGGATCGCTCCGGGTGCAGTCTGCCCAGCCCGCTGGGGATCTGGCGGTTGGTGGAGAGCGAGTAGGCCAGGCGCGAGAGGCCGAGCATGGCGGAGTTCGCGGCTGCCAGCAGGGTGATGGCGGCCAGCGCCGCGACCAGGTAGACGAGCGTCTGCTGCAGCCAGTGCGGGTGGACCTGTTCGACGACCCCGATCATCGGGGCGTTCAGCCACTTGCCCGCGAGTTCGGTCTGGCCGTTGACGACCGGCAGCGCCGTCACGGCGACCAGCGCGATGCCGACGTACAGGAACACGACGGTGGCGGTCATGCTGGCGACCATGCGCTTCAGGCCGCTCTTGCCTATCCGCACCTCGCCGGCCAGCCCCGAGGCCGACTCCAGGCTGGTGAAGGCGATCACGGCGATCGTGAGCGCGAAGACGAGGTTCCCCCACGTCGGCGAGGTCCCGAGGTTGATCGGGTCGACCAGGGTGTGCGGGTTGAAGAACAGCGCCAGGCCGAGAACGACGATGAAGGCCTGCAGCGCCAGGTCCCCCGCCACGATGATCCCGATCCGGCGTGCGCGCCTGGGGCTGAAGCCGCGGATGTTCAGCAGCACCACCAGCGTGATGAACGCGAGCGACAGACCCAGGGCCTCGCGGCTATGGCCCAGCGGGCTCCAGAACGTCTGCAGGTACTGCGTGGCGGAGTAGGTGGTGACCGCGATCAGGATCACGTAGTCCAGGAGGATCGCCCAGCCCGCGATGAAGCTGATGAGCTCGTTGAAGGCATAGCGGGCGAAGACGGTCGAGCCTCCCCTCTCCTGGTGCAGGGACGCGCCCTCGACATACGTGAAGGCCGTGAGCGTGAACATGCCCGCGGCTATCAGGAACACCACCGGCGTCAGGCCGAGGGCATGGCCCGCGATCACCCCGAGCGAGAAGTAGATCGCGCTCGCGAGCGACGAGTAGATGATCGAGAACAGGATCGGCGAGCCGACGCTCCGCCTGGCGATCACGCGCGAGCGCGCGCTGATCTCCTCCGTCAGATGCGGGTGATGAGCGCCCGTGTGTTCCTCGCTCCCGTCCACAGCGCCCGCACCGTTTCCCGAGGGACCGTCTCCGTCGCTCACGTCTGCCTTCCTTTGCGGATCTCCAGGTAGATCCTCAGTGCCCCCGCCGCCACGAACAGCAGGCCTAGGATCATCCGGGGGGAGATGACGCCCGCACCGGTGATGGCCTGGGTCATGAGAGCGAGGCCGATCACCGCCATCATCAGCGACAGCACGAACGTGCCAGTCCGGTGAACCGTTCCATTCATCTCAATTGAGCTTACGCATCGAGGGGACGCCGGCGGCGCCCCCTCTGATGGCCGTGTCGCGCACGTTCGCGCGCATCGCCGCCTCGAATCAGGTGATGAGCGGGATGATGAGGATCGCGACGATGTTCGCGACCTTGATCATCGGGTTGATCGCCGGCCCGGCGGTGTCCTTGAAGGGGTCCCCGACGGTGTCGCCGGTGACCGACGCAGCATGTGCGTCCGAGCCCTTGCCGCCGTATGCGCCGTCCTCGATGAGCTTCTTCGCGTTGTCCCACGCGCCACCGCCCGCGGTCATCAGCACCGCGAAGAAGAACCCGACGACGATGACGCCGATCAGCAGGCCGCCGAGCGCCTGCACGTCGATGAGTCCGACGATCACGGTGAGGCCGATCGGGAGCAGCGACGGGAGGATCATCTCGCGCTGAGCGGTCTTGGTCACGATGTCAACGCAGGTCGCGTAGTCGGGCTGTTCGGTGCCGTCCATGATCCCGGGGTGCTCGCGGAACTGGCGGCGCACCTCCTCGACGACGGCGCCGCCGGCGCGGCCGACGGCCTCCATCGACAGCGAGGCGAACAGGCAGACCATCAGGCCTCCGATCAGAAGACCGATCAGGACCGGGGGTTCGTTGATGCCGAACAGGGTGATTTCATGGGTCTTCTCGATGAGTTCCTCGCGGAAGCCGGCGAACAGCACGACGGCCGCCATCACGGCCGAGCCGATCGCGTAACCCTTGGTCACGGCCTTGGTCGTGTTCCCGACCGCGTCGAGCGGGTCGGTCACGTTGCGAACCTCCTCGGGAAGGTCCGCCATCTCGGCGATCCCTCCCGCGTTGTCCGTGATCGGACCGAACGCGTCGAGTGCGACGATCAGGCCCGTCAGCGACAGCTGGCCCATGACCGCGACGCCGACGCCGTAGATGCCGGTGGTGCCTCCGCCGGCGAGCTTCCAGGCGCCGAGGATCCCGAGCACGAGGACCAGCGCCGGGAGCGCGGTCGCCTGCAGCCCGGAGCCGAAGCCCTGGATGATGTTGGTGGCGTGGCCCGTGAGGGACGCTTTGGCCGTCTTCTTGACGGGCGAGAAGCGTGTCGAGGTGTAGTAGTCGGTGATCACGAACAGGAGCGCCGTGACCGCGATGCCGATCAGCGCGCAGAGGTAGAACTTGCCCCAGCTCGGCGGGTTGACCTGGTTGCCGACGACCTTGAAGTTGAGGTTGTTCATCATCCAGTAGGTGATGGGCGCGAACGCGGCCGCGGCGATGACGCCGGAGACGATCAGCCCCTGGTAGAGGGCGCGCTCGACGTTGCCGGCCTTGGAGCGAACCGCGAAGGTGCCGATGATCGAGGCGATGATCGCCGCCCCGCCCAGCACGAGCGGGTAGAGCACGACACGCGCCGAGTCGACCGAGCTGAAGGTCAGCACGCCGAGGAGCATCACCGCGACGGCGGTGACGGCATAGGTCTCGAACAGATCGGCGGCCATGCCGGCGCAGTCGCCGACGTTGTCGCCGACGTTGTCGGCGATCGTGGCGGGGTTGCGCGGGTCGTCCTCGGGAATCCCGGCCTCGACCTTTCCGACCAGGTCTGCGCCGACGTCGGCGGCCTTGGTGAAGATGCCGCCTCCGAGCCTTGCGAAGACCGAGATCAGCGAGCCACCGAAGCCGAGGCCGATTAGCGCGTCAACGGCGCTCTTCTCGGTTTCGCCGAAGACCGCGGTGAGCAGGCCGTAGTAGCCCGCGACGCCGATCAGGGCGAGGCCGACCACGAGCAGGCCGGTGATCGCGCCGCCCCTGAAGGCGACCTGCAGGGCCGGCGAGACGCCGCCGCGGGCGGCCTCCGCCACACGGGAGTTGGCGCGCACCGACACGTTCATGCCGATGTAGCCGGCGGATCCGGAGAGGATCGCGCCGATCAGGAATCCGCAGGCGACCGCGATGTTCTGGATGAAGATGAGCGCGATGAACACCACCACCCCGACACAGGCGATCGTGAAGTACTGGCGGTTCAGGTAGGCGCGCGCGCCGTCCTGAACGGCATGCGAGATCGACTGCATGCGCTCATTGCCAGGTGAAAGCGCGAGCAGGGAACGCGTGGTGACGAGGCCGTAGACAACGGCGCACGCCGCACAAACAAGGGCGACGACGACCCCATGGTTCGTCAGAAAGCTGCTCAAGAGAAATCCTCCGCGGTGTAATTTGCGTGCCGCGCGAGGATATGTCGCGCGCACGCTTGTCGGCCGGATCGCTCAGGAACGAGCGGTAATCCGGTGCAAGCGCGGGCGGAGTCTATCGTGCCCGCCAGCGAAAGGCTGCCCCGGGGCCGCTCAGCGACCCGGAACCCACAGCCGGCCGCTCGACTCCGCCGGGCCCGGACCCTCCTCGTCCGCTGCGCCGGCGGGGGGCTGCGGCGCCGGCGCACCGGCCGGCTTCTCGCCTGCGGCTGCCTGTGCGGGGGCGCCCTGCGCCTCGCGCGCATAGGCCATCTGAAGCTGTGAGAGAGCGTCGCGGAGCGGCGCCACGTCCTGGGGTATCGAGCGCTCGAGGATGCTGAGCAGGGCCATCGCGGCGTCGATCGCGTCGCGTGCCTGGCCGAGGTCGCGCTGACCCGCCGGCGCGTCCGGCCCTCCCTCCGGGCTCGGCGGCGCAAGCCTGAAGGCGCCGATGTTCAGGAGCGAGACCAGCGCCTGGGCGATCATGTCCGTGACCGTTATCCGGCTCAGCTCTGCCTCGTAGGCGGCGCGGAGCTCCTCCTCGGTGGGCTCGTTCGCCGGCCCCGGCTCCTGTTGCGTGTCCTGCTCGCTCATACGCGCACCCTCCCGGAGTAGCTCTCCCTGGTCTCGTTCACAACAGCAGCGTAGACCTCCTCGCGGGAAGCCCCGGCGTCGATCATGCGACGCTGGCGCTGCGCACCGTTCAGCTCTGGGAACACCGGCTCGATCGCGAGCTCGCTTCGCATCGGGGCGCTCCAGGCGGCGAGCCGCTCGATCGCCTCGCGCGCCGGGTACTCGACCTCCCGCTCGAGGTCGATGAGCTTCCCGTCCATGCCGAAGCGGATCGCGCGCCACATGTTCTCCTCGATCAGGCGCGGCTCAGGGTCGCTGAAGGGGACGCCCTCGTCGATGTCGCGGGCGGCCTGGGCGATGCACGCGGCCATCAGCCCCGCGAGCGCGTCCGACTCCTGCGCGGTGCCCTGGGCGTCGCAGATCCGCACCTCCACCGTCCCGAAGCTGAAGTGCGGGCGCACCGACCACCACACCTGCGTGAACTCGACGATCGAGTTCACGCGGATCAGGAACTCGATGTACTCGCGGTAGGCATCCCAGCCACCGAACGCATCCGGGACGCCGCAGCGGGGGAAGCTCTTGGTGAAGCTCTGGGTGCGGGCGGAATGCAGACCGCTGTCGCGGCCGTCCAGGTAGGGCGAGTTGGCCGAGATCGCGAGCAGCAGCGGCAGCACCGGTCGCAGCCTGTCGCAGACCTTGATCGCCCTGTCGATGTCGCGGATGCCCATGTGCACGTGCAGGCTGAAGGTGTTGTTGCGCCACGCCACATACCGCAGGTCCTCCGCCACGCGCCGGTAGTGCTCGGTATCGATGATCGGCTGCTCGCGGTAGTCCGCCCACGGATGGGTTCCGGTCGCGCCGAGCGCCAGGCCCTTGCGCGCGACCAGCTCGAACAGCCGCACGCAGCGCTCGTGCTGGCGTGTGAGCGCGTCCTGCAGGTTGCGCCCCGCGCCGGAGATGATCTCGATCTCCGAGGAGATCAGCTCCCCTGCGACCGCCTCGAACAGGACCGGATCCGCTTCGGAGTCGGCCCTTAGGCCCTCAAAGCCGGGGGTCAGGTCAAGGGTGGCGGAATCCAGGATCGCGAACTCCTCCTCGACGCCGACGGTGAAGTCGGTCGACTGCTCGAAGGTCACGACGGCTTGATCGAGGTCGAGGCTCATTCGTAGCGGATTTGCAAGTGCTGAGGTGGGTATTCCGGGTGCGGGCTGACCTGCGGGCGAACCCTCAGGTCAGGTAGAAGTACAGCGCGTAGAGCAGATCGACCGCGGGGCTGGAGGTGTGCACCGTCACCTCTGGCGGAACGTCGAGCAGCGACTCCGAGTAGTTGAAGATGATCTTCACGCCCGCCCTGACGAGCTCGTCGGCAAGCCCCTGGGCCGCCTGTCCGGGAACCGCGAGCACGCCGACGACGATGTCCTCATCCTCGACGACCTGGCGCAGGTCGTCGATGTGGCGGACGACGTGGGCGCCCACCTTCGTGCCGACCTTGGAATCGTCGATGTCGAAGATCGTGACGACCCGGAAACCGTGGTCGGCGAAGATTTCCGAGGACGCGATCGCCTTCCCGAGGTGCCCAGCGCCGATCAGCGCGATGTTGTGCTGGCCGGCCGTGCGCAGGATCTTGCGGATCTGCGAGACGAGCGCCTCGACGTTGTAGCCGACGCCGCGCTTGCCGAACTTGCCGAAACCCGACAGGTCACGGCGGATCTGGGTGGAGTTGACGTGCGTGTAGTCCGAGAGCTCCTGGGAGGAGATGGTCTCCTTGCCCATCTTCTTTGCCTGCGTGAGCACCTGCAGGTACCTGGACAGGCGCGCGGCAACTCCGAGGGAGAGGCGCTCGGCGGAGATGACGCCGTCGCTATCCTTGAGCGCGCCTGCGGATGTTTGGCCCGGGCTCATCGCCGTGACTCTAGACGCTCGCGCACCAGCGCCTCATGCAGGAAGTATTCGCAGAGCTCTTCACCGTCGAGGCTGATGACAGGAATCCGGTCGAAATAGGCCCTGTGCAGGGACTCATCGCTCGAGATGTCGAGCTCCTGCAGCTCGAAGTCGATCTCGCCCTGCATCCTGCGCAGACCTTCCACCGCGTCCTCGCACAGATGGCAGCCGGGCCTGGAGTACACGGTGAGCACAGTCATCGCAGGCGTTCGCCGGTGGCGTAGGCGTCTAGGCCGAGGTAGTCCGGGTAGGTCAGGTGCTCGCTGAAGCGCGCCGCGCTGGCGATCATCGCGGCGTTGTCTGTGCACAGCGCGCGCTCGGGCACATGCACATGGGCCGCGAGCAGGCTGAACCTGTCTCTGAGCGCGCCGTTGGCGGCGACCCCTCCGCCGAGAGCGACGCGATCGAGGCCGGTGCGCTCGAGCGCCCGCTCGGTGCGGGCGATCAGGGCGTCGACGATCGCCCGCTGGTAGGACGCCGCGAGATCGGCGGCGCGGTCGGCCAGCTCGCTCTCGGTCAGCTCGCGCACGACATACAGCAGGGCGGTCTTGACCCCGGCGAACGAGAAGTCAAGGCCCTGCGCGAATGCCTTGTGGCGCGGCCCGCGCCCGTTTCGTCCCGTGTCCGACGAGGAGCCCGGGAATGAGTAGGCCTCGGGGTCGCCGCCCGCCGCCAGGCGCTCGAGCGCGGCGCCGCCCGGGTAGCCGAGGCCCAGCATCCGCGCACCCTTGTCGAACGCCTCTCCGGCTGCGTCGTCGAGCGTGCGGCCGAGCACCTCGAACCCGTCCATGTCGGTGACGTGGGCAAGCAGCGTGTGCCCCCCACTCGCGATCAGGCACAGGAAGGGGGGCTCGAACGGGCCCTCTCCCTCCGCGGTCAGGAAGTTCGCGGCCACATGCCCCTGCAGATGGTCGACGGCGGCGAAGGGCAGCTCCCTGGCGGCGGCGAGCGCCTTGGCGCTGGAGAACCCCACCAGCAGCGCGCCCACCAGCCCGGGGCCCTGGGTGGCACCGATGAGCTCGACATCTGCGAGCTCGCGTCCTGCCTCGCTCAGCGCCCGCTCGATCACGAGGTTGACCAGCTCCAGATGGTGGCGGGAGGCGATCTCCGGCACGACCCCGCCGAAGCGCTCATGCGCGTGCTGGGAGGAGATCACATTGGACAGGATCGCCCCGCCGGCGTCGATGACAGCCGCGCAGGTGTCATCACAGCTACTCTCCACTGCGAGGACCGTCATGGCGGCCCGGGGTTCGGGACGTCGTCGAGCGATCCGGCGAGCGTCGCCGGAGTCCGCCACATCACGAGCGCGTCCTCGCCGTTGTCCTGGTAGTAGCGCCTGCGCAGGCCGGCGGCCCTGAACCCTTCGCGTTCATAGAGGTGGATCGCGACGGCATTGGACCTGCGCACCTCCAGCGTGAAGCGCGCCTCGGGATCGCCGGCCCTCTCGTAAAGCTCCGCGAGCATCGCGGAGGCCAGGCCCTGACGCTGATGGTCGCTGTCGACCGCCACGTTCATGATGTGCCAGACCGTGTCGTAGCGCGAGCAGATCAGGTAGGAGACAAGGCGGCCCTCCGATTCCGCGGCCAGGCAGATCCCCGACTGCTTGGAGAGCTCGAGCACGAACATCGCGAGCGACCATGGGGTCGGGAAGACCCGCCGCTCGATTGCGATCACCTGAGGCAGATCGGGATAGGCCAGCGGCCTGATCTGCACCGCCGGCGAGCCGGCGACCTCCTCGCGGTCATCCGCCCTGCTGCTCATCGCGGCGGTCCCCCTGCGGCGGCGAGCGTGATCTCGGCGTCCGGGCGCCGGCGGTAGTCCGGCAGCACCGCCGAGGGCTCACCGGCCGGGGCGCTGATGGCGAGCTCGCAGCCGGCGCCGGCGCTGACGAGGTGGAGGGTGCTGTCGTCCGGCGGCATATGGGCGAGATCCTCTCCGATCTGCGCCCTGTAGCGGACCGCGCCGTCGCCGACCGCGATGACGCGGCCGGCGCCGCCCGGGAAGCCGGCCTCGAGCAGGACGGCACCGAGCGAGCCCGGGTCCACGGCCCGCGGAGGCGCCGCCTGCTGCAGCCCGCCCCCGGGAGCACGGTCGTAGACGGCCGCGAACACCTCTGCGCGGCGCGCGTCGATCACCGACAGGACCCTGTCGGCGGGAGCCGGATCCTCGGCGAAAACGGCGTGCGCGAGCGCCCCGAGGCTCGAAAAGCCGGCCAGGGGCAGCGACAGCGACTGCGCCAGACCGCGGGCCGTCGCGACGCCGACCCGCAGCCCCGTGAATGTTCCCGGCCCAACCCCGACGGCGATCCGCTCGAGCTGCGTCCACCGCACGCCGGCCTGCTCGAGCAGGTCGGCCGCCATGGGCAGCAGCCGGGTGGCGTGGCCGGGATGCTCGCCCGGCGCCGGGTCATCGCGCGCGCTCAGGGTCGTGCCGTCAGCCAGCGAGAGCGCCACCGATGTCGCCGCTGTGGCGGTGTCCATGCCGAGCACGATCATCGGCTTGCGCTCTCCTTGAGCCCCGGCTCTTCGACCTCGACGCGTCTGCGCTCCCCGCCGGCGTGGCTGAGCGTGATGGTCAGGCGGGCGCCCTCGAGTTCGCGCTCGCTGTCGGGCGGCCACTCCACGAATGCGATCCGGCCGCTGCCCAGATAGTCGGCGAGCAGCTCGGGCTCCTCCTCCTGCAGGCCGCCCAGGCGGTAGAGGTCCAGGTGCGTCACCAGCACGTCGCGAGCGTGGTAGCGGTGGCCGATGCTGAAGGTCGGGCTCGTGACGGGACCCGCGACGCCGAGAGCGCGGGCGGCGCCCCGCACCAGCGTGGTCTTTCCGGCGCCTAGTTCGCCGCGCACGAGCACCACGTCGCCGTCACGCAGGTCTCCCGCGAGCTGCGCTCCGAGCGATTCGGTCTCCCCTGGACCGTTCGTTTCCAGACTGCGTACGATCACCCGCAGACTCTAGAGCCTGGCGCACACGTGACGGGCGCAAAAAAAGGCCGGCCCGCGGGAGATAGGGACGCGGGCCGGCCTGGTGCTACTGGAGGGATGGAGACAGGACCTTCATCGGCAGCGGCCGTGCAGCCCTTTAGCGGTCCTGGACAGTTCTTTCGCCGAGCACCTCTAAAACCCTCCATTTGCAGGGATAAAGTCCTGCGGAAAAGTTCGGAGCAGCGTCCAGGGCGCGCTAGAACAGGCCCAGCTGGTCCTCCGCCCCGCCCTCCTCGCCTGCCGCGGGCTCGGGCTCGGGCTCGGGCTCGGGGATCTCGGCGGGCGGCTGAGCAGCCTGTTCAGGCGGGCCGAGGGCCAGCAGCTCCGGCAGCCTCGCGAAGTCCTCGCGGAGCGTCTGGAGCATCCGCGGCGTGTACAGGGCCGCAGCCGGGTGGTAGATCGGATAGAGCCTGACGCTGCGACGGCCGAGCGTGATCACCTCCGGCTGCCCGTGCAGCCGCGTGATTCCCGTCGGGTCGCCGCGGAGCAGCTTGGTGGAGAAGTTGCCCAGCGTGCAGATCACGGCCGGCTGGATCAGATCCACCTGGCTGAGCAGGTAGTCGCGGCAGTTCTCGATCTCGACCGGCTGTGGGTCCCGGTTGCCGGGGGGCCGGCACTTCAGCACGTTCGCGATGAAGACCTCGGGGCGGCTCAGACCTATTTCCACGAGCAGGCTCTCCAGCAGTTTCCCGGCCCGCCCGACGAAGGGCAGGCCCTGCTCATCCTCGCTGGCACCGGGGGCCTCGCCGATGAACATGAGCTCGGCATCGGCGTCACCCGCGCCGAAGACCACCGTTTTGCGCGTCGAGGCCAGCTCCGGGCAGCGCGTGCACACCCGTGCGCGCGCGAAGACCTCCTTCAGGGCCTCGCGACGCTCGGAGGCGTCGCTGGTGCTCTCCCCGGGTGACACCGCCGGGATGGTAGTTCCTCGCCGCCCGCGCCCGCACAGCGCCGCCCGGGCGCGTTCGGGGATGATCTGCCGGTGAGCGGATCGGCCGAGCATCAACTGACGGCGCCCTTCGCGGGTGTCGTGGTGCAGATCGCGCGCCCGCAGGAGTCCGTCCTGGAGGGCGAGGCGATCGTCGTGCTCGAGGCCATGAAGATGGAGCACGAGGTCCTGGCGGAGGCGGGCGGCACGGTCAGTGCCGTCGAGGTGGCGGTCGGCGACGCGGTGCAGGAGGGCCAGCTCCTGATGAGCATCGAGGCCTCAAGCGGCTCATCGCAGGCGATGGCGCCCGCGGCCGAGCGCGTGCATGGCGAGGAGCGCCAGGATCTGCGCGCGGTGCTCGCGCGCCATGCCGGCGGCCTTGACGACGCGCGGACAGAGGCCGTGGCGCGCAGGCATTCGACGGGCAAACGCACCGCCAGGGAGAACCTCGCGGACCTCGTCGACGACGGCACGTTCGTGGAGTACGGGCCGCTGCTGTTCGCGGCCCAGGAGCGCAGGCGCTCCCGCGAGGAGTTGATCGAGCGGACGCCCGCGGACGGCCTGGTCGGAGGCATCGGCGAGGTCGACGGGCGCCGGTGCGTGGTGATGTCCTACGACTACATGGTCCTGGCGGGCACGCAGGGCATGCGCAACCACCTCAAGAAGGACCGCCTGTTCGAGATCGCCGAGCGCCGTGAGCTGCCGGTGGTCCTGTTCGCGGAGGGCGGCGGCGGGCGCCCCGGCGATGTCGACATGCCGATCGTGGCCGGGCTGGACTGCCGCGCGTTCGAGTTGTTCGCCCGCCTGAGCGGCCGCGTCCCGCTTGTGGGCATCGCCTCGGGCTACTGCTTCGCCGGCAACGCGGCGCTCCTCGGCTGCTGCGACGTCGTGATCGCGACCGAGGACTCGAGCATCGGCATGGGCGGCCCCGCGATGATCGAGGGGGGCGGCCTGGGCGTCTACCAGCCGGGCGAGGTGGGCCCGATCGACGTGCAGCACGCAAACGGCGTCGTTGACCTGCGCGTCGCGGACGAGGCCGCTGCCGTGGCGGCCGCCCGGCGCTATCTCTCCTACTTCCGCGGCCCCGCCGAGCCGGGGCCGGTGCCTGACCAGGCGCTGCTGCGCGAGCTGATCCCGCAGCAGCGCAAGCGCGTCTACCAGGTGCGCAGCGTCGTGCGTGCGCTCTTCGATGAGGGATCGGTGCTGGAGCTTCGCGACGGCTTCGGGGCCGGGATGCTGACCGCGCTCGCGCGCGTGGACGGCAGGCCGCTGGGCGTGATCGGGAACGACCCGACGCATCTGGGCGGCGCGATCGACGCCGACTCGGCGGACAAGGCCGCCCGCTTCCTGCAGCTGTGCGATGCCTTCGAGCTTCCTGTGCTGTTCCTCTGCGACACCCCTGGCTTCATGGTCGGGCCCGACGCCGAGCGCACCGGGACGGTCCGCCACTTCGCGCGGCTGTTCCTCGCCGGGGCGAACGTGAGCGTTCCAACCGGCACGATCGTTCTGCGCAAGGGCTACGGGCTCGGCGCGCAGGCGATGGCCGGGGGAGGCTTCAAGGCAGGGCTGTTCACCGTGGCGTGGCCGACATCCGAGTTCGGGGCCATGGGGCTCGAGGGGGCCGTGCGCCTGGGCATGAGACGCGAGCTCGAGGCGATCGAGGATCCCGACGAGCGCGAGCGCATCTACCAGGAGACTGTCGCGAGCGCGTATGAGCGTGGCCAGGGCATGAACATGGCCGCCTACGGGGAGATCGACGACGTCATCGACCCCGTGGACTCACGGCGCTGGATCTCGACCCTGTTCGACGCCCATTCGGGCGCCTGGTGGGAGCGCGCAGGCAAGAAGCGCCCGCACGTCGACGCCTGGTGAGCTAGTTGTAGTTCCTAGGCACGTTGGTCAGTAGACATCCGGGCCTCCTTGGAGGCTGGGCGGTGCTGAAGCCCCCAGACCCAAGGAGGACACCGGATGAAGCTGCACGGTAATGCTCGGTCCTGTCCGAACAGCAGGCGGCTGCTCGTTGAGCGGATCGAAGGTCGTGATTACTCTCTCTCGGAGGCTGCGCTGGCGGCCGGCGTGAGCGAGCGGACGGCTTATCGATGGCTCGCGCGCTGGCGCGAGGAAGGAGACGCGGGACTGTTGGATCGCTCCTCGGCGCCCAGGCACATTCCGCATCGCACACCGGCAGAGCGGACTGAAGCGATCGAGGCGCTCAGAAGGCTGCATATGACCGCGGCAGAGATCGCTGAGGTCCTCTCGATGGCGCTCTCGACGGTGTCGGCCGTCCTGAAACGCATCGGGTTGGGCAAGCGCTCAAGGCTCTTGCCAGCGGAGCCCGCGAACCGCTATGAGCGAAAGCGGCCCGGCGAGCTCGTGCACCTGGACATCAAGAAGCTTGGGCGCATCAGCGTGCGTGGCGCTGGCCATCGCGTCAGCGGGAACCGCTCAAGCCAGTTCAAGGTGGGCCCTAAGCGCCTGGGTGGCACGGGCTGGGAGTTCGTGCATGTCGCCGTCGATGACGCAACACGCCTGGCCTACGCCGAGGTGCTCGCCAACGAGCAAGGACCAACAGCCGCTGCTTTCCTCCGGCGTGCCGTCGCATGGTTCGCCTCGCTAGGCATCACCGTCGAGCGGGTGCTCAGCGACAACGGATCGTGCTACCGCTCCAAGGTCCACGCGATCGAGCTCCAAAAGCACGGGATCCGCCACCTCTTCACCCGCCCCTACCGGCCCCGCACCAACGGGAAGGCCGAGAGATTCATCCAAACCCTGACCCGCCGCTGGGCCTACGGAGCGATCTACGGCAGCTCCACAGAGCGAACCGCAGCACTCCCAGGCTGGCTCACCCACTACAACTTCACAAGACCACACGGCTCGCTCAGCCACAAGCCGCCCGGCGCACGTCTACACCAACTGACCAACGTGCCTAGGAACAACAGCTAGTCCTCCAAAACGCCCTGGAGAGCGATATCATTCCTGGCAGGCCGTCACCGGGATATCTCGGGATGGACCCTGCAACGCTCCCTCTTTTTCGCCCGATCTCGCGCCGGTATCCGCCTGGAACTGGACCGAATATGAGCCCTGAGCAACCCACCCCCTCGCCGCGCATGGCCACCGTGCGCACCGTTGACGAGCTACGGGCGCACCTCGCCGAGCCTCGCCGTCACGGGCGGCGCATCGGGCTGGTGCCGACGATGGGAGCCCTGCACGAGGGCCATCTCTCGCTGATCCGCCGCGCCCGATCGCAGTGCGACGTCGTGGTCGTGTCCCTGTTCGTGAATCCCGCACAGTTCAACGAGGCCTCGGACCTCGAGCGCTACCCGCGAAATGAGGCCCGCGACCTGCAGCTCGCGCAGGACGCCGGAGCCGATGTGCTGTTCGCCCCCGGCGTCGAGGAGGTCTATCCCGACGGCTTCTCCACGTCGGTGGAGGTGCTCGGCATCAGCGAGCGCCTCGAGGGCGCCGCTCGCGGCCCCGAGCACTTCCGGGGTGTCACGACGGTGGTGACGAAGCTGCTCTGCATGGTGATGCCCGAGGTCGCCTACTTCGGGAGCAAGGACGCCCAGCAGGTGGCTGTGATCAGGCGCCTGGCCGTCGATCTGAACCTGCCCGTCGAGATCGTCGCGCTCCCCACGGTGCGCGAGGCCGACGGCCTTGCGATGTCGAGCCGCAACGCGCGCCTTGATGAGAGCGAGCGCCCGGCCGCGCTCGCCCTGCCGGCGGCCCTTGACGCCGCCGCGCGCCTCGCGGCCCAGGGAGAGCGCTCGGCTGCTGTCCTGATCGAAGCCGCGAACGCGGCCGTGCACCGCCCCGGCGTCGAGGTCGAGTACGTAGCCCTGGTCGACCCCGAGAGCTTTGACCCCGTCTCCGAGCTGCGATCGCCCGCCCTGCTGGCGATCGCCGCGAGGGTAGGCGCCGTACGCCTGATCGACAACGTGACGCTCGAGCCGGTCGTTGACGGCGGGGCGCAGAGAGACCGCAGCATCACCATCGACGAGCAGGTGGCGACCCTGCTCTCCTGAGCGGGCGTCAACCTGCCTTCAGAGAGGAAGCCCATGTCCAGCCACCCGAAGGTTCACGCACCGTCCGACCCTGGGCGCCTGCCGATGACGCTTCCGCTCCTGATGGAGAAGAAGCGGCTCGGCGACCCGATCGTGATGGTGACGGCCTACGACTACCCGAGCGCACGCGCCGCGGAGGCGGCCGGTGTTGATCTCGTGCTGGTCGGTGACTCCGCCGCGACCACGGTGCTCGGCTACAACGCCACCACACCCGTGGTGCTTGAGGACATGCTGGTGCTCGCACGGGCCGTCCGCCGCGGGCTGCAGACCCCGCTGCTGATCGGCGACCTGCCGTTCGGCTCATATGAGATCTCAGACGAGCAGGCGATCACAACCTCCATGAGGATGGTCAAGGAGGCCGGCTGCGACGTCGTCAAGCTCGAGGGAGGCGGCGAGTCCTCTGTGAAACGGGCGCGCGCGATCGTCGGCGCCGGCATCCCCGTCATGGGGCACGTCGGCCTGACTCCCCAGACCTCGACGGCGCTCGGCGGCTGGAAGGCGCAGGGCCGCACCGCCGGCGCGGCGGCGCGGATCGCGGCCGAGGCGCTGGCGCTCCAGGACGCCGGGTGCTTCGCGCTCGTCTTCGAGGCGATCCCGAGCGCCGTGACCGAGGAGCTGATGCCACTGCTCGAGGTTCCCGTGATCGGAATCGGGGCGGGAGCGGCCACGGACGGGCAGGTGCTGGTGTTCCATGACCTGCTCGGCATCCGGGACGGACTCGGGCCGCGGTTCGTCAAGCGCTACGCCAACCTGCAGCAGGAGATGAACGACGGCGTCATCGCCTATGCGGAGGACGTGCGCTCGCGCCGCTACCCCGGGCCGGAGCACACGTACTCGATCGATCCCGCCGAGCTCGCGGACCTGCAGGCGCAGCTGCGCGGCTAGGCGCCCGCCAGGGGCTCGCCCCAGCGATCAGAGAAGGCGAAGTCCGAGACCGGGTTGCGAGCGAGCCGCTTCGGCCACGGGTCGGCGCGATGACCGACGCCGATGTGCGCCGCCAGCGCGATTCCGTCCGGGATCCCGAGCAGCGCCTTGACCTGCACCTCGGCCGGGACCAGCAGCGTGGTCATGGCCGCGCCCAGTCCCTCAGCGCGGAGCGCGAGCAGCAGGTTCTGAGCGAACGGGTAGACCGATGCCCCGCCGACGATGCTCTGGCGCTCCAGTCCCGCGTCGGTGACCGCGAGGTCCTCGAGCCGGACGCCGACCACCAGGTGGACGGGGACGTCCGCGAGGTGCACGGCGTAGTCGTCGGCCGCGGTGATCATGCGCACGGCCCGCGCGTCGAACGAGCCCGGGTCGGCGAGCACCTTGGCGGCACCCGTCAGCTCCGTGTAGGCGCGCCAGTGCGGCAGATACAGCTCCGCCAGGCCCTTGCGAAGGCCGGCGTCCCGCACGACGAGCACGCGCCATCCCTGTCTGTTGCCGCCGCTGGGGGCAAAGCGCGCAGAGTCCAGCGCCCGGACGAGGGCCTCCTGCGAGACGGGCTCGGCCGTGAAGCGCCGGCTCGTGGGGGCACATCGCATCGCCTCCTGAAGGTCCATGCGCGCAGGCTACACCGCGCCGCCGGTGCCGGACGCCGCGGCTCGAACCGTCACGCACCCGCCGACCGGCGAAACGGTCGGCGCAGTGCTCGCGAGAGCGCTCCGTTCCCGCACACCCGCTAGTAGAGGGTGTTGACCTCGTAGATTTCTTCGTAGGTTTGATCGAGCGTCAGGCCAAGCCCGACCGACGTCGTCGTTGTCGCGAGTTCTTCTTCGCCCACGAGGGTGTTCCGTTCCTCTTCGAAGGCTTCGGTGGGACCGCCTTCGAGCGCTGAAGGAACCTGTTTGCCTTTCTTCTCGCCGAACTTCAGCGTCGCCGTCGCGGAGGCCTTGTTCGCCGTCACCGGCAGCAGGATGCCCGAGTCGACCGGGGGCGCCGATCCCAGGAACGCAAAGACCGTTTCGCATTCGTAAGCCGCGTACCAGTACAGGCCCGGGCTCCGCAGCCGCAGAGCGACCTTGTTCAGGGATTTGCTGAGCCACCCCAGTTCACCGTTGTAGGTGCCGAGCGACACCACGCCGGGTTCCCCGGAGCTCGTGCAGCTCTGGCCACCGTCGGTGCAGCCGCTGAGCGTTATGGAGATGGTCGCCGTCTTGAGCCCGGTGACTTTGCCCGTGCCGCTGGCGCCTTTGCACACGAGAACGTGTTTGTCGGTGGTTTCCAGCTTGATCGGCGTCGTCGACCCCGAGGGTTTCATCGCGACCGTGAAGCTGCTCTTCGGCCCGGGACCGGCAAGCCATTCATACTTGCCGGTCTGGGTCGCGCTTTTTTCGGTGCACTTCGAGCTCGTGAACCTGCCGGTATAGACGGTTTTGCCCGCGACCTTTGTGCTCGCCACCTTCACGCAGCGGCCGAACACAGGCACCGTGCGCACGGTGAACGGCGCGCTCGTCGACGTTTCCGCATACCCCGAGCCGCTGGTGGTCTTCGCGGTGGCGCTGTAGCTCCCCGGCGCGTCGCCGATCTGGACCGAGCAGGAGGCCAGGCCGGAGGCGTTGGTCACCGCCTGGCAGCTCTCCGCCCCCACGGCGAGTTTCACCGTGTACCCGGCGACGGGCGCTGACGTCTTGAGATCAGTCATCGTCGCCGAAAGCGCAACCGACTCTTCTGCGACCGCTTCGGTGGGCCCGTTGTAGGAAAGCTGCGCCTTGCCCCCGTACGTGAACTGATCGGAGGTGTGCAGCAGGGAGGTGCCGGCGGTGCCGGCGACGGTGACGTCCACCGTTCCGATGCCGGGCGGAGAGACCGCGGTCATCGACGTGAGCGATTCGACTTTGGCGCTCGTGGCGGGCGTACCGCCGAAGCTGACTGTGTCGCCGGATTCGAACGCGCTGCCGGTGATCTTCACGGTCGTTCCGCCCGCTTCAGGGCCTTCTTCGGGTTCCAGCTTCGACACATACGGACTCACGGAGGCTGGGACACCATCGGGTTCTCCCATGCCGCTCGGTCCGTCATAGCCAACTGTGGCCGCGCAGAAGGTGACGACGGGGCAGCTGAAGGCGTTGTGCCCGAACTTGACGTCGAACATCGTCCAGCCTTCATAGAAGGCGCGTGCGCCTGCCGAGCGGACCGCTGCGCTCGCGTGCGCGAGGATCCCCGCGACGAGCGGAGCGCTCGCGCTGGTGCCGCAGAGATTCGCCCAGCCGCCGTATTCCACCGTGTATACGGAGACCGGTGAGGAGCACGACGCGACGGCTGCGACATCGTTGTCTAGTCGGTGCGGGCAGCCGGTGTTCAGCGGGCTCTGCCAGCCGGGCTGCGGCCACGCGGCGCTGCAGCCGCTGCCTGATTCTTCCCACACGCTTTCGGTCCAGCCGCGGGGAGCACTGGCGGACTTGATCAGCCGCGTCCCGCCGACGGCGATCACCGGCGTGATGGACGCCGGAAACGAGGGCGATTTCCCTTTGTTGGGGTATGCGGAGTTGTCCCAGCCCTCGTCGCCGGCGGCTGCCGTTATCGGAATGCCGTCGCTCAGCCCTTCATACCATTCGAGAATCTCACGAGCGATCGTGCCCGTACAGGCCCCGGCGGCGCAGAGGTATTCCTCATACCCGCCGAAGCTCAGAGACACCTCGGTGGCGCCATGCGCGACGGCGGTTTCGATGCCTTCTTCGAGTGTTTCGTCCTGCGTCTCCACCACCATGATCCGGCATGACGGGCATGCGGCTGAGACCATGTCCATATCCAGCGCGGTCTCACCCATCCAGCCGTCTTTTTCTTCCGCCGGATAGTTGGCTTCTTCGCCTTTCAGGTTTAGCTGTTTGAAGCAGCCGCTCGCTTTCGTGCACGCGGGGAGACCGTAGTGTTCGCGATATTTGGCAAGGTCGGCTTCGGCGGACGCGTAGCCTTCGGCGTCCACGACAGCGACGGTCTGCGTCGATTCGGTGGCGGAGGGGATGTTGTATGCGGACTCGAGGTCAGCGGGGCTGAGGCCGCCTTTTTCCCCGCTACCTTCCAGCGCCTCGCCCGATGGCAGTACATATCGCCCGCCCTTGTGTGAGACGGGGGGATCGACGATCGCCAGACACCGTGTGCGCGGGCAGGCCCAGTGAGGGCGCGTCGCCGAGGGCGTGGCCGCGATCTCGCTTGTCGGCTTGGCGGTAACCGGTACGCTCGCGAGAGCTCTGGGATGCTTCTCCCGAGCCACCGCGGACGGCGCGATCACCCACGCCGCGAGCAGAGCCGATGCCAGCGCCAGCAGCACAACGCGGGCTGTAACCCGCGGGCCAGCCGCGATCGCGGGCCGCGCTTGGCCGTCTCCGTGCCCGCGGCCCGACCCCGTCAGGATGTCTCGACGTCCCAGCATCCCCCACCCCCAGTGTTAGGTGAACAACTCGACGCGCGCACATCGAGTTTTCGCGACGCCAGAATAACCAGTGCACCCGGTCGTGTAAACCCATCTAAAGTTCGTACACCACGAGGTCATTCGTGGCATAGATAAGGTGAATAGTTAACCCGAACTCACCTTTCTGCTACACGACGGCCACAGCGCCGGCGGCCGCGCTGTCAGCGTGCACTCGCGCCGGCGCCGGGCGCGTACTCGATCCGGCGCAGAACCTTTGCGGGTGCGCCCGCGGCGATCGAGTGCGGCTCGATGTCGCGTGTGACCACGCTGCCGGCGCCGATCACGCAGCGTTCGCCGATGGTGACTCCGCTGGTCACCACGACGTGGGCTCCGAGCCAGCAGTTGCCGCCGATCCGTGTGGGTCCCTTGGTCTCAAAGCCCTGCCAGGTGACGGGCATCTCGGGGTCGCTGTAGCGGTGGCTCGAGTCCGACACGAAGCAGCCGTTGGCCAGCATGCAGTGCTCGCCGATTTCCACGAGCTCCTGGGCGGCAACCATCACGCCCATGTTCAGGAAGCTGCCCGCTCCGATCCGCACGCGGGCCTGCCCGGGGGCGGTGATCCAGACGTTCGGCTCCATCAGCACCCCCGGGCCGAGCTCGAGCCGTCCCTCCAGGAGTGCCTCGAGCACGTTGCCGTGCAGGGGCCAGCGCGCGAATGCCTCGCGCCGCATCAGCTCCCAGTGGATGCGGGCTCGGTTCCAGGGCAGCGTGTTGCGCTCATACCAGCGCCACTTGCGCTCCCACAGCTGGAGCCGTCGGGTCAGCTCGTTCACGGCCTCACGCGGCGATCTTGGCGCGGCGCCGGCGCGGTTTGCCCGCCTTGGCGGGAGCCGGCGCGGGCGTGAGCAGCTCGGCGAGGAACTGCCCGGTGTGCGAGGCCGGCTCGGCGGCGACCTCCTCCGGCGTCCCGGTCGCGATCGCCAGCCCCCCCTCCTCCCCGCCCTCCGGGCCCATGTCGATGATCCTGTCGGCGCACTTGATGACGTCGAGGTTGTGCTCGATCACGATGATGCTGTTGCCGGCGTCCACGAGACGCTGCAGAACGTCGAGCAGGCGCTGGACATCCGCGAAGTGCAGACCGGTGGTGGGCTCGTCGAGCACGTAGAGCGTGCGCCCGGTCGCGATCTTCGAGAGCTCTGTGGCGAGCTTGACGCGCTGCGCCTCCCCTCCGGACAGCGTCGTGGCTGGCTGGCCCAGGCGCACGTAGCCCAGGCCCACCGCGTCGAGTGTCTCAAGGCGGCGGCGGATCTTCGGGATGTGCTGGAAGAAGTGCAGGGCCTGCTCGACCGGCATGTCGAGCACGTCGGCGATCGACTTGCCCTTGAAGCGGATCTCGAGCGTCTCGCGGTTGTAGCGCTTGCCGTGGCACTGCTCGCACGGCACGTACACGTCGGGCAGGAAGTGCATCTCGATCTTGATCTGGCCATCGCCGCGGCAGACCTCGCAGCGCCCGCCCTTGACGTTGAAGCTGAAGCGGCCCGGCTTATATCCGCGGGCGCGCGCCTCCTGTGTCTTTGAGAACAGGTCCCTGATGACGTCGAACAGGCCGGTGTAGGTAGCGGGGTTCGAGCGCGGCGTGCGCCCGATCGGGGACTGGTCGACCGCGATGATCTTGTCGAGCTGGTCAAGGCCGTCGATCGCGCGATGTGCGCCCGAGCGCCCGCGGGCTCGGTGCAGCCGCGACGCCACGGACTTGTAGAGCACGTCGTTCACGAGCGTCGACTTTCCGGACCCGGAGACGCCCGTCACGCACGTCAGCACGCCGAGCGGGACGTGCACGTCGATCGAGCGCAGGTTGTGCTGGGAGGCGCCGTGGATCTCCACGTAGCCGCTCGGCGTCCTGCGCTTGGCGGGCACGTCGACGACGCGGGAACCGGACAGGAACTGCCCGGTCAGCGACTCGGGCACAGCTTCGACCTCGGCCGCTGTTCCCTGCGCCACGATCTCCCCGCCGTGCTCGCCCGCTCCGGGGCCGAGGTCCACGAGATGGTCGGCGGCGCGCATCGTCTGCTCGTCGTGCTCGACCACGATCACGGTGTTACCGAGGTCGCGCAGGCGCTCGAGCGTGCCGATCAGCTTCGAGTTATCGCGCTGGTGCAGCCCGATCGAGGGCTCATCCAGGATGTACAGGACGCCGACGAGTGAGGACCCGATCTGGGTGGCGAGCCGGATTCGCTGCGCCTCTCCGCCGGAGAGCGTCGCGGCAGCCCTGTCCATCGAGAGGTAGCCGATCCCCACGTTCTCAAGGAACTGCAGGCGCTCTGAGATCTCTCGCAGGATCAGGCGGGCGACGTGGCGGTCGGTGTCCGAGAGCTCCACCTCCTGCAGCCAGGTGAGCGCCCTGCGGGCGGACAGCGCGCAGAAATCCTCGATCCGCGTGCCGGCGACGAGCACCGCCCGCGACTCGGGGCGCAGCCGTGCGCCCTCGCACACCGGGCACGGGCGCAGCGACATGAACTCCTCGATCTTCTCCCTCGAGAACTCCGAGTCGGTCTCGCGGTAGCGGCGCTCGAGGTTGCGGATGATGCCCTCGAACCTCGAGGCGTAGCTGCGCCGGCGCCCGTAGCGGTTGCGGTAGCTGACCTGCACCGGCTCCCCCTCGGTGCCGTACAGGAACACGTCCCGCTGCTCCTGGGAGAGATCCCGCCAGGGCATGTCGACGTCGACGCCGTACTGTTCGGCCAGCGCCTCGGTCATCTGCTCGTAGTAGTTGGAGGCGCTCCCCGCCCATGGCGCGAGCGCGCCCTGCGCGATCGAGAGCGCCGGATCGGGGACCACCAGATCCGGGTCTATCTCCATCTGGGAGCCGAGGCCCGTGCAGCGCTCGCATGCTCCGTGCGGGGAGTTGAAGGAGAAGATGCGCGGCTCGAGCTCCACCAGCGAGGGCCCGTGCTCGGGACAGGCAAAGCGCTCGGAGAAGGTGAAGATGGTCCCCGGCTCTGGCTCGGCGCCCGGGACGATCTGCCCGCCTGAGGCGCGTGTGCCCTTCGTGCCCTTCGCGCCCTTGGGCGCGGCGCCCTGGTCCTCCGGGGCGGGTCTTGATCCGGCGCCGACGATCTCTATCTCGACCAGCCCGTCGGCCTGGCCGACCGCCGTCTCGATCGAGTCCGCCAGCCGCGAGCGCACGTCGTGGCGCATGATCAGCCGGTCCACCACGACGGCGATGTCGTGCTTGTAGCGCTTGTCCAGGACGATCGACTCCTCGAGCATCCTCACGCGGTCGTCGATCTTCACGCGCGTGAACCCGTCGGCTCGCAGCTCCTCCAGAAGCTTTCCGTACTCGCCCTTGCGGCCCCGCACGACGGGAGCGAGCACCATGAAGCGGGTGCCGTCGGCGAGCTCCATGACCTGGTCGATGATCTGCTCGGCGGACTGCCCGACTATCGGCCGCCCGCAGATCGGGCAGTGCGGCTTACCGACCCTGGACCACAGCAGGCGCAGATAGTCGTAGATCTCGGTGACGGTCCCGACCGTGGAGCGCGGGTTGCGCGAGGTGGTCTTCTGGTCGATCGAGATCGCCGGCGAGAGCCCCTCGATCGAATCGACGTCGGGCTTGTCCATCTGCCCGAGGAACTGCCGCGCATAGGCCGACAGTGACTCGACATACCGGCGCTGGCCCTCGGCGTAGATGGTGTCGAACGCGAGGCTGGACTTGCCGGACCCGGACAGCCCGGTGATCACGACCAGGGCGTCCCTCGGCAACGTCAGGGAGACGTCCTTTAGGTTGTGCTCTCTCGCCCCCGAAACGACGATCTGGTTGCCCGCGGCCATCTATGACCATTCTATGACTGCGAACAGACGTTCGCATGCCGGTCCGCCGCAGACGGCGGCGGCGATGCTCCACGGGCCCGCGGTGAAAGCGCTCACCCGCTCCGCGAACGGTCCGCCTGCCCGCCGGCGGCGGAGGCTCAGCCGTCGATCGCTGCGTAGACCTCGTCGACGAGCTTGGTCCTGTCCGGGAGCTGGAAGTTTTCGGCCAGGTAGCGCTCGGTGTCGGCGCGGGACTCGCCGTTCAGCGCCATGTTCAGCGCGATCAGGCGCGCGCCGTCGACGTCGCCGGGCGCCGCCTCCTGGGCCGGGGCCTCCTCGTATTCGGGAAGCTCGGCTATCTCGGCGGCCACGGGAGCGCTCGCCTCGCGCAGCTCCGCCTCGAATGTGGCGCCCTCGGCCTGCTCGGCTCCCGCGCGCCCGGATGCCGCGTCATAAAGTTCTCCCATGCCGTTCTCCACGGCTGACAGGTCGACCGCGAGGCGCCCTGCGCCGGCCCTGCAGGCTCTCGATCAGCGCCGTCACCTCGCCGTCCATGGAGCCGACCCTCTCGAGAAGCACGGCGGCGACGGAGGAGACGGCGGCGACATGCGCGCGAGCCTGTTCGATCGCCTGCTCGCGGGTGGCCTCGGCTTCGCGGTCCGCGCTCTCGCGCACCTGGCGCGCGGTCTCGAGCGCCTGGCGCTCGATTTCCGCCGCGGCTGCCTCGGCGGCCTCCAGGATGCTCTGAACCTGAACCCCGGCGGTCGACGCCACCGACACGTCGGCTCCGCCGTTCAGGGCGTGGCGCTGGAGCTGCTCGAACTCGGCGCCGAGCGCACGCAGGTGCGCGTCGACCTCCGCCGGGTCATATCCCCGACGGGCGATCGGGAAATCCCGACGCTCGATTGCCTGCCGATCGAACTCCACTGCGGGCATCCTAGGCCATGTCGGCGCTGGGGGTCTCGCTCGCCGCGCCGAGCTCCGGAGGGGCCTCTTCCGAGCGGATCTGCTGCAGGTCGCGGCGCAGCTCGCGCAGCTCGTCGCGCAGCTGTGCGGCGTACTCGAAGCGCAGCTCGTCTGCCGCCGCGATCATCTCCTCCTCGAGCTCGACGAGCATGCGCTCGAGCTCGTGCGCGGGCATCTCCCCCGTCCCCTGGCGCTTTTTGCGCCTCGAGCGCCCGCGCGGCACCTTGGACTCGGCCTGCAGGAACTCGGCGATGTCGGAGATGCCCTTGACGATGGTGGCGGCGGTGATGCCGTGCTCCTCGTTGTAGGCGAGCTGGATCTGGCGCCGGCGGCTGGTCTCCGAGATCGCGGCCCGCATCGCCCGGGTCTCCTTGTCGGCGTACATCAGGACGGTCCCGTCCACATTGCGCGCGGCGCGGCCGATCGTCTGGATCAGCGAGGTCTCTCCGCGCAGGAAGCCCTCCTTGTCGGCGTCGAGGATCGCCACCAGCGAGACCTCCGGGAGGTCCAGGCCCTCTCTGAGCAGGTTCACGCCGACGAGCACGTCGTACTCCCCCAGGCGCAGGTCGCGGATGATCTGGATCCGTTCGAGCGTGTCGATCTCCGAGTGCAGGTAGCGGGTCTTGAAGCCCATCTCGAGCAGATACTGCGAAAGGTCCTCGCTCATCTTCTTCGTCAGGGTCGTCACGAGCACCCGCTCGTCGCGCTCGACGCGGACGCGGACCTCGTTCATCAGGTCGTCGATCTGGTTGCGCGTCTCGCGAACCTCGACGAGTGGGTCGACGATCCCGGTCGGGCGGACGATCTGCTCGACGACCCGGCCGGAGCGCGTGCGCTCATATTCGCCCGGTGTGGCGGAGACGAACAGGAGCTGCGGCGTGATCGACAGGAACTCCTCGAAGGTCTGGGGGCGGTTGTCCATCGCGCTCGGCAGGCGGAACCCGTAGTCCACCAGCGTCTGCTTGCGCGAGCGGTCGCCCTGGTACATGGCCCCGACCTGCGGGACCGTCTGGTGGGACTCGTCCAGGAAACAGACGAAGTCCTTCGGGAAGTAGTCGATCAGGCAGTAGGGCCTGTCGCCGGGCCTGCGGCCGTCCAGGATGCGCGAGTAGTTCTCGATCCCCGAGCAGAAGCCCACCTCGCGCAGCATCTCCATGTCGTACTGGGTGCGCTGGCGCAGGCGGTGGGACTCCAGCTGCTTGCCCTCGGCCTCCAGTTCGGCGCAGCGCTCGTTGAGCTCGCGGCCGATCTCGGCGACCGCGGCGTCGATGGTGCCCTCCTTGACGTTGTAGTGGGTGGCCGGCCAGATCGCCACGTGCTCGAGTTCGTCGGCGATCAGCTCTCCGGTGAGCGGGTCGAACTGCTGCAGCCGTTCGACCTCCTCCCCGAACAGCGTGGCCCGGAAGGCGCTCTCGGCGTAGGCGGGGAACACCTCCAGGGTGTCGCCGCGCACGCGGAACGTGCCCCGGGAGAGCACCGTGTCGTTGCGGGTGTACTGGATCGAGACCAGTTTGCGCAGCAGCTCGTCGCGGTCCACCATCTCCCCGCGCTTGAGGATCTGCATGTTCATCTCATAGGTCTCGGGGGAACCGAGGCCATAGATGCACGAGACCGACGCGACGACGATCACGTCGCGGCGGGCGAACACCGCCGCGGTGGCGGCGTGGCGCAGTCGATCGACCTCCTGGTTGATCGCCGAGTCCTTCTCGATGTACAGGTCGCGGCTCGGGACGTACGCCTCGGGCTGGTAGTAGTCGTAGTAGGAGACGAAGTACTCGACGGCGTTGTCGGGGAAGAACGTGCGGAACTCGTTGCAGAGCTGAGCGGCGAGCGTCTTGTTGTGGGCGATCACCAGCGTCGGCCGCTGGACCTCCTGGATCACCCCGGCCATCGTCATCGTCTTGCCCGTCCCGGTCGCCCCCAGGAGCGTCTGGAAGCGCTCGCCCTTCAGGATGCCTTCGGCGATCGAGTCGATTGCCTTGGGCTGGTCGGCCGTCGGCGTGAAGATGGAGTCGAGCTTGAAGTCGGGCATGCTGGGCGGTCCATCTACAGTAGCCCGTCCCGGGGCGGCGCCGGGGGCTAGTCGATGCCGAGCTGCTGGGCGTAGTCCGAGCGGTAGGTCTGCTGGGCGCTGAGCACCCGCTGGACGTATTCGCGCGTCTCCGGGAAGGGGATTTCTCCGATCGTCAGCTCCCTGCCGGACGCGTTGGCCTGCGCGACCCAGCGGTCGACGTTGGCCAGTCCGCCGTTGTAGGCGGCGATGGCGAGCATCTCGTTGCCGTGGTAGTGGTCGAGCAGGTAGCGCAGGTAGTAGCTGCCGTACGCCACGTTCACGCTCGGGGTCGCCAGGTCGCTGGCCGTGAAGCTGTGGCCGCCCGAGAGCTGGGCCAGGTAGTACGCCGTCGCCGGCAGGATCTGCATCAGGCCCTCGGCGCCGGCCGAGGACTGGCGTGGTTCGAATTTGCTCTCCGCGTAGATCACGGCGGCGATCAGCGCCGGGTCAAGGTGCTTTTCGGCCGCCTGCGCACGGATGATGCCCGTGTCTGTGAGCGGGAGGCTGGACGTCGTTCGCTGCTTCAGCGCGACGGCCAGCGCACCCGCGCAGATCAGCACGATGCAGAGGGCCAGGAAGGTGCCGAGACGCGACCGGGTCATTCTCCCAGCTTGACAAGAACCGCCGACAGCTCACGCTCGAGGTCGGCCTCGGTGCCGTCGTTGCGCACCACGAATGTCGCGCGGTCCGCCTTCTCCTCTTGGGAGAGCTGTCTGGCCGCCCTCTCGTCCACGACCGCATGGCCGCGTGCGCCAGCGCGGGCACGCCGCAGCTCCTCGTCGGAGATCACCGCGATGGTCGCGTCGTAGATCCCCTGAAGGCCGGCCTCAAACAGCAGCGGAACCTCCACCACGGCGGCGGGGGGCGCCGGATCGGCCGAGCGTGCCTGCTCGAGCCACGCGGCGACGCGCGCGCCGACGAGAGGCCACACGATGCTCTCCAGCCAGGCCCGGTCCTCGTCTGTCGCGAAGGCCCGCTCGGCGAGGACGGCTCGGTCGACGGTCCCGCCGGGCGCCACCTCTGGTCCGAAACGCCCGACGACGGCGTCGCGGAGCTCCTCACCCTCGTACAGCTCGTGAACGACGGCGTCTGAGGAGATGACCGCGGCACCGAGGCGGGCGAGTGCTGCCAGCGCAGTCGACTTGCCCGATCCAAGACCCCCGGTCAGGCCGACGAAAGGCACCGCTGCGGCCATGGCGTCTAGCGAGGGCGGCGGGTCAGGAAGGGTCGGCGGGCTCGCCGGTGTCGGCGGCCTGAGGCTCGGTCTCTGCCTCTGCGGCGGGAGCTGCCTCGGCGGCGGGAGCCTCCTCGGAGACCGGAGCCGGCTCAGCGGCAGGAGCCTCCTCGGCGGCAGGTGCCTCGACGACGGCTGCCTCCGGCTCGGCTGCCCCTGCGGCCGGTGCCTCGGCCTCGGGAGCGGGAGCATCGGCGACGGGAGCTGCGGAAGCCTCTGCCTCGGCGTCGCTCTCGGCCTCAGGTGCGTCGACGGCGACCTCACCCGGGCGGGAGACGGGGAGGATCTGGTCCTCCACGCGCTTGGCGCTCAGAGAGAGCCGGCGGCGCTCGGAGTCGATCTCGAGGATCTTGACGCGGATCTCATCACCCGGGTGCACGATCTCGCGCGGGCTCTCGACGTGGTGCGGCGCGAGCTCTGAGATGTGGACAAGCCCCTCGACGCCGTCGAGGATCTCGACGAAGGCACCGAACGTGACGACCTTCGTGACCTTGCCGGCGAGCTCGTCGCCGATGGAGTAGGTGTCGACGATCCGCTGCCACGGGTCCTCCTGGGTCTGCTTGAGGCCCAGGGAGATGCGCTGGCGGTCGCGGTCGATGTCGAGCACCTTGACCTTGACGGTCTCACCGATGGTGAGGATCTCGCTCGGGTGGTTCACGTGCGACCAGGAAAGCTCTGAGATGTGGATCAGTCCGTCGATGCCGTCGAGGTCGACGAACGCGCCGAAGTCGACGATGTTCGAGATCTGGCCCTCCACGACGAGGCCGGGCTGCAGGCGGTCGAGGATCTGCTGGCGGACCTCCTTGCGCTCCTCCTCGAGGACCGCGCGGCGCGAGAGCACGACGTTGTTGCGCGAGCGGTTGAGCTCGATGACCTTGGTCTCGATCTTGGTGCCCATGTACTCGTCGAGGTTCGGCACACGGCGGATGTCAACCAGTGACGCCGGCAGGAAGCCGCGGACGCCGAGGTCGATGATCAGGCCGCCCTTGACGACCTCGATGACGGTGCCCTCGACCGGCTCGCCTGACTCGGCGGCGGTTTCGATGCGGCGCCATGCCTTCTCGAAGCGGGCGCGCTTCTTGGACATGATCAGGCGGCCGTCCTGATCCTCCTTCGTCATGACGATCGCGTCGACCTCCTCGCCGAGGTGGACCTCCTCGTTCGGGTCGACCGACTTGCGGATCGAAAGCTCGTTGGCCGGGATGACGCCCTCGGACTTGTAGCCGATGTCGACGAGGACCTCGTCCTTGTCGATTCGGACGACGTGGCCGGTCACGACCTCGCCCTCCTCGATCGTCCGGAAGGTGGCGTCGTAGTTGGGAACTATCTGCCCGTCAATTTCGAGCAGCAGGCCATTTGACCCGTCCACGACGCGGGCCTGTGGGTTGTCCATCAGCGTTTGCACCGACCGAAGCCTAGCGCAGCCGTATCATTCGCCGCGACATGCCTGTGCGAGCGACGAAGCGGGGCGAACTCCGGACCCGCCTCGAGCGTGACTGCGACGTGCTCGTATGCGGGGCAAGTTTCGCCGGCCTCGCGGTCGCGAGAGAGCTCGCGGGAGCCGGCGCAAGGGTGCTCGTGATCGACCGATACGAGATCGGCGAGCGCCAGACGTCGGCGTGCGCGATCCCCACCCTCTGGCTCACGGCAATGGAATTGGAGGGCTCGCTGCGCCAGAGCTTCGACGAGCTCGTGGTGCACACGCCGTTCCGCTCCTCGCGCTGGCGGCTGCCGTGGTCCTTCTCCACATTCGACTACCGCGAGCTGTGCGCGCTGCTGTGGGAACAGTCCGGCTCGCCGGAGATCGAGTTCGAGACCGCGACCGTGACCGGTCGCCGCGGCGAAACCGTCACGACCGACCGCGGCGACCTGCGGGCGCCCCTGATCGTCGACGCGCTCGGATGGCGGCGCGTGCTCTCCAACGCACCGCCGATCCAGCCCCCCAAGGCAACCCTCTCGCGCGGCCTGGAGGTGCACCCGCCGGGCATCCGCAACGAGATGGAGCTGTGGCTCGACCCGAGCTATGTGCGCTCGGGCTACTCCTGGAGCTTCCCGGCCGGCGACGAGGTGCGGGTGGGCGTCGGCTCGTTCTGGCCCGAGCATCACGTCAAGGAGCCCACCGTCAGGCTCGCCCGCGACCAGGGACTCGAGCCGGACGGCTTCCAGGGCAACTGGATACCGCACAAGCTTCGCCGCGCCGTCGAGGATGGCGTGTTCTTCGCCGGCGACTCCGCCGGGCACTGCCTGCCGGTCACGGCCGAGGGCATCCGCACGGCGATCTACTTCGGGCTCGCCTGCGGCCGGGAGATCCGAGCGGTCCTGGACGGCGCTCGCACCCGCGAGCAGGCGCTGGCGACATACGGCGCCTTCTCCGATGCGCACGAGCGCAAATACCGCTGGCTGCTGAACGTGCAGCGCACCGTCGGGCGCATGATGCCCAGCCGGGCGGTCACCGCTCTGGCGATGGGCGTGGAGAACCGCGCGGTCACCTCGTGGGCGTTCGGGCACTACCTCGCGATCGCACCGCCGTCATTCGTGACGGCCGGCGGCGGGGGCATCTCGGCGAGTGCGAGGGACAGCCTGCGCACCCCCTCCTCGATGGCCGGCTCGGCGAGGTTGGCGTAGCCGAGCACCAGCCCGTCGTGCAGGCGCCTCGGCCGCGCGTAGTAGTGGCCGAGCGGGTAGATCCCGACCGAGCGCGTCCGCGCTGAGCGCACCAGCGCCGCGCCGTCCACCTCGCGCCCCAGCCCGATGATCGCGTGCAGCCCCGCCGCCAGGCCCCGCACGCTGGCGCCGGGGAGGTGCTCGGCGACCGCGGCCGCCAGCGCGTCCCGGCGGGTCCGGTAGCGCCTGCGCGCCTGGCGCAGGTGGCGGTCGTAATCGCCGCTCTCGAGCATGCGAGCGAGCGCCAGCTGCTCGAGCGTCGGGCAGCCGTGCTCGAGCAGCGCGCGCTGCTCGAGCACGGCTGCCGTGAGGTGCCCGGGGAGCACCATCCACCCGATCCGAAGTGCGGGCGCGAGCGTCTTGCTCACGGTTCCGACGTAGGCGACCCGGTCGGGGGCGAGCCCCTGCATCGCGGCCAGCGGCGGTCGGTCATACCTGTACTCGGCGTCGTAGTCGTCCTCGATGACGAGCGCTCCGCTGCGGCTCGCCCAGGCGAGCAGCTCCGACCGCCTTGCCGGGGCCAGCGCCACCCCGAGCGGCGCCTGATGGGCGGGCGTCACGAGCACAGCGCGGACGGCCGCGAGCCGCTCGAGATCCTTCACCCGCGCCCCGTCCTCATCCACGGCGAGCGCCGTGATGCTCGCGCCATGGCCTGCGAGGATCGCGCGGTGCGCCGGCAGGGACGGGTCCTCGACCGCGATCAGCGACTGGCCGACGACGCGTGAGATGAGGGCGAATGCCTGCGCCGCGCCCGAGCAGATCACGATCGAGTCCGGGTCGGCGACAACACCGCGGACGCGGCCGAGATGGCCCGCCAGGGCGCGCCTGAGCTCGATCGCGCCCCGCGGGTCCGGATAGCCGAGCGCGGCGTCGGGGGCGTCTCGGATCGCCGCCCGCATCGCGCGCGCCCAATGCCGGCGCGGAAACCCCGCGAGATCGGGGTTCCCGGGGAAGAAGTCGATTGCGGGAAGGCGCCGGCGCGGCGCCTCGGATGCCGCCTGCGGGATGCCGGCGGCATCAGCGACGAAGGTCCCGCTCCCGGCGCGGGTGTGCAGGTAGCCCTCGGCGAGAAGCTGCGAGTAGACCTCGACGACCAGGCGCCGCGAGACGCCCACGTCCGCCGCGAGCGTGCGTGATGCGGGTAGGCGCGTCCCGGCTCCGAGACGCCCGCTCCTGATCGCGTCCCGCAGGCGTCGCTCCATCTGTGAGCGAAGCGTGAGAGCCGATCCGCGGTCGAGCTCCACGAGCAGCTCGGTCGCCGCATTGGTACCCGAAATGAGGCTCATAATGGACCTTTACGCTGCACCACCTTGAGCCTATCGTTCGCTCTCGTGATCAGCACGCGGAGACCCGAGCGAACGTCCGCCGCGCCCGCGCCGGCGAATGCGCTCGTGACGGCCGGCCTGGCCGCGTTCGGCGTGACGGAGCTGGCGATCGGGATCACGCAGGGGGTGGCCCCGCACGCCTTCTACACCGCGATCGGCCCGTTCGGCCCCTTCAACGCGCACTACTCGCGCGACGTTGCCACCTTCGAGATCGCGATCGGGATCGCGCTGCTGCTGGCGCTGTCAAGGCCCGCCTGGCGCGTGCCGGTGCTGGCGGTCGCGACGCTGCAGTTCGCGCTCCACAGCCTCAACCACCTCCTGGACATAAATGGTGCCCACTCCGCCTGGGCCG
This sequence comes from uncultured Solirubrobacteraceae bacterium, assembly GCA_963787115.1. GTDB lineage: Bacteria > Actinomycetota > Thermoleophilia > Solirubrobacterales > Solirubrobacteraceae > Palsa-744. The sequence goes on from CAWBBS010000017.1 coordinate 63,031, forward strand.
GCTACTTCGACTTCGCGACGCTGTCGATCGCCACCCTCACGCTGTGGTGGCTCGCAAGGCTGGCGGCACGGGAGCGCGATTCGCAGCAGCCGCCGCAGGGAAGAGCGACGGGATGAGGGTCTTCGTCGCGGGCGCGACCGGCGCGATCGGGCGCCACCTGGTCCCGATGCTGATCGGGTCGGGCCACCATGTCACGGGCATGACCCGGACCGCGGAGAAGGCGCCCGGCCTCGCCGCGCTCGGCGCGGAGCCGGTGGTGGCGGACGCGCTGGACGGCGCGGCGGTAACGGCAGCGCTCATCGCGGCGCGCCCCGACGCGGTGATCCATCAGCTGACGGCGATACCGGCCAGGATCAACCCGCGCCGGATCGAGCGCGACTTCGCGCTCAACGACCGCCTGCGCAGCGAGGGCACTCGGATCCTCGTCGACGCGGCGGCCGCCGCCGGCGCGGGGCTCGTGATCGCCCAGAGCATCGCCTTCGCCTACGCACAGGGCCCGCCGGGCACCGTGCACACCGAGGACGACCCGCTCCAAGACGGTTCGATCAGGTCCTTCGCGCGGACGGCCGCGGCGCTCGCCGACCTCGAGCGGGCGGTTCTCGGCGCTGACGGGACCGTGCTGCGCTACGGCTACCTGTACGGCGCGGCCACGGCCGTCTCGCGCGAGGGCTCGATGGGCGAGGACCTCATGCGCAGGCGCATGCCGATCGTGGGCTCGGGACGCGGGGTGTGGTCGTTCATCCATGCTGCCGATGCCGCCGGTGCAGCCGTCTGTGCGCTCACCGCGGAGCGCCGGGGCGTCTTCAACATCGTCGACGACGAGCCCGCGGAGGTCGCGCAGTGGCTCCCGGCTCTGGCGGGAGTGCTCGGCGCGCCTCGCCCGATGCGCGTGCCGACGCCGATCGCCCGCCTCGCGGCCGGCGCCTATGGCGTCGCGACCATGACCGCCGCCCAGGGCGCCTGCAACTCCCTGGCGCGATCAACGCTGGGCTGGGCGCCCGCGCACGCGAGCTGGCGCGAGGGCTTCAGGACCGCGCTCGATCGCTGAGCGCTCAGCGGCGCACGACCAGCAACGCCCCGGTGATGAGCATCACGAGACCGAGGATGCGGACGGGGCCGATCTGCTGCTTGGCGGCTCCGAGCAGCCCGAAGCGATCGATCACGACCGCCGTCGCGAGCTGGGCGGTGATCACGGTCGCCGTCAGCCCACTCACCCCCAGGGTGCGGACGGTGAGGATCGCGATGGTCACGTAGAAGGCACCCAGCAGGCCTCCGACGAGCGCCCACCAGGGCGCACGCGGGGCATGCGCGATCGATCCCAGCCCGCCGCTGGAGATGGCCGCGATCAGGATCAGCGCCGAAGCTCCCACCAGGAAGGAGACGCTGGCGGCCTGCACGCTGCCGATCTGCCGCCCGAGGCGCGCGTTGACGGGCGCCTGCATCCCGACGAAGCAGCCGGCCATGGCGACCAGCAGCACCGCCAGGGTGCGGCTCACTTCGCCTCCAGCCAGTTCTGTCCCACGCCGATGTCCACCGCCATCCGCGGGTCCCTCCCCTCCCACACGCCCACCATCTCGCGCTCGATCAGCTCCAGCGCGGCCGGAACCTCCTCTGGCGGCGCTTCGAACAGGAGCTCGTCGTGGATCGTCAGCAGCAGCCTCGTGCGCAGCGCGGACTCGTGCAGCGCACGCGAGCAGCGGACCATCGCGAGCTTGATGATGTCCGCCGCGGTGCCCTGGATCACGGTGTTCACCGCGAGTCGCTCTCCCTGGGTCCTGACCTGATAGTTGCGGGCCTTCAGCTCCGGGATCTGCCGGCGCCTGCCCCACAGCGTACGCACGTCGCCGTCCACGGTCGCCTGCTCGATCGTCTCGGCCATGAACGCCGCGACGCGGGGAAATCGCTCGAGGTAGGCGTCGATGAACGCCTTCGCCTCCTCACGCGGAATGTTCAGGCGATCGGCCAGGCCGTAGTCCGACAGCCCGTACACGATGCCGTAGTTGATCATCTTCGCCTTCGAGCGCATGCCCGGGTCGATGGCATCGGCCTCGACGCCGAACACCCGGGAAGCGGTCGCCGTGTGGACATCCTCGCCGCGGGCGAAGATCTCCATCAGCGCCTCCTCGTGCGCGGCGTTCGCGAGCACCCGCAGCTCGATCTGGGAGTAGTCGGCGGAGATCAGCTGCAGCCCCTCCTCGGCCTCGAAGCAGCCCCGGATCTCGCGCCCCAGCGGCGTTCGGATCGGGACGTTCTGCATGTTCGGGTTCGTGCTCGAGAGCCGGCCGGTCTGCGCGACCGCCTGCAGAAACGTCGTATGGATCCGCGAGCGCTCATCGACGAGCTGCGGCAGCACGTCGAGGTATGTCTTGATCAGCGTCGAGAGCTCGCGCCAGCGCTCGATCCGGGGGATGATCGCGTGCTCGGTACGGATCGACTGAAGCACGCGGGCGTCGGTGGAGAAGCCGGTCTTGCCCCGCCGCTTGCGAGAGAGGCCGAGCTTCTCGAACAGCACCTCGCCGAGCTGCTGGGGCGAGGAGATCAGGAACTCCTCCCCCGCGAGCGTGAATATCTCACGTTCGAGCTCATCGATCTCCGCGTGCACGCGGGTGGTGATCTCATTCAGGCGCTCCACGTTGAGCCTGACGCCGAGAACCTCCATCTCCCTGAGAACGGCCACGAGGGGCAGCTCGATGTCGTCCATCAGCGCCGTCAGCCCTCGCTCGGCGATCTGCTCGCGCTGCCAGTCGGCCAGCGCGCCCAGCATCACCGCCTGCGCGGCCAGCGGGTCATCCACCTCCGCCACGATCCCGCGCTCCTCGCACAGCTCCGCCAGCGGATAGCCACGCCTCGCGGGCTCCAGCAGATACGCGCCGAGCAGGGTGTCGTGCACCAGGTGCGCCGGGACGGTCCCGAGCGCCTTCGCGTCATGCGCGATCACCGCCCGGCCCGCGCAGGCCGCCGAGACCTCATCCGGGCCCGAGCACTCGCCCGCGAGCACCTCGCCCGCGGAGGCGATGGCGAAGCGCCACGGCGGCCCGTCGGCGAACAGCTCGCCCTCGGGGGGCGCGCTCTCCTGCACGACCACGCACAGCTCCGCATCCGCGTCCGCCAGATGCGCGATGTCGCCCGGGGTTCCGGCCCGCAGGCGTGCGGCGAGCCTCAGCTCTCCCTCGATCACCGCCGGCTCGAGCTCGTCCTTCGCCAGGGCCTCCTCCAGCCGGCGCAGCGGGTCGCGCAGCTCGTACTCGCGGAATACCTCCCTCACACGGGAGCGGTCGGGTGCGCGCATCGACTCCGCTGCCACGTCGAGGTCGATCGCGACGTCCCGCTGAACGGTTGCCAGCTGCTTGGACAGGCGGGCATCCTCGGCGTGCTCGATGAGATTCGATTTGCGCTTGGGGCCCTTGACGTCGTCGATGTGCTCGAGCACGCCCTCCAGCGAGCCGAAGCTCTGGATCAGCTCGCTGGCGGTCTTGTCGCCGATCCCGGGAACGCCCGGAATGTTGTCCGAGCTGTCTCCCTTCAGGCCGTAGAAGTCGGGGATCAGCTCCGGCGGGATCCCGTAGCGGTCGATCACGGCCTGGCGGTCGTAGATCTTCGTGTCGGTGATGCCCCGTGCGGTCGCCATCACCTTCACCAGGCCCGCCTCGTCGATCAGCTGGAATGCGTCGCGGTCTCCGGTGACGATCATCACTGGCACCTGCGGGCTCGCCTTCAGGGCGCGGTCGGTGAGAGAGGCGATCACATCGTCGGCCTCGTATCCCTCCACCTGCACGTTGCTGTAGCCGAAAGCCTCCACCAGGGGCGCCATCGCGGGCCACTGTGCCTTCAGCAGGTCCGGGCGCGAACGCCTCTGCGCCTTGTACTCGGGGAAGATCTCGCTGCGGCCTGATGTGCCGGCGTCCCACGCGACCACCGTCGGGCACACGCCGTACTCGGTCACGATCTTGACCAGCATCGAGGCGAACCCGAAGATCGCGTTCGTCGGCACGCCGGTCGAGGTGGCGATCGACTCCGGCAGCGCGAAGAACGCGCGGTAGACCAGGCTCGGCCCGTCGATCAGGAACAGCCGGCGTCCCGCCTCCAGGGCAGGCGCGGGTCCACCGCGCCCTCCCGCCCCGTCCGGCTGGAGTCCGCCTGAGCTCTCATCCACCATGACAGCGCACTCTACGAGGCGGCGCGCGCCGGCGACGCCGGGGCGCGCTTCACGACAGGAACACGTGTTCCTGTCGGATAACTCATAACATGCGCACCCGCCAACCAACTAGGAGCCCTGAAGCCGTGAGCGCAACCCCGAGCGCACAATATCGTCTCACCATACGCGTAAAGCTCGATGACTCCGGGGGGATTCTCGGGCGCGTCACCACCATCATCGGGGAGGCGGGCGGCATGGTCGACTCCGTCGATCTCGTCGAGACCGACGACGGCTACAGCGTCCGCGACATCGTCGTCGACGCCTCCAGCCGCGAGCACTGGGACCGCATCCTCGCGGCGATCGACACGATCGACGGTGCGACCGTCATCGACACGACCGACCGCACCTTCCAGCTGCACATCGGCGGCAAGATCGAAGTTCGCAACCGCCACCCTCTGAAGACCCGCGATGACCTCTCGATGGCCTACACGCCAGGTGTGGCGCGCGTCTGCCTCGCGATCGCCGACGACCCGGACAAGGCGTTCCAGTACACGATCAAGCGCAACAGCGTGGCCGTCGTCTCCGACGGCACCGCGGTGCTGGGCCTCGGAGACATCGGGCCGCACGCCGCGATGCCCGTGATGGAGGGAAAGTGCTGCCTCTTCAAGGAGTTCGCGAACGTAGACGCCTTCCCGATCTGCCTGGAGACCACTGACCCCGATGAGATCGTCAGGACCGTCAGCCTGATCGCGCCGGCCTTCGGCGGCATCAACCTCGAGGACATCTCAGCGCCCCGCTGCTTCGAAATCGAGGAGCAGCTCAAGGCCAAGCTCGACATCCCCGTCTTCCACGACGATCAGCACGGCACCGCGGTCGTCGTGCTCGCGGCGCTCCTGAACGCCGTCAAGCTCACCGGCCGGCGCCTGGAGGACCTGAACGTCCTGGTCATAGGGCTGGGTGCGGCGGGAATCGCGGTCAGCAAGATCCTGCTCGCGGCGGGCGTCAGCAAAATCATCGGGGCGGACTCCCGCGGCGTGCTGCACGTCGCACGCGAGGACTACCAGAACGACTCGATGAGCCCGATCAAGCGCTGGTTCGCGGAGTCGACCAACCCCGACTGCCGCCGCGGCGCGCCCGCTGACGTCATCGACGGGATGGACCTGCTGATCGGCGTCTCCGGCGCGAAGGCGCTTCCCGTGGAGTCCCTGGCGCGGATGAACCGGGACGCCATGGTCTTCGCGATGGCGAACCCCAATCCGGAGGTCGACCCCGAGGAGGCTGCGCCCTATGTCCGCATCATGGCGACGGGCCGCTCGGACTACCCGAACCAGATCAACAACGTCCTGTGCTTCCCGGGCATCTTCCGCGGCGCCATGGACGTGCGGGCACCGTCGATCACCGAGGACATGAAGATGGCAGCGGCCCGCGCGATCGCTGAGATCGTCGACGAGAAGGACCTGCGCGAGGACTACATAATCCCCTCGGTCTTCAACCGCGACGTCGCCCCCGCGGTCGCGGCCGCCGTCGCAGAACAGGCCCGGGCGGCCGGCGTCGCGCTCGCCGACCGGCAGGTCGGATTCGCCTCCGGCGACACCGGTACCCACACCGCGATCCCGCAGACGAGCGACGGGCGGGCGGGCTAACGGGAGGCGTGAGGTGAGCCCGCTGAGCATCACCGTCACCGGCGCCACGGGCCTGATCGGCCCGCAGCTGGTCCGGCTGCTGCGTGAGCGCGGCGACGAGGTCACGGTGCTCACGCGTGACCCTGAGCGGGCGCGCGAGGTGCTCGGCGACGTGGAGGCGGTCGCCTGGGACCTTCTGAGCGAGCCCGCGCCCGCCGGCGCGCTCAGCGGCAGGGACGCGGTCGTGCACCTCGCGGGCGCCCCGGTCGCCCAGCGCTGGTCCGCGGCGGCCAAGCAGGCGATCCGCGACACCCGCGTCATCGGCACCGGCCACCTGATCGAGGGCCTCAGCTCCGCCGAGGAGCGCCCGCGGGCGCTCGTGAGCTCCTCCGCCATCGGCTACTACGGCCCGCACGGGCTCGAGCCGCTCGACGAGGATGCCCCGGCTGGGGAGGACTTCCTGGCCAAGGTCTGCGTCGAGTGGGAGCAGCAGGCGGCCAGGGCGGCCGAGCTGGGCATCAGGGTGGTCCAGGTCCGCACGGGCGTCGTGCTGGACGCCAACGGCGGCGCCCTGGAGAAGATGCTTCCCCCGTTCCGGATGGGCGTCGGCGGGCCGGTTGCCGGCGGCCGGCAGTTCATCTCCTGGATCCACACCGACGACCTCGTCGGGATCATGCTCGCGGCGATCGACGACGAGCGCTGGAACGGTCCCGTCAACGCGACGGCGCCGGAACCGCTCTCGAACCGTGACTTCTCGCGCGTCCTCGGCCGTGTGCTGAATCGCCCCGCGGTCCTTCCCGTCCCGGGCCTCGCGCTGCGGGCGCTCTACGGAGACATGGCGGAGATCGTCACCACCGGGGCGCGGGTGCTTCCCGCGAAGGCGCTGGTCCTCGGCTACGCGTTCGCTCAGCCGGTTCTGGAGCCCGCGCTGCGCTCCGCCATCGGATCCTGAGCGGCGGACCGCTCAGGCCGGCGTGGGCACTTCTGCCGCGTTCTTGCTCTCGATGATCACGCGGCAGGGGCGCTTGCTGAGGAGGTAGGCGGCTGTCGGGCCGATTCGCTGCTCGTCACGCGGCGCGTGGATCGTCGACCAGTAGATGACATCCGAGCCCACGCGTTCTGCTTCCTCCACCAGCGCGGAGCCGGGGTTTCGCGTGCGGATCAGCCCGGTGCGGATCTTGATGCCCGAGCGCCGCGCCTGGATGCGCGCGCTCTCGAGCACCGAGCGCCCGTGCGCCTCCTCTTCTTCCAGGCCCGACTCCAGGGACAGCTGGCTTGGGACCGGCAGCACGAAGATCGCGTAGACGATGCCGTCCTCGCCGATCAGCTTGGCCGCGCTCGCGAGGGCGGCCGCGCTGACGTCGTCGCCGAAGATCGGCACCAGCGCGTTCGTGTATTCGAGCTCCTCGAAGTCCGCGGGGCGCTCGGGGCGCGGCAGCCTGTATGACTTGCGCGGGTCCAGCCCCAGCCGTTTGCGGTAGTAGAAGTACCCCGCCATCCCGACGATCATCCAGGGGATACCGACGACGCGGGCCTCGCCGTGGAGCACGACCACCGCGACCCATGCGCCCGCCGTCCCCATCGCGCCGATCACGGCGGTCATCGGTATCGCGGAGCCTTTGATTTTCACGTTCCAGGGGGCCGAATACGGTCTCTCGCGATCCGGGTCTTTCACGCGCAGCGCCACGATCGCGGCGTGCGCGGTCGTGAACGACAGCATCGCCCCGAAGGAGTAGAGGTTGCCCAGCACCGCCGTGTTCCCGTACAGGATCAGGATGCCGGCCAGGGCGGAGAAGAAGATCAGCGTGAACCACGGGGTCCTGTAGGTCGAGTGCAGGCGCGAGAACAGCTGCGGAAGCTGGCGGTGCTCCGACAGTGACCACGACAGCCGCGAGATGCCGATCATGCCCGCGTTGGTGGCTATGAACAGGATCGTCGCCGCAAGGATGCCGACGTAGTATTCGGCGAGCTTCAGGAACGGTTCATGGAGCCCGAGGCGCGAGATCACCCCGAGCACGGGGTCGTTTTCGAAGAAACCTCCGAGCGAGGTCGCATAGCCGGGCGAGGAGAAGGACTGTTTGAGCTCCGCGCTGTAGCCGACGCCGTGGTGCACAACCGGCAGCGCGGAGAGCGCGACCACCGAGATCCCGGCATAGACGCCGAGGACGGCGAGCACCACGAGGTTGACGGCCTTGGGAACCTGGGTGCCGGGGTCCTTGGACTCCTCCGCCATGTTCGCGACCGTCTCTATGCCCGTATAGGCGAGCATCGCCAGCGACAGGGCGAAGATCAGTTCGGTCCATGTCGGCACGGTGCCGAGATGGACCTGGTTGATCAGCAGTTGCGGATCCAGCACCAGGAAGCAGCCGATGCCGACCAGCAGCAACTGGGTGCTGAGGTCGAGGATCGCCAGGATGAAGTTGAGCTTCGCCGACTCGCCGAGGCCGCGGATGTTCAGCCACGCGAGCAGGGCGACCACGGCAAGTCCCACGAAGATGTCGTCCGGGTTGTGCTTGAGGGCGTGCAGTCCCGGGAACGCGCTCAGGTAGTGGGGTACGAAGAACGCGGAGATCGCGATCGTGAGGATGTAGTCCAGCGACAGCGCCCAGCCGGCGAAGAACGAGACGACGTCGTCGAACGCGTGCCGCGCGAACGAGGAGGAGCCGCCCGCTTCGGGGAACATCGAGGCGCCCTCGGCATAGGTTTTCGCTGTCAGGGCGAACAGGCCGCCGGCGAACAGGAACACCAGCGGCGTGAGCCCGAGGGCATGCGCGGCGACGAGTCCGAGCGCGTAATAGATCGACGAGCCGACGTTGCCATAGGCCGTCGCGAACATGCCGGACGTGCCGACGGTGCGGCGCAGCCCGCGCTCAGAGAGTCTTGCCATCGGCCCGGAGGCTACACCCGCGGGCTTCGGGGCGGCGATGCAAAATCCCATTCATCGCAGTCGCCAATGCAGGAGCCGCGCTTATGATCCCGACGACCGGGGGCAAGCGAGCACCCGGAAGCTGCCATGGAAACCGCACGACGCGAAAACTACGACTCCGGCGAGCACTTCGTCCTCGAATACGGCGAGCTCCGATTCACCTTCAACGAGGTCGATTTTTCCGAGCGCTGCGAGCAGGCGGCGCTCAAGCTCGGCTTCGTGGGCGGGCGCCTGGGCGATGAGGAGCTCGAAGACCTCGTGAACCTCGCCGTCAACGGCGAGATCTCCGAGCCTGCCTCGGGTCTGGGCGAGCACGTCAACGAATGCTGGCCAGAGCTCGTCGGGCCGGCAGAGCGCTCGCTGGTGCACTGGCTGCGCCGGCTCGTATTCCGCGGAGCCTGGCTGGACCAGCGCGTCAAGGAGGGCGAGCTCGGCCTCAGCTTCGACGGGAGACAGCGGCAGCTTCGTATACGTGCAGCCGGCCGACCCTGCCGCCGGCGGCAGCGGCGAGCCCATTGAGCTCGCCCCCGAGCCCTCCTGGGGCCGGGTCGCCTACCGCCGCTGAACGTCCTTCCTAGCGGGCCGCCTCGATGGCCGAGGCCCGCGCCTTGGCGATCTCCTGTGCGCCGTCCTCGCCCACCAGCAGGTCCGGGCGCAGCGTCCCGCTGCTGATGAGGTCCAGGATCGGCTGCCCGCCGGTGGTGGTGAGCGCCGAATCCAGGGCGATGACGGTGGTCTCCCCGCCGATCGGAGCCGCGGCCGTGGCGATCACGGTCAGCGAGCCGGCCTCGCGCAGGTTGCGGGCCGCGGCGAGCGCGCGCCTGGCTGCCTGCGCCGAGAGCGCGTCGAGGCTGTCGATCAGCACCAGTGCGTCCCCTCCGCGCGCCGCAACGCGCTTGGCGGCGTCCAGCGCCCGCTCGACGGCCTGGCTCTGCGAGTCGGCCGATGCCGCGAAGCTGAGGGCGGCTGCCGGAGCGACCGGGCCCTCCTGCCACTGCGAGATCTCCTCGGGGCGCACGCCCACGAGCACGAGGCTGACCTCGAGCTCCTCGCGCCCGGACAGGGCGTCGAGCAGACGCCGCAGCGTCTCGCTCTTGCCGGTGTGCCTGGCGCCGACGATCACCGCGCGCGAGCCGCGGCCGAGCGGCGTGAGCCACTCGATCGCCTCCAGCGTGGGGTGGATCTGAACCGAGAGCGATGCGCTCGCTCGGCCATGCCACCGGAAGGTCCTCATAGCGCGCGCCGTCGGAGACGGCGTCGGCGGAGCTGGCCGTTGATGGTGTCGATCCTGACCAGCGAGGAGTAGCGCTCGGAGCGCCGCGGCAGGCGGACCGGGCCGGTGACCCGGTCGCCGCTAGACGAGCTCGCAGCGTCGAACCTGGGCCGCGGAGATGTAGACGTCCTCATCGGAAGCCTCCGGCGGGTCAACGCGCAGGAAGGCAGAGCCGTTGCCGAGGACCTCGACGACTCCCTCGGCCACGCGCCCGGAGGAGTCGGCCTCCTCGGTGCTGTCGGTGTCCTGCGTGCGGCCGTTCTCCTCGGCGCGTGGCGCTGCGGGATCCCCGGCGGCTCCGTCGCGCGGGAGCGTCGCCGTTGCTCTCGGAGCTCTTCTTGGCGGGCTCCTCGGCGGAGTCCTCGGTGTCCTCGGATGCGGAGCGGCGTGAGCGCGGGGCGCGACGAGCGCGTGCGCGGGGGGTGCGCGTCTTCTCGGGCTCGTCCTCCTCGTCCTTGGGCTCAGCCGGAGGCTCGCCGAGGATCGCGCTGATCAGGTCGGCCTTGCGCAGGCGACGGAAGCCGTCGATTCCGACTTCGTTGGCGATCGCGTGCAGATCCGCCAGAGGGCTCGCTTCCAGCTCGGAGCGCTCGAGTACAGCCATGGTTGTTCCTTCTTTCGTTGTGGAGGGGCGGTTGGCGTCCCACCGCGTTGGACAGCGATGGGCACCCGTTTGTCTTGCACTAACCCTAGCGTGAGCGGTGAACGGCAGGTATTACCGCGGCCCGGAGGCCTCAGCCGCCGCTCGCCCGGTCGTAGCGGATTTCATCGCCCAGGACGAGATCCCTTCCCGGCTGCTCACGGCCCGAGAGGGCGGCGCGCACGGCCAGGTAGTCGGCGGCGGCGGCGACGTCGTGCACGCGGAAGATGTGGGCACCGTGCCGCGGCGCCGTGCTCGAGTGCCGCGAGCGTCCCGGCTCCGCGCTCGCGCGGGGAGCGCCCGGTGAGGGCGCCTATGAAGTCCTTGCGAGAGATGGCCATGAGCAGCGGGCGGTCGAGCTCGTGGAGCCGGTCGATCTCCGACAGCAGGCGGATCGTCTGCGCCGGCGTCTTGGTGAAGTCCGGTCCTGGGTCGAGGATCAGCTGCTCGCGCTCCACGCCCCTGGACAGCGCCAGCTCGCTCCGTTCGCGCAGGAAGGCCATCACCTCGCCCGTCACGTCGTCGTAGAGATCGGGGTCCTGCAGCCGGACCCTCGGCGCGGCGCTCGTGTGCATCACCACCAGCGCCGCTCCGGTGCCGGCGCAGACGTCGGCCAGCTCGGGGTCGCGCAGGCCGCTGACGTCGTTGATGATGCTCGCCCCCGCCTCGATCGCGGCCTGTGCGACGGCGGGCTTGTAGGTGTCAACCGAGACCAGTGCACCGAGCTCGTCGCAGACCCGCGCGATCAGCGGCGCGACGCGCTCGATCTCCTCCCGCTCCTGCACGGGCGGGCGCCCGGTCGAGGCGGACTCCCCGCCGATGTCCAGGATGTCGGCGCCGTCGGCGAGCAGATCGCGTGCGAGCTGGACCTGTGCGTCCAGGCTCGAATACATGCCGCCGTCACTGAAAGAGTCCGGCGACGCGTTGACTATCCCCATCAGCCAGGGCCGCTCGCCCAGCTCGATGATCCGCCCAGCCGCCCTGACGGTGTGGGTGCTCACGCCACCTCGCTGCTCTCGTCCTCGGCCGCGAGCGGTGGCGGGGCCTGGCGCCCGAGCTGTCCCGCGATTCCCTCCTGGCGCGCCTCGCGTTCGAACGCCGCCAGCTCCCCCTGCAGGCGCGCCGCGTCCCATCCGAGCTCTCGCGCCAGCACGTCTCCCACTATCCGCACCGGCCCCGTCGCGGCGGCCTCGGGCCCCGTCAGCTCGCGGGCGGCGAGGAGCCCGAGCCGGGTGCGGCGCAGCAGCACGTCGCCGATGCTGCGCGCCTGCTCGCGACGGGCAGCGAGGACCGCCTCCGCCAGCAGGTCCGGAAGGCCCGGCACTATCGGCTGCGCCAGCTCGCCGCGTTCGGCCGCGAGGGCGAGGACGTCGTGGGCGGCGTGACCGTAGCGTCCCGCGAGCGCGCTGTAGGACTCCTCTGAGACCCCCTCGACCCGCGGCAGGTCCTGGGGCGAGATCGCCTGACCGAGTGGGATCTCCTGCGTCCTGCACGGCGCGTCGCGCGCGTCGCGCTCGACGAGCCGGTCTACGGTCATCTTGGCCATGCGGCGCCATGTCGTGAGCTTGCCGCCGGTGATCGTGATCATCCCCGAGGAGGTCTCATACAGCTCGGCCTTTCGCGAGATGTCGACCGACTTGCGGGGGTCACCGGTCGCGATCAGGGGCCTGACGCCCGCGAAGGCACCCGTCAGGTCCGACGGAGCGAGCTCGGTGGCGAAGAACTCGTTGACGGCCCGCAGCAGGTAGTCCACGTCGTCATCGGAGGGCATGATGTGCTCCAGGGGGCCCTCGTAGTCGTTGTCGGTGGTGCCGACTAGCGTGTGGCCGAGCCAGGGCAGCGCGAAGATCGAGCGCCCTGACCCCGCGGGCACGATCGCGCCGCCGACGAGCGGCAGATCGGCGTGGCTCAGGGTTATGTGGGTGCCGCGGCTCGGGCGGATCGATGGCAGCTCGGCCTCGTCGTGGAGCTCCTGCGGACGCAGCTCGTCGGCCCAGACACCCGTTGCGTTCACGACATTCGCCGCCCGCACCTGGAAGTCGGCGCCGCTCTCCATGTCGCGGACATGCACCCCGCGGGCGAGCCCGTCCTGCTCGAGCAGGGCTGTGACGTCCAGGCGGTTGGCGCACACCGCGCCGAAGCGCTCGGCCTCTCCGAGCACCGTGAGGACCAGCCTCACATCGTCGGTCTGGCAGTCGTAGAACAGGTACCCGCTGGTCGGCTCGCGGCCCGCCAGCGCCGGGAGCAGCTCGAGAACCTCCTCCCCGCTGATCACGCGGTGGCGCTCAGGGCTCCAGGACTCACCGTCCTCGCCGCCGTGGGTCTGGGCCTCGCCCTCCTGGGCGGCGCCGGCGGATGCGCCGGCCCCCTGTGAGCGGGCGCGACGGGAGCGGCGGGAGCGCAGCCGGTCGCGATCGACCGCCATCACGTCGTACAGGTTCAGGCCGACGCCGACGAGCCGGTCGGGCCTGGCACCATCAAAGGCCGGCACCACCAGTGGAAGCGGGTGCACGAGGTGCGGTGCAAGCTCGACCATCAGCCTGCGCTCGAGCAGCGCCTCCCTGACCAGGCCCAGGTCGAAGTTCTGCAGATAGCGAAGGCCGCCGTGGACCAGCTTGCTGGAGCGGCTGGAGGTTCCCGAGGCGAAGTCTGCGCGCTCGAGCAGCGCGACGCTGTAGCCGCGGGCCGCCGCGTCCAGCGCGACGCCCGCTCCTGTGATGCCCCCTCCGACCACGACGACATCGAACTCTTCCTCGGCGAGAGCCGCTAGGGCCTGGCTGCGCTCGATCACGAGCGGAGTTTCGCAGAGGGTGCGCTCAGAGCTGTGCGAGCTCTGCCGTGATCTCGCCGACGGCGGACTTCGCGTCCCCGAACAGCATCGCCGTCTTGGGGTCGTAGTAGAGCTCGTTTTCGATCCCGGCGAACCCTGGGTTCATCGAGCGCTTGATCACGATCACAGAACGGCTGTCGGCGACTTCGAGGATCGGCATCCCGTAGATCGGCGAAGAGGGCGTGTTCTTCGCCGCCGGGTTGGTGACGTCGTTTGCGCCGATCACGAGGGAGACGTCGGTGCGCTGGAACTCGGGGTTGGCGTCGTCCATCTCCTTCAGCTGGTCGTACGGGACGTCCGCCTCGGCAAGCAGCACGTTCATGTGCCCGGGCATGCGGCCCGCGACCGGATGGATCGCATAGGAAACTTCCACACCGCGTTTCTCGAGCTCCTTGGTCAGCTCGCGCACGGCGTGCTGGGCCTGGGCGACGGCCATGCCGTAACCGGGAACGATGACGACGCGGCTCGCGTACGCCAGCTGGATCGCCGCGTCCGCGGCGCTGGTGGAGCGAACGGTGCCCGCGTGCTCGCCGGCTCCGCTGGCGCCCTCGACGGCTCCTCCCCCGCCGAAGCCGCCGGCGATGATCGAAGGGATCGACCGGTTCATGGCGGTGGCCATGAGGTTCGTGAGGATCGAACCGGAGGCGCCGACGATCATTCCGGCGACGATCAGCGCAGTGTTGTCCAGTGCCATGCCGGTGGCGGCCGCCGACAGGCCCGTGAACGCGTTCAGGAGCGAGATGACGACGGGCATGTCGGCACCGCCGATCGGCAGCACGACGGCGTTCCCAAGCAGCGCTGCGCAGATCAGCATCCCGATGAACAGGAGTTCTGAGTGGGCGCCCGCGACAAGGTCGACGCCCGCCGCGACGGCGAGGATCAGGAGCACGAGGTTGACGATCTGCTGGGCTGAGCCGAGGCTGATGGGCCGGCCCGGGAGGATTTCCTGGAGCTTTCCGAACGCGATGTTCGAACCCCAGAAGGAGACCGATCCGACGATCGCCGCGAAGACGGAGAAGATCGCGACATATTTGGCGGGGCCCGGGATTTCGAAGCCCGCAGTGTGAACCACCGCGCCGGATTCCCCGATCACGATCGTCTGGTGCCCGACGGTGTGCGATCCGTAGGTCGATCCGTAGCGCCGGAACTCGGCCCACGCGATCAGGAACACGGCGCCGCCGCCGACCCCGTTGAAGAGGGCCACCATCTGCGGCATCGCGGTCATCTTGACCTGGCGGGCCGCGGGGATGCCGACGGCGGTTCCGAGCGCAACGCCGAGGATGATCAGCCCCCAGTTGCCCTCGTCCGGGCTCAGAAGCGTGGCGATGACCGCGATCGCCATGCCGACGGCCGCGATGCGGTTGCCCCGTACCGCCGTCGTCGGGCCCGCGAGACCGCGCAGGCCCTGGATGAACATCGCGAAGGCGATGATGTAGAGGACGTCCAGGAAGTTCTGGTTGTGGAAGAACGACGTCGCCAGCGGAATCTGGGTCACGACTTGCCGGCCTTGTCGTTCTCGTCGCTCGCGGACTTCGGTTTCGTCTTGAACATCTCGAGCATCCGGTCGGTGACCAGGAACCCTCCGACGACGTTGATCGTGCCGAAGGCGATGGCGATCACGAGGATCACCTTGTTCAAGGCGTCATTCCCGGAGAGGCCCACGACCAGCAGACCTCCGAGGACGACGATCCCGTGGATCGCGTTCGTGCCGGACATCAGCGGCGTGTGCAGCGTGTTCGGCACCTTGGAGATCACGACGAAGCCGACGAAGCCGGCCAGGACGAGGATCGCCAGGTTTGTGGTCAGGACACTCGCGAGGATCATTTCTCGACTGCCGCCTTTGCTCCCGGATGGACGATCTCGCCGGCGCGAACGACACAGGCGCCCTTGATGATCTCGTCGTCGAAGTCCATGCTCAGCGATCCGTCCTCGCCGACGAACAGGTCGAGCAGCGCCAGCACGTTGCGCGCGAAGAGCTGTGAGGAGTGCTCGGCCATCGTGGCCGGCAGGTTCAGCGGCGAGACGATCTTCACGTCGTGGCGCACCACCGTCTCCCCCGGCACCGTCAGCTCGCAGTTTCCGCCCGCCTCACCGGCGAGGTCGATGACGACCGACCCCGGCTTCATGCCCTCGACCGCCTCGGCGGTCACGAGCCGCGGAGCCGGCCGGCCCGGGACGAGTGCGGTGGTGATCACGACGTCAAAGCCCTTGATCGCGTCGGTCAGCGCCTGCTGCTGTGCAGCGCGCTCCTCGTCGGTCAGCTCGCGGGCATATCCGCCCTCGCCACTGGCCTCGAGACCGAGGTCGAGCCACTGGGCGCCGAGCGATTCCACCTGCTCGGCAACCTCTGGGCGCACGTCATAGCCGGTGGTCCGCGCTCCGAGGCGCTTGGCGGTCGCCAGTGCCTGAAGGCCCGCGACGCCCACGCCGAGAACGAGCACCTTGGCGGGCGGGATCGTTCCCGCGGCCGTCATCAGCATCGGGTAGAAGCGCCCCATCTCCTGGGCGCCGAGGAGGGCAGCGCGGTAGCCGGCGACGTTGCTCTGGGATGAGAGCGCGTCCATCGCCTGGGCGCGTGAGATTCGCGGGATCGCCTCCATCGCGAAGGCGGTCGCGCCAGCGTCGGCCAGCGCGCGCGTCGTCTCAGGACTCGTCAGCGGGGCGAGGAACCCGATCAGGATCGAGCCCTTGCCGAGCCCGGCGATCGCCTGGGCGTCAGGCGGCGCGATGGTGACCACCACATCGGAGCTCCAGACGGTCGCGCTGTCGGCGATCTCGGCCCCGGCCGCGACGAAGGCCTCGTCGGTGAGGAGCGCCTCATCACCCGCGCCGCTCTGCACGACCACGTCAAGGCCCTTGGCCCTGAGCTTGCCCACGACCTCAGGAACGAGCGCAACACGATGCTCGCCTGCAGCCGTCTCCTTCGGAACTCCGATCCTCATGGCAGGTGCAGGAACGTATCCGATCGCGCGGGCGAACGGCATGTCGGGGTCCATTCACGGCGGCTCGGTGTGCGAGACTCGTTGGGCGATGACGGTCAATCTGACGCGCATCTACACCAAGCTCGGCGACGACGGCGAGACCCATCTCGGCGACATGAGCCGGGTCTCCAAGCTCCACCCCAGGGTCGAGGCCTACGGGACCGTGGATGAGCTCAACGCGCAGCTGGGGCTCGCGCTGACTGCGCCGGGAATGCCCGAGGCATTCGTCGCATGGCTGCGCCGGGTGCAGAACGATCTCCTGGACGTGGGAGCCGACCTGTCGGTGCCGGCGCCCGCCGGCGAGTCGAGCGAGCAGGCGCGGGAGCGGCTGCGGGTGGGACCGGACTACACAGCGTGGCTCGAGGGCGCCTGCGATGAGGTCAACGCCAAGCTCGAGCCCCTTCGATCCTTCGTCATCCCGGGTGGTACGCCCGCGGCGGCGCACCTGCACGTGTGCAGAACAGTGTGTCGCCGGGCCGAGCGCCGGACGATCGCCGTCGGCTCAGAGGCGAACCCCGAGGTGGTGCGCTACCTGAACCGCCTGTCAGATCTGCTGTTCATCCTCAGCAGGGCGGTGAACGACGGCTCGGGCGGCGAGGGATCCGAGCCGCTATGGCAGCCCGGCTCCCACGGAGGCTAGGCCGGCGCGGAGCTGCCGCGCGGCTGGTGAGCACCCGGACCGCGGCGAGCGCCAGCGAGGTCCAGAGCGTCGCCACCAGGAGCCCGCCGACAACATCGCTCGGCATGTGCCACGCGAGCACCACCAGCGAGACCGCGACGGAAAGCACATACAGGCCGCCGATCACCGCGACGATCGGGCCTGGCGCGCGGCGGCGCAACGAGGACCGCGCAGAGAACCAGCACTCCGGCCGCCGTCGCATGGCCGCTCGGCCATGACGCCGCGCCCACCTCGTATGCGCCTGCGCCCAGATGCGAGCGGGCGAGCATGGGCTTGAGGATCTCGGCGGTCAGCGGCGCGAGCCCCATGGCGGCGGCGACCGCCACCGCCAGCCACGCTTTCTGGCGCACGAGCGCGACAGCCACGACGATTGCCGCCCAGATGACGAACCGCCCCGGTTCGAGCAGGTGGACCAGGAAGTCGGCGACTTCTTCGCGCGGGGCGGAGTTCTGGCGGATGAAGTCCCCAAGCAGGGCTGCGTCCCTGACGCGCCCGGCTGGAACGAGCTCGGCAATGGTCCACACGAACGCGAGCGCCACCAGGCATGCTCCTGCCAGGAGCATCGGAGCCGCCGGCCCCGGTTCATCGCCGCGACGGGTGACGCCACGCCCGGCCGCCGCGGTGTAGGCGTGTCCAGCCATCGACCTCATGGTATTTCGATTGCTAAAGCGCCCCTGAAAGCCCCCGCATTAGCGGCTCGACCGTTCCGGCCGCCATCGCTCCGATCACCGCGGCCGCGGCGGCCGCAGGAGGCTCGCCCGCCTGCGCTGGTCGAGCGGCCGCGGCATGAGGGCTCGCAACGTGGCGGGGGGTGACGGTGGCGACGACGACGGGGCGAGCCACAGCGCCGTGCGCCCGGCCCGCGACCGGCGCGATCGGAAACGGGCGGCGCGCCAGCGCGGTGAGGGCCTGTGCGGTCACCCAGACGGGGGTCTGCGAGCCGGTCCGCGAGTAGCGCACACTGCCGTCCGGCATGATCAGACTCTGCAGATATCCGAGCGGTGAGCGGCCGCCCGCCCGCGTGATCCGGGAGACGTTGCGGCCTGCCGCGACGAGCCCCTGAACGGCCCAGGCGGTGGACTGCGCGTTGGAGGTGCCACCCGGCTGCTCCGGGAACCCTCCATCGAGGTTCTGCGCGTTCTGCAGGAACGCAGCGGCACGCGCGACCGTGCGCTGGCCTGCGCCGCCGGCCGCCACGATCGCCTGCGCCGCCGCGGCCGTGTCGTCGACGTCGCTCCCGCTCCCGCGCACGGCGAACCCGAATCCACCATCCCCTTCCTGCTGGGCCTCGAGCCAGCGGACGGCTGAGCGAACGGCGCTGTAGCTCGCCGGGTACCCGGCGGCGCGAAGGGCGAGGATGCCGAAGGCCGTCAGGTTGCCGAGGTCTTCGAAGGAGCCGTCCGGTGAGCGCAGGCGCAGCAGCTTCGCCACCGGGTCCACCCCGCCGAGGGAGTGGGTGGAGACGCCGCACGCCCGGAGCGCGAGGATCGTACGCTCGAGATCCCCGGCGCCTCTCAGCGTCCCTGCCTGAGCGCGCATCGCATCCAGGACGTTGTGCCCGCCGCGGCGGACGCCGAGGGGGTCCCGGCCCGCGGCGGCGAATCCGATCGCAGCCCAGGCCGAGTAGAGCTCGGTGCTGGACTGCCCGGCAGCGGCGCCGAAACCGCCGTCGGTGTTCTGGGCGCCCTGCAGGTATGAGAGCTGACCGGATTGCGGGTTGGCTGCGGCCACGGCCCTCGACCCGGGGTTCGCGAGGACCGAGGCGGCGAGCAGCGCCGCCAGGATCAACGACACCACCGGAAGTGACGGCGGGGACGCGGGTGCGCTCGGGGCGGCGAGCGGCTCCCAAGCTACCTGTAGCCGCGAGCGCACACGGAGAAGCATGCGAAGCAGCGCGGCTCCGAAGGCAAGCCCGAACACGAAGCTCGCCACGACATGGGTGGCGTCGAATACGAGCGAGGACCCGAGCACGACTCCGAAGGCGGCGAGCGTGTGGCTGCCAGCACCCGTCCACGTGTACAGGTCCATCACGAGGTTGAACATCACCGCCGCCAGCGCACACGAGATCGCGATCGCTAGCGGGCTCATCCTTCGCTGCGTGAGTGAGCCGACCCCGGCTCCGATCAGACCGACGAGCCCCCAGCCGAGCATCTGCCACGGCGTCCACGGTCCCTGCCCGAGCAGGATGTTCGACGCGAGAGCCGAGATTGCGCCGACGGCGAAGCCGGGGCCTGCACCGAAGGCGATGCCGCTGACGAGGACGATCGCCGTTATCGGCTTGACGTCGGGGATCGCCACGAAAGCGTCGCGGCCGAGCGCCGCGAGCGTCGCGAGCGTCGCGATCACGGCGATCAGCTTGACCGGTGGCCGAGAGCGCTCATACCACCAGAAGGCCAGGAACAGGGCGAGCAGGACCAGCGAGAACGAGGCGAGCTGCCAGCTCACGAGCGCACCGCTCCCCCGGCCGCCGCGCTGACCGCGGCCAGACGCGCGAGCAGCAGATCCGCGCCCTGCTCGGGCCGCAGGATCCCCTGGGCTCCGTCGAGGATCCGCGCTGTCTCGGTGGCGAAGTAGCGGCCCCCGGCCAGGACCTGCTCGATCGGGCCGTCGGCTATCACACGCCCGTCGGCCAGCAGTACCCCGCGGTCGGCGAACTCCGCCGCGAACTCGGCATCGTGAGTGGCTAGGAGCACCGCGATCCCCTCGGCTGCCCGTGCCCGCAGCCAGTGTGCGAGGCCTCGCTTTGACTCCGTGTCCATGCCGCGGGTCGGCTCATCCAGCGCGATCACAGCAGCGGGCTCCGACCCGCCGAGCACGATCGCCAGTGCCAGCCGCTGGCGCTGGCCGCCGGAAAGATCGCGCGGATTCCGCTCTCCAAGCCCCGCCAGCCCCACGAGGCTCAGCGCGTCGGCTCCCGCCTCCTGCTCGACCCGCTCATTCAGGAAGTAGTCACCGGGGTTCTGCAGCAGCAGTGCGACGCGCCCGGAACTGCTGACGGCGCCGCGTGTGGGCTTGAGCAGGCCGGCTGCGTGGCGCAGCAGCGTCGACTTCCCCGCGCCGTTGCGGCCCATCAGGACAACCGCCTCGCCGGCCTGCACGCTCAGGTCCACAGACCGCAGGATCGTGGGGCCGCCCTTCACCTCATGCCAGACACCGTTCAGCTCGAGAGCCGGCTCCGGGCCCCGCCGGCGTCCCGGCCTGCGGCGACGCGGGCGCGCAGGCACGGGACCATCCCCGGCCGCATCGCCGTTGTCTAGCACTCCGGCCCGTCTGAGCGCGGCACGCGCCTGCTTAACCCCGGTGGGCGGCGGACGCAGTCCCGCGCGGGCGAACATCCGCGCGCCGGGTGTCGCGAGCGCGGGCTCGGACTCCGCCGACCATTCCAGGAAGCCCCTCGGATCCCGATCGCACACCAGGCGCCCATGGGAGAGCGCGATCACCCGGTCCGCGGCCGCCAGACAGCGCTCCAGTCGATGCTCGATCAGCAGCACCGCGGTGTCAGCCTCCTGGTTGAGCCTGCGCAGCTGCCAGATCAGCTCGTCGCCCGCCACCGGGTCCAGCTGCGAGGTGGGCTCATCGAGCAGGACCAGCGAAGGACGCGAGGCCAGAGCCGCCGCGAGCGCCACGCGCTGAAGCTCACCTCCGGAGAGCTCCGCCGTCGAACGGTCGAGCAGATGCGCGATGCCGAGCGACAGCGCGGTCTCCTCGACCGCGCGCGCGATAAACGCGTCCTGCTGTCCGCGGTTCTCGAGCGCGAGGGCGATCTCCGCCCGCACCGTGGTCATGATCACCTGTGTCTCGGGGTCCTGCAGCACTGTGCCGGCGACTGCGCCGATGGCGGCCGGCCCATGCTCACGCGTGTCAAGGCCGCCCACAACGACGGTCCCCCCGAAGCGACCTCCGTGGAAATGCGGAACGAGCCCGGCGGCGGCGCGAAGGAGCGTCGACTTGCCCGAGCCCGAAAGGCCCGCCAGGACGCAGAACTCCCCCGGCTCGACCGCGAGGCTGACGTCGCTGATCGCCGCCTCCTGCGTGCCGGGGTAGGCGTAACTGACGTTCTCGAACTGCAGGACACTCATCGCTCCACCCCGCGTTTGTCCGCGAACGGCGCGAGGGCGAGCACGACCAGCACGAGCGCGACCACGACGAGGCCCGGCGTCAGGTCGAGCGTGACAAGCGGATAGGCACTGAAGGAGCCGAGACCGATGACGCTCGCATAGATAGTCAGCAGCGCCAGCGCGGCCGCACTGGCCGCGAAGGCGAGATCGTGGCGGGAGAGCGGCGCCGGGGCTCGCCGCCGGCGCCCGGCGGCTCCGTAGCCCCGCATCTCCAGCACCGCCGCGACGTCGAGCGAGCGATCCAGGGCGCCCGCCACCGTCGCCCTGAGGATTGCCATCCGGCCCCGCGCGCCTTTGGCGCCGCCGTCGGGCCTGCACCTCTGGGCGTCCGCAAGACGCCTGGCGTCGGCTCCAAGCACGGGAATCAGGCGAGTCGTGAGAGCTGCGGTGAGCGCCGAACGCGGCGAGATGCCGCGGAAGGAGAGCAGAAGCTCGTCAGGGTCGGCCGTACATACGATGAGCAGACACGCGAGGGTCACGACGAGCAGCCGCAGCGCGAGCACAAGCCCATAGACGACGGCCTCCACGGTCAGGTTGACCTGGCCGAGCACTCCCCAGTCGCCGAGCCGGGCGAACACAGTCAGCCCCTGCCTGCTGACGAGGACGTTGACGAGCACCGTCAGAAGAACGATCGGCAGCACCGCCCTGCGGGCGGCGCGCAGAATCTCCGGTCCAACCGCGGCGGCGAATGCAGCTGCAAGGACGGCGAACAGAAGCGCGAGCAGCAGCACGGGATCCTCTGTGAGGAGTGCCGCAAGAGCGATCGACGCCCCATAGGCAGCCGCTACCGTGGCCCGCGTGGCGTGAAGCGGGCTCGGCCTGCGCACATATGAGATCCGCGGCGCTCGCGTCACGGCGTCGCGACCTGTGGAAGGGGCACCGCGCCCTGCGGCGTCAGCGCCAGTGCGAACCGGTTGCGCAGATGTTCCTGGTCGAAGGAGCGGGCGGCCAGCGCCGCACCGGCTTCGTCGGTGCCCGTAACGAACCACACCGGGTCATCTTCACCGTGGCGGGTGGCCGCGATCAGGCCTGCGCCCGCTCCGACCGTGCTCGTCACGCTGCCGTCCGGACCGAGCAGCTCCAGGGCCTTGCCGCCCGTCGTGAAGCGCGCGTATACGCCGCTCATGCGAGGACCCTGTTCGATGCTCTCGGCGGGCAGGCTCAGGCGCACGCTTGCCCAGGGACCCACGACGACCCTCAGATTGAGGGGGTCTTCACTTGGGCCGATCCCGGCGACAGCTGCCGGAACGCCAAGGCCCTGCAGGCGAGAGGTGACGTCGTGACAGGCGGCCCCGGTAACCGACGCGCATTCCACGCGGACCGGCAGCCGCTTTCCTTCGAAGCCTGTAAGGAACGGCTGCGGGAACGAGCCGACGACTGCCGGCACCTGCTCCGCCTGGCTCCAGTCGTGCATGTCCCACCACACGTGGTCGCCGGCATGCACGTTGGTGGATGCTGCGCCGTGCGGCGCCTGCACCCCGTTCACGAAGTAGAACCAGTCAACCGGCCTCCCGCCTTCGGTGCCGCCGGAGATCCCGTTCACGCTCTGCACGAAGCCGCCTCCGTAGCGTGTGCTGACGCTGTAGTTGCGCATCAGCAAGCTCATCACCGTCTCCTGACCCGACACCTTCAGCGGGCCCGGGCGTCCGAGTTCGCTTTCGCCGAAGTCGCGGGTAACCGTCAGCTGGACCGCGCCCGGCGTCGGCCCCGCGCCCAGCCCGCATCCCGCAAGGGAGGCCGCGGCCAGCGCAGTCGCGAGGCCCGCAGCAGCCACTCGGCACAGCCGCCGCCGCGGCTGAGAGAGAGCGTTCTCCCCCAGCGCGCTCACCTCACCACGATCGTCTGCGGGAATGACGGCACGAGCCCGGCGCGCGAGACGCTCATCAGGTAGCGACCCGGCGCCGACGGCGCGACCACGCTGGCGCTGCCTCCGGTCCCACTTGACGCGAAATCCGTTCCGAGCGTGACGATCGCGCCGGCGACCGCCTGCGCTCGCCCGTAGTTGTCGTATCCGTACACGCGCACCTGGACGTTCGCGCCCGGGGTCACGGTCGTCCGCGACGGGAACAGTTCCAAGGTTCGCTGGCAGCCCCCGGCGACCGCCTGGCACCAGAACCAGAGCACGTGAGCGCCCGAGCCGAGCCGGCGTCCGTCACCTGCGGGTCCGCTCGGGTCGGCGGCGCCCGCTGTTCCCGAGACACCATTGACCTTGTACTCCCAGCCGTTCTGGGCGCTGCCGGACTCGCCGCCGACCGAGGACACGTAGAGCTCCGAGGAGTTCGCGGCGGCCCCGCCGCAGTTCCCATAGTCGCGCAGTGAAAAGCCCGGTCCGCCCGCGCGGCGAGCAGCCGCGAGCGACGCGAGCGGCGTCCCGGACGCAACCGCGCAGCTGCGCCCGTTTACACGGACGCTGGTCGCCGACGCGCTGAGGGCACGCGGCCCGTACAGGACCGTGCCGCCGCGGCCCACGACCATGGTCTGGACGACAGGGGCCGATGCCGCGCGGGCGTCGACACGCGCCCCCGCCGGAGCGCACACCAACGCCGTGGCCAGGAGCACCAGGGAGGCGAGGGTTCCGCCCCTAACGGACATAGAACACGATCCTTGAGGTGCCGCGGGCGAGCGTGGTCCTGTCGCCGAGCACGTCCGCCGCGAGGACATCGAGCACATAGCGGCCGGGAGCAAGCGCCGATGGCAGCAGGTAGGAGAAGACGCCTCCGGTTGACGCCCGGAAGAGCCATCCATGACCGCAGCGCGCTCCCAGGAAGCGCTCGCGCTGGCCTTCGAATGAGGAGCAGCGGCCCCGGTAGCTTCGGCGGAGCTCAAGGCTCACATCGGACACCGCGCTGTGAGAGCTGATTGCTCCCGCCAACAGGCGCGGCGCGGCGCCGGCGGGGTAGGTGTGTCCGTCAAGCAGGCCGTCGACATGGGCGACGAGGGCGAACGGGCCCCGGTAGGGCTCCACAGGCGCCTCAGGCGCCGGAACCTGGGCCGCCGTTCCTTCCTTCACAGGCGCCGTCGTGCCGCAGTTTCCGTCGTTGCCATCGTGGACGCAGACGGAGAAGGTCGCGGACGGGGCGTCGCCGCCTCCGCTCGCGCGCAGCACGGCCGTGCCAGTGTTCGCCAGCGTGAGCGTCGCCACGCCTCCGGCGCCGGTGAGCGCGCTCGCCCCGCCGCCCGAAACCGTCACCCCTTCGGCGGGAACCATTTCGCCGGCACCCGGGCTCGCTTCCCCGCCAGGTGGTATCCGCACAGCATCAACGTGCACACTGAAGCTCGCGCCCGCCTGGACGATCGACGGTTGTCCGCTGACCACGAGGGGCAGTCGAGTCGGCGCATAGGCCGGTCCGGGGGTGTGGTCGGCGACCATCAGGACTTCGTCGCCTTCGCTCAGCAGGTCTTCGCAGATTCCACCGCCGAGCTTGTAGTTGATCCACTCCGTCCAGGTGTCCGATTCGTGCGTGAAGTCGTGGGTCTCGCCGAGGAGCGTCTCAGTGAAATCACCATGGCCGTACACCATGCCGTGATCCCAGTCGCCCCCAACAGCGAGGTTGATGGCCGCCGCCGCGCTGTCGGCGGGGCAGCCGCTGACCGGCTCGGGTTCGGCGAGCGTCACTCGCGTCGCGGGCAGGAGCGTTTCCGACTGCCCCTCGACCCTCACCGTGACCGTCGGAGCCGCAGCAGCTGAGGCTGCCGCAATGCCGCAGGCGCACAGGACGAGCGCCAGGAGTGATGCGTATAGCAAGCGGGTACGAGACCTTTGCATTGAGCCAACCCCTTTCCACGAGGGCTTGTGGGCTTGCGTCGGAGGTAGGTCTCCTGGCTCCCGGGTCCACCCTCCGCGCCTTCCCATCCCGCCGAAGGCGGGTCAGTGGCTGCACGCATCCGGCGTGCTGCGGTGGGCATTCCCCGGTCACAGTGGCGGGTCCGCGCCGGAATCTCACCGGCTTCCCTTTACGACCGACGTCTGTCGAGGCCAGTGTAACCCAGCGGTCTACTGACCGATGCCAGCCAGATCCGCGCCGAGGTCCCCGAGCGCAGCGCGGTCAGATTCCTCGAGCCGCGTGCCGGCCGCCAGAAGCCGGCGGGCGTGGTCAAGATCGTCCGGGCGACCGAATGTCAGAGCGCCCTTGACGGCGCCTTCGCGCAGATACCACGTCGTGAACTCGCCGTCCTGCATCGCACCCCGCACGATCTCCTGATCCCAGTCCTTCGCCGGACCCACGGATTCCAGCTCGCCCCAATCAGCCAGGACCGAGAAGAAATAAGGAACCTCGCGATACGGCTCGTCGTTGCCGAGCATGTTCCTGGCGACTGCCTTTCCCTGGTTGAACGCGACGTCCCAGTGCTCCACCCGGATCGGCGCTCCCCCGTGCAGCTCCGAGTCGTATTCGCAGACGTCACCCGCCGCATACACGCCGGGAGCCGATGTCTGCAGCCGGCTCGAGCAGCGGAGGCCACCGCGCTCTCCGATCTCGATGCCCGCCCGTTGTGCGAGTCCGGTGTCGGGCATCACACCTGCGCCAACGACGACCGCCTGCGCGGGCAGCTCCAGACCCGCCTTGGTGATCACCTTCGCGACGCGTCCGTCCCCCTCGAATCGCTCGAGCTCATCCGGCCCGTGTACCCGGATGCCATGGGATTCGAGGAGATCTTGGAAAAACCGCCCGGCGACCGAGCCGAGGCTCCGCTCGAACGTCACGTGCTCCTGCATCACGATCGTGCATTTCTTGCCCATCTGGGTGAGCGTCGCCGCAACCTCGCACCCGATGAACGAGCCGCCAACGAGCACCACGTCCTGCGCGTCCTCGACGCCCGCCCGTATCGCATCCGCGTTACCGAGCGTTCGCAGGTAGTGGATCTGCTCGAGCTCCGACCCGTCGACGTTCAGACGTCTGACGTTGGCTCCGGTAGCGATCAGGGCAGAGCCGAACTCGACCTCTTCTTTTGTCGACAGCTTCGCGGTCCGCGCGTCGAGATCGAGGCCCATCACGCTCGTTCGGGTCATCAGCTCAATTCGCTGCTCGTCCCACCAGTCATTCGGACGAAAGAGTGGCTCCTCCCGACTCTCTGCACCGCGGAGGTAGCCCTTCGAGCAATTCGGGCGGTTATAAGGGGGATCTGGCTCGCGACCCACCAGGAGGACGTCGCCGTCGGCTCCGTACTCCCTGAGCCAACGAGCACAGTTGGCTGAAGCGAGTCCACCGCCAATCAGTAAGTACTCGACCCTTCGCGCCGCCATAGCCGCCAGCCTACTTAGGGCAGCGCTCGAATCCAAACTCGTCCCCGTGCCCGCAGACATCTCGAACTCCCGCCGCGATGCCCGGGTCGGACGCTCGACGAACAACCGTGATGGTCGAGTCGCGAGACAACTGCCGAGAATGGGCCGTCAGCGTGCTGACCATACGGTCGCGAACTCGTCGACGGCGGACTTTCCCGAGGGGCTTCTTTGTGGTCGTCGCGCGTCGAGCACGTTTGAACTCACAGGTACACGGACGCAGCATTTCGCGCGCTTCGGCGGGCGCCTGGTGCGCAGCGGTTGCTGACAGCTCTAACCCCAGGGCAATACACCCGCCAAGCATTCCCAGAACTACTCCGAGTGCTGCCACACCCGTCGAGGCGGCGCCTGAGCCTGATCGTCTATTCACAGCTCCGCTTACTCCCCGGAGCACGCCAGCGACCGGAACCCTTGGCCGACATTGTTGGGACCTTGCTGGTTCCGGTCGCATGTGCGCGGACGTACCTCACCGTGTGGTCGCCCGAAGGTTCGACCGCCGGCGCTACTTGGACGCGCCCGCAGCGCGGCACCGCCGCCGCCACGGACGCGTCCGCGTGAGCCGTCCGACGCGATGACCTGACTGGCGGGATAAGGCCGCCCAGCCCGGGTATCTGACCGTCAGATCGGCTACACACAGAGCTATGTCGCAACTGACGCCGCAACGCCCCCCCACCAATTGGCACTCGACGTGGGACTGAACGAGCGTCTGCGTGCGATCGACCGGCGCCAGCAGCGCACACCGGTGGTGCGCTTCGTCGCAGCGGTGATCAAGAAGGCCGGCACCGACCAGACAGGCCAGCTCGCGGCCCTGATCAGCTACTACGCCTTCGTCTCTCTGTTTCCGCTGCTGCTCGTCCTGGTGACGGTGCTCGGCTTTGTCCTACAGGACAACCCGTCGGAGCGCGAGAAGATCCTCAAAGGAACCCTTGGCCAGATCCCGCTGATCAGCGATTCGATCAACGTCCAGAGCCTGACCGGCAGCAACCTTGCCCTGGTGATCGGGATCGTCGGTGCCCTGCTCGCGGGCATGGGGATCACCAACGCAACCCAGAACGCCTTCAATCGCATCTGGGGGGTCCCATACAAGGCGAGGCCGAACTTCATCAAGCTGCGCCTGCGCGGGCTCGGGATGCTCGCGATCCTTGGCACGCTCACGATCATCTCGACCGTGGCCGCCGGCTATGTGGGGGCCGCGAGCCACGGTGCCCCTGCGGTCCTGGCCGGAGTCCTGCTCGCCTTCGTCACGAACCTGGCGCTCTTCATGATCGCCTTCAAACTGCTCACCGCAGAGGATCTCTCATGGCGAGAACTCTGGATCGGCGTGCTTGTTGCATCCGTCTTCTGGCAACTGCTCCAGCATCTCGGCGGCTACTACGTCGACCATGTGCTCAAGCGCACCACGCCGCTCTACGGGGTCTTCGCGGTCGTGCTCGGGCTTCTCGCCTGGCTCTACCTGGGCGCACAGCTGACGCTGTATGCGGCCGAGGTGAATGTGGTGCTCCGCCATCGCCTGTGGCCGCGAACGCTGCTCA
Organism: uncultured Solirubrobacteraceae bacterium; assembly: GCA_963787115.1. Lineage (GTDB taxonomy): Bacteria > Actinomycetota > Thermoleophilia > Solirubrobacterales > Solirubrobacteraceae > Palsa-744. The sequence continues at coordinate 91,045 of CAWBBS010000017.1, forward strand.
GCGAATCGCTGCTGGACTCCGACAAGCGCGCGCTGACCTTCTCGGCGGAAGTCGAGGAGCGCGTCCACCGCGAGGACGTCACGGTCACTTTCGAACCCCCGGAGTAGCCGCAGCCCGCCTCAGACACGGCGCGCGTCACCCCTGGAACGGCTTCGCAGAGCCATATTTGGCGGATCTTGGACTCCCGCGCAGAAGTCCTTGCGCGCGCAACCAACCCGCGCTATACTAACTACACTTTCGTAAGCTCATATGGAGCGCATACCTATGCCATCAGCCTCTATCACCCCTGAGATCCAGCCAACCCCACCGACTCCGCGGATGCGTCTGATCCCTCTCGACGACACGGTCGTGTTCCCCAACATGGGCATCACCCTCACGATCGACGTGGGCGACGACACACGCGTCGTGCTCGTCCCGCGTCATGAGGGCGAGTTCCTTGAGGTCGGCACGATCGTCGAGGTGACCGAGCAGGTCCGCCTGCCCGGCGGAGGTCGCGCGGTCGCCCTCTCCGGCGAGCACCGCGCGCTGATCGGCGCTGCGCAGACCGGCCCCGAAGGCGAGCTCCGCGTCGAGGTGGACGAGCGCCCCGACGATGTCCCGACCGACCGCCGGACGCGTGAGCTCGAGCGCGAGTACCGCGCGACCGTCGAGGAGATCCTCGAGCTGCGCGGCGATGACGGGCGCATCTCAGCCTTCCTGCGTGCGATCGCCGAGCCCGGCGCGCTCGCGGACTCCGCCGGCTACTCGCCCAACCTCAGCTACGAGCAGAAGGTCGAGCTGCTGCGGACCCTCGACGTGACAGACCGCCTCGAGCTGGCCGTCACGCTCCAGCGCGAGAGCCTGGCCGAGCTGCAGGTGCGCAAGCGCATCCGCGAGGACGTCCAGGAGGGCGCCGAGAAGCAGCAGCGCGAGTACTTCCTGCGCAAGCAGATGGACTCGATCCGCAAGGAGCTCGGCGAGGACGACGCCTCGGTCGCCGAGGAGTACCGGACCAAGATCGACGAGTCCGACATGCCCGACGAGGTTCGCGAGCAGGCCAACAAGGAGCTCGCTCGCCTGGAGCGCATGGGCGAGCAGACGGGTGAGTCCAGCATGATCCGGACCTACCTGGACTGGCTGGTCGCGGTGCCGTGGGGCAAGCGCTCCGAGGAGCACCTGGACCCCGTTGCCGCGAGGGCGGTGCTCGACGCCGACCACGCCGGCCTGGACGATGTCAAGGATCGGATCACCGAGTACCTGGCGGTCCGCAAGCTGCGCAACGAGCGCGGCATCGAGGTGGACCCGAAGTCCGGCGCGATCCTGACCCTGATAGGTCCTCCCGGTACCGGCAAGACCTCGATCGGCGAGTCGATAGCGCGTGCCACGGGCCGCGAGTTCGTGCGCATGTCGCTGGGCGGCGTTCGAGACGAGGCCGAGATCCGCGGTCACCGGCGCACATACATCGGAGCCCTCCCCGGGCGTCTGGTGAGGGCGCTGCGCGACGCCGGGACGATGAACCCGGTGATCCTGCTGGATGAGGTCGACAAGGTCGGCGCCGACTGGCGGGGAGACCCTTCCGCGGCGCTGCTCGAGGTGCTGGACCCGGCCCAGAACCACTCGTTCCGCGACCACTACCTGGACGTGGAGCTGGACCTGAGCCAGGTCATGTTCCTCGCGACGGCCAACGTCGCCGACACGATCCCCGGGCCGCTGCTCGACCGCATGGAGGTAATCCACTTCGACGGTTACACCTCCGAGGAGAAGCTGGCCATCGCGAAGGGCTACCTGTGGCCGCGTCAGCGCGACCGCAACGGCCTGCGCGAGGACGAGGTGAAGATCTCCGACGACGTCATCCGGACGATCATCGCCGAGTACACCCGCGAGGCTGGCGTCCGTAACCTCGAGCGCCTGCTCGGCACGGTGCTGCGCAAGACCGCGACGAGGATCGCCTCGACGCTGGCGAGCACCGACGCGCAGGCACAGCCCGAGCCCGAGAAGGCAAAGCCAAGGACCAAGGCCAAGGCTGAGCAGGCCGAGCCGACGTCCAAGGCGGCCAAGCCGAAGAGCAAGCCCAAGGCGAGCAAGGCGTCAGCCGCCGTCGAGATCCCTGTGAAGATCACCGTGGAGACCGTCCGCGACGCGCTCGGCCGCCAGAAGTTCTTCCAGGAGTCGGCGGCCCGCACCGCAACCCCCGGGGTCGCGACGGGACTCGCCGTCACCGGCGCCGGAGGGGACGTGCTGTTCGTCGAGGCGACGGCAATGAAGGGAACCAGTGGGCTCGTGCTGACCGGCCAGCTCGGTGATGTCATGAAGGAGTCCGCGAAGATCGCCCTCTCATACGTTCGAGGGCACGCCGAGGACCTCGGAATCGACGAGACGGCGTTCGAGAACCGTGAGTTCCACGTCCACGTGCCTGCGGGAGCGATCCCGAAGGACGGCCCGAGCGCCGGCGTGACGATGGTCACGGCACTCGCCTCGCTGCTGTCGGGACGACCGGTGAAGCACACGGTCGGCATGACGGGTGAGGTCACGCTCCAGGGCAGGGTCCTGCCGATCGGCGGGCTGAAGCAGAAGGTGCTCGCCGCCCACGCGGCCGGGCTGACCGACGTGATCCTCCCGGAGAGAAACCGCGGAGACCTCGACGACATACCCGACGACGTGCGTGAGCAGATGACCTTCCATCCGGTCATGACCGTGCAGGAGGTCCTCGACCGGGCTCTGGAGCCCGCACGCGATGTCGCGCAGCTCGCGTAGATGTGAGCCGGTGCCGCTGGAGGTCCGCGAGACCGCGGACCTCCTCGAGCGGCGCTGGCAGCTCTCGATCATCTATGCCGCTCTCACGGGCGCGCAGCGCTTCAACGAATTCGCCGAGGCCGTGGACGGCATCTCGCCGCGAATGCTCTCCGAGCGCCTGCGCGACCTCGAGGGCGCGGGGCTCGTCGAGCGGACGGTGATCCCCTCAAGCCCCCCGGCCGTGGTCTACATGCTCACGGAGCGGGGCCGGAGGCTGGGCCCGATCATCGAAGCAATGCGCGAGTACGCGCGGGAACCGATGTAGGAAGCGCGGGCCGCTCAGCCCAGGACGAGCTCTGCGGCCGTGCGTATGGTCGCGGCGTCGCCGGAGATCAGCATCGTCGTGACGATCGACTCGCGCCAGCGCTCGAGGTCGTCGCGGATCTTCTCGCGAGGCCCGATCAGCGCCATCTGCTCGATGAGACCGCGCGGCACCTTCGCGGCCGCGTCGTCCTTGTGGCCTGCGAGGTAGAGCTCGGCGATCTGGTCGACCTCCGCCTCGTAGCCCATTTTGATCGCGACGTTCGCGTGGAAGTTCGCCCCTTTGGCCCCCATGCCCCCGAAGTAGAGGGCGTAGAAGGGGCGCAGCGCATCGGCGGCGGCCTCGACGTCGTCGGAGACGATCAGCGGCACCGTGGCGGCCACCTCGAAGTCCTCGGCGCTCCGGCGAGCCCCCTCGCGGGCGAAGCCCTCCTGCAGCGACCCCGTGTAGAGGTCCTGATGCTCGGGGGCGAAGAAAAGAGCCAGCCACCCGTCGCAGATCTCGGCGCACAGGGCGATGTTCTTGGGACCCTCGGCGCCGAGGTATATCGGGATGTCCTCGCGCAGCGGGTGAATGGATGACTTCAGTGGCTTGCCGAGGCCGGTCCCGCCGGGCAGGGGTAGCGGGTAATGGGGTCCGGGCGCCTCGAGCGGGCCCTTGCGCGCCCAGATGTCACGCATGATGGCGACGTACTCGCGCGTGCGCGCAAGCGGCTTCTCGAAGGGCATCCCGTACCAGCCCTCCACCACCTGTGGGCCCGACACCCCGAGCCCGAGGATGAACCGTCCCCCGGAGAGATGGTCGAGCGTCATGGCGGCCATCGCGGTCGCAGCGGGCTGGCGCGCGGACATCTGCACGATCGCCGTGCCGAGCTTCACGCGCTCGGTCGCCGCACCCCACCACGCCAGCGGGGTCAGACAGTCCGAGCCGTATGCCTCGGCGGTCCAGATCGAGTCGTAGCCGAGTCGCTCTGCTTCCGCGATCGACTCGGCCGCTCCGTGCGGAGGTCCGCCCGTCCAGTAGCCGGTGTTGAGTCCCAGCTTCAGCTCTCGCGCCATGGCCGCGAGCTTACCTGCCGGCGCCGGCAGGGGGCCGCTCGCCAACCAGGACGACGGTGAAGCCGTCGTATCCCTTGCTCCCCACGGTCTGGATCGTCGTCGCACTGACGCCCGGCTCGCCGGCGAGGAGCTCATGGAACTCCCGCATCCCGTCCGCGCCGGGATCGCCGCTGTCCGGATCGATGAGCGCGCCGTCGCGCACGACGTTGTCGACGATGATCACGCCTGCGGGCCGGGACAGCTCCATTGCGTGGCGGAAGTAGCCGGGTGTGCTCTGCTTGTCCGCGTCTATGAAGATCAGGTCGAAGGGCTCCGGCGCCTCCCTGACGAGGTTCTGCAGCGACTCGCTGGCGGGCCCCACCCGAACCTCAACCTTGTCCGCCAGGCCGGAGTGCTCGATGTTGGCGGCGGCAACTCGGGCGTAGCCGGGATCGAGCTCCAGCGTCACCAGGCTCCCGTCCGCCGGCAGCGCGCGCGCCATCCAGATGGTGCTGTAGCCGCCGAGCGTTCCCACCTCGAGGATGCGCCTGGCTCCATGTATCCGCGCAAGTAGATGGAGCAGCTTCCCCTGCGCCGGGGAGACCGCGATCGTCGGAAGCCCCGCCGCGGCACTCTCGCTGAGCGCGCGCTCGAGCACCTCGTCGGGTCCGATGAGCCGCTCGTCGATGTAGGCGTCGACTTCTGACCACAGGCGCTCGCTCATCGCTCCACCCTCTCGGGCTGGGGGGTGATCAGTGCGACGGGCACGCTCAGGCCCGCCGAACGCTTGAGGGTCACGATTTCGCGGCCCGGCTGAACCGCTGCCCGTGGCTCCCCGACGTGCGGCTCGAACGCTGCCGCCGTACTCGCCAGGTCCTGCGCGAGCAGGGCGAGCCCCCAGAAGATGGCCGGCCGCTCGCTCCCTCCGTTGCGCTCGGTCACCTCGTCGGGCTCGGCGACCAGCTCGAGGATCACGCCTCCGAGCCTGAAGAACGCCTGCCGCGGCGCCCCTGCGGGCGTGGGCTCCTCGCGTATCCGGCGCAGGTCGAGCCCCGCTGCGCTCAGCCTCGCCACCGTGCGCTCGAAATCCGGGGAGATCGCGACGACATGATCGATGGCGAGGACCCCGTTCGGGTGCGCGCCCGCCGCAGGATCCTCAGGCAACGATGTGGTGGAGATGCTGGTGGGAAGCCCGTCCAGGTCGGCGTCGGTGATCCCTCTCAGAGACCAGCCGAGCACCCCCCGCCCAGCCTGCTGCCCCGCGAGCACGACCCGTACCTGCCCCAGCAGGCACTGCCCGTCACGAACGTCGAAGCCCAGCTCTTCCCAACGCGCGGGCTCATCCGCGAGTGTCAGCTCGTCGATCGTAACCGCCGCCATCGCCCCTCCCTTCCGGTCGCGCCGCACCCGCCCGCCGGAGGGGCGATGTCCGCAACGACGCTAGAACAGTCAGGGATGAACGGTACATCACCGCAACTGAGCGATCGGCGGCGTCTGATCGTTCTGGCGATCTGCTGCTCGAGCCTTCTGATCGTCGCGATGGACAACACGATCGTGAACGTCGCGCTGCCGTCGATCCAGCGCGACCTTCACTCATCGCTGTCGGGGCTGCAGTGGACCGTCGATGCCTATGTCGTGGTGATCGCGAGCCTGCTGCTGCTCGCGGGCTCGACCGCCGACCGCTTCGGCCGCAGGCGGACCTTCCAGGCGGGGCTGCTGCTTTTCGTGGCGGGCTCGCTGCTGTGCAGCCTTGCCCCCACGCTCGGCTGGCTGATCGCAGCCAGGATGATTCAGGCGGTGGGGGGGTCGATGCTCAACCCCGTCGCGATGTCGATCATCACCAACGTGTTCACGGATCCCCGCGAGCGGGCCGGCGCGATCGGCGTGTGGGGGGCTGTGGTCGGGGTCAGCCTCGCGCTCGGGCCGGTCGTCGGAGGTCTGCTCACGCAGACGGTCGGCTGGCGCGCGATCTTCTGGATCAACGTGCCCATCGGGCTCGCCGCGATCATCCTGGCGGCGATCTTCGTCCCCGAATCGCGCGCGGCCCGCGCGCGCCGCTTCGACCCCGTCGGCCAGGTGCTCGTGATCGTCGCCCTCTCCTCGCTGACCTACGCGATCATCGAGGCGCCGGGCGCCGGGTGGGCGTCCGCGCAGACGATCGGGCTGTGCGCGCTGTCCCTGCTGGCGGCCATCGGCCTCGCGCTCTACGAGCCGCGCAGGCCTGACCCGCTGATCGAGCTTCGCTTCTTCCGGAGCCCGCCGTTCACCGGAGCGACCCTGATCGCCGTCAGCGCATTCGCCGGATTTTCGGGATTTCTGTTCCTCAACACCCTGTACTTGCAGGAGGTCCGCGGCTATTCCGCGCTGACAGCGGGAGCCTGCACGCTGCCGATGGCGGTCATGGCGATGGCATTCAGCCCGCTGTCGGGAAGGCTGGTTGGCCGCCAAGGCCCAAGACGGCCGCTGGTCCTGGCGGGCGTATGCATGACCGCCGGCGCACTGATGCTCGTCGGGCTGACCGCCTCCACCCCGCTCGGCCTGCTGCTCGCCGCCTACGCGGTCTTCGGGATCGGGTTCGGCTCGGTCAATCCTCCGATCACCTTCACCGCGGTGTCCGGGATGCCCGACAACCAGGCCGGCGTGGCCGCGGCCGTCGCCTCGACGAGCCGCCAGGTCGGTCAGGCTCTGGGCGTCGCCATCACCGGCTCGATCCTCGGGACGGCCGTCGCGAGCCACGCGCACACCGAGCTCTCCTCGGCCTCGCATGTGGCGTGGCTGCTGATCGCCGGCTGCGGTGTGGCCGTGCTCGGACTGGGCCTGGCGAGCACCGGAGCCTGGGCTCTGCGGGCCGCCCGCATATCCTCTGAGCAGATGAGCAGGGAAGCTTCACCGGACCCGGTACCGGCCGGCTGAGGCCCCGACCGACCTCTGGAAGCGGAACATGACTCCAAAGCCCCCCTCCCACAAACCGATTCCGACGGCCCCCGGCAGCGGCGCGAAGCCCCCCGAGAGCGCGGCGCCGCTCCCCGAGCCCACGGAGGAGCACGGCAACGACGGCGGGCCCATGATGATCGCCCTGCGATACGTGCTGCCCGCGGTCGTGACGATCATCGGCGTCGTGCTGATGGCCATGGGCGGCGAAACCAACGTGCTCGGTGGTGCCGGCTTCGTGAGCGCGGGCCTTGCCATCTACCTCATCAACTGGCTGTTTCGGGCCGGAGCGTCGGGCGATCGGGAACGCGAACGCGAGGACGCCGCCCGCGAGTACTTCGACGCACACGGGCGCTGGCCCGACTGATCCTGCGCTCGGGGCGCTGCGCCGCGCGTTACGACAGGTGCGCACCCGGGCGGGGCGCGAGTTGTGCAGTCGTCGAAGGTCCGGGCGCCATCGCAGGGGCATAATCGACGGGTGAGCTCAAAGCTGCAAAGTCCGGCCACGGACTCCTACCGGCCCAGCGCCCCGTTTCTCGACGAGCTCTTTCAGGACGACGGAACGCCGAGGGACACCGCGCGGGCGCTGGTGTCCGAGCTGGGCCGTCTCGGCCCCGAGGGGCTGATCGAGGCCGGCCGCAGGCGCGATGCGATCTTCATGCAGCAGGGGATCACGTTCGAGACCAGCAGCGCGGGCGGCCCCACACACGAACGCCCGTTTCCGCTCGACCTCGTCCCCCGGGTCCTCAGCGGAACCGAATGGCGTGCCATCAAGCGCGGCCTGGCCCAGCGGATCCGGGCGCTGAACCACTTCGTCGATGACGTCTACCACGCCCGCGAGATCGTGCGCGAGGGGATCGTGCCGTGGCGCCTGGTGTGCTCGTGCTCGCACTTCTCGCGCGCGGTCCACGGCATCCGCCCGCCCGGCGGCGTCTACACCCACGTGGCAGGCTGCGACCTCGTGCGCGACAGCGACGGCACCTGGAAGGTGATCGAGGACAACGTGCGCATTCCCTCGGGGATCTCCTACGTGCTCGAGAACCGCGCGGCGATGGCCCGGCTCGTACCCGAGCTGTTCGCGTCCTACCGCGTCAGGCCCGTCGACCACTACCCGCAGCTGCTGCTCAGCGCGCTGCGCTCGGTCGCGCCGTCCGCGGAGAGCGAGGCGACGGTCGTGGTATGGACCCCGGGGCCCGCCAACCCGGCCTACTTCGAGCACGCATTCCTCGCACGGCAGATGGGCGTCGAGCTGGTGGAGGCCTCGGACCTGGTGGTGCGGGACGACGTCCTGTACATGCGCACGACGCGGGGCCTGGAGCGCGCTCATGCGGTCTACAGGCGCCTTGACGATGACTTCGTGGACCCGCTCGAGTTCCGGCCCGACTCGCTGCTCGGGGTGCCCGGGCTGGTCCGCGCCTACCGGGCCGGCAGCGTCGCGATCGCAAACGCCTTCGGAACCGGGGTCGCCGACGACAAGGCCATCTACCGCTTCGTGCCAGAGATGATCAGGTTCTACCTCGGCGAGGAGCCGATCCTCGAGAACGTCAACACCTACCTGCTGTCCGACCCGGAAGTTCTCGAGTATGTGGTCGACCGCCTGGACCAGCTCGTGGTGAAGCCGACAGGCGAGTCGGGCGGCCGCGGCGTCATGATCGGCCCGCACGCGGCGGACGAGGACATCGAGCGGATGAGGGCCGTCATCCAGGCAGAGCCGGAACGCTGGATCGCCCAGGACGTGGTCCGCCTGTCGACGGTGCCGACGCTCGGAGAGGACGGCATGCTCGTTCCCCGCCATGTCGATCTGCGGCCGTTCGCCGTCTTCGGGGAGCGCATCGACATCGTGCCCGGAGGCCTCACGCGAGTGGCGCTGGAGGAGGGCTCGATGATCGTCAACTCCTCACGCGGCGGAGGCTCCAAGGACACGTGGGTGCTCGAGGACGGGGACGACGCCGACCGCGCGGGGCCGCCGATCGCGGACACCCAGCCCCCGGCCCTCCCCGACCTGCGCTACGGCGCCTGGACCGGGCAGCAGCAACAGCAGCAGCAGCGGCGCCACGGCCCGTCGATCTGCTGATGCTCGCCAGGATCGCGCACGAGCTCTACTGGCTGGGCCGCAACCTCGCCCGCGCCGAGTTCACGGCGCGCGCAGTCGAGGCCGTCTTCCAGGCCGAGCTCCAGGGGACCTCCGACTCCAAGCCGGGCGTCAGCTTCGGCTCGGGCGGCCTACTGGCGATGTTCGGCGACGCCCACGAGAACCCCGAAACGAGCCCCGCGCTGGGACAGCTGACCCTGGATGCCGACAGGCCCGGGTCGATGCTCGCGTCGATCGAGCGAGCCAGGGAGGGCGCGCGCACGGTGCGGGACGTGATCAGCGCGGAGATGTGGGAGGCGATCAACACCACCGCGCTCGGTCTGAGGGGCGGCGGCCAGCCGGGATGGGCCGCGCCGGCCGGCCCGTACCTTGCCTCGCAGTACGTCAAGGAGCGGACCGCCCTGATCTGGGGCGTCGCCAACCGCTCGATGCTCCGCGACGAGGCGAAGTGCTTCCTCGACGCCGGCGGTCTGATCGAGATCTCCGACATGGTCCTGCGGATGCTGCGGGTCGCGCTCCCCGCCGGCGAGGAGGCGGCCGGCGACGGCCACGCGCTGATCCTGCTGCACGCGGTCGGCGGTTTCCACGCCTACCTGCGTGCCGGCACCTCACCGCCCAACGCCCAGCCCGTCGCGCGCTTCCTGCTGTTCGAGCGCGACTACCCGGACAGCGTCGCCGCATGCGTGGACTCGCTGCACGAAGTGTTCACCAGCGCGGATGCCGGCCCCCGCAACTCCAAGCCCGTGCTGCGCGTGAGCCGACTGGCTGCGGACCTAGACTTTCAGCGTCGGGCGCTTCCCGACGGAGCCGAGCTGACCGGAATATGCCAACAGACCCAACAGGAGCTCGCCCGCATCGACCAGGACGTCGCCGAGCGCTACTTCGCGGGCGCCGGCGGCCTCAGGAGGTGAGCGGCCGATGCACTTCGCGATCCGCTTCCTGACGGAGTACCACTACGACTCCGCCGTGACGGACAACCTCAACGCCCTCAGGGTGCGCCCGGCTACCACCTCCACCCAGCGCTGCGACGAGTTCCACACCCGCATCGAGCCCGAGGCTCGCGTCAGCCGCCACCTGGACTACTTCGGCACCGAGGTGATCGAGTTCGGCATCCCGACGAGCCACGACCACCTGACCATCGACATGCGCGCCCGGGTCGTGACCTCCGCCCACCCGGACCCGCCCGAGGGGTCGTGGGAGAGCCTCAGCAGCGCCGCATACGTCGACGCGGCTGGAGAGTTCGCGCTGCCATGGCAGGACCAGCCCGCGGTGCCGGGCATCGACGACCTCTACAGGGAGATGGAATCCGGGACTCCGCTGCAGGCGCTGCAGGTCCTGTGCGAGATGATCCCCAACCACTTCGAATACCGGCCCGGCGCAACCTATGTCGGCTCCACGATTGCCGACCTTCTGCAGACCCGCGCGGGCGTCTGCCAGGACTACGTCCACCTCTCGCTCGTGCTGCTACGCCGGCACGGCATCGCCGCGCGCTATGTCTCTGGCTACCTCTGGTCCGCTCCGGAGGATGAGGGCACCGACTCCGTCGAGGTCGACACGCACGCGTGGCTTGAGGCGCTGCTGCCCGGGACGGATGGGCGCGGCGAGCCGGTGTGGGTGAGCGCCGACCCGACCAACCGCCGCCTCGCCGGCGAGACCCACGTCAAGATCGGCCACGGACGCTTCTACTCCGATGTCCCTCCGGTGAAGGGGCTCTACATGGGCGGGGCGGACTCCGACCTGCATGCCGCGGTCACGATGTCGCGCCTGGACCCGCAGGCGAGCGCGCGAGCCTGAGCACCCACCGCCGGGTGGCTGACCGGCTCCGTGGGATCCCGCAGTCTGTGGCGATCAGCACACCACAGGCGCCTCACGATGGTGATGGTGCGCCGATCAGGCCAATCTATGCGTGAGCGCTACACCGCCGAGATCGGCAACCTGAAGTCCCTGCACCTGAAGCTCACGCGGCGTCTTCAGCTCGAACCGCCCAGGGCATCGGGGCAGACAGTCACCCTCACCGGGCAGGTCACGCTCCCGCTGACCAAGCCCGTCGCGCCGATCGTGGTCGAACAGCAGCTCGAATGCGGCAAGACCAGCATCGCCGCGCGCGTCACGCCGCCGGCGAACGGGCGCTTCCACATCACGATCACCGTCCCGGCGAGCGCCAGGGCCGGCGTCTACCAGCTCAAATCAAGCGTCGCGGCCAACATCCACGCTACCGCCCACGGCTTCACCACCTACAGCCTGCCGCTGCCGGTCCTCATCGGCTAGGGCACCCGCCGGCGGCGGCGCCCGGGTCAGCCGTGGTATTGCGCGATCAGCTTCGTGAACGCCCAGGGCGCCTGGGAGATCCCGCTGCATTCGTCGGAGACGGTGACCGATCCGGGGCATTCGCGGTCCCGGTTGACCGACCAGAACGTCAGCCGCGCGAGGTGGTGCGCCTGCGCGAACGCGAGGATGGTTTCGAAGTCTCCTGGCGTCACCGTCTCCGAGGATTCGTCGGTGCGCCCGTTCATCGAGGAGATACCGGCGTGGGCGTAGGCCTGTTCGGAGTTGATGGCGTAGGCGGCAGCGAGATCGCCTGCGAGTCCTTCTACGGCTCTGATCGACGCGTGGCCCATGTCGCTCTGGGCGGGGCCGAAGTCGAACGGCATGATGGTCCACGCCGTCGGCTGGAACCCGATCGCCGCGGCGTCGTCGATGAGGCTGAGGCCCTGCGCTTCCGGACCTGATTCGGCGGTCCCGAGGGTGATCGAGATCTCGATGGCGGGGTCTTCGCGCTGGACTATCGCGAGCGCTTCGACGACGCGTTTGCGTGTCTTCTTGTTGGCGATCTCGCCGTGCTCGATGTCGACGTCGATCGCCTTCAGCGAATAGGCGCCGATCACCTTCTGGTAGGCGGCCGCGAGGGCGGCGGTCGTGTGACAGGAGCTGCCCAGCTTCTTGCCGCTCCAACCCCCGAAGGAGACGACGACGTCGCCGCCCGCGGCACGGATGGCGTCGATCGCGCTCTGGTCGGGACCACCGATGAGCGGCCTCTGCCCGTCCCACTCGGGGTCACAGCTTCCCTTGGACAGCATGAACGCCAGCGTCAGGTCGTGAACGCCGGTGGCTGACATCACTTCCGTGGGCGGCGGCGGGCTGCCCCAGCCGAGGTACTCATACGGTGCTGCCAGGTCGACCGGCTGGGCCGCGGCCGCGCCGGCGGGGACGATCAGGGCTACGGCGAGGACGGCGAGCGCCGCGCGCGCGATCACATAGGCAATGCTCCCGCTCCTCCTCACAGCCGCCAGCATAGTCATCGGCCGGGGACGGGCATCTCATAGATCTGCCACGGCTCGCGGACAGCGCCGACGCGGTCATAGACGGCCTGGGCACGTGTGTTATCGGGAGCCGTCATCCATTCCAGGCGCGATGCACCCCGCGCCGCGCATCGCGACAGGCACTCCTTGATCAGGCGCTCGGCGAGCCCGCTGCCGCGCGCCCCGGGCTCCACATAGAGGTCGTTCATCGTCCCGATCCGGCTCGCCTCCGTGGTGTCCCACCCCCAGAACAGCGTCGCGAACCCCGCGGCACGGCCGTCGCCGTCGCGTGCGAGGAACTGCACCCCCTCGCGCTCGGGGTCCCCGATCAGCGTCCTGGAGAGCATGAGCAGGGCCTCGTCGCTCGGGTCCACCTCGTAGAAGTCGCAATAGGCGCGCATCAGCGGCAGCAGATCCTGCAGGTCGGCCTCCCCCACGACGGCGATCTCGAAGGAGCTCATCTCGTGCCGGTCCCCGGGGCGGCGCTCGGCGGGTTGGGGCCGAGCGCATGGATGGCGTCGAGCACCTCGCGTATCCCTCCCTCGGTGCGGGTGTCCAGACGGTCCATGATCACCTCGGCGTCGGCGTAGGTTTTTTCCGCGCGAGCGTCCGAGGCGAGACTCTGGACGCGCTGGCCGACCATGATGATCGACAGCAGCACGAGCTGCAGGAACGTCTGGGCCACCCACGCGACGATGATGATGATCTGGCCGGTTTTGATCGCGGACGGCAGGCTCAGGAACGCGATCACGGCGAAGAGATAGGCGCAGGCCATCGTGCCGACACCCTGGGTGATGATGACCGCGACCTTCGCGTTGAAGCCTTCGACCTCCGATACGGCCTTTCTGATCTCGCTCGGGTTGAAACGCGCAGCGCGCTGGAACTGCTGGCGCGTCCTTGTGGTTGTTGTGCTCATCGGCGACCTCCGGTTCGGTGCTTTCGGACGAGGTCTGCCGATCGTACGGCGCGGCGCGGCCGTTCTACAGCTGCCCGGTGTCCGTGGCAAGACCGAGCAGGATGCGCCCGGTCAGCTCGAGCGTCGCCGGCCCCACCATCATGTGCTGCGTGGCGACGTGGACGTCGCGCATGCGCCGCTGCAGCGGGCTGGAGTCGTAGATCGAGCTGCCGCCGCCGGCGTTGTACATGAGGTCGACCGCATGCGCGGCCTGCCCCACGGCGTGAGTCGCCGCAAGCCGCAGCCCGGCGCGCTGCTCGAGCGCCATCTCGCTCCCGGCCCGGGCCGCGCCCCACGCCGCGCCGGCTTCTCCGAGCAGCAGCGCACGCGCAGCCCTCACGCTCGCCTGCGCACGAGACACGTCGGCCTGCACGGCCGCCCGCTTCGCGAGCGGCTTTGAGCTGCCGGTGGGGGTCTTGCCCCCGGCCAGCTCGATCAGGTCCTCGATCGCGCCGCGGGCGATCCCCAGCGCAACCGCGGCGATCCCCATCGCGAGCAGGCCGAACACGGGAAACGTGTAGAGCGGACCGTCGCTCAGCGGCCGCTCGGTCAGGAGCGACACCGAGCGCTCGCTGGGCACGTGCTCGCCGCTCACGGCGACGTCATGGCTGCCGGTGCCCCTGAGCCCGGAGACCGACCACGTGTCGATCACCTCAAGCGCTTCGGCCGGCATCGCCATCAGCCTGATGTCCGGGGCCCCGGAGGCGAGCAGCACCGGCTCTGCGCCGTCATAGACGATGCAGCCGCCCATCATCCAGCTCGAGTGCTGGATCCCGCTCACGAACGACCACCGCCCGCTGACCAGGAAGCCGCCGTCCGAACGCTCGGCCCGGCCGCGCGGCGCGAACACGCCCGCGCTCACGGCTCTCCCGCCGTCGAAGATCTCCCCGGCGGGCTGATCGGCGAGGTAGGCGCCGAGAAGGCTGCTCGTGGAGGCGACCATCGCGCACCATGCGCTGGCCCCGTCGCCGCGCGCGAGCTCCTCGAGCGCGCTCAGCATCTCGGCCGGCTCGACCTCGCCGCCGCCGAGCGCACGCGGCAGGCACATGCGCATCAGGCCGCCGTCGATGAGCTCCTGCAGAAGAGTGCTGGGCAGTGCGCGCTCGCGCTCGATCTCCACCGCCAGGGCACCCGCCACCGGTGCAAGTCTCCGCGCGGCCTGCAGGGGCGAGGGACTCGCGCTCATGGCGGCAACCTACCAGCGCCCCGGCGCGCTCCGGCGCGCCGGCGTCAGTGCTCGGCTCGCGCGCCGACGGCCTTCTGCTCGAGCTTGTGTTCGAGCTCGGTGGCCCAGGTGACCATCCACTGGTACAGGCCATGCCCGAAACCCGACGCGATCAGCGGGTAGTGCAGGCCGTTCGCGTCGGTCTGCTCGGCGAGCGGCAGGATGTCCTGCTCGAAGATCTCCAGCATTCGTTCTGCGCGTCGGCGCATCGCCTGCACATGCCCGAGGATCTCACCGGGCGGCAGAGCGTCCGCGAAGAAGAGCTTCAGCAGCGCGGGGTCACGGACCTCGAGGTTCATCGGGCCGCTCTCCTGCAGCCAGCCGACGAGCGCCTCCTCACCTGCGGGGGTCAGCTCGAACAGCCTCCGTCTGCGTTCGCCGCGCGGCTCGGAGTGCCCCTGGACAAGCCCGGCCTCCTCGAGGTGGCTGAGCTCGCTGTAGATCTGCGGCGGCGACAGAACCCAGAAGAAGCGGGTGGATGCGTCGGCGGCGCGCTTGATCTCGTAGCCGGAGCGAGCACCGACCCGGAGAAACCCAAGGACCACGTATGAGTTCACGCTCAGTCCGTCACTCACATGCTCAGCGTAGCCGTTCGGAGCACTCATGTGCGGCTTTTCCGAAATTGGCGCACCACCACGCGCGTGAGGTTGCCCGTGAGTATGGTTGGGCGCCCTCCGCGGCAGCGGCCGTGGTGGCCCCCCAACTGTGGAGTGAGCACCATGCGCGAGAGTTCTTGGGTTGTTGACTTTGCCGACGGCTCGCGCGACCAGCGCGACCTCCTCGGCGGCAAGGGAGCCGGAATCGCCGAGATGACACACATCCTCGGCGCCGACCTCGTGCCGGGTGGCTTCACGATCACGACCAGCGCATGTGTGGAGTACATGCACAAAGACGGGGAGCTGCCGGCCGGGCTGCCGGAGCAGGTGGAGGCGGCGCTCGAGCGCCTGCAGGAGCGCGCCGGCAAGCGGCTGGGCGACGCCGCGGACCCGCTTCTGGTCTCGGTGCGCTCGGGTGCCCGGCGGTCGATGCCGGGGATGCTCGACACCGTCCTGAACCTCGGCCTGAACGACGACACGGTCGTAGGCCTCGCCGAGCGCTCGGGCAGCGAGCGATTCGCATGGGACTCCTACCGGCGCTTCGTGCAGATGTACGGCAACGTCGTCGCGGGTGTTCCAGGTGAGCGCTTCGAGACCGCCATCGCCGAGGCCAAGGCCGCCCGCGGGGTGCGGCTCGACACCGAACTCGACGTGGACGCGCTGCGCGAGCTGACCTACACCTTCCAGGGCTTCTACGACTTCCCCTCCGAGCCGCGGGCGCAGCTCACGGGCGCCATCCGCGCCGTGTTCGACTCCTGGCAGGGCGAGCGCGCGGTCGCCTACCGGCGCATCAACCGCATCCCGGACAGCTGGGGCACCGCCGTCAACGTCCAGGAGATGGTGTTCGGCAATCTCGGCGAGAGCAGCGGCAGCGGCGTCGCCTTCTCACGCGATGAGGTCACGGGCGCTCCGGAGCCGTCGGGTGACTTCCTCACCAACGCCCAGGGCGAGGACGTCGTCTCGGGGGTGCGCACGCCCAAGGACATCAGCGAGCTGAAGACCTGGCTCCCCCACGTTCACGAGCAGCTGATGGGCATTCTGCGCAGGCTCGAGCGCCACTACGGCGACATGCAGGACACCGAGTTCACAGTCCAGGAGGGGCGGCTGTACATGCTGCAGACGCGCAGCGCCAAGCGCCCGGCGCAGGCGGCCGTGCGGTTCGCCGTCGATGCGGTCCATGAGGGACTGCTTCACCGCGAGGCGGCGATCGGGACCATCGACCCGTCCTCACTCGACGCTCTGCTGCACCCCACCTTCGACCCGGCCGCCAGGTATGAGGTCGTCGCGACCGGGGTCGCGGCCTCCCCCGGCGCCGCCAAGGGGGAAATCGTCCTCAGCGCGCCGGATGCGGTCGCCGCCGCGGCCGACGGGCGCGAGGTGATCCTTGTGCGCTCCTTCACCGAGGCCGACGACGTCGCCGGCTTCCACGCGGCCCGCGGCATCCTCACCAGCGAGGGCGGCAAGGCGAGCCACGCGGCGCTGGTTGCGCGCGGCATGGGGCGTCCGGCGGTGACGGGCGCCGAAGCCGTGGAGGTGGACCTCGCCGCCGGCGAGGTCCGTATCGGCGAGCTAGTGCTGCATGCCGGCGACCGCATCGCGATCGACGGCAGCCAGGGCCGCATCACCGTCGAGGACGTTCCGCTGGTCCAGCCGACGGTCACGCCGGAGTTCCAGATGCTGCTGGAGTGGTGCGATGAGCTGCGGGTGCTCGGCGTCCGCGCCAACGCCGACACGCCGGAGGACACCATCAGGGCCGTAGAGCTCGGGGCGGAAGGCGTAGGGCTGTGCCGCACCGAGCACATGTTCCTGGGCGACCGCCAGCCGCTGATGGCGGCCGTGATCCTCGCGGAGACCGACTCCGAGCGCGCCGAGGCCATCGATCAGCTCAGGCCCCTGCAGGAGTCCGACTTCGAGCAGATCCTGCAGGCGATCGACGGGCGCCCGCTGACGGTGCGGCTGCTCGATCCGCCGCTGCACGAGTTCCTGCCCCACCCGACCGATCTCCCGGAGGGTTCGCACGCGCGCAAACGCGCCGAACAGCTCCAGGAGGCCAACCCGATGCTCGGGACCCGCGGTGTTCGGCTGGGGATCCTGTTCCCCGAGCTGTATGAAATGCAGGTCCGGGCCCTGTTCGCCGCAGCGGCACGAGTGCCGGGCGCGCGGGTGGAGGTGATGGTGCCGCTGGTCGCCTACGAGCGCGAGCTGCGGCTGATGCGCGAGCTGATCGAGCGCGTCGCGGCGGAGAGCGGGATAGAGAACGCCAAGGTGGGGACGATGATCGAGCTTCCCCGCGCCTGCCTGATCGCCGATGAGATCGCGCGGGACGCCGACTTCTTCTCCTTCGGCACGAACGACCTCACCCAGACGACGCTCGGGTTCAGCCGCGATGACATCGAGGCGCGCGTGCTCGGCCGCTACATCGACGTGAAGATCCTCGACCGCTCGCCGTTCGAGACCCTCGACTCACCCGGCGTCGGCAGACTCGTGCAGATGGCGGCCTGGCTCGGGCGCGAGGCCAACCCCGCCGTCGGACTCGGCGTCTGCGGCGAGCACGGCGGCGACCCGGACTCGATCGACTTCCTGCACCACTCGGGAGTCGACTACGTCTCCTGCTCCCCGTTCCGCGTGCCGATCGCGCGCGTGGCGGCTGCGCAGGCGGCGATCCGCTCGCGCTGAGCGCTCTTGAACGACACCGGCCGGCCGCCGTTGGGCGACCGGCCGGGCGTGACTTCAGCTCTGCGCTCAGGCGGCGGAGACGAGCGCGGGCTCGTCCGTGTACGTCTCGCCGCTCTCGGCCTTCTCGACGAGCGAGGCCGGGGGCTCGAAGCGCTCGCCGTACTTGGCCGCGAGCTCACGGGCGCGCGCCACGAAGCCGGGGAGCCCGCCCTCGTAGCCGTTGATGTACTGCAGCACTCCACCGCTCCAGCCCGGGAAGCCGATCCCGAAGATGGAGCCGATGTTCGCGTCTGCGACCGACTCGATGACTCCCTCGTCCATGCACTTGACGGACTCGATCGCCTCGATGAACAGCATCCGCTCCTCGAGGTCCTTGAGCGAGATGCTCGAGGGGTCCTCGACCGGCGGGAACGCCTCGCGCAGCCCCGACCACAGGCCGACGCGCTTGCCGTCCTCGTAGTCGTAGAAGCCGGCACCGGCGAGACGGCCACCGCGGCCGAACTCGTCGAGCATCCGGTCGACGACGCCGAAGGACGGGTGCGCCACCACGGGTGCGCCCTCTGCGATCAGCGCCGCCTCGGTCGACTGGCGGATCTTGCGCATGAGGTTGAAGTTCAGCTCGTCCGAGAGCTGAAGAACCGGCGCCGGGTAACCGGCCTGCGAGGAGGCCTGCTCGATCGAGGCCGCGGGCACACCCTCGAGGAGCATCGCGATGCCCTCGTTGATGAAGGTCCCGATCACGCGGCTGGTGAAGAACCCACGGCTGTCGTTCACGACGATCGGGGTCTTCTTGATCAGGCGTGCCACGTCGAGTGCCCTGTAGAGCGTCTCCTCGGTGGTCTCCTCGCCCTTGATGATCTCCAGCAGCGGCATCTTGTCCACGGGGCTGAAGAAGTGCAGCCCGATGAATTCGCTCGGCCTGCTGACGCCCTGCGCCAGGCCCGTGATGGGCAGCGTCGAGGTGTTCGAGCCCAGCAGGGCTCCCTCGGCCAGGTACGGCTCGATCTCAGCGAACACCTGCGCCTTGACGGCCGGGTCCTCGAAGACGGCCTCGATGACCAGGTCAGCGTCCTTCGCGTCGGCCGGGTCGGCTGTCGGCGTGATCCGGGCGAGCAGCTCGTCGGCCTTCTGCTGGGTCGAGCGGCCCCTGGAGACAGCCTTCTCCAGCAGCGTCTGCGAGTAGGCCTTGCCGTGCTCGGCCGCCTCGAGAGAGACGTCCTTGAGAACGACCTCGATGCCGGCTTTCGCGCACACGTAGGAGATCGCGGCGCCCATCATCCCTGCTCCGAGCACCACGACCTTCTTCGGCCTGAACGGCTCGATGCCCTCGGGCCTATCGCGGTCTCCGCTAGCGCGCTGAAGGTCGAAGAAGAACGCCTGGATCATGTTCTTCGCGACCTGGCCGGTCACGAGGTCCACGAAGTAGCGGCCCTCGATCTCGAGCGCGTTGTCGAAGTCGACCTGCGCGCCCTCGACGGCGGCGGCCATGATGTGGTGCGGCGCCGGGTAGTTGGCACCCTTGATCTGCTTGCGCAGGTTGGAGGGGAACGCCGGCAGGTTCTGGGCCAGCTTCGGGTTGGAGGGGCTTCCGCCGGGAAGCTTGTAGCCCTTCACGTCCCACGGCTGCACGGCCTCCGGGTTGTCCTTGATCCACGCCTTCGCGGCGGGGATCAGCTCCTCCTGGGCGCTCACGAGCTCATCGACGATCCCGAGCTCCTTGCCCTTGTCGGGGCGGACGCGCTGTCCCTGCATCAGGAGCTGCATCAGCGCTTCGACGATGCCGAGCATGCGCACGGAGCGCACGACGCCGCCGGCACCGGGCAGGAGTCCGAGCTGCACCTCCGGGAAGCCGAGCTGGACGCTGGGGCTGTCGACGGCGATGCGGTGGTGTGTGGCCAGTGCGATCTCGAGTCCCCCGCCCAGGGCGGCGCCGTTGATCGCGGCCACGACGGGCTTGCCGAGCGTCTCCAGACGCCGCAGCATGCGCTTGCCCTCGCGCACCTGCGTTGCGATCTCCTCGGCGTGCTCCGGGGTTGCCCGGCGCAGGTCGTTCAGGTCGCCACCGGCGAAGAACGTCTTCTTGGCCGACGTGATGATCACGCCGGAGATCTCATCCTTCTCTGCCTCGAGCCGGTCGAGCGTCGCGGCCATGGAGCTCAGGTAGGCGGCGTTCATCGTGTTGGCTGACTGGTTGGGGTCGTCCATCGTGAGGACGACGACGCCGTCGGCGTCCTTGTCCCAGCGGATCGTTGTGCTCTCGCTCATGTCTTTGATCTTCCTCTGGTTCTGGTTCTGTCCCGAGCGGCTCAGATGCGCTCGATGACCGTGGCGATGCCCATTCCTCCGCCGACGCACAGCGTCGCGAGGCCGTAGCGGCCCCCGGTGCGGTGGAGCTCGTCGATCAGCGTGCCGAGGATCATTCCCCCGGTCGCGCCGAGCGGGTGGCCCATGGCGATCGCGCCTCCGTTGACGTTGACCTTCTCCATGTCCAGGCCCATGTCCCGGACGAAGCGCAGCACGACGGCCGCGAATGCCTCGTTGATCTCGACCAGGTCGAGGTCGTCGACGGTCAGGCCGGCCTTCGCCAGTGCCTTGCGGCTGGCGGGCGCGGGACCGGTCAGCATGATCGTCGGGTCGGCGCCGGAGAGCGCCGTCGCGAGGATCCTCGCGCGCGGGGTGAGCCCGAGCTCGTCGCCGGTGCGCTCGTTGCCGATCGTCACCAGGGATGCGCCGTCGACGATCCCGGACGAGTTGCCGGGGGTGTGCACGTGGCCGATTTTCTCGACCCAGTGGTACTTCTGAAGCGCGACGGCGTCAAAGCCGCCCATGTCGCCGATCGCCTCGAAGGACGGCTTCAGCTTGCCGAGCGTCTCCACGGTCGTGCCGCGGCGGATGAACTCGTCGTTGTCCAGCAGTACGTGGTCGTTGATGTCCGTCACCGGGATCACCGAGTCCGAGAACTTGCCGGCGTCCCATGCTGCCGCGGCGCGTTCCTGCGAGCGGGTCGCATACGCGTCCACGTCCTCGCGGGTGAAACCCTCGACCGTCGCGATCAGGTCGGCTCCGACGCCCTGCGGGATGAAGTAGGTGTCGTAGTTGGTCTCGGGGTCCATCGCCCAGGCGCCGCCGTCCGAGCCCATCGGGACCCGGGACATCGACTCCACGCCACCGGCGAAGACGAGGTCCTCCCAGCCGGACGCGACCTTCTGGGCGGCGATGTTCACGGCCTCGAGGCCCGAGGCACAGAAACGGTTGACCTGAACGCCGGCGACCGTGTCGGGCAGGCCGGCCTTCAGCGCCGCGGTCTTGGCGATGTCGGCGCCCTGATCGCCCACCGGGGAGACGCAGCCGAGCACCACGTCGTCGACGCGCGACGGGTCGAGTTTCGCGTTGCGGGCGAGGGTCTCGTGCATGAGCCCCACGACGAGGTCGACGGGCTTGGTCGAGTGGAGCGAGCCATTGACCTTCCCCTTGCCGCGCGGGGTGCGGATCGCGTCGAACACCAGTGCATCAGTAGCTGCCATTTGCTGACTCCTCACAGTCGGTTGCTCATCGCGATCACATCGCGCTGTTTCGCACCCTGCCGACGGCGGCGTCCCGGCCAGAGGCTGAGTGCCCGTCGCCCGCGGAGTGTTCAGATCTCTCGTGGCCGGTCAGGAGGCGTCCGCAGTGAGCGCGGTCGCCAGCCGACACACGTGTCGGATAATACGCACAAACCCCCCGCGGCGTTAGATTGCGCATCAAATGCCGACGGAAACGACCAAGCGCCGCCTGCGCGCCCCGCAGCGGCGCACGCTCATCGTCCAGGCCGCGCTGGAGGAGTTTGCGAGCCACGGCTACGAGGGCGCGTCGATGGGGCGCATCGGTGCCGCCGCCGGCGTCTCCAGGACCGTCCTGTATGACCACTTCCCCCACAAGCGGGCGCTGTTCGGGGCCCTGATGGCGGACACGCACGAAGCGCTGCTGGCCCACCTGCGCGAGAGGATCGCCGCCGAGGCCCCCATGGAAGAGCGGATGCGCGCCGCCATCGACGCATTCTTCGCCTTCGCCGAAGCCCAGCCCTACGCGTGGCGCCTGCTGTTCCCCGAGCACGCGCCGATCGACCCGGATGTCGCCGCCGACCACCGCAGGCAGCATGCGGAGTCCAACCGGCTCCTGGCCGCCCTGATCGCACCAGACGCCAGGCGCGCCGGCATCGAGCCCGCGAGCGCCGTCGGCCAGGCCATCTTCGCCCTGCAGCAGTCGGCGCTGCACGGCGCGGTCCGCTGGTGGCACGCCCACCCGGACGTCGAGCGCGAGCAGCTGGTCACGGCGGCGATGGCTCTCTTGTGGACCGGGATCGGCGGCCTGGAGCGCGGCGAGTGCTGGGAACGAGCGTCAGGCGGGGGCGGGCTCGGTGACCCGGCCCAGGCGCCCGTCGATGATCTCGCCGGCGCCTAGCACGATGCGCTCGATCAGCTCGGCGCAGGTCGGCACGTCGTGGATCAGGCCCTGGACCATGCCGGCGGTCCAGATCCCCGCGTCGGGATCACCGTCCTCGAAGACCCTGCGCCCACGCGCGCCCGCGACGAGAGCCGCGACGTCCTCGAACGGGCGGCCTTCCCGCTCGAGCTCGAGCACCTGCTGGCTGACGGCGTTGCGCGCGACCCGCGCGGTGTTGCGGTAGGAGCGGAAGATCAGGTCCGTCTGGCGCTCGTCGCCGAGGACGATGCGCTCCTTGATCGCCTGGTGGATCGGCGACTCGACCGTGCACATGAAGCGCGTGCCCATGTTGACGGCGTCCGCGCCGAGCGCGAGCGCTGCCACCAGCCCGCGGGCGTCTGCGAAACCGCCGGAGGCGATCAGCGGCACGGAGATCTGGTCGGCGGCGGCCGGAATCAGCACCAGGCCGGGGACGTCGTCCTCGCCCGGGTGGCCGGCGCAGTCGAAACCGTCGATGGAGATGGCGTCGACGCCGATGCTCTGCGCCTTCAGCGCGTGGCGCACGGTGGTCGCCTTGTGGATCACCTTGATCCCAGCGGGCTTGAAGTGCTCGACGTGCTCGACAGGGTTGCTGCCGGCCGTCTCGACGATCTTCACGCCCGAGTCGATGATCGCCTGGCGATACTCCGCGTAGGGCGGCGGCTTCAGCGTCGGGAGGATCGTGAGGTTGACGGCGAACGGTTTGTCGGTCAGCTCGCGGGTGCGCTCGATCTCCGCCAGCAGCGCCTCGGGGCTGGGCTGCGTGAGCGCGGTGAGGCATCCGAGCGCGCCCGCGTTCGCGACCGCGGCGACAAGCTCCGCCCGGCCGACCCACTGCATGCCGCCCTGGACGATCGGATGCTCGATCCCGAACTCCTCGGTGAAGCGCGTCCTCAGCACGAGCCCATCCGGTCCGCGCCGTGGGGCGCGGGTGAGGTGAGGGCTGGCACGCGCGGCAAGCTATCAGAGCGAACGGGGGCGGCGGAGGTGATTCGGCTCTATGGGATGACCCTGAGCGTGGTGTGCATGCCGAGCCGGGCATGCTGCGGCAGCGAGCACCAGAGGCGGTAGACGCCGGGCCGCAGATTCACGACGTCGGCCCAGCGCGCGCCGGAACGGAGCTGCGGAGCCGCCACCTGGAAGCCGCTCCCGATCCGGCTCACCCTCAGGTCGTGCGGGTCCATACCCCGGTTGAGCGCCAGCAGGCTGAGCGGCCCCGCCTTGACGACACCCCTGGAGAGGATGAGCCGGTACTCGACCTCGACAACCTGGAGACTGGGACGGGCCCCCGCGGCCGCACCGACCGGAGCCGCCGTCGCGGTTGACATCGACGCAAGCACGAGCGCAGAGCAGGCAACCGCGAGCGCGCTGATCGACCCGAGACGGGCTGCTGGAGACATCACCCACCATTCTGGCCGATGCCCGGGCCACCCTCAATTGACCATCCGTCCAAGCCGGCCGGGGCCATCGCACCTCACCGTGGCCGAGCGCTCGGGCTGAGCGCTCGGGCACGGGAGGCGACTGGAATGCTGAAGCGGCTCTACTTGGGCTGCGGAACGATCCGGATGTAGGGCTTGGGCTCCTTCCAGCCATCCGGGTAGATCTCTTTGGCCTGCTCGTTCGTGACCGAGCCGGCGATGATCACGTCCTCGCCCTGCTTCCAGTTGACCGGGGTAGCGACCTTGTGGTTCGCCGTGAGCTGCAGCGAGTCCACGACGCGAAGCACCTCGTCGAAGTTGCGGCCGGTCGTCATCGGGTAGATGAGGATCAGCTTGATCTTCTTGTCGGGCCCGATCACGAACACGTTGCGGACCGTCTGGTTGTCGGCCGGCGTGCGCTGCGTCGGGTCGCCCTCGACGCTCGCGGGGAGCATGTCGTAGAGCTTGGAGACGTGAAAGTCGCCGTCGCCGATGATCGGGTAGTTCGGTGCCTCGCCCTGGGTCTCGGCGATGTCCGCGGCCCAGCGCTCGTGATCGCTGGTGGCGTCGACCGAGAGGCCGATGATCTTCACGTTGCGGGCGTCGAACTCCGGCTTGGCTTTGGCCATGTAGCCGAGCTCGGTGGTGCATACCGGGGTGAAGTCCTTCGGGTGTGAGAACAGCACGCCCCACGAGTCTCCGAGCCACTCGTGGAAGTGGATGTGCCCCTCGGTCGTATCGGCCTCGAAGTCAGGGGCTTCGTCGCCAAGTTTCAGTGCCATCTGGGAATGCTCCTCTTGTAGATCAGTTTGTGCATCGTCTTTATGCAGGATCCTATGGTGCCACGATCAACGGAGGAACCCAACCGGCGGAGTCACCGTGATCATGATTCGCTCACCGTACCTGCACACGGCTCCGCTCATCCGGCCGTCCTAGCGCCGGCTCAGCACGACCACCGGTATCTGCCGATCGGTCTTGGACTGGTAGTCGTTGTAAGGGGGCCACACCTCGGCCATCAGATCCCACAGACGCTCACGCTCCTCGCCCTGCGCATCTGAGGCCCGGACGGGAATGACCTCGTCCATGACCTGGATCGTCGCCTCGGGGTTGGCGAGCAGGTTCTCATACCAACCCGGGTGATCCGGCGCGCCTCCCTTGGACGCCACGATCACCCAGCGATCGCCGTCGGTCCGGTGGATCAGAGGGGTCGTCCTGGGCTCGCCGGAGCGCCTGCCCTCGGTCGTGAGCAGCAGGATCGTCGTGCCTCGCCAGCGATAGCCTCGCTCGCCGCCGCTCTCGCGGTACGCCTGCACATGCTCGGCGCCGAAGAGCTCGTCGTCGGGGGACGCCATGGCGCGAGTTTAGCCCGGATCGCCGCTCACCCCAAGACCCGCCCGGGTCAGCTGAAGAGGGCGTCCACGGAGACCTCTATCCGCCGTGCCGGGGGCGCGCCGGTGACGGCTGCGCCCGCGGGTTCGGTCGTTCTCGTGACCATGAACAGACGCTGCACCTCCTCGCTCAGGAAGCGGGAGGCCTGCCCGTAGCCGTGGGCGTCGTCTCCACCGCGCGGGCGGTGGTAGTAGCGGACGGGCACGTACACGTGCAGCCGCCGGCGGGCACGGGTGAGCGCGACGTAGAAGAGCCTGCGCTCCTCCGCGACCCCCTCCTCGCTGGAGGTGCTCATGTCGGCCGGGAAGTTGCCGTCATAGGCGGCTATGACATGGACGGCATCCCACTCAAGGCCCTTGGCCGAGTGGACGGTGCTGAGGACGAGGTAGTCCTCATCGAGGTGCGGGGGCCCTGCCAGATCGGCGCTGGAAGCGGGCGGGTCGAGCACCAGCTCGGAGACGAAATGGCGGACGTCCTGGGCGCCCCTGGCAGCCTCGACGAGCTGCTCGAGATCGCCCACGCGCACCGATCCGTCGGGGTAGCGCAGCCGGATCAGGGGAGCGAGCGCCTCGTAGAGCATCTCCACCTGGGCGCCGGCACCCGCGACGGAGCCCGCACCGGTGGCGGCCAGCGCCCCGATCAGCCCGCTCGCGTGCGCGAGCGCGCTATCGGGCACGTGGGCTTCGGCGTCGGGCCAGCGCCCCAGCTCGGGCGGCCCGCCGCCCGGCCCGCGGAGCGCGTCCAGCATGCGCCTGGCGCGAATCGGCCCAACCCCGTCGAGCAGCTGCAGCAATCTGAACCAGCTGACCTCGTCGGCGGGGTTGTCGGTCAGTCGCAGCAGCGCGATGAAGTCCTTGACGTGGGCGGCGTCGAGGTAGCGCAGGCCTCCGTACTTGACGAAGGGGATCCCCCGTCGCGTCAGCTCGAGCTCGAGCAGATCCGAGTCGTGGCCGGTGCGGAACAGGACCGCCTGTGAGCGAAGTTCCATCCCTTCCTCGCGCGCAGCCATCACCCGGTCACAGACCTCTCCGGCCTGCTCGGATTCATCGCGCGGCAGAACCAGCTCCGGCTCGACGGCGCCCTCGCGCTCGGTCCAGAGACGCTTGGGAAAGCCCGTGCGGTCCTGCCGCGCGACCGCGTTGGCGACGTCGAGGATCGGGCCGGTGGAGCGGTAGTTGTGCTCGAGCGTCACCGTCTCCGTGCCCGGAAACGCCTGCGGGAAGTCCAGGATGTGCCGGGCGCTCGCGGCGCGAAAGCCGTAGATCGCCTGGAAGTCGTCGCCGACGACCGTCAGGCCGGGCGCGCTCCGGCGCAGGCCCTTGACGATGTCGACCTGCAGACCGTTGACGTCCTGGTACTCGTCGACCAGCACGTGCTCGAAGGCCGCCGACATCCGCGGCCCGACGACGTCGTCGGCTGCCAGCGCCCGCCAGTAGAGCAGCAGGTCGTCGAGGTCGAGCACGCCGAGCGCACGCTTGCGGGCCACGTATGCGCGGAACATCTCCGCCAGCGGATCGCGATGCTCGGCGCACCATGGAAAGGACTCGGCCAGCACCTCCGTGAGCGGGCACTGTGCGTTGACCGAGCGCGAGTAGATGTCGAGCATCGTCTGTGCCCGCGGGAAGCGCCGCCGGCCCCGCTCGTGGCCGGTCTCCTGGCGCACGAAGTCCAGGAGATCAGCGGCGTCGCCCGCGTCAAGCACGCCGAAGCCCGGGTCGAGCCCCAGCGAGGAGGAGTGGATCCGGACCATCCGGTGCGCGACGGAGTGAAAGGTCCCCCCCACCACCGGCCCGGCCTGCGGCACGACGCGCTCGGCCAGCGCGCGGGCCCGCTCCACCATCTCCCGGGCCGCTCGGCGCGTGAAGGTGAGCAGCAGGATCCGCTCGGCCGGGACGCCCTCGGCCAGCAGCCATGCCACGCGGGCGCACAGCGTGGTGGTCTTGCCGGTCCCGGCCCCGGCGAGGATCAGCAGGCTCTCGCCGTCATGCGTGGCGGCCAGGCGCTGCTCGTCGTTCAGCTCTTCCAGCCAGGGGTAGCGGTGGCCATCATCGAACATGTGTTCGGCGAAGCTAGGGCACGGGCCGGATGGTGTGCAAGGACCGCTGCGCAGCGCGCCGGAGTGCCGGCGCACAGGGACTATCGTGGCGCCAACGCCACGCGGCGAGCCGTACATCCACGACGTGAGGAGTGCCCGATGACCGTTCTGATTTCCGGCGCGACAGGGACGACCGGATCGGAGGTGCTGCGCCGGCTGCAGGCCGCGGGGGTGCCGGTCCGCGCGATGACCAGAAGCACCGAGTCGGCGGAGCGGCTGCGCGCCTCCGGCGCCGAGGTGGTAGTCGCCGACCTCGCCGACAGCTCGAGCCTGGCCCCGGCGGTGCAGGGGATCGACGCTGTCTACGTCGCCAACCCGTCCACTCCGCAGATAGCCGAGCACGAGGGGAATCTCGCCCGCGCCGCGGTCGCGGCCGGCGTCGGCCATCTCGTCAAGCTGTCGGTGATCGGGGCGGCCGATGACGCCCCGCTCGAGTTCGGCCGGCTGCACGCCGAGTCCGAGCGCGCGATCGCGGACTCCGGCATCGCCTGGACGATGCTCCGGCCCAACGGCTTCATGCAGAACACACTCGCGTGGGCAGCGCAGATCGCCGGTGGCACCATCCACGGCCCGGTGATGGACGCGCGATGGGCGATCGTCGACGTGCGAGACATCGGCGCGGTCGCGGCAACCGCGCTGAGCGACCCCGCTGCCCACGCCGGGCGCAGCTACACGCTCACCGGACCGGAGGCATCCTCGCCCCGCGAGCAGGTCGCGATCCTCTCGGAGCTGCTGGGGCGCGAGATCGCCGTGCAGGAGCTCTCGATCGAGCAGGCCCAGCAGGCGATGCTGGGAGCGGGCGTGCCCGCATGGACCGTCGAGCGGCTCGGCGAGCTATGGCGTCTGTATGCGGACGGGCTGGCCGAGAGCGTCAGCCCGGATGTCGAGCGCGTGAGCGGTTCGGCGCCGCGGAGCTACCGCGACTTCGCGGCCGACCACCTGGCCGCCTTCGCCGGGTAGTCGTGCGGCTGGGAACTCGC
The DNA here is from genome assembly GCA_963787115.1 of uncultured Solirubrobacteraceae bacterium. GTDB lineage: Bacteria > Actinomycetota > Thermoleophilia > Solirubrobacterales > Solirubrobacteraceae > Palsa-744. The sequence goes on from CAWBBS010000017.1 coordinate 119,233, forward strand.
TAGCGTTCGAGCCATGCGAGCGAGGTACCCATGAGCGGCCGCGGAACTGTCCGGGTCGAGCACGGCCTGAAGCGAGTGCGCGCGTACCTCGGCGGAGAGCTCGTCGCGGACACGATCGCGCCTCTGCTCGTATGGGAGGCGCCGTACTACCCGACCTACTACTTCCCCCTGGCGGACGTCGCGGCCGAGCTCGTGGATGAGGGCGCGGGCGCCAACCACTCGCCGAGCCGAGGCGACGCGAAGGTGATGAGCGTGCGCGCGGGCGGACGGCAGGCGGCGGGCGCGGCGTTCCTGTACGAGGACTCCCCGCTTGCGGAGTTGAGGGGGACGGTGCGCCTTGAGTGGGACGCGATGGAATCGTGGCTGGAGGAGGACGAGGAGGTCTACACGCACGCTCGCGATCCACACACCCGCGTTGACATCCTCGCGAGCTCGCGCCATGTGCGGGTGCTGCTCCAGGGCACGGTGCTCGCGGACTCGACGAGCCCGCGGATGCTGCTCGAGACCGGCCTTCCGGTGCGCTACTACCTGCCCCGCAGCCACGTCCGGATGGGTCTGCTGGAGCCCTCGGATACGGTCACGCACTGCCCCTACAAGGGCACCGCGCGGACTTGGAGCGTGCGGGTCGGCGACGCTCTGCACGAGGACCTCGCATGGTCCTACCCCTCGCCGCTGCCGGAGAGCCAGAAGGTCGCCGGGCTGATCTGCTTCTACAACGAGAAGCTGGACATCGAGCTCGACGGGGTCGCCCAGGGGCGACCTGAGACGAAATTCAGCTAGCGGCCGAGGGTCGACCAGATCGCCCGCGCGAGCCCGGACGCCAGAGCGGGGTCCTCGCTCTCGGGCTTCTCGGCGACGTGCTGCGCGAGCAGCCGCTCGACGCCCCACGCCGTCCATGCGGCGGTCGTGGCGGGATCGAGCGTGGCGGCGATGGTGCCGGCCTCCTGACCGTCCCTGATGCGGCGCGCCAGCAGGTCGATGAACCCTCCGACGCGGCCGCGCCAGAATGCGGCGACCTCCTGGTCATAGCCCGAGACCTCGCTCAGCGCGGCCAGCAGGACAGCGTGCTCGCGCTGCTGAGCGACCACATCCAGGATCGTGCTCTCGAGGGCGCCGATGTCGGCAAACCCGTACTGCACCCAGGATTCGGCGGCGGCGAACAGCGCCTCGGTGGCCGACTCGGCGATCCGCATCAGCAGAGCGGTCTTGTCCGGGAAGTACAGGTAGAAGGTCGACCGCGCTATGCCGGCCTCGTCCGCGATCCGCTGCACGCCGAGGGCGGTGTAGCCGTGGCCCTCGAGCAGTAGGCGCCTTACGGCCCGCGCGAGCTCGGCGACCACGGCCTCGCGATGTTCGGGGGATCTAGCTGCGCGGCGTGTGACCGAGGGCATCGTGCGACGGGAGAGTACCCGCGGTCAGTCGTGACCCGACTCGCGCCCTGCGGGCGTGAACGTGACGGGCAGCGTGCGCAGGGCGTTGGTCCAGGAGGACGGGATCCGCTCGACCTCTCCGGCGAGCTCGAGCTCGCCGAGCCGGCGGGTGAGCTCCTCGAAGATGACCTGCAGCTCCAGCCGCCCCAGCCCCGAGCCGAGGCAGAAGTGGCGTCCGCCGCCGCCGAACGCATCGTGGTCGGGTTTCTGACGGTGGATGTCGAAGCTCTGCGAGTCCTCGAACACGGCCTCATCGCGCGAGGCGCTCGCGTACCACATCACCACTCGGTCACCCGCGGCGATCCTGCGGCCGGCGAGCTCGGTGTCACACGTCGCCGTGCGGTTGAACCACTGCACGACGCTCGTCCAGCGCAGGATCTCCTCGACCGCGCCGGGGACCAGCGAGGGATCCGAGCGCAGCTCGGCCAAGGCATCCGGATGCTGCAGGAGCGTGAGGATGCCGCTTGAGGTGGTGTTCCGCGTCGTGTCGTGCCCGGCGAAGGAGAGCAGCGCGAAGAACACGAGGATCTCCGTGTCGTTCAGCGGCCTGCCCTCGACCTGTGCGTCCCTGAGCTTGGCGAGGATCGTGTCATCTCGCCCTTCCGCGTTCTGGCGGGCGATCTGCTCGGCCAGGTAGGCGGCCAGAAGGCCGAACACCTCAGTGGCCTGTTCGGGCTCGGCCGAGCGCGTGGCCTCCTCGACCGTCTCTGTCCAGCCCAGGAACTGCTCGAAGTCCTCGTCGGGCACCCCGAGCAGATCCGTGATCACGCCCAGGGGCACCGGCACCGCGAGCTCGCTGACAAGATCCGCCGAGCCTCGCTCGATGAAGCGGTCGATCGTTCGGGTGACGCGCGCGCGGATCGGGGCCTCGAGCTGCTTGACCGCATGCGGCGTGAATGCCCGCTGCAGGATCAGCCGGTAGTTCGTGTGCTGCGGCGGGTCCATGTACAGCAGCAGGTTCCTCGTCACCTCCAGCGGAAGCACCTGATCGGGGTTCAGCATGACGCCGCCGGCGTGGGAGGAGAACGTCCCGAAGTCCCGGCTCACCTGCGCCACCTCGGCGTGGGATGTCACCGTCCAGCAGCCGCTGCCGTCGGGCAGGGGGTTCCAGCGCACCGGCGCCTCTCTTCGCATCCGCGTGAGCAGCTCGTGCGGCGGACCCTCGCGATGCCAGCGGGCGTCGAACAGGTCCACGTCCTCGAGGTCGACCTCGTCGATGGGCGTTGCCAGGTCGGTGCTCATGTTCCTCCTCCTCAGCCGGTCGGACGGGCGCTCGGACAGACTGTACGACATATCGTCCGACACCGCTCGGCGCGATGTGATGGGATACGCCCATGGGAGATCAGACCCCTGTCCTGAAGCTGCCCGGGGACATCACCGGCGAGTGGCTCGAGCTGGCACTGGCCGCCGGGCCGGTGAGCGACTTCACGGTCGAGCCGATCGGCACCGGCCAGATGAGCGAGAGCCGGCGCATCAGGATCCAGTACGGCTCCGGCCCCGACAGCGGACCCGCGTCCGTGGTGCTCAAGACCGCGTCGGAGGACGAGAACAGCCGCGGGGCAGGCATCGGCCTGGGCGTCTACGAGCGAGAGGTTCGCTTCTACCGGGAGCTCGCGCCGAGGATCGGCGGCCCGCTTGCGCAGTGCCACCTCGCGGTCATCGACCCCAAGGACGGCTGGTTCACGCTGCTGCTCGAGGACGTCTCCCCCGCGAGCCAGGGTGACCAGATCGCCGGCTGCAGCATCGAGCACGCGCGCCTGGCGGTACATGAACTCGCGCGGCTGCACGCACCGCTGTTCGCGGACTCCGAGCTCGGGGCCACCCCGTGGCTGAACCAGGAGAACGTCCTCGGCCAGGCGCTGCTCACGCAGCTGCTGCCGGTGTTCCTGGAGCGCTACGGAGATCGCGTCACACCCGAGCACCAGGAGGTGTGCCGCCGGTTCATCGCCAGCCTCGACGGCTGGGTCGCCGACCGGCGCCCGCCGCTCGGCCTCGTGCACGGCGACTACCGGCTGGACAACATGCTCTTCGGCGGCTCCGACGCGCCGCGCCGCTTCGTGACGGTCGACTGGCAGACGGTCGGCTGGGGCCCGGTGATGACGGACCTGTCCTACTTCCTCGGCAGCTCGCTGACACTCGAGGATCGCCGTGAGCACGCCGAGACGCTGGTGCGCGAGTACTACGAGGCGCTGCACGCCCACGGCGTTCGCGGCTTCAGCTGGGAGGACTGCTGGAGGGGCTACCGCCGCGAGAGCTTCCTCGGCCTGCTGATGACGGTGGCCCCGGCGGTCCTCGTCGAGCGGACCGAGCGCGGGGATGAGATGTTCATGACGAGCGTCGCGCGCTACGCGCAGCAGGTGCTGGACCTCGACGCGCTCGAGCTCCTGCCCGCGCCCGGTTCCGGGCGTCCGCCGGCGCTGCGCCCGGAGCCCGGCGATGAGGGCAGGCACGCGGCCGGTCCGGAGGAGCTCTGGAATGAGAGCTGGTACTTCGACGCCGTCTCCGACGACGGGCGCACCGGCGTCTACGTCAGGCTCGGCCTGTACCCGACCCTCGGGGTCTCGTGGGTGACAGCGTTCGTATGCCGCCCGGGGCGCCCGACCGCCGCCGTGATCGACTTCGCCGCGCCGCTGCCGGCGGACGGGGAGCTGAGGATCGAGCGCGAGGGGCTTCGCGTGCAGAGCACGTGCACCTCGCCGCTCGAGCGCTTCCACGTGCAGCTCGAGGCCGATGGTGAGGAGCACGCGGACGCCTCCGCGCTGCTTCGCGGCGAGCGGGGCAAGAGCACCGCCGTGTCACTGGACCTGACGTGGGACACACTGGGCGAGCCCTACGCCTACCGCGTCGCCACCCGCTATGAGATCCCCTGCCGGGTGAAGGGGACCGTTCGCGTCGGCGATGAGCAGCTCGAGCTGAGCGGCGTCGGGCAGCGCGACCACTCGTGGGGCACGCGGGACTGGTGGTCTGCGGAGTGGATGTGGGCGGCCGGGCACCTGCAGGACGGCACGCGCTTTCACGGCGTCGAGTTCCGGCTGCCTGGCACGCCGCCGATCGGGGTCGGCTATCTGCAGCCTCCCGAGGGCGGCGTCGTGGAGCTCGATTCGGTGTCCGCCAGCGAGTTGGCCGGGCCGGACGGGCTCATAACGAGCGCCGAGATCGTGTTGGGCGAGCTGACGCTCAGGGTCGAGCCGCTCGCCTTCGGCCCGCTCAGGCTCGAGGCGCCGGACGGCCGAGTATCGGAGTTCCCTCGCGCAATGTGCCGGGTTCTCGCCGGCGACGGGCGGACCGGCGTCGCGTGGGTCGAGTGGAATCGCAACGCCTCGCTGGCCTGAGCGCGAGCCGACAGGATCAGGACCGTCCCGGGACTCGAATCCGGCCCCCGTGCGCTCGGGTTTGGTGGCCAGGTGTACTGCTTGAGCTTCCGGGACGGTCCGACCCCTCCTTCAGGGATCTGGCCGGGGGGCAGCTAGAACCCCCCATAACTGTAGTCAATACGAAGGCTAGATTCACCTATGGCAGCGCAGACCGGCTTCCGGCGGCTCCGCCGTCGCATGGACAAGCCGTTTCAGCCGGGGCTAGGAGATCTGCACGAGCGTGCCGATCGGCGTGTACGGCCACACCTCACCCGCTGTCGCCGGCGGCATCTCGACGCAGCCGAGGCTCTGCGGGAAGCCGTACTGGGAGCGTTCGAAGCCATGGAGGGCATCACCCCCGTTGAAGTCGCTGATCCACGGCACCCCCGGGTCTTCGTAGTGGCTGCCGTCGGGATTGGTCCCGCTCATGGTGCCCGAGGCGATGTGCTCGTAGACCGCGAACGTTCCGAGTTCGGTCGGCGCCGACGCGATCCCCGTGTTCACGGGCGTGGTCAGGCGGACCGATCCGTTGTTCCACAGCGTCAGCGTCTCCGATCCCTCGCTGACCATCACGAACGTGTAGCCGGCGCTGGTCACCTGATGTGCCATCTCGGCACCTATCAGCGCCCGCCAGACATCGGGGCCGATTTCCCCGTCGGTGGTCATCTGATGCGCGTTCTCGAACGCCATCACGGCGCCGCGCACCATCTCGTCGGCCTCGCCCGGAACCCACAGCGCGCGGAGCGCTCCGGGGACGTTCCCGTAGCGCCAGGAGAAGGTGCCCGCGGGCGGGTGGACCGCGGCGCGCTCCTGGGCGCTCGGCGTCTTGGCGACCACATGCGCCGGCGTGAAGCGGAGCGGCAGGTATCCGAGGTCCGCGAGTATCTGCTGAGCGCGCAGGGTCGTCCCGGCCGGGACACTCCAGCCCTGTCCGCCGATCAGGTGGACGCTGCGGGGCAGCGCCAGCGAGACCGGTGTGCCCAGGCCGAATCCGAAGCTGCGCGGGCGGAACACGATCGTGCGGCTGTCGACCTCGTGCCAGCGTCCCGGCGCACTCGGCTGCAGCCGCGGCTCGCTGCCAGACAGCGCCTCGGAGACCGGCTGGGAGAACGTCACATACACCGGGGTGTTCGGCGAGATCCTGGTGCCGGGGCGCGGACTGACGACGGCGCTCGCGTGCGCGCCGGCCGGGAACCACGTCACCAGCGAAGGGGACGGAAGTGTCTCCCAGGGCCGCGATGCCGCCGCGACTTCGATCGACCCCGCTGCCCCCGTTTTGGACAGCGTGATCGTTCGCACCGGCTGGGCCAGCTCGCGGCGCTGCAGGTGTTCGCCGTCCCTGTAGACGAGCGTTCTCACCGGTTCGTCGAACTCCAGCTTCAGCGGCGAGCCCGGTGGGAGAGTCAGGTAGCGCTCGCTCGGCTGGGCGCTGGGGGTTCGCAGGCTCAGGCGCGTGCTGTCGGTGCTGCCCGCGAGCCAGCCGATCCAGCCCGAGCGGCGGAGCACGACGTCGATCGTGACCGGCTCGCCGGGGTGCAGGCGCACGTCGGGCCACAGACGCCCTTCCCTGACAGAGACGGGGATCGTCTGCCCGTTGGGCCCCGTCGCGGTGACGCTCTCGATTGTCCCGGACGTGAGTGGCAGGTCGACCTTCGCCAGTGCGTCCGCATCGGTGACGATCGACGGGCGCGAGAGCAGGAACGCGAGCGCCGCGAAGGCGAGTACGGCCACCGCCAGGCCCACGCCGAGCGCGGTCGTCAGGACCCGGCGAGAGCGGCCCTGCGAAGGAGCTGCATTGTCGTTGCTGGAGCTACCCATGACGGCGATGGAGCTTCCCCAATCTTTCGAGGTCCCCCTCCGTTTCCGACGCAACAGAGGTTAGACGACGCCCGCGGCTGCGCAAAGTCGGAGCCGACGGTGGGGACCGCTCGCGACGCGGGCTAGAACATCCGTCCAGGTTGGGCCCGATTGCGTGTTTTCACTTGCCATTCGCGGGGCTGGGGCGCACCCTTGCCGCAGTCCAGCAAACTGAAAGGGCAAACCCGCCGCGAGACGGGGGCGCAAAGTCAGGGATCTCCAGGAGACCGCCCGACCGCCAGAAACCTGAGGGGGTTGACGTGGTGGTTGCAGACGCATCTGGAGGGGGTCGGTTCTCACGCTCCGCACGCCTCGGCGTGCAGGGCCGCACACGGGAGCGTGCAGACGGCGAGCGAGGCTTCACGCTCATCGAGCTGCTGGTGGTGATCCTGATCATCGGGATCCTGGCCGCGATCGCGATCCCGTCGTTCCTGAACTCGAAAGGCAAGGCCGTGGACGCCCAGGCGAAGGAGTTGGTGCGCACCGCGTACACGACGGCCGAGGCGATCGGCGCCGAGCACAACGGCAGCTATGAAGCCGTCACCGCCGCGGCGCTGAACGAAGAGGAACCTTCGATTCTCATCGCGGAAAGCAGCAAGGACGCCTATCTCAGCAAGGCGGCCGGGACCTCGAACTCGTTCTCCGTCACCGCCACCGCGACCAACGGCGACGAATACACGATCAGCAAGGACTCCTCCGGGAACGTGACACGCGCCTGCGTGAGCCCGCTCGCCAAAAACGGCTGCGGAGGCAGTGAAGCGGCGAGCTGGTAGGCACACGGGTTTGCTCGCGGCCGACTGTGGCCATTCATGGGCGAGTCAGCGCAAATGGTGGGCGGCGGCGCGGTGCGGCGCCGCCCACCATCTCGCGCAACGCCGGGTCTCTCACCCGCTCTCACCTGCACCCCATACGTAACGCCCTATGTGGGCGCACCGAACATGTATGGAGTTGGCCTGACATCTCATCGGGCTTGACGTATCGTCACCGGCAGCGCCACGCGCACCTTCGCCGGGAAGGGGCGGCGGCGCAGTGACGGGGGGCGATGCATGGTCGATGACCACGAGACGGGTGACGGACAGGGCGCAGCCGCCGACGGGGCCGAGGGCGACGCTCGGCAGGAGAGCGAGAGGGCGGCGAAGGCCCTGGAGCGCATGATGTCCGCGCGCGAAGCCTGGCACCGGGCGCGAGGTGAACAGGCTCCCTCCGAGGTCGCCGAGCAGAGCGGCTCGCCGGGCGAGCTCAGCGCGAGCGAGGCAGAACGCAGGTTCCTGGCCGCCCGCGAAGCGTGGCTCAGGCAGAACGAGACTCCCGGGATCTGATCGTCAGCCGACGGCTCGCGCGGCCGGCTCGACCTCTCCGGGACGACCCGCCGAGCCGGCGGATTCCCATCCCGGCCTCATCGGCATCCCGGACCTTCCCTGCCCGCCCGTTCGCACACCGAGGATCTGGTGGATCTGAATCCGGTTGAGGTCGAAGCCGAGGCGAGAGATCGCCATGTACAGGCGCCAGACCCGGGCGCGGCGCTCACCCACCTCCGCGACCGCAGGCTCCCAGTTGCGCTCGAGGTTCTCAGACCAGGCGCGCAGCGTCAGCGCGTAGTGCTCGCGCAGGCCCTCCTCGTGGCGAACCTCGAGCCCGTTGTCGTGCATCGCACCGACAACCGTTCCCAGCCCCTGCAGTTCGCCGTCGGGGAACACGTAGCGGTCGATGAAATGCCCGGTGCGATTGCGCTGATGGGTGCGCGCGCGAGTGATCGTGTGGTTGAGCATCCGCCCCTGCGGACGCAGGCGCGCAGCCATCGCGCTGAAGTGCGCGCCCAGCTCGGCGCTTCCTATGTGCTCCATCGCCCCCACCGAGGAGATGGCGTCGAACTCGTTGGCGGCCAGGTCCCGGTAGTCCAGGAACCGGACCTGGGCCACGTCGCCGAGGCCGTCCTCGGCGAGGCGGCTCTGGGCCCATTCGGCCTGAGCGCGCGAGAGCGTCACACCGAGGGCGCGCACGCCGTAGTTCTCGGCGGCATGCCTGACCAGCCCGCCCCAGCCGGCCCCCACGTCCAGGAGCCGCTGCCCCGGCTTCAGATCGAGCTTGCGGCAGATCAGGTCGAATTTCTCGCGCTGAGCCTGCTCGAGCGTCGCGTCCCGCGTCCGGAAGACGGCGCACGAGTAGGCCATCGACCGGCCGAGCACGAGTTCGTAGAAACGATTGGAGAGGTCGTAGTGATGAGAGATGGCGCGCGCGTCGCGGGCGCGGGTGTGGAGAAGCAGGCCACGGCGCCAGGAGGCGGGGAACTCCTCCGGCGGTGTCGGCGGGCGCCGGAACATCCATGCACCGACCGCGCTCGCCGCGTCCCTCCAGCGGACAGCCATGCGACGGTGCGAGTGCAGGCCGTGCAGCGTCGCGTGAACGTCCCCGCGTATCTCGACGTCGCCCATCACGTAGGCGCGCGCCAGACCGAGCTCGCCAGGGGCCGTCGCGAGGTACTGGAGCGCCCGCGGTGAGCGGATCTCGATCACGCCGACCGCGCCCTCGCGCGCTACCGCGCTGCCGTCATACGCCTGGAAGGCGACCGGCGCCCGGTCGTCCACCACCATCCCGAAGAGGTCCGCAAGCGTCGCTGTCACCGAAAGCTCCTTTCAAACGGGACCGACCCCGCCGTGGAGCCGACCCGCCGCGCGCGATGTGCCGCAATCGCGAACGGAAATCGCCTATGACAAAGACCCGACTGCAAACGTCTGGCTGACTGAGCATGCTAGCTGGCCTGCGTGGTTTTCACGGATGCCGTGCGGGTCCCTCCCGGGGCCCGCGCGGCATCTGAGCGACGCCTCTCAGGCCGCGGAGGGGCGCAGGCGGACGGGAAGTGCCTTGAGCTGGTTGACGAACAGGGCCTGCGCCGGCCTCGGTGTCCCGTCCAGCTCGATGTCTGGGTAGCGCCTCAGCGTCTCCTCGATCATGATCCGAAGCTCGAGCCGGGCGAGCGCTGTGCCGAGGCAGAAGTGCCGGCCGCCCGCTCCGAAGGCCTGGTGCTCGGGTTTGCGGTGAATGTCGAAGCGGTCGGGGTCCTCGTAGCGGCTCTCGTCGCGGTTGGATGAGACGTACCACATGACCACCTTCTCGCCCTCCTTGATCTGCTGGCCGTGCAGTTCGGTGTCGCGGGTCGCGGTACGGCGGAAGTGCGCGAACGCCGGGAACATCCGCAGCACCTCCTCGACGGCGTCCGCGACGAGGGAGGGATCCCTGACGAGCTCGCTCTTCTGCGCAGGGCTTTCCATGAGCGCCCGCATGCCGCTGCTGAAGGTGGCCTTTGTGGAGTCGTTGCCCGCCGCCATCAGCAGGAAGAAGCCCATCACGATGTCGACCTCCTCGAGCCGCTCCCCCTCCACTTCGGCGTGAACCAGCACGCTGGTGAGGTCGTCGGTGGGGTTTGCCGTGCGGTCGGCGATGAGCGCTTTGCAGCGCTCGAAGATCTCCGGGACGTCTTTCTCCAGCACGCCCTCCACACCCTCCGGAGAGAGCTCGGGGTCATCCGGCGCGAGCACCGAGTTGACGATGCGCGCCCAGATCGCGTCTTCCTCCGGGGCAAGGCCCATGAAGCTTCCGATCACGCGTGAGACAACGGGTTGGGCGATGTCGGCGACGAGGTCGCAGCTGTCGCGATCGCCCAGGGAATCCAGGACGGCGATCACGATCTCGCGGATGCGCTCCTCGTGGTCGGCGATGCGCTTGGGCGTGAAGCCTCGCTGGAAGAGCGCCTTGATCTTGTCGTGCTTGGGCGGGTCCATCCCGATGAACATCCCGCGGACTAGCTCGAGCGGGAATATCTCCGCGAAGACCGTCACGCCCCCCAGTTCCGAGGAGTAGGTCTGCCAATCCCGGCTGACCTCGTGGACGTCGTCGGCGGTCGTCACCGACCAGAAGCCGGCCTCCTGCGGATACTGCTCGATCTTCCCGCTCCAGTGCACGGGGCACTTGCCCCGCATCTCCTTGAAGAGCTCATACGGCGGGCCGTTCTGCCACAGCTCGTCCTGCGCCACCTCGATGCTCTCGATGTCCCGTCCAACAGTTGCCACGCGTTCTCCTCTCCGCCCCCAGCGGCCGAATCCGGTTGTGGGCGCACCATAACCAGAAATGTGAGATTTGTCAATAATCTTCTAATTCGAACATTAGCGTGATATCTCTACGGTTGGCTATGCTGCGGGTCACGATTCGTGATCCGGGCGAATGGCTTCGTCACGGGCCCCACGAGCGAGGAGACGGAATGGCTGTCAACGCGAGACCGGATGCCCCAATCATCCGCAGGCCGAGGCCCGCGGACGCGCTCGACCTCGCGCAGGCGACGTTCCTGGCCGGGGAGCGCATCGAGATCTCCGCCGTCGCCGCGCAGCTCGGACTCTCGCAGGGGACCATCTACCGCTGGTTCGGAACGCGCGAGCACCTCATCGAGGAGGTCGTCGACGCCGTCAGCCGGGACTTCATAGCGGCGACCATGGCCGAGGCCGAGGGAGAGGGCGACGAGCACGTCCTTGATTTCATCCGCCGCTTCATGGATGTCACCGTCACCGCCGAGCCGGTGCGCGCGTTCGTGGAGCGCGAGCCTCAGCTTGCCCTGCGCGTCCTGCTGGGAGAAGGCGGCGTCGTGCGCCGTACCCTGAGGCAGACGCTCGCCGAGGTGATCGCCGAATCCCGCTCACCGCAGGGCGCGAAGGCGCTCGAGGACGAGATCGACATCCTGGTCGAGGTGGGTGTTTCCCTCGTGTGGGCGACCTACGCCATCGGCGACAGGCCGCAGGTCGACCACGCGATCCACGTCATGCGCCTGATCTTCGCTGCGCACGCCACGCCTTAGCCGCCGGCGGGCGCCAGGCTCACGCAACTCCCGCCGCCGGCCGATGTTCCAGGTGAGATGAGGCTATTGCTCGCAGCCGCGCTCTCCGCCGCGGTCCTGCTCACGCCGGCTGCCGGCTCCGGCGCGGCCACCCGGAGTCACGCCCACATGCCGGCCTGCCCTCCACCCCACGCCCATGTCCTGATGTCGGACGGTGCGGCCGTGCTCTACACCTTCGAACGCTTCTCACAGGACCTCTTCATCGAGGCCGCCTGCTCGCACGCCCACACGAGCCCCTACGTCCTTGAGCAGTGTGAAAGCCTGGACTGCGGCGGCCCCTACGACTCCGACTTCGTCCTCGAGGGCAACATCCTGGCCTTCCAGGAAAACGACTCCGGGGAAGATCGCTACGGGATCACCTACGGCCCCCGGATATGGAGGATCCGCGTGCGCAACCTGAGAACCGGCCGCGCGGTTCACACCTCGCCCACGAGCACGAGTCCGCCGACAGGCGGCGGTGTGGGGAACGGGCCGGAGGAAGGGCTCGTGGCCAAGAGCGACGGGTCGGTCGCTTGGATCGCCCAGGACGGCTGGCATCTGACGGGGCCGCCGGACACCTACCAGGTGTGGAAGTTCGACCGCACCGGAAAGCACCTGCTGGCGACGGGCGCGCACATCACCCCGGGCTCGCTGGCTCTGGCGGGCAGCACGCTGTATTGGATGAGCGAAGGCGTCCCGTCGACGGCGTCGCTGGACTAGCGCGCCGGCCGACTGCCCTGGTCGGAGCCCGCAGCTCGGCCGGCGCACCCAACGGCATCTGCACCGCTGGCGCCGACACAGCACCGGTGAAGGTCCGGGACTGGGCCATCTGAGGGGTTTGAGCGGCTCTCAGGCCGTGAGGCGGTAGGCGAACCAGACACCGAGGATGCCGCCGACCACGAACAGCAGCAGCGACGCGATCGACAGCTGCCCGGCGCCCCACACGCTCGGCACCATGCTGCCGACGAGACTGCCGATGAACCCGCCGACGTATGTGGGGCCCTTTCGCATCATCCGTCTCTCATCGACCCGGAGAGAGCTTTTTCTTAGTGACCTGCGCGGCGGCGGACGCGTCGCGCCAGAGCGATCACGCCGGCCCAGGACGCCTCATTGCCCGGATTCCACGGCGGCCGCGAGCTGAGGCTCGGGGCGCCCCCCGTCAAAGCTCCACACGGACGGCATCGCAATCACACCGACGGTTATCACGAGGAAGATTCCTCCCGCGGCATACAGCGTGGTCGATACCCCGACCGCCGCGGCGAGCGGACCCACGAGGGCCAGGCCGACCGGCTGGAGCGCGTAAGTGCCCACTGCGTCCCAGGACGTCACGCGCGATAGCTCATCCGGGGGCACGCTTCTCTGCATCGCGGTGAACCACACCGCATTGAAGAAGGTCCCTATGACGCCCTCGATGACGGTGGTCAGGATGATCAGCCACAGCGCCGCGTGCGCTCCCAGCAGCAGCAGCGTGAGCGGCGCGCCGAACAGGCTGATCACGAATGCGGCCCTCAGCGGGTGGGCGGGCCTCCAGCGCAGCGCGAGCGCGCCTCCCGCGATGGCGCCGACCCCCATGGACGCGCTGATCGCCGCCCAGGCACCCGGTCCTCCGAGGAACTTTTCGGCAACCTCCGGCCCGAGCACCTTGAAGGTGCTGAAGCCGAAGCCCATCATCAGCGTGAAGTAGCCCACGCTGACCAGCAGCCAGCGCCTGGAGCTGAAGGCCTTCCAGCCCTCACGCAGCTCCCGCAGCACGCTCGTCGCCTGCCGCCGGACCACCTGCGCCGCCGGATCGACGCGGAGCGCCGCCAGGAACGCGGCGCTCACGAGGAACGTCGCCGCATCGACAGCCAGACCCCATCCCGCCCCGGCCCCTACGACGATGACCCCGGCCACGGCCGGCCCGAGGATCGAGGTCGCGCTCTCGCTCAGCCCGAGTAGCGCGTTGGCCGGCTGCAGATCCTCGGGGGGGACGACCTGGGGCACGAGCCCGTTCGCAGCCGGCGTGAAGAACCCGTCCGCGATCCCATACAAAGCCTGCAGGGCCGCTAGCTGCCACACGCGAGCGGAGCCGTCGAGGATCAGCACCGCGCTGGCGCCCTGGGTCGCAAAGCGAGCGAGGTCTGAGCCGAGCATCACCCGCTGGCGCGGGAGGCGATCTGCCCACACGCCTCCCAGCAGCACGAACAACACGAGCGGCACCGTCTGGGCGGCGAGCACGATCCCCAGGTCGCTGAGAGACCCGGTCAGGTGCAGGACTGCGAAGGTGAGCGCGACCGGAACGAGCCTGTCGCCGAATGAGGACACCGCCCTCCCGGCGAAGAGCAGCCGAAACGGCCGTGCCCGGAGGGGGCCTTGGCGCACCTCGCAAGCCTAGCCCTCGCGCGCAGAGCCGAGCACTTCGGACGCAGGCGCCGCGAACGCAAGACACGCCCGCCTCAGATCAGGCGAGATCCTCCGGCGCGTAGCGCGTCAAAGCGCTCAGCGATGGTACGAAGTAGTAGGCGCCGGTCAAGGGCGTGGAATACCGCGTGAGCTCATCCCGCGGCCCGTTCAGGCCCGCCATGCTCTCGAGCATCCGCTGCAGGGGGGCCTGCGCGCTGGCGAATCCGACGAACATCGTGCCGTGGTCGGTGACGGTTCCGTAGGGCATGTTGCGGCGAAAGATTTCCCCGAACTCATCCTGGTCGGTTCGCGCCACGTGCGATGTCTCCGGCTTCTGCTCGAGCTCGATGGAGTCTGGCTTGGTGCGGCCGATCACGTCCGCCTGCTGCTCGGCGGTGAGTGATTCCCACCGCTGCACCAGGTGGGTCCACTTCTGGAGCAGCAGCACCGAGCCGCCGGCGCCGGGCGCTCCGGGCGGCACCAGCGCCACTCCGGGCGCGAGCGCGAGGCTGGGGTTCTCGCTGCCGTCGATGAATCCGGTCAGGTCGCGGTCGTGCCGGTAGGGCCAGCTGGAGACCTCGCCGGCAACCGAGGCAACGCCGTCGAGCGCGGTGATCGCTTCCCGTGCAACATCGAAGATGACGTCGTAGGCGCTGCCTGAGAGCCACAGGATTGCGTCGTGCTGGGTCGCCGGCATCGTGAAGCCGTCGCTCCCGACGATCGCCTCCTGAAAGCTCGTGAGCTCGACTGGCGCGGAGTCTCCAAGGACATCTCTCCACAGCTCGGGGCGAAAGCCGATGACGAGATTGACGCCGCCGATGGTGGTGCGCGGCTCGCGCAGAGCGGCAAGGCGCCTGACGAGCTGACTTGCCTCAGCCTCCCCGACGCGGTCGAACTCGATGTATGCGTGGGAGGAGGTTCCGAGAGCGAAGATTCCCGCCTGCGGCGTTTCGGAGTGCGCCTCCACGCCCGGCAGTGTATGCCGTGCGAGCGGGGGTGGACGGCGGCACCGGAGCCGCAACCGAGCGGCAACCGTTTTGCCACCGATTCACATCAGCGGGATGATGGGATCGGCTCAGCTTCAGATTCACCCTCCCAGGCTGGCAACCGTGGCGGCACCGTCAGGAAAGCAGTCACCGTGCATCTCTCCCTCTCGAGTCCGTCCCTCCAGGCCGCAGCCACACCCCGGATCGATCTCATGCGCGCGGGTCGGGAGCCCGAGATCCAGCCCTTGCACCGGATCGGGTGAGCTGGATGGGACCGCGCGAGAGAACCGGCGTTCCTCCGTCGGGAACGACGTCGACGCTGGGCGCGAGCACGCCCGGCTGGCGCCGGTGGGTGGAGCCCTGGTACGGAGGCTACGGCCTTGTCGGCCTCGTGCTCCTCGGCGTCGGGCCGATCCTGATCCCGCTGCAGGTCGATCCGAGGGGCCCGGCTGCCGTCGGGCTGGTCGTGGCCGCCTTCTATGTCGGCGCGCTCTTCACGCCGTTTGTGGGCGCCTATGCCGATCGCACCGGTCGTCAGCGTTCCATCTTCCTGGCCTGCTTTCCGCTCATGTCGCTCACCATCGTGGGCTTCGCCTACGCGGGGAGCGTGTGGATGTGGGCGCTGCTGGCAGCGGTGTTCGGAGGCGCCGGCGCCGTTGCCGGGACCGTCGGCGGCATGTTCGTGGTCGAGGGACACCCGAAGGACGAGTGGAACGAGCGGATCTCCTGGTTCCGTCTGGCCTACGGGCTCGGACAGGTCGTGGGCCTGCTGATCGCGGCACTCACCGCCACACGGCTGCTGACCGGCTGGTGGATAGCCGCCGTGGCGGTCGCCTTTGGCCTGTTCGTGGGCCGTATCGGGATCCCGCCGCTGCGCCCGGTCTCCAATCCCGCCGAGCACCTCGCGCCCCAGTCCTCCGCGCGCCCGATCGGCGCCATCAGCTGGGCGCTGCATGCCTTCCACCGCCCCAGCCTCGCCTCGCTCCGGTCGGCGGTGCGCGGCCCCTATGGGCTGTTCCTTCTCGTCTGGCTGCTGACGATGGTCGGAGTCCAGACCTTCTTCAACGTGGTCCCGCTGATCATGCGCGACACCTTCGCGATCAAGCCGTCGCTGACGTCGCTGCTGTTCATGCTCGGTGCCGGGATCGGCGCGGTCATGTACCCGATCTGCGGGAGGCTCGCCGACATGTTCGGCCCCGGGCGTGTGCTGGCACTGGGCATGCTGATCACGATCGCCTCGTTCGGAGCCATGGCGCTGGCGTCGTGGCTGCATCCGTCCTTCAGTGGGGCGGTCGGCTGCGTGGCGCTGGTGACCGCCGCCACGGCATACTCGTTCGAGGTCGTCGGCGCGACGATGCTCACGGCCAGGCTCACGCCCGTGAGCGAGGGCTCGGCGATGGGCCTGCTCAACAGTGCGATCGCGGCGGGAGCGATCGTCGGCGCGATCGTGCCCTCCTGGGTGGCTGCGGCGTTCGGCTACAAAGCGCTGCCGCTGATGGCATGCGGGATCCTGCTCGTGGCGCTCGCGCTCGGCTCGCCGATTCTGCTCAAGGAGCCAAAGGAGGGAGCGGCGTGAGGAGGTCCACCACAAACAGCGTCAGCCACGCGAGAGTCCGCCGCCGATCAGATCCGGTAGCCGAAGCCTCGAACGTTCCGAATCGACGACCCTGCACGCCCGAGCTTGCGGCGCAGTCGCAGCACCGCGAACTTGACCCGCTCCGGGTTGGTGCCGACCGGGTCGCTCCATGCCAGCTCCAGCAGTTCTTCGGGTGAGATCACTCGTCCCCGCTGCTCCAGGAGCGCGTGGAGCAGCCGGAACTCGAGCGGCGTGAGAGACACGGCGTCGCCATCGACGTGAACCTCGCGTGCGGCGACGTCCAGGCGCAGGCCCGCATCCTCGAGCACCAGCGTCTCGGGCACGCGCGGGGGCGGGTTCGAGCGCCTGATGAGGGCATGGACCCGTGCGACGAGCTCGGAGTTGCCGAACGGCTTGGTCATGTAGTCGTCGGCGCCCGCCTGCAGGCCGCGAACCTTGTCCAGCTCGAGGTTGCGAGCCGTCAGTACGAGCACGGGCACGTCGCTCAGATCCCGGATGCGCTCAAGGACGGTCCAGCCATCGATATCGGGCAGACCTATGTCCAATACGACGACGTCAGGCCGGGTCTCGTGGAAGGCCCGCAGGCCGGCGCGCCCATCCGGACGGACGATCGGCGAGAACCCGCCGCGCAGGAGCAGGAGCTCGAGAGCGCCGCGCAGGTCGGCGTCGTCCTCGACCACAAGCACGCTCGGAGGAGCGCTCGCGCTCACCCGGCCACCTCTCCGGCGTCCGTCAGCGGAAGCGACAACCTGAACCAGGCGCCCTTCAGCTGCCCGTGACGACTCGACGCGGGCTCGATCGCAAGCCGTCCTCCGAGGTTCTCCGCCAGCCGCTTTGACAGTGGCAGGCCCAGGCCGGCGCCCGTCGTTCCGCGCTTGGTCGCCGACCGTCCCCGCACGAACGGCTCAAACACGAGCGCCGCCTCGGAAGACGGGATGCCCGGGCCGTCGTCCCCGACCTCTATCACCCACTCGCCGTCCTTCACGGACGCGGTGCAGGCAACGGTGGCGGACGCGAACTTCAGGGCGTTGCTGAGAAGGTTCGTGATGATCTGCTCCAGTCGCAGCCGGTCTCCCCGCCATGGCACGCCGGGCTCGAGATCCTCAGCGATGAGCACCCCGCCGGTGCTGGCACTCCTGAGGTCCGCGATCACGCCCTGCACCGAGGCGATGACATCAACCTGATCGGACTGCAGAGGAAGAGTCCGCGCCTCGAGCTGTGCCAGCACCAGCAGGTCGTCGACCAGACGCCCGAGCCTCGCGATCCCCCGCGCTGCTGAATGTGCGAGCAGGCGCGAGCTCTCGTCGAGGTGCTCGTCTTCGGCGAGCAGCTCGACGTAGCTGCGAATTGCGCTGACCGGGGTGCGCAGCTCATGGGAAACCGTCGCCACCAGCTCGGTCTTCAGTTCATCGAGCTCGCGCAGATGCTGATTCTGTTCCTCCGCGCCGCGCCTTGCGACCCGCTCGAGCTCCAGAAGCCGCTCGCGACGTCCTTCGGCAAGGCGCTGAGCGGTGACGTCGCGCAGGATCCAGACCCGGCTGTCCTCGCGGTCCGGGAGAGAGACCGACAGCATCCGCCCCTCCAGCATCCTGCCATCGACCGTCTGGGCGACACGCCCGTTAACCACGTCGCCGCTTGCGATGTCGCCCCTCACCTGCTCGAAGAAGCCTTCGGGGTCGCTCATCAGCGTCTGTGCCCGCGGCCGCAGATCCTCCACCGGCCAACCCCTGAGGTCGAGCCGCTCGCCCGGCGCGGAGAACATCTCGACGAACTCGCTGTTCGCGAAACGGATCTCTCCACCGGCGATCACCGCCACCGCTTTGTCGAGCGCGTCGATCAGCGCTTCGAGCAGGCGATTGCTCGCCTCGACATCCATCTCTGCCTGCACCTGCTCGGTGACATCCCACGCGTGAGCCACCACGCTTCCGAACTCGAGGTCGTCGAGCAGACCCGTGTGCATGATCGCCAGCCAGCGCCATCCGCCGTCGGCGTCTCGCACCCGGATGCGGATCACCTCGTGCTCCTCACCCTCGAGTGCCCTCCGCAGGTCCTCGCCCACGAGGACGAGATCGTCCGGGTGGACATACGCGAGGTTTTCCTCCGCGCTGAGCAGATTCGACGGTCGATGACCGAGCTCAGGCCGCAGCGAGGACGTCGACCAGCGGGAGTTCAGATCGCGGTCGTAGACGTGCACGAACATCGGCCCGGCCGCCATGACCTGCTCGAAACGGCGCAGCTGTCGGCCGAGGTCCGCCATCGCGGGCGCCCGCGTCGGATCGCGCAGGTGCATCACCACCACGCTCCCCCCTCCGTGGTCCTCTGTCCACAGGAGACCCTCAGCATGTGGGCTTTCGGCATGCACGCTCATCGCCTCGGGTCCGAGCGGCGCGCCCGCCGAGGAGATCAGCTCCATCAGCCACAACCGGCCGCGGTTGCCGCTTGGGGCCATCTCTGCCGCCGCAGGGTTGGCATCGATCAGCTCGCCGTCGCGGGAGCACACGATGACGGCGTCAAAGGCAGCCGAGACGCGGGCATCGCGGTGTGCTTCAGCGATCGAGCCGGGCAGCTGTCCACCTCGCGTGCGCTCCATCCATCCATCGTGTCGCATCGCCGCCGCGGCCGGGTCGCGCCGGGTTGCCGTTCGGTTGCAGTCTGGTTGCCGACGGTCCTGGGCAGGCCTACAGCGAAGAAAGGTCCCCAGGAGCGAGGATCCGCATGGCGCGACCCCGCAACGGGCGCGGCCCGCCGATGATTCTGGCCCGTCCGCAGGCCTTTCCTCTAAAATCGAGAGACGCCCGGAGACATCGTCGCTTGAGCTCGCCGACCGACCGCGGCGAAGAAAGCCCACGAATCGGCGCCGCCCTGGGCAGCAGGCGTCACTCGTCGGCGCGTCGGCCAATCATCTGACGAAGCCGTGGGAACACCGCGATGTCGCCGCGCGCCTGGCTGGCCGCATCGGGCATGAGCGCGGCGTGCACTCCGTCTCGGAACCGGGGATGTTGCATCAGATGGGTGAGCCTGTCCACGAGATACGCCCGGAGATCCGATGGAGCCTGGTCAACCTCGCCAACCAGCTCGTCGCGGCCATCGATGAGTACAACGATGTCGGCCAGATCGCGGCTCGCGACGAAGTCCTCGCGGCCGCGTCCCTCGAACGCCTCGATCTTGGTGGCGAGCAGGTATGGCGGAGTGACAGCGCGGATCGCCATCCCGGAGGGCAGGTTCATCTCTCGGGCTCGGGGTATGGCGGGCGCCTGCCAGCGGTTCACGAATCCAAGGATCCCGGGCTCTGACGGCATCGCGTCGAGGATCAGGCCCGTGTCACGATGGCGCCAGCGGCAGATGACGCCATCCTGCTGATCCTCGCCGAAGCCCAGGGCCCGCAGGCGCTCCTCGAAGTCATGGAACGCGGTACGGCTGGCGACCTCGACGACGACATCGACATCCTTCGTGGGACGTACCGGCGGAGCCGCTGGATCTGTGATCCAGAGCGTGACCGTAGCGCCCCCGAGGAAGACCACCTCCGCGAGTACGGGCTCGAGGGTTGACGCTGCAAGCTCGAGGAGAGCGACGCTCACGCCGGCTCAGCCGAGTCGAAGAGACGCTCGTGAAGCAGCCGGGCTCCCAGGCTGCGCACTCTCGCGTCTCCGAGTCTCACTCCGTCGACGAGCGCGAGCAGTTCCGCCAGCGCAGGATCGCGTCGCGCAATCTCGGGAGCAGCCGAATGCAGCGGCTCGAGTCCCGTTCCCCGGACAAGACCACGCGCGTCGGGCCAGACCAGGGGCAGATCGCCGCTCTCCGCGAGCTCCTCCAACAGGGGCGGCGCAGACCAGGCCGTGGGCGTCCCCCGCGTCTCGCCTCCAAACACGGGTGGGAACACGTACTTGGACCCATGCACGAGGAACTCCTCCGCGCGGCTGAGATTGGGCCGTCTCCGGTCCGAATCCAACAGGCCTGAGGCCGCAAGGCGGACGATCGATCGGTGGATCCCGCTCCGCGGGATGCTGATCTCGGTCTCCAGCGAGCGCACGGTCCAATCGGCCGGAGAGACGGCCAGCTTCAGCAGAACGACAATGTCCTCGCCCTTGAGCACGTGAGCAGGATAGCGCACTGTCCCTAGTCCCGGGACTGGGGACAGCATCATTGCAGTTCTCGTCTCGGCCGGCGATCCGCGAGAGCGGCAGACGCCTGGCGGATCGCGCTCCGACCGCTCGTATCGGTGTACCGAATGCGGGACAGCCCGCCCCTCGCTCGAGCGCCGGGTGGTGCACTGGCGTGGTGTACACGCCTCACCGCCAACTAGGACGATGCCGGGCCTACTGCTGAAAGACCACCCGTCTGCAGGCGCTTCTTCTATCGGGGCGGCGGGATTCGAACCCACGACCCCCTGCTCCCAAAGCAGGTGCGCTACCAGGCTGCGCCACGCCCCGATGGCCTAAGCGTAGTCGCCGCGGCGGCAAGGACCGAGCAGCTTCCCGCTGGTAGCCTGCGAAACCTCGATGGCTGATGTCCAACCGCTGAGAGCGCTCCACTACGACGCCGCTGTCGCGGGGCCGCTCGCAGAGGTGGTCGCACCCCCTTACGACGTCATCGACGCCGAGCAGCGCGCGGCGCTGCTCGAGCGCTCTCCCTTCAACATCGTCGCGGTCGACCTGCCGCAGTCCGACGGCGACCCGTATGCCGCTGCGGGCGCGCTGCTCGAGGACTGGCTCGAGCGCGGGGCGATGGTCCGCGACGAGCAGTCCGCGATCTGGGCGCACACCCAGGACTACATCGGCCCGGACGGCCAGGCGCGGACCAGGCGCGGCTTCTTCTGCAGGGTGAGGATCGAGCCCTACGGTCCCGGACGGGTGCGCCCTCACGAGCGCACGCACCCGGGACCGAAGGAGGACCGTCTCCGTCTCACGCGCGCGACCCGCGCGAACATCTCCCCCATCTTCTCGCTCTATTCCGACCCCGCGCAGGCGGCGTGGGCGGCCCTTGAGCCGTCGACCGCCGGCGAGTCGTGGGGCGAGGTGACCGACGGCGACGGCACAGTCCACCGCATCTGGCGCGTCACCGATTCCGCGGTCATCGCCGCGGTGCAGGGGGCGACGAGCGCGAGCGAGCTGCTGATAGCCGACGGCCACCACCGCTACGAGACGATGCAGGCCTACGCCGACGAGGTCGGCGGCGAGGGCGAGCACCGCTACATGCTGATGTGCCTGGTGGC
Source organism: uncultured Solirubrobacteraceae bacterium (assembly GCA_963787115.1). Classification (GTDB taxonomy): domain Bacteria; phylum Actinomycetota; class Thermoleophilia; order Solirubrobacterales; family Solirubrobacteraceae; genus Palsa-744. The sequence continues at coordinate 140,911 of CAWBBS010000017.1, forward strand.
CCTGGAGGACCCGGGACTGACGGTGTTCCCGACGCATCGCCTGATCCGGGGTCTTGACGAGCAGCGCCGCACTGCTCTGCGCACGGCGCTCGAGCGCGACTTCGAGATCAGTGAGGTTGCGCTCGAGGACATCGCGCCGACCCCGGGCACCGGCCCGCTCGAACTGGGATACATCGACTCCTGGCACAAGCGCCCGCTTCGCCTGCGCCTCCGCGATCAGGCGATCGCAGACCAGGCGCTCGTCGGTCATTCTCAGGCCTACCGCGAACTGGACACCGGGGTCCTTGAGACGCTCGTTCTGAAGGGCGCGCTCGGGCTCAGCGACGATGACATCTCGCACTTCAACGGCCTCTTCTACGCGCGCGACACGGCCGAGGCGCTTGCGAAGGTAGCCTCGGGAGAGTTCGAAGCGGCGTTCCTGATGCGCCCGACGCCCGTCGGTCAGGTCCGCGACGTGGCGGCCGCCGGCGAGAACATGCCGCCGAAGTCGACGTTCTTTTATCCCAAGTTGCTGACTGGACTGCTGCTGAACCCTCTTGCCTGAGCTGAAGGCATGGCTATGATGCCTTCAGAGGCAACGGGGCACGACTGAAGGGACAGCAATGGGCGACACGCAGGGGCTCACACGGATGAAAGCCGCAGTACGGCGAGAGGGCAAGTCCTTCAAGCACACGGTTCAGGTGCGCGATCACCAGCTGGCGGTCGACGAGCCGACGGACGCCGGCGGCGACGACATGGGGCCGGACCCCCAGGAGCTGCTGGCAGCGAGCCTGGCTTCGTGCACCGCGATCACGATGGAGATGTATGCCGCCCGCAAGGGCTGGGACATCGGGCACGTCGAGGTCGACGTCGAATACAGCCCTGCGGAGCGCGGCTGCCCCACCAAGTTTGAGGTCGTGATGCGCCTCCCCGATGATCTCCCCGACGAGCAGGTGGAAAGGCTCAAGGTCATCGCCGCGAAGTGTCCCGTGCACCGGGCGCTCGACGGCGAGGTCATGTTCCAGGAGCGCGTTGAGCGCGTCCACCTGGCCGCCTGACTCACCCGAGGCCGCACTCCTCGCGCGGGCAGCCCCCGGCGAGGAGGTACCGGCCGCGGTGCTCGTACCGCTGTTCCTTGCGGGAGATTCTCCTGAACCACACCTCGTCCTGACGCTCAGGCGCTCGGATCTGCGCCGCCACGCCGGTGAGATCTCATTCCCGGGCGGCCGCAAGGACGCCCAGGACAAGGATCTGACGGAGACCGCGCTGCGGGAGGCCGAAGAGGAGATCGGACTGGCTCGCGCGCACGTGCGCGTCCTGGCGATGCTTCCGCTCGTGTCGACGTTCGCGACGGGTTACGTGATCCACCCGGTCGTCGCGGAGATCCCGGGCGGGCTTCGGTGGATACCGTCCGCCAAGGAGGTCGACACTGTTCTGGAGCTGCCGGTGGAGGCTGTCCGCGCCGGCAAGATGCGCACGCAGATACGCCGCCGAGGAATCACCTTCGAGACCGACGCCTACATCGTCGATGAGCACGTCATCTGGGGCGCGACCGCACGAATCATCGACCACCTGCTCGAGCGCCTGGATGCCGGCGGGGAGGGCATCGAGCTCACCCCGGACGGCGACTGAGCGCCTCGGCCCGCCTAGCTCTCGGGGGTCCAGCCGGACAGGCCGGACCATGCGCTGCGCACACTCGCGTCCGAAACGCTCGCGGCCGGAGTGCGGGTCTGCCACAGTCCCCCGCCGACCATCGCGAGCGACCCGATCAGGGCGATCCAGGCGCCCTCCCGTAGCGACATGGACATGAGCCCGCTCGCCGGATTGGGCCGGTCGATCATCCGGAACAGGACGCACACCGCGGAGATGCAGCCGAGCAGCGCGACCGCGCCGCCGGCACCGTCTGGAAAGGAGGTCCCGGCGCGGGCGAGCGCCAGCAGGGCGTCCACCAGCGCGAAGCCGGCGATGATCAGGAACACGATGTTGAGGTTCTTCAGCACCTGGTGCGCGGTCACTGCCCCGAGTTCCTGGTTCGCAAGGCTGCCGACGGTCGCGTGGAAGCCACCGAGATAGCTCTGCAGGGCGGCGTTGCCGTACTCGGTCACGAACTGCTGGCCGGCCTGCTGCACGAGCGCGAGGCCGGTCGCGGTGAAGCTGATGCCGTACCACGGCAGGAACACCGACGCACCGAGCGCAACCGCGCCGAGCGCCGAGATCATCAGCCCATATCGCGAACGTTCTGACACCATCGCTTGCACTTATCGGCACGAAGGTCACCGAGCTTGACGGGCGCGCCGCGCGAGCCGCGGCGGGGGCTCAGCCGCCGGTGAGAAAGGTGTCGATCTCGGTCCTGGCCTGCGTGATCCAGGCCGTGGTGTCCGCCGGGTCGGCGCGCAGGAACGCGGCGGGGATCAGGTTGCGCTCGGTTATCGCGCTCGCGATCTCCTCCCCCTCTGCCAGGACGTCCTGAGGCGTGCTGCCCCCACGGGCTTCGTAAAGAAAGCCCCGGACCGTCGTGTCGATGAGCTGCGTCAGGAAGAACTGCAGGCGCACGGTGTGCAGTTCGCGCACGAGCTGCTCATCGCCGGTGACCGAGCCGGTCAACCAGCAGGCGACCGTGACGCTGTCCAGCACGCCCCTCATGCTCGCCAGCCTGTCCGGTGTCCCGACCCAGCACTCGGCCCCGGTCGCCTCGATGGCCGCGCGCCCGGACTCCGTGCGCGTGCTCACCCTCACGGCATGCCCGTCGGCAACCAGCGCCGAGGCGAGCTGCCGGCCCCTGCAGCCGCCTGCGACGATCAGTATCCGTGCCACCGCGGCCATGTTACGCCGCCCGCAGGGCGCCGGCGGGGCTGCGCGACCCGCAGCGGGCTGGGCTCGACTAGCATCCGCTACCCGCGATGAATGAGCCATCTCCCCAGGCGCCCGGCGAACCAGGCTCCCACCACGACCCCGCCACCGGCGGTGACGTGGTCACCATGGACAAGATCGTCGCGCTGTGCAAGCGGCGCGGCTTCGTGTTCCCCTCCTCGGAGATCTACGGCGGCGTCGGGTCCACCTATGACTTCGGCCACTACGGGGTGCTGCTGAAGGGCAACGTCAAGGGCGAGTGGTGGCGATCGATGCTGCAGGAGCGCGACGACATCGTCGCGCTCGACTCGGCGATCCTGCAGCACCCGCGTGTGTGGGAGGCCTCCGGCCACCTCGAAGGCTTCACCGACCCGCTAGTCGACTGCCGCACCTGCGGCCAGCGCTTTCGCGCCGACCACCTCGGCGAGCTGCCGTGCGGGCGCAAACCTTCCAAGCACCCGGGGGAAACCGACGAGTGCTCCCTCACGGAGGCCCGCGACTTCAACCTCATGTTCGAAACGACGGTCGGACCGGTGAAGGAGTCCGGCTCGGTGGCGTATCTGCGGCCGGAGACGGCGCAGGGCATCTTCATCAACTTCAAGAACGTGCTGCAGTTCTCGCGCAAGAAGCCGCCGTTCGGCATCGCGCAGGTCGGCAAGTCCTTCCGCAACGAGATCACGCCGGGGAACTTCATCTTCCGCACGCGCGAGTTCGAGCAGATGGAGATGGAGTTCTTCGTGCCGCCGGCGGAGGCCCAGCAGTGGTTCGAGCACTGGCTCGCCGAGCGCGAGCGCTGGTACATCGACCTCGGGATCCGGCCCGACCACCTGCGTCTGCGTGCGCACGACGCCGATGAGCTCTCCCACTACTCCTCCGGCACCAGCGACGTGGAATACCTGTTCCCGATCGGCTGGTCCGAGCTCGAGGGCATCGCGAACCGCGGCGACTTCGACCTCACGCGCCACGCGGAGTTCTCAGGGCAGAAGCTCGAGTACTTCGACCAGGCGACGGGAAGCCGCTATGTGCCCCACGTCATCGAGCCCGCCGCGGGCGCTGACCGCGCCGCGCTCGCCTTCCTGGTCGACGCCTACGACGAGGAACTCGTCGAGCGCGAGGGCGCGGGCGCCGGCGAGACGCGAACCCTCCTGCGTCTTCACCCGCGCCTTGCCCCGGTGAAGGCCGCGGTGCTCCCGCTGGTCTCCAAGGACGGTCAGCCCGAGCTGGCGCGCGAGGTGCACGCCGCGCTGCGCAGCCGGCTGCAGGTCGAGTACGACGAGGGCGGAGCGATCGGAAAGCGCTACCGCCGCCAGGATGAGATCGGCACGCCGTTCTGCCTCACGATCGACCACCAGAGCCTCGAGGACCGCACGGTGACGCTGCGAGACCGCGACTCGCTCTCACAGGAGCGGCTCCCGATCGACGGCATCGCCGACGAGATCGAGCGGCGCGTGAAGGCGCCCTGGCGATCACCCAAGCTGACAGACGACAACGCTGGCTGAGAGGAGACCCCCGCAATGGACTTCGACCTTACGGACGAGCAGCGCCTGATCAAGGACACGGCGCGCGAGTTCACCGACAAAGAGATCGTGATCCAGTCGCGCGAAAACGCGCGCAACCACCACTTCGACCTGGAGATCGTGCGCAAGCTCGCCGACCAGGGCTACCTCGGCGCGATCGTGCCACCGGAGTACGGCGGCGCCGGCCTTGACTACCTCAGCTACGGGCTGGTCGTCGAGGAGATCGGCCGCGGATGCTCATCCGTGCGCACGGTCGTCTCGGTCCAGACCTCGCTCGTGTGCTCGGCGTTCCTGCGCTGGGGCACCGAGGAGCAGAAGAAGAAGTACCTGCCCAAGCTGTGCTCGGGCGAGTGGCTCGGCTGCTTCGGCCTCACCGAGCCGGACACCGGCTCGGACGCCGCGAACCAGAAGACGCGGGCGACCAAGACGGACTCCGGATGGCTGATCAACGGAGCCAAGATGTGGATCTCGATGGGCAACTACGCGAAGGTCGCGCTGATCTTCGCCCAGACCGACCCCTCGCTCGGATACAAGGGCGTCGCCTGCTTCCTGGTCGACACCGACCAACCGGGCTACAAACCGGCGCCGATCGAGCACAAGATGGGCCTGCACGCATCCGACACCGCGTCGATCGCGCTCGAAGACGTCGAGGTGCCCGAGGACGCGATGCTCGGCAAGGTCGGTGACGGCTTCAAGGTCGCGATGTCCTCGCTGGACTCCGGCCGCTACTCCGTGGCCGCGGGCTGTGTCGGCATCTGCCAGGGCTGCGTCGAGGAGTCCGTCAAATACGCCAAGGAGCGTGAACAGTTCGGCCGCCCGATCGCCAGCTTCCAGCTTGTGCAGGCAATGATCGCCGACATGGTCCTGAAGACCGATGCCTCGCGCATGCTCGTCTGGCGCGCCGGATGGCTGAAGGACAAGGGCAGGCCGAACACGACCGAGACCTCGATCGCCAAGCTCCACGCCACCGAGGCCGCGGTGGAGTGCGCGAACACCGCTATCCAGGTGCACGGCGGCGCCGGCTATGTCGATGACCACCCCGTCGAGCGCTACTTCCGCGACGTCCGTGTCACCACGCTCTATGAGGGCACCTCACAGATCCAGAAGCTGATCATCGGCCGGGCCATGACGGGCGTCAACGCGCTCGTCCCCTCCTGAGAGCGGATGGCGGAGCAGAACAGCGCAACTGACGGGCGGGCGCCCGCGCCGGCGGCGGCCGTCATCGGCGTGCTCGGCGCGGGCACGATGGGAGCCGGCATCGCACAGCTGGCCTGTCGCTCCGGCGCACGCACGCTGCTGTTCGACCCGTTCCCGCAGGCGCTCAAGAAGGGCGTGGAGCGGGTCCGGGACGGCCTCTCGCGCGAAGCCGCGAAGGGCAAGCTCAGCGCCGAGGAGGCGCAGGAGGCCTCCGAGCGGATAGAGCCGGCGGGCGAGCTGCAGGCGCTGGCGGGATGCGAGCTCGTGATCGAGGCCGTACCCGAGAGCCTTGAGCTCAAGCACGAACTGCTCGGGAGGCTCTCTGAGATCGTCGCCGCCGACTGTGTGCTCGCGAGCAACACCTCCTCCCTTCTCATAACCGCCATCGCGACCGCCGTGAAGAACCCCGAGCGGGTCGTCGGGATGCACTTCTTCAACCCCGCGCCGCTGATGCGGCTGCTGGAGGTGATCGCGGGAACCGAGTCCGGTGAGCGCGCGCTCGCTGTCGCCCACGCCACCGGCGAGGCGATGGGCAAGACGGTGATCACGGCCAGCGACGGACCCGGGTTCCTGGTGAACAGGTGCAACCGCCCGTTCGGACTCGAGGCTCTGCGTCTGCTGCAGGAGCGGATCGCTGACATCGAGGTGATCGACCGCATCTGCCGGATGGAGGGGGCCTTCAGGATGGGCCCATTCGAGCTCATGGACCTCGTCGGCGTGGACGTCGGCTTTGAGATCTCAAAGAGCTTCTATGAGCAGAGCTTCGGGGAGCCCCGCTGGCGCCCGTCGATGATCGCCGCGCGCTACGTCGCGGCCGGCTTGCACGGCCGCAAGAGCGGACGCGGCTACTACACCTATGAGGGCGCCGAATCGGGCGGCGGCCACCGGCCGCAGGACCCGGCCCCGCCCGACCCGAGCCTGACTCCGGGAGAGGGCGTCGTCGTGATCTCGGGCTCCGGCACCATGGCCGAGCAGCTGCGCGGCGCCGCGCGCGAGGCCGGATATGAGGTCAGGGGACCGCACGAGCCATCAGGTGGCGTGCTGCCCGCGCTGGCGATCGACTGCTCGCTCGAGACACCCGACGCCGCCGGCCGTTCGGGCGAGGGCTCGCCCGGCCACGACGGCGGGGCCATCCTGATCCTCTGCGCCCGTGCATCGCTTTCCCGGATGCCTCAGGGCGCCAGCGCGATCGGCTTCCACGCCCTCGCGCCGCTGGAGAAGGCGAACCTGGTCGAGCTGACACGCGGGCGGGACGCCTCGGCCGTGGCGGCCGGCCGGGCCGAGCGCTTCTTCAACGCCCTCGGCAAGCACGTCGTGTGGGTCGGCGACGCCCCCGGGCTGGTGCTGGGGAGGATCGTGTGCCAGCTCGTCAACGAGGCCGCCTTCTCGCTCGGCGAGGGTGTCGGCAGCGCAGAGGACATCGACCTCGGCATGGTGCTGGGGCTCAGCCATCCCCGCGGGCCGCTGCACTGGGCGGATGAGATCGGCGTGGACCACGTGCTCGCGGTGCTCGACGGCCTGTGCGATGAGTACCGCGAGGAGCGCTACCGTGCCGCGCCCGCGCTTCGCAGGCTCGCCTGCAGCGGCCGCCTCGGGCAGGCCGCGGGCGCCGGCTTCTTCGACTACCGGACCTAGCCACCTCACGTTTGGTCCAGGTCGGGCGTTCTATGTCTGTGAGCGGCGCCCCTCCCCCATTTCAGCTCTTCCTCGACGCCCACCGCGAGGAGGTCTGGCGGTTTCTCGCAGGCTCGGTGGGACCGGTCGACGCCGACGACTGCTTCCAGGAGACGTTCATCGCGGCGCTGCGCGCCTACCCGCGCCTGAAGCGGGACTCCAATCTGCGTGCCTGGGTGCTCACCATCGCAGCCCGCAAGGCGATCGACGCGCACCGCGCGCGATCGCGCCGCGCGCTGCCGGTCGCCGAGCCCGCCGCTCTTGATCAGCGCACCGAGAGCCGCCCGGATGAGCTCCATGAGGAGCTCTGGAGCGCGGTCGAACAGCTCCCCGAGCGCCAGCGCTCGGCCGTCGTGCTGCGATGCGTGGCCGACCTCCCCCACCGCGAGATCGCAGCCTCGATCGGCTGCTCGGAGGAGGCGGCGCGGCGCTCTCTGCATGAGGGACTATCCAAGCTCCGAAAGGTGGTGCCAGCATGATCCCCGCAGACACGGACCCGCTCGAGATGCTCTCCCTCGCACTGCACCGGAATGACGCCGGCCGGGGCGCCGCGCAGGCCGCCGCCGCCGAGCGTGCCGCCGCGCGCGTCGCGGAGCGCGCCCGCAGCGAGAATCTCGCCGAGATCCTCTACGCGCCCGTGGACTCGCCGTTCGGCACGATGCTCGCGGCCAGCACCGAGCGCGGCCTCGTCCGGCTCGCGTTCCCGGAGGAGAGCGATGACTCGGTGCTCGAGCGCCTGGCCAGCCGGCTCTCGCCGCGGATCCTCAGGGAGCCGGCCGCGCTCGACGGTGTTCGCAGGGAGCTCGACGAATACTTCTCCGGCCGGCGCAGGGAGTTCGCGCTCCCGCTCGACTGGTCGCTGATCGGGCCGTTCGGAACGCGGGTCCTGCAGGTCACCTCGGCGATCCCCTACGGCGGACACCTCACCTACAGCGAGGTCGCGGCGGAGGCCGGCAGCCCGCGGGGCTCTCGGGCAGCCGGGAACGCGCTCGGCTCCAACCCGATCCCGATCGTGATCCCCTGCCACCGCGTGCTGCGGGCGGGCGGCGCCCTCGGCGGCTACGGCGGCGGGCTGGAGCGAAAGCGCTGGCTGCTGGAGCTCGAGGGCGGGCTCGGCTAGGAGCCGTCCGCCGCCGGCGCCCACTGAGCTTCGGCGGGGTCGCCGAGTGGCATGCCCGCGGGCGCGGGGATGCCGGGCGTGTCGCGCAGATACCACTCGGCGTCGAGCGCCGCCTGGCAGCCGGAGGCCGCCGCGGTGATCGCCTGCCGGTAGGTGTGGTCCACCAGGTCGCCGGCCGCGAACACGCCGGGCAGGTTGGTCCGCGTCGAGCGCCCGTCGGTCTTCACGTAGCCGTTCTCGTCGATTCCCACCTGGCCGGCGACGATCTCCGACTGCGGCTCGTGGCCGACGGCGATGAACGAGCCGGAGATCGGCAGCTCGCGCGTCTCACCGGTCTCGGTGTTCTCGAGCACGGCGTGACCGAGGGCGCCGTTCTCGCCCGCGACGAACTCCTTGATCGTGTATGGGGTCAGGAACTCGATGTTCGCCTGCTCGCGGGCGCGCTCGAGCATGATCTTCGAGGCGCGGAACTCCTCGCGCCGGTGCACGACGATCACCTTGGATGCGAACTTGGACAGGAAGATGGCCTCCTCCATCGCCGAGTCGCCCCCGCCGACGATGATGGTCGGCACGTCGCGGAAGAACGCCGCGTCGCAGGTCGCGCAGTAGCTCACGCCCCTGCCGGAGAGCTCCTCCTCGCCGCTGACGCCGAGCTTCTTGTGCTCGGCCCCCATCGACAGCACGACTGTACGCGCGCGGTACTCCGTGTCCCCGGCCCAGACCGAATGGACGCCGCCGACCTCGTTGGAGAGCTCGACGCGGTCGACCTGCTCGGTCAGCAGGCGCGCGCCGAAGCGCTCGGCCTGGTCGCGGAAGCGCTGCATCATCTCGGGCCCCATGATGCCCTCGGGGAAGCCGGGGTAGTTCTCGACGTCGGTCGTCTGCTGCAGCAGTCCACCCCACGCGAATCCCTCGATCACGAGCGGCCGCAGGTTCGCGCGCGCCGTGTAGAGGGCGGCGGTGTAGCCCGCTGGGCCACTTCCGATGATGATCACGTTCTCGACGTCGCTCATCCCTGCTCCATTCTCGCTCGGGCCCGTCAATCGGACCACTTTACTTTGTATAGCGTAGCAACGCTACGGGGTATTTCAGGTCTGCGGCAGGTCCGCTCTGATCCGGCCGGCCGCCGTCAAGAGCTCGGCACCACACCCGTCGCGGCCGAACCCGCGATCGCGGCCACCGACACCGTGGCACCGAGATCCTCCTCCTTCCAGCGCGCCACCGTGCGGCGCAGCTGAAGGTAGGCGATCGCACCGGGGATCGTCGGCAGCCAGAAGGAGATCCCGCGGTAGGCGAGGACGGCGACGACGGCGAGGTTGAAGTCGACGCCGAACGCCACGAGCGCCCCGATCATCCCGCCCTCGACCCCGCCGAGCCCGCCGGGGAGCGGGAGCAGGTTCCCGAGCGTGCCGATGAAGTAGGCCATCCAGATCACCGTGAAGGGCGGCGGCGTTCCAAAGGCGTGGAACATCGCCCACAGGACCGAGATGTCAAAGCCCCACCAGGCGATCGCGCCGAGCAGCCCGGGGTCCCGTTCCCGAACCAGGCCGATGGCGGTGCGCACGCCGGTGGCGGCGAGCGCAGGCACCGCGACCCCGTTGGAGAGAAGTTTCGAGAAGCGCCCGGAGCCGGCCGCCGAGCGCGAGAGCCGCCGCTCGATGTCGCCGGGCAGCAGCGACATCGCGCCCGCGGTCACGAACAGGAGCACCGCGACCAGCGCGGGCACGACCGTGAGGGCGAAGGAGCCGCCGCCCGGGAACAGCCCGCTGGCCATTCCCAGCCCGTCCACCAGCAGCGATGCCGCGTAGACGAAGTAGAGCAGCACCAGAAACGCGAACATCCGGCACGCGACCGTGCGCGGGCCCATGCCCGATCGCCGAAGCGCCCACACGGTGAGGGCGATCCCGCCGGCGCCGGCGGTCGCGAACAGCCTGGTCGCGACGACTCCAGCCATGGTTATCTCATAGCTCTCGCGCCAGCCGATGCGCTCGGAGATCGAGGCAAAGACGGAGCGGAACAGGACGATGTAGCCGATGAACGAGCCGACCTCGAGGAAGATCCCGAACACGATCCACCAGGTGTCCCCGGCCTCGATGCGGTGCACCGTCGCGGTGAAGCCCGCGAGCTTGGGCAGGATGATGTAGAGAAACGCGACGCAGGTGACGACGAACAGAGCCGAGGTGATGAGCTCGCGGCGTCCGAAGCGAACCCTCGGCATCTCCTCGTCGGAGGAGATCAGACCCTCGACGACCGCCGTCGCCGCCTGCTCGTCCTCCTCCACCTGCCTGTCTGCCTCCTCGGGCACCCTCACCTCTCTCACGCTAGCTCCCCCGCTCATGGCGTCCCGTGCGCGAGCTCCCCCAGAGCTCCGATGCCGGACGAGACCCGGGACAGCAGCGGCGCAGCACGCGGCCCGAGCCGCCACACCGTCGCCGTCAGCGCAGCGCCCGCGATGAGATCGGCCACGTAGTGCTCGCCCAGGTACACGAGGGCGAAGCCGAGCGTCGCCGCATAGGTGAAGCCGAGCGCGCCCGACACCGGCCCCACCTCATGGAGAAGCAGGGCTGCCATCAAGGATGTGGCGAAGTGCAGAGAGGGCATCGCGGCCAAGGGATTGCCTCCGAACACACTGTAGAGAGAGCCCCAGCCATCTCTCCAGAAGAACTCGCCGTACTCCACCATCATGCGCCTGACCTGCGGCGGCTCGTGCATCACCGCGCTGGCCTCGGAGGCCGCGTACCACGGCGGGGCTGTGGGGATCAGCCAGTAGAAGCTCGCGCCGATGTCAAAGACCGCATAGGTGAGCACGGCGGCGCGCGTGAACCCGGACGGCCTGCGGGCGAGCACGTAGAGCAGCGTGCCGTGCGGGATCAGGAACCAGCTCCAGTGCGCCCACACGAGCACCCGGTCCAGGCCGCGCCACTCCGCCCCGTCAGGACCGATCCGCGCGAGCGCCCGCTGAAGGCGCGCCGTCGGCAGCTCGCCGGCGCCGATCACGCGATCGATCCTGATCGGATAGCGGATGTGCACCCGCTCCTCCTGCGCGTCGGCATCGTCGTGCGGAGTCTTGTAGGCGGCCAGATATGCCCACATCTGCAGCGAGCAGATGGCGACGTCCCGTGTCCTGGAACGCGGCACGGCGATCGCGAGACCGACCGGGGCGGCGAAGGCAACCGTCTGCACCACGAGCGGGGGTGCGCTGAGTCGACGGCGCACGAGCGGGGCCGCGACCCCCGCAGCGACCATGCACCAGGCGGTTGCTCTGATCGCCCTGGACAGCCGCACAGGGCGCTGAGTATAGGTGGGCAGCCGGAGCACTCAGATGCGCGAGCGCGGCCGCTGGGCTCTGCTGCTGGCCGCTACGCGCCGGCGCGCGCTGCGAGCGATCGCGAGGCCGCCTGCACGAACGCGTCGATGACGGTGCTGTCCTCGTCCGCCTCCGGGTGCCATTGCACGCCGAGCACGAACGCCTTGTCGGGCATCTCGATCGCCTCGGGGAGCTCGTCGAAGATCGAGGTGCCGCTGACGATCAGCCCCCTGCCGAGCTCGTCCACTCCCTGGTGGTGGTGGGAGAGGGTCACGTGCGTGGCCTCGCCCGCAGCGGATGCGGCCAGAGACCCGTCGCTGAGCAGCACCTCGTGGTCAGAGCCGTCAAAGGAGCCGATCACCCGCCTGTGCTCCTCGTGCCCGAAGATGTCCGGCAGGTGCTGGATCAGCGTCCCGCCGCAGGCGACGTTGATCAGCTGCATCCCGCGGCAGATGCCCAGCACGGGTATGTCGCTCTCGATCGCCGCGCGTGCGAGCGCGATCTCCGCCGCATCCCGCTCGGGCACCGTGTCGGCGGTCTCAGGGTGGGCGCTGCTGCCGTAGGACGCGGGGTCGATGTCAGCCCCGCCCGCGAGCACCAGCCCGTCGACGAGCTCGAGCGCCTGGCCGGGATCCTCGACCAGTCCGGGGTCCGGCGGGATCATCACGGCCAGAGCACCCGCTCGTTGAAGCGCGGTTATGTAGTTGAACGGCAGCAGCGCGGCGGGCTGGTCCCAGACGCTCCACTGTGCACGCTCCAGAGCGGTGCACAGGCCGATGACGGGTCGCCTCATGCTGTACACCATAGGATCAACTCGTCCGATCGCGGGGCGCGACCCCGCCGGGAGCCCCGACACGGCGGGCTGCCCCCGATGAGAGGAGAGCAATGAGCGAGTCCATGACCGAGCTTGAGACAGTCAGCGTCCGCGTCAGCGATGGCGCAGCGACGATCGAACTCAACCGCCCCGAGACTATGAACGCCTGGAACGCCCAGTTCGGCGCGGACCTGCTCGAGGCCGTGCGCGAGGTCGAGCGCGAGGATGCCGTCAGGGCCGTGGTGATCACCGGCGCCGGGCGTGGCTTCTCCTCCGGCGCGGACCTGAAGGACCACAGCGGCGGCCTGACCACGGACGATGGCCGGCCCGACGTCTACAGGACGCTGACCGAGCGCTACCACCCGATCATGGTCGCCATCCGCACGATGCCCAAGCCCGTGATCGCGTCCGTGAACGGCGCGGCTGTCGGGATCGGGTGCTCGCTGGCCCTCTGCTGCGACCTGATCCTGGCGGCCGAGAGCGCCTACTTCCTGCTCGCGTTCGTGAACATCGGGCTGGTTCCCGACGGCGGCTCCTCGCTGTTCGTACCGACCCGCATCGGAATGGCTCGCGCAAACGAGCTGGCGATGCTCGGAGAAAGGCTGCCCGCACCGAAGGCCCTCGAGTGGGGGCTGATCAACCGTGTGGTCGCCGACGACGCCCTGGCCTCGGAGACCGCGGCGCTGGCCGCGCGCATGGCCTCCGGGCCGACCCTCTCCTACGCCGGAAGCAAGCGCCAGCTCAACAACTGGCTGTATTCGCGGATGGACGAGCAGCTCGAGCTCGAGGCCCAGATCCAGCGTGAGATGTCCGCCAGCGACGATTTTGTCGAGGGCGCCGTCGCCTTCGTGCAGAAGCGCGAAGCGCGCTTTTCAGGGCGCTGAATCTCAAGTGGCAATCGTCATCAAGCCCTTACCGGCCTCGGCTGAATAGAATCCGCGCCGCCGTGGGCCATCTGCTTCCTTCAACGCTCGCTTTCTTCACGCCGGAGTCCGGCGGGTCGCCGAACGCGAACGAAATCACAAGCCTCTACAAGATCACCCTCGTGATCGCGATCATCATCTTCGTCGTCGTCGAGGGCGCGCTGATCTACGCCCTGATCAAGTTCCGCAAGAAAAAGGGTGCGGTGCCCGCACAGATTCGCGGGAACACCCGACTGGAGGCAGGCTGGACGATCGCGGCGGCGCTGATCCTGGTGGCACTGGCGATCGTCACGTTCACCAAGCTCTCGGCCATTCAGAACCCGCCCAACTCGAACGCCGCGGGCGCGAACCTGTCGTCCCTGGACGAACCCCTCTACGCGAGCGCCTCGCGCAAGCTGCCCCCGAACGGCAAAGCGCTCGACATCAACGTGATCGGCCGCCAGTACATCTGGCAGTTCGTCTATCCGGGAGCAAACGAAAAGGACGGCCTCGGCTCGCCCTACTCCTACCAGGAAATGGTCGTCCCGACCGAAACCACGGTCTCGCTGAACATCGTGTCCTCGGACGTGGTCCACGCCTGGTGGATCCCGGAACTGGGCGGCAAGTTCCAGGCCGTGCCCGGATACCACAACTACACATGGTTCAAGATCTCCAAACCCGGCGTCTACCGTGGCCAGTGCGCGTTCCTTTGCGGACGCCTGCACGCCCGCATGGTCGCCACCGTCAGGGCCGTACCCCCGGTCCAGTTCGAAGAATGGCTGTCCAGGCAGAAGCAGCTGATCGCCGAAGCGAACGCCGCCGCACAGGCCTCACGTGCCAAGCTGAGCGGCGCCACCGGCGCCGGACAGGTCGAAAACCCCTAGGACATCGAGGAGAGCCGCGCACGAGATGGCCACCTACGTAGCCCCGATCCCCCAGATTGCTGCTCACCACGCAGAGCGTGAGCCCCAGGGCTGGAGAAGCTGGATCACGACAACCGATCACAAGCGCATCGGGATCATGTACATGGTCACGACGTTCGTCTTCTTCTGCCTCGGCGGAGTCGAGGCGCTCCTGATTCGCCTGCAGCTCGGCGCGCCCAACAACACGCTGGTGACGCCGCAGGTCTACAACCAGCTCTTCACCATGCACGGGACCACGATGGTGTTCCTGTTCGTCGTCCCGATGATGGCCGGGATCGCGAACTACTTCCTGCCGCTGATGATCGGTGCGAGGGACATGGCCTTCCCGCGGCTGAACGCGATGTCCTACTGGCTGCTGCTGTTCGGGGGCATCGTCTTCTACGCCTCGATCTTCTGGAACCCGCCCGAAGCCGGCTGGACGAGCGTGGTGCCGCTGGCCAACTCCGTGTACTCGCCGAGCGGCGGACAGGACGCCTGGATCTTCCTGATCCACATCACGGGCGTCTCCTCGCTGCTGGGCGCGATCAACTTCTACGCGACGATCACCAACATGCGCGCCAAGGGCATGAGCTGGGGCCGCATCCCCCTGTTCGTGTGGACGATCCTCACCTACTCGGTCCTGCTCATCATCGCCCTGCCCGTCGTCGCAGCCGCCGTCACGATGCTCCTCACAGACCGGCACTTCGGAACCCATTTCTTCGATGCGGCCAACGGCGGCTCGGCGATCCTGTGGCAGCACCTGTTCTGGTTCTTCGGCCACCCCGAGGTCTACATCATGGTGCTGCCGGGCTTCGGGATCATCTCCGAGATCCTGCCCGTGTTCGCGCGAAAGCCGATCTTCGGCTACAAGGCCATCGCCGCGTCAACGGTCGCGATCGCGTTCCTGGGCTTCCTCACCTGGGCGCACCACATGTTCGCGGCGCCGATTCCCGAGGTGATCCTCGTCTTCGTGATGCTCAGCTCGTTCCTGATCGCCGTGCCGACGGGCGTGAAGATCCTCAACTGGATCGCGACCCTATGGCGAGGAACGGTCGAATTCAGAACGCCGCTGCTCTTCTGCGCCGGCGGCGTCGGCCTGTTCCTGATCGGCGGCATCTCCGGGGTCTTCCTGGCGACGTTCCCGATCGACTGGCAGGTCAACGAAACCTACTTCGTCGTGGCGCACCTGCATTTCGTCCTCATCGGCGGAGCTGTGCTCCCGATCTTCGGCGGGATCTACTTCTGGTTTCCCAAGATCACTGGGCGTATGCTGGATGAGGGGATGGGGAAGATCAGCTTCTACCTGATGGCCTTCGGCCTGCTTTGCACGTTCATGATCCAGCACGTGATGGGTCTGGACGGCATGCCGCGGCGCATCTACGAGTACGACAACGTCGGCCACCTTGCGCTCTACAACCAGATCTCCACGGTCGGATCGTTCATCCTGGCCCTCGGCGTCCTCATGACGATCATCAATGTCGCGCGCAGCCTCAAACACGGTGTCGCGGCGGGCCCGGACCCCTGGAAAGCGAACACGCTCGAGTGGTTCACCCCCTCCCCGCCGCCCGTGAACAACTTCGACGTCGTCCCGCTGATCCGCTCCGCAGAACCGATGAAGGACATCCGCCGCGAGGTCGACCGCCGCTCCTCAGGGGGCCTCAGCGGCGCCGCCACCGCGCCGACGGGTGCGACGCAGGTCGGCGTGTAGCTATGAGCGCACCACCGCCCTCGGGCAGTGCGCAGGCGATAGACGCGACACGGGTCGGGCTTGCTCCGCGCACCCGGCAGCTCGTCGGTGACTACGTAGAGCTGACCAAGCCAAAGGTCCAGTCGCTCCTGCTGCTGACGACGATCGCGACCATGTACATCGCCGGCGATCCGTCGGCCGTGCTGGTCGCGCTGACCTGTCTCGGCGGCTACCTCTCCGCCGGCGGGGCCGGTGCCGTCAACCACTGGTTCGACCGCGACATCGACGCGATGATGACCCGCACCGCGAACCGGCCCATTCCGGCCGGCAGGGTCTCGCCGCGCGCCGCATTGATATTCGGCTGCACGCTGGCGGCGCTGTCGCTGATCGAGCTATCCGTCGCCGTCAACCCGCTCGCGGCGGCGCTCTCCTTCTCGGGCTTCCTCGGCTACGTCTTCATCTACACCGTCTGGCTCAAGCGCCGCACGCCGCAGAACATCGTCATCGGCGGCGCGGCCGGCGCAGTGCCGCCCCTGGTGGGCTGGGCGGCGGTCACGGGCAGCGTCAGCGGCACCGCTGTGATGCTGTTCTTCATCGTGTTCTTCTGGACTCCACCTCACTTCTGGGCCCTGTCGCTCTTGATGAAGGAGGAGTACCGCAAGGTCGGCGTGCCGATGCTGCCCGTCGTTCGTGGCGAGCAGGAGACGCGCCGGCAGATCCTGCTCTACTCGATCCTGCTCTACGCGGTCACCCAGCTGCCGTTCTGCGCCGGCGGCTTCGGCGCGATCTACCTCGTGGCATCGCTCACGCTCGGAATCGGCTTCATCGCGGGAGCGGTCCTCCTGTACCGCCGCGCCGACCGCGCGTCGGCTCTGAGGCTCTACCTCTACTCGCTCGCATACCTTGCGCTGCTGTTCTGCGCGATGGTCGCCGACGTCCATCTGTAGAATGCGCCACTGCCCATGATGACCCGACGCCTCGCACGAAAGAACATCAGGACCGCGCTGATTCTCACCGCGATCATCATGTTCATGTTCGGCATCACGTGGATAGTGGCCGCCGCGTACCTCTCGTGAGCCCTCTGGACCCGCAGATCCCTCCCGCAGGCGAGGAGATCCATCTTCCCGGACCGTCGATCCTGCCGATCCTCACGGCGCTCGCGGTCACCCTGGTCGTCATCGGCACGACCACCTTCATCGAGTTCACGATCGTCGGTGTGATCCTGCTGCTCGTCTGCATCGTGCGCTGGATCAAAGACACGCGCCGGGAAATCGACGAGCTCCCGCTCGACGCTCCCACAGACGCCTAGCCGCGCCTGTTCCTTCTCTGCTGCCGCAGCTGCCCCCCAGGGGTCGCTGGCGCGGCCCCTGGCCGACCTGGCTGGATCATCGCCGGGCGCGGCCCCCAAGCCGCGCCCGGCCGCCGTCCCCGAGCGACACGGGCGCTCCCCAAGCACCCGCGACTCGGTGACCCCTCACCCCACGGCCGCCCGGGCCGGCACCGGACAGATTGCTCCGTCCCCGGTCCAGCAGCGAACAACGTCGCGGACCGAGAGGATGCCGACCGTGTCTCCGTGGTCGAGGACGATCAGATGGCGGAAGCCGCCGCGCACCATGGCTGCGGCAGCCTCCTCGAGCGACCAGGCCGGGGCCGCGTAGACGACGTCGCGTGTCAGGTGCTCGGCAACCGACTCCACATCGGGGTCCTGCCCATCGCCCACCGCGATCAGGATGTCGCGCTCGGTGATGATCCCGGGGCCGTTGCCATCCGGGTCCATCACGACGGCCGCTCCGACGGCGCGCTCGGACATCAGGCGTGCTACGGCTCTGAGCGTGTGCCCCGGACCGACAGTAAGGACCATCTCGCTCATGCCTTCGCGAACCTGCATGCACCGCCTCCTAACCGTTGCTCGGATGACCTGCGGGACCGTCGTCGCCTCAGCCTGTGACGGCGCTGAGGACCAGTCTCGGCCCGTCCGCACCGCCCTTGCAACTATTGCATCAATCTAGAGCTTCGGGGCTGCGACGTCAAGTTCAGAGCGGTCCGGGGACGCAGCCATTAGGATGCGGCTTTCCATGGAGAGGCTCATGCACGAAGCGCGCCGTCCCGCACAGGGGAGCGAGGGGATATGAAGATCGAGAAGTCGATGGTCGTGGCGTTTGTCGCGGCTCTGATCGCAGTCGCGATCGGGGTCGTCCTGAGCTACGTCATCAAGTGGTTCCCGGTGCAGGCCTCCACGCAGTCGATCGAAACGGACCGCCTCTACCACGTGCTGGTGCTGGCGTCGATCCCGATCTTCGTCCTGGTCGTCACGGTCGTCCTCTACTGCGTCTGGCGCTTCCGCATGCGGCCCGGCCAGGAGCTCATGGACGGCCCGCCGATCCACGGCAACACCCGCCTTGAGGTCTTCTGGACCGCAATCCCGACCGTGATCCTGCTCGGCCTGGTCGGCTACTCGTTCGTGGTCCTGCACAACAACGAGAAGAAACCGGCACGCGAGATCCAGGTGGGCGTCGTGGGCCAGCAGTTCGCCTGGACCTACGAATACCCGTCGTCGATAACCGGCGGCGCACCGCTGCACAGCACGCAGCTGTATCTCCCCGAGAACGAATCGGTCTACTTCAACATGAACTCGCGCGACGTCATCCACGCGTTCTGGATCCCCGCCTTCCGCCTCCAGGAGGACGTCGTGCCCGGGATCACCACGCACTACCGCGCGACCCCCGACCGGCTCGGCTCATATCCGGTGGTCTGCAACCTGCTCTGCGGCCTCGGCCACAGCCTGATGCGATCGACCGTCCACGTCGTAACGCCGGCGGCCTTCCACGCATGGATCAAGACGCAGATGGCGGCGACGCCGGGTGCCACGGCGACCGTGACCTCCACGGGTATAACTTCCGGATAGTGTGGCGACGCCCGATGACCAGTAACGAGGAGAGAAGCTGATGGCGGCCAAAGTTCGCGCACCGGGGTTCTATAGGGCGATCGTCCTGATGATCCTCGCCGTGCTGCTCTCGGCGGCCCTGACCTGGGTCGTCCGCGCGTCAACCGGCCACCCGACGTTCACGCACTTCATCTCGGCCAACGCGATCACGACGGTCGGGCTGATCACGGTCCCGCTCGCGTTCCTGCTGGGCATAGGCGGCTTCGACTACTGGTTCTACTGGGCTGCAGGACGCCCCACGCGGCCCGAGGATCACTCCGGTCACGGCGCCTACACCTGGAAGGACTACTTCCGGATCAACACCGACCACAAGGTGATCGGGATCCAGTACATCGTGAGCTCGTTCTTCTTCCTGCTCCTGGGCGGGCTGATGGCGATGCTTATCCGCGCGCAGCTGGCGCAGCCCGGCTCGCACTTCGTGGACGGGAACACCTACAACAGCCTCTTCTCCGTCCACGCGTCGCTGCTGATCTTCCTGTTCATCATCCCCGTGTTCGCGGGCATCGGCAACTACGTGATCCCGCTGATGATCGGCGCGCCGGACATGGCGTTCCCGCGCCTGAACGCGCTCTCGTTCTGGCTGCTGCCGGTCGCCGGGGTGATCATGATGGCCAGCTTCCTGGTCCCGGGAGGAGCATTCGCGGACGGCTGGACGGCATACGCGCCGCTGTCGGTCACGGCCCCGCTCGGCCAGACCTTCTTCTCCATGGCCGTCCAGTTCGCCGGCGCCTCCTCGATCATGACCGCGCTCAACTTCCTGGTCACGATCATCACGATGCGCGCGCCCGGGATGAGCTTCTTCCGGATGCCGCTGCTGGTGTGGTCGAACTTCGCCACCTCCCTGCTGGTCGTGATCGCGACTCCGTTCATCGCGGCCTCGCAGTTCTTCGTGCTCCTTGACCGCGGGCTCGGCTTCAACTTCTTCAACGCCGCCAAGGGCGGTGACGTGCTGATGTACCAGCACGTCTTCTGGTTCTACTCGCACCCGGCGGTCTACATCATGATGTTGCCCGGCTTCGGGATCGTCAGCGAAATCATCGCCGTGAAGGCGCGCAAGCCGATCTTCGGCTACCGCATGATGGCCTTCTCGCTGCTGGCCATCGTCGCCCTGGGCTTCACGGTCTGGGCCCACCACATGTTCACGTCCGGCATGGCGAACTGGATCCGCATCCCGATGGCCGTCACGACGGCGATCATCGCCGTGCCGACCGGAATCAAGATCTTCTCGTGGCTGGCGACGCTATGGCGAGGGGTCCTGCATCTCGATACGCCGATGCTCTTCGCGCTCGGCTTCCTGACCACGTTCACGATGGGCGGGATCAGCGGCGTCATGCTCGCGATGGTGCCCTTCGACATTCATGTCAGCGCCAGCTACTTCGTGGTCGCGCACATCCATTACGTGCTGTTCGGCGGCTCTCTTATGACCATCTACGGCGGCATCTACTTCTGGTTCCCGAAGATGACCGGCAGGATGTACGACGAGCGGCTCGGCAAGTGGCACTTCTGGGCCACCTTCGTGTTCGTGAACCTGACCTTCGGCCCGATGCACATCCTCGGGCTGGAAGGCATGCCGCGGCGCGTGGCGACCTACGCCACCCAGTTCGCCGACCTGAACCTGTTCATCTCGATCGCCAGCTTCGTGCTCGGGCTCAGCACCCTGATCTTCCTCTACAACATGGTCACGAGCTGGCGCGGCGGCCCGAAGGCGGTCTCGAACCCCTGGCGCAGCATGACGCTCGAGTGGGCAGTCTCCTCGCCGCCGCCGGTGTTCAACTTCGACCGGCTCCCGACAGTCGTCGGCGGCCCGTACGAGTACGGCGTGCCCGGAGCTGTCCACGGCATCTTCGCCCCAGCCCCCACCCCGGCCACGGTCGGTGCCGTGAGAGCGCCCAGCCAATGACCAGGAGGCAAGCCCGATGAGGGAGATACTCGTCGTCGCCAACCGAACGATCTTCGGCAAGAAACTGATGGACGTGATTCGCGCCCGCAATGCCGCCGACACGACGTTCCGCCTCGTGGTTCCCCAGACCAAGCCCGCCGACGGCTACGTCATCTACGACGAGGTTGTGCGCGACTCGGCTCAGGTCAGGGTCGACCTCGCGCTCTCAGCCGTCAGCGCCGAGGGAGTCAACGCGACCGGCGAGGTGGGCGACGAAGACCCGTTCCTGGCCACGATGGACGCCGTCGCGGAGCGCAGGCCGTCGGAGATCATCATCTCCACCCACCCGGCAACCCACTCCGGCTGGCTGCGGCGCGACCTGATCGAGCGTATCCAGAACGCCTCGGGCCTTCCCGTCGAGCACGTCGTCGTCGACCTCGAGCACGACGGCAAGCTCTACGCGGTGACCCTGGTCGTCGCCAACAAGACGTCCTCCGGAGACGAGCTGATCGAGCACCTGAAGGCCAAGGCGTCGCACGGCAAGCCGCATCTCTTCGTGGCCGTCGTGCCGCAGGCCGACGGCGGAGGCCACGCGCCGCGTGAGGCCCGCGAGAGGCTCGCAGCGATGCTGGACCGCCTCCGCGCCGCCGGGCTGCTGAGCTCGGGCATGATCGGCGACCCCGATCCCTACACGGCGGCGATCAACGCGCTCGAGCTGTTCAAGGTCGATGATGTCGTCATCTCCACGCTCCCGGGCGAGCGCTCCGGCTGGATGCGCTCGAACCTGATCGAGCGTGTCAAGAGCGCCACCGGCGCGCCCGTCGAGCACATCGTCGTGGAGCCTGAGAACACCGCTACCGCCGCACCCGCGGCCTAGGGGATCGGTTATGGAGGCCGCGAGCATCTCGGCAGTACACGGCGAGCACGAGCACCACGGGCCGCCGGCCGCCAACAAAAGCTCCCGCGTCGAGGCGCCGCTGCTCGGCATGCTGCTTTTCATCATCTCGGAGATCATGGTCTTCGGGGCGTTCTTCACCGCCTACTTCTTTATCCGCGTGGCCGAAGGCAACCCGTGGCCCGCTGCCGGCACGAAACTGCCGGTCCAGGTCGCCGGGGTCAACACCGCGATCCTGATCTCCTCCTCCTTCACGCTGCACTGGGCACAGGTCTCGATCCGCAAGGGCAACCGCTTTGGCCTGAAGGCCGGCATGGTCGCCACCTTCCTGCTCGGCTGCACCTTCCTCTTCATCCAGATCAACGAGTACGCGAACATCGGCTTCGCGCCCCAGGACGCGGCCCAGCAGTCCGTCTTCTACGCCCTCACGGGCCTGCACGGCGCTCACGTCTTCATCGGGTTGCTGCTGCTGCTGTTCGTGACGATCCGCTCCTTCCGCGGCCATTTCACGGCCGAGAAGCACGAGGGCCTCGAGGTGCCGGGCGTCTACTGGCACTTCGTGGACATCATGTGGGTCATCGTCTACTCATCCGTCTACATCCTCTAGACGAGTCCGCAGGCCTGCCGGCGCCGTCGGCGCACCTGACCCAGATGCCGCAGCGAGCTCGCCGATGCTGAACCCGCTGCGCTCGGAGGAAGAGGCCTTCCAGTTCCTGCTGCGCGCAATAGCGGTCATCGCCGTGATCGTCGGCCTGGTCCTCATCGGTCGCGCGATCTTCTAGGGACGCGCGCTCACAACACACACCCCGGCGGGGTTTGCAGGCCCGCAAGAGCGCGTGCAGGTGCGCTCCTGCCCCGCTGCTCTCCTTGCCCTGCTCAACCGTCTCTCGCCGCGCTCTGCGGTGCGAGGGTGCCTACTTGACGGTGAGCTTGCCGAACATGCCGGCCGCGCGGTGTCCCGGCGCCTGGCAGAAGTAGGTGTAGGTGCCGGGCTTCAGGCTCACCGTGACCGAGGTGGAGCCCTTCGTGATGAAGGCGCTCGCTCCCACCACGGTGCCGGCGGGGGTGGCGCCGCCGCTGCCGGATTCAATCGCGATGTTGTGGGAGATGCCCGACATGTTGGGCATCGTGATGGTCACCGAACCGGGTTTGGCTTCAGCTGTGGAGGCGGAGTACGCGAGCTGGCCGGCGGGGTTCGCCGCTATTTCGAGTTTGCCGGCCTTCTCGACGGCGGGCTTGCCCGAGCCGGGCGCCGCGACCGCGCTGGCGAGCAGCCCTGTGTCAGGTCCCGGGCGATCGACCGACTCCGAGACATAGGTAGCTATGTCCGTGAGGGTCTGGCCGCTGGCGAGGTCTTTGGGCATCGCTCCCTGCGGGTTGGGGATTTTGACCTGGCCTTCGACGACGCCTCTCACGGCACCGCGCCCGAGCCCTTCGTTGACGCTGGTGCTGAAGGCTGCGTCAAGGTTCGGCCCGACGATGCCCTTCGTGTCAGCCCGTGCCAGCGTGTGGCAGGCGCCGCATCTGGCGACGAACTGCTGCTTGCCCACGATCAGGTTCGCGTTGTCCGCACCCTTGACCGAGCAACCCGAGGCGGCGACGGCAACGGCCACCAGCGTGCCGGCGAGGCCGGCACGACGGCTGAGCCGAGTGCCACGCGAGCGCGTGGTTGCGGTTTCTTGCTTACTCCCTCCCATAACGGCGCCGAACTCTACCCGAACTGCCGGGCGGTTCGGCAGCACGCCGCGCCCCCTTTACCCGGGCCGCCGCGAGTCCGACGCCGCGGGCGCTCCGCCGCTGGTTCGCCGCATGCATTCGGACGGCCACCCGCTCCGGTAAAGTCCCGGGCATGGACCTCAAACAGCGCTACCGCCTCCGCAACCCGTCGACCGGCCGCGAGATCATCGCGGAGGTCGAGCCCGGCATCATCTACACCGATCGCGACACGGGCGAGACGCTTGAAGTGTCCGGCAAGATCCTGCCTCTCGCACCGTCGGCCTCGAACCTGCCCTGGTCCGTGGACAACCTGCGCGTCTGCCCCTGGTGCGACCAGATGGCCCAGAAGGACCTCAACGAATGCCCCACCTGCGGGCGGCGCATGGGGCCGATGGGACCGGCCGCCTCCTCGTGAGCGTCTCCGCCGGCGAGGGCAGCGAGAACTTGAGCGAGCGGTCGGCACCGACCACAGCGACGCGCAGGTCATCCGGTGCGCGCGTGGCCGTGGCGGCATGCCTGGGAGTGCTCGCGGCGGTCGGCCTGCAGGCATGCGGCGGGGGCAGCGTCTCTGAAGCGGTGCCGAAGAGCACGCCGCACATCGTGCCGCCCAACAACACGAGCGCCGAAAAGGCCGCCCTCTCGACGACCGCGACGTCGACGACAGCGACGACGACGACGGGCACGACCAGCACCAGCAGCGAATCCTCCTCCGGCAGCGAAAGCTCGGGCTCTGAATCCTCGGGCTCAAGCGGAGGCACGAGCGAAGCCGGCTCCTCGGGCGGCTCTGCGGCGAGCGAAAGCGAAAAAGCCGCCTCCAAAGAAACAGAAAAAGCGCCCGAAAAAGCCACCGAAAACTCCGGCGGCGCGAGCGCGCCCTAGCGGCGGCGCGCCGCACGGCCGACGGGCAGAGCCCGCCGGCCGCAGCGACCGCTGGTTACGGAGTCGAGATGACCGTCGCGCTGTAGGTCAGGCGAGCGGTCTGGTAGAGGCAGTAGTACTGCACGTTGCTGCCGAGGACGGTGTCGGTCGTCTGCGCGCTGGTGCTGGTGCACTGCGACTTCTGGCGGCTGGCGCGCCAGGAGGTGTCGCTGCCGAAGCCGAGCGCCAGGGCCGGGGCCCAGGTCGGCACCGTCAGGGCGACGATGTCGCCTTTCTTGGTCTGCAGAGCGGTTTCCAGCGGGAACTCGGCGGTCTTGCCGAACCACTTTTCGAGCGGGACCATCGGGCTCTGCGCGATCAGCTTGTAGGCCAGGTTCGGCTTCTTCTGGGGCCTGAGGACCGCTACGCCTGCCTCGGCGGCGCCACCCTCGTTGGCGTTGAAGTACTTGATCTGCGTCGCGTTCGGTTTGCCCAGGGAGATCGTCCACGCGACGAGCGCACCGGAGTGCGGGATCGTCATTGGGCCGTTGTGTGCGCTGCCGATCTTGACCTGGAAGCCCGTCGTGCGGCTCACCGCGAGGCAGGGCGTGCCGGGACAGCTGGGGACGGTCGCGGGGCTTGTTTCCCCGATCACGCCCACTTCGGCGAGGGTTGCGTCTGCGCTGGCGGGAACCGCCAGGGCGAGCGCGAGAATCGTGAGTGCGGCTAGATGTGTTCGTCTCATATGTACCTTCCAACACGCCGAAGCGCTGGATGTAGCGGTTGAAGTTTCTCTACCGTCCGGCGAGTTCCTGCCCCGCGAGCGATATGGCGGCCATGTCGCCGTCCTGGGGTATCCACGGCAGGCGCAGCGGATCATCCTCATAGCGCGGGATCACGTGGATGTGGAAGTGCATGACGGTCTGCCAGGCGGCGGGACCGCACGAGTTCAGCAGGTTCACGCCGTCGGCCCCGAGCCGCTCGACCGCCCGCGCCGCCAGGCGCTGGGCTCCCGCCGCGACGGCGCTGAGGTCCTCGGGGTCGATGCTGAGAAGGTCCGTCGAGTGCGCTCGGGGGATCACCAGCGCGTGCCCCCGTGTCGCGGGCGCGATGTCCATGAACGCGATCGTGCGCTCGTCTTCATCGACGATGGTCGCCGGGATCTCTCCGGCGAGGATCTTGCAGAAGATGCAGTCGGGGTCGCTCATGACACCGAAGACTAGATGGTTCCCAGCAGCTCGCGCGCCCGCGCTATCGCTTCCCCGCGGTCGGTTAGCTCTCCGGCGTAGCGCTCCTCGGCCAGAAGGCCCAGCAGGCGCCCGAGGCGCGGACCGGGCTCGATCTCCAGCGCCCGCGCGAGCTCATCGCCCCTGATCAGCGGCTCCGGTGCGGGGCCTGCGCGCCAGGCGAGGGCGTCGGCCAGCACCCCGGCGCCCACCTGCAGATGCGCCGCGATGGCGTCCTGTGCACGGTCGCCCCGCGTGGCGAGCCGGTCGGCGATCGACAGCAGCGTCACGTCGACCTCGACCGGCGAGCAGGTGGTCATGTAGCGGTAGACGGTGCGGCGCGAGAGCGGCTGGGGCTCATGGACCAGGAAGCCGAGCCGAAGGTGATTGCGAACCAGCCCCGCCACGTGGGCGCGCAGGCGCTCACTCGCGCGCAGCCGCCCGAGGACCTCCCGCGCGAGCTCGGCTCCGCGGACGTCATGGCCCATGAACGTGACCCTCGAGCCATCGGGTGAGACCTCCCGTGTCAGCGGCTTGGCGGCGTCGTGCAGCAGCGCTCCCCACCGCAGCGCCTCGGCCCTGCTCATCTCGTCGGCGAGCGGCTCGGCCAGGAGGTCCCGAATCTCGCCGCGGTGCTCGCCGAAGGTGGCCAGGAGCTGATCGGCAAAGGGCCCGGAGCAGTCTGCGAGCTCGATCGTGCGGTCGAGCACGGCGAGCGTGTGGCCGTGGACGTCGAGGTGGTGGTAGCGGTTCTGCTGCACGCCGCGAAGCGCCTCGAGCTCCGGCAGCACGACCGCGCCCGCACCGAGCTCGGAGAGCATGTCCAGGCCGCGGTGGGCGGCCGGTGCGGCGATGATGCGCCGCAGCTCGCCGAAGATCCGCTCGGCTGAGACGCCGGCGAGCGCGCCCGCGCTCCGCGCCGCACCGGCGGCGGTCTGCGGGTCGGGCTCAAGCGTCAGCTCAACCGCGACCCTGACCAGGCGCAGCACGCGCAGCGGGTCCTGTTCGAAGGCGCCGGGAGCGGCCAGGCGCAGGATTCCGGCCCGCAGGTCGCCGGCGCCGCCCAGCGGGTCGATGAGCTCGCCCCCGTCGATCGGCTCCGCCATCGCGTTGACGGTGAAGTCGCGAAGCGCGAGGTCCTCGTCGATACCGCCGCCGCGCATCGGCTCCACATCGACCTGCCAGCTTCCGTCGCGCGCGGCGACCCTCCACGCGCCGAAGTCGCGGGAGAGCTCAAAGCAGGCGGCGCGGCCGCCGGCACGTGCGACCGCTCGCGCTGCGCGCTCGGTGTCGCCGTCGACGACGACGTCCACGTCGCAGGTCTGGCGCCCGAGCAGCCGGTCGCGCACCGCTCCGCCGACAAGGAACGCACCGGATCCCGCCAGCGCGCTGCGGGCAGCCCGCAGGCCCGCCGGTGGCTCACCCTGCGGGTCCACGGCGCTCAAGCGAACAACGCGGGCCCGGCCACCCCGCCGTCGCGGTGGTAGTCCCGCGGGACCCGCGCGGTCAGCCCGCAGGTGATCTCGTAGTTGATCGTGGCCAGGCGCAGCGCGACCTCCTCGGCGGTGATCCTGTGCTCCCCGCAGCGGCCGATGAGGATCGCCGGCTCCCCGCGCAGCCTCTCGGCGCCGGCGCGGTCGCCCAGGTCGACCGTGATCGAGTCCATGCTCACAGTTCCGACCAGCGGATAGCTCTCACCGTCGATCAGCACGCGTGCGTTGCCCGACAGGCCGCGCCTCCAGCCGTCGCCGTAGCCGATCGGAACCACGCCGATGTTCGTCGGCTCGCGCGCGATGAACCGCCGGCCGTAGCCGGCGCTCTGCCCGGCCTCGCAGCGCTTGACCTCCGCCACATAGGAGCTCAGCTCGAGCGCGGGCTCGAGGTCGACCTCCAGCGGGTCCGCGCCGAACGGGTCCATGCCGTAGATCGCGATCCCGCAGCGGACCATGTCGAAATGCGAGCTGCTGTCGCGGAGCGCCGCGGCGCTGTTGGCGGCGTGGACGATCACATGCGGATGCTCTGACTTGACGGCCCTTGCCCAGCTCGTGAAGGCAGCGAGCTGCCCGCTGAAGAAGCCATCGTCCTGGCGTTCGTCGGCGGTTGCGAAGTGGGTCATGACGCCCACCAGCTCGACCTCGCTGCTCTCGGCTGCGGCCGCCACCGCACGGGATGCCACATCCGCGTCGCGCGTGCCGAGCCGGCCCATGCCGGTGTCCAGCTTGACGTGCACCTGCCCGCCGCCCGCCGCCGCGACCTCTCGCACACCCTCCTCGCTCCAGACCAGCACCTCGCACCTGGCCTCGAGCGCCTCGGAGAGCTCCACGGGGCTGAGCGCGCCCATCGCGAGGATCGGAATCTCCTGCAGGCCGGCCGCGCGCAGCTCGTGCGCCTCCCTGCCATCGGCGACCGCGAGCCTTCCGGCGCCGCCGGCGATCGCCGCGCGGGCGCTGTGCACTGCACCGTGCCCATACCCGCCGGCCTTCACGACCGCGCACAGGCTTGCCGGTCCGCTCAGGTTGGCCAGCAGCCGGCTGCAGTTGCGCTCGATCGCCGCCACGTTGACGGCGGCACGCACGCGCCTCAGCTCTCGGGCCGACGCCCCCACGTCCACGCTCCCCCCGCTCATGCCGTCGCCTCGCCGCCGGAATCCGCACCGCGCGCTGCCGGGAGCGCTTCGATCACGTCGGTGGCGATGACGCCCTCGGGCGCTCCGGCTCGGCCGGCGGCCAGCCTTCCCGCCTGCGCATGCAGCCACACGCCCGCGGATGCTGCCGTGAACGGCTCAACGCCCCGCGCGAGCAGCGCGGCGATCACCCCGCTGAGGACATCCCCGGTTCCAGCGGTCGCCAGGGCCGGGCTGTCTCCCCTGCTGACCGCCACGCGGCCGCCGGGGTCGACCACGAGGGTGTCATCGCCCTTCAGGACGAGCACGCAGGAGGCCAGCTGCGCCGCCTCCCGTGCATGGAGGAGACGCTCGCGCTCTATCTCCGCGCTGTCGAGCCCGAGCAGGCGCCCGAGCTCGCCCGCATGCGGCGTGAGCACGGTCGGCGCTGTCCTCGCAGCGAGCGCCGCGAGCCTGCCGGAGTGGGCGTTGAGCCCGTCGGCATCCAGAACCAGAGGGACGGGAGCCTCGCGCGCGAGCCTGCGCGCGAACTCGGCCGCGCCGTCGCTGCGCCCGAGCCCGGGGCCGAGCGCGAGTGCCCCGGCACGCTCGCAGGCTGCGAGCACCACATCCACGCCGTCCGGTGAATGCGCACCGTCCTTCTCGGGCAGCCCCCTGCACATCAGCTCCGCGGACCCGGCCGCGGCGCCCACAGCAGACTGCGGCACGCAGAGGATCACGTAACCGGCGCCCGCCCGCATCGCCGCGCGCCCGGCGAGCGCGGGAGCACCGGTCATGCCCGCCGAGCCGCCCGCGATGAGCGCCTCGCCGGAGCTGAACTTCGTGGAGCGTGCTCCCCTGCGCGGCAGCTGCGCCAGCACCGGCTGCTCGATCAGCCCCGCCCAGGACTGCGCGGGAGCGCCGTGGGGTATGCCGATGTCAACGACCTGCACCCTCCCTGCGAGCACCTTTCCGGGCGCGATCCAAAGGCCGGGCTTGCCCGCGTGAAAGCTCACCGTCAGCGACGCCTGCACGGCCCGGCCCCGGGCTGCGCCCGTCGACGCGTCCACGCCGCTCGGGACATCGACGCTCACAACGCTCGCTCCGGACCGGTTGATCGCGTCGATCGCGTCCGCGACGGCGCCGCGCGGCTCGCCGTCGAAGCCGGTGCCCAGCAGGGCGTCGACGACCACGCCGTCGGCCCCGATGTGTGCGTCCCCCGCATCGACCGGTCCCTCGCCCGGAAGTCGCTCCAGGTTCGCGCGCGCGTCGGGGGAGATCTGATCCTGCGGGCCCGTGAGCAGCACCGTGACCTCGCGTCCCGCGTCGCGCAGCAGCCGCGCGATCACCAGGCCGTCCCCTCCGTTGTTGCCCTTGCCGCAGACGACGCTCACCCGCCCCTCGGGGGCGATCCTCTCGACCTCGCGCGCGACGGCTGCGCCCGCCCGCTCCATCAGATCCAGTCCCCCCACGCCCCTGACCTCGATCGCCCAGCGGTCGATCGAGCGCATGATCTCGGCGTCTGGCAGCGGTGTTAGCCACTCTGGCAGCTGATCCACGATCAGCGATGCTAGTGGTCTCTGCCGCGGGAGGCCCGCGGCGCTGCTACTCGACCGTGACGGTCTTGGCCAGGTTGCGTGGCTGATCGACGTTCAGGCCGCGGCGGCGGGCGATGTCGTATGCCAGGACCTGAAGCGGGATCACCGCGAGTATCGCCTGGAGCATCCAGTCGACCTCGGGCAGCGTCACGACCGCGTCGGCCACCCGGCTCACCAGCTCATCGCCCTCGGTGGCGAGCGCGATGACGTGTGCACCGCGGGCTCGCACCTCCTGCATGTTCGAGACCACCTTCTCCAGCACCGGCGAGGCGGTTGCAACGCACACGACCGGCGTGGAGTCGTCGAGAAGGGCGATCGGCCCGTGCTTCATCTCGCCGGCGGCGTATGCGTCCGTCGCGATGTAGGAGATCTCCTTCAGCTTCAGGGCTCCCTCGAGCGCGACGGGCAGGCCCACGTTTCGGCCGATGTAGAGGAAGAAGTCACTCTGCCAGTAGGCCTCGGCGATCGGCGCCAGCTGGGCGTCGACGCTCTCGAGCACCGTGTCGATCAGGTGCGGCAGGCGCTTGACGTCCCCCACGAGCTCGGCCAGCCGCTCGGCGGACAGCTCGCCGCGCAGCTCCGCCAGGCGAAGGCCCAGCAGGTACATGACCGCGACCTGGCAGGTGAAGGTCTTGGTGGCCGCAACGCCGATCTCAAGGCCCGCGCGCGTGAACAGCACCCCCGCCGCGTCACGGGTCGCCTGGGACCCCATGACATTTGTGATTGCGAGGACGCGGGCACCGCGTTCCCGCGCCAGCACCATCGCCGCGAGCGTGTCTGCGGTCTCGCCCGACTGCGTGATCCCGAGCACGAGGTCACCCGGGCCCACGACGGGGTTGCGGTAGCGGTACTCGGAGGCGATGTCGATCTCGACGGGCAGGCGCGCCCACTCTTCGATTGCGTACCGGCCGATCATTCCGGCGTGATAGGAGGTTCCGCAGGCGACTATGACGACCCGCTCGACCCCCTCGAGGATCGCCTCGTCCAGGGCGCCCTCCTCCTGCAGGTCCACGCCGTCTCCACGCGCTGTGCGGTCGGAGATCGCATCGGCGACAGAGTCCGCCTGTTCGTGGATCTCCTTCAGCATGAAGGTCTCAAATCCGCCCTTCTCAGCCGTCTCCTCGTCCCAGTCGACCGTGACCGGCTCGCGCTCCACGGGCTCCCCGGCGGCGGTCATGATCCGCACCTCGTCGGGTGTGAGGACCACGATCTCGCCGTTTTCCACGTGCTGCACGCGCCGGGTGTGGGCGAGGAACGCGGGCACCGCGGAGGCCAGGAACTGCTCGCCCTCGCCGCGGCCGATGATAAGCGGGCACTCTCTGCGCGCGGCCACCAGCAGGTCGGGGTCATCCAGGCTCATCGCCACGAACGCGTAGTGGCCCTCCAGCTGGGCGTAGGCCGCGCATACGGCCTCTGCGAGATCGCCGTCGTAGAGGTCGGCGATCAGGTGGGCGATCACCTCGGCGTCGGTCTCCGATGTGAAGACGCATCCTTCGCCGGCCAGCCGGTCCTTCAGGGCCATGTAGTTCTCGACGATCCCGTTCACGACCACGTGAACCCGGTCCCCGCTGTCGTAGTGAGGATGGGCGTTCTCCTCGCTGACGCGGCCGTGCGTCGCCCAGCGGGTGTGGCCGATACCAGTTCTCGCCGGCCTTGATGCGACGGCCACCGCGCCGTCCTGCGCCGCGTCCCCCTGCTCGATCTTCGCGCGCAGGGCACTCAGGTTCCCGACCGCGCGGACGGCCTCGATGTGATCGCCGGCGATCACGGAGATGCCGGCCGAGTCATAACCCCTGTACTCGAGCTTGGTCAGGCCCTCGAGCAGCACATCCCTGACGGGGCGTTCACCGACGTAGCCAACGATGCCGCACACCGGATCGAAGATACCAGCGGCGCAGGCCGCAAACCGCGACCGGCAGCCCTTATCCGAGCTGACTACGGACCAGCTCTACCAGGCGCCCGCAGACCTCGTGTGCCTCCTGCTCGGTCGGCGCCTCGACCATGACCCGCACCAGCGGCTCGGTTCCGCTCGCCCGGACCAGCACCCGGCCGCGGCCGGCCAGCTCCTGTTCGGCGGCGGCGATCGCGGCCTGAACGTCGCTCGCGCCGGCGAAGGCGCCGCGATCGCTGACGGCCACATTGACCAGCGTCTGCGGCAGTTTGCTCATCGCATCGCGCTCGCTGAGGTCGCCTCCGGCCAGGGCCTCCATTGTCAGGAGCGCGCTAGCCACGCCGTCGCCGGTGCGGTTGAAGGCCATGTCGATGATGTGCCCGGACTGCTCTCCGCCCAGTGTCCATCCGCGCGAGCGGAGCTCCTCGAGCACGTAGCGGTCGCCCACGTTGGTGATCGCCACGTTGATCCCGTGCTGCTCCATCGCAGCGTGAAAGCCGTAATTCGTCATCACCGTCACCGTCACGCCGCCGCCCACGAGGCGCCCCGCATCGCGCAGGTGCAGTGCCACCAGCGCCATCAGCTCGTCGCCGTCCACGACGTTGCCGAGCCGGTCGGCGGCAAGGACGCGGTCGCCGTCGCCGTCGAACGCGAACCCGATCGAGTGGCCGCCGGAGACGACACGCTCCGCGAGCTTGTCGATGTGCGTCGAGCCGCAGTCCGCATTGATGTTGCGCCCGTCCGGCTCATCCGCGATCACCGTCACGTCCGCGCCCAGACGCCTGAAGATCTCGGGCGCCACCTGGTAGGTCGCGCCGTTCGCGCAGTCCAGCAGCACGTCGACGCCCTCGAGGCTCAGCCCCGAGAAGCGCGTCTGCAGCTCGCGCAGGTAGTCCTCGGGAGCCCCTCTGAGCTCGCGGATGTGCCCGATGGCCTTGGGCTGGATCCTCTCCCCCTCGCCGGCGAGCGCGGCGGCGTCCCGTTCGAGGTCCCGCTCGATCTGCGACTCGGCCTCGTCGGAGAGCTTGTAGCCGTCGCCGGCGAAGAACTTGATGCCGTTGTCGCGGTATGGGTTGTGGGACGCCGACAGCACGACCGCCAGGTCGAAGCCGTAGTGACCGATCAGCAGCGGCGCGGCGGGTGTGGGAAGGACACCCCCGAGCAGCACGTCTCCACCGGCGGAGCTGACGCCGGCCGCGAGCGCGGACTGGAGCATCTCCCCGGACTCGCGGGTGTCGCGCACGATGAGCACCTGCGGGCGCTCTGAGTCGCACTGCAGCGTCGCGGCGCGACCGAGTGCCAGCGCGAGCTCCGCGGTGAGAAACTCTCCCGCGACGCCCCGGACGCCATCTGTCCCGAACAGCTTGCGGGCCATGCTCTCCTCCGAGATGGGGCGCGTCCTAGCGCTTTGAGAACTGCGGGCGCTTGCGCGCCTTCTTCAGTCCGGCCTTCTTGCGCTCCTTCGCGCGCGAGTCGCGCGTGAGGAAACCGCGGCGCTTGAGCTCACCGCGAAGATTCGGATCGGCCTCGAGCAGCGCGCGAGAGACACCGTGGCGAAGCGCTCCCGCCTGTGCGGAGATACCGCCGCCGTGCAGGCGCGCGACGACATCCATGCGGTCCTCGTAGCCGACGGTCTCCAGCGGCTGGCGGACGTTGCGCTGAAGTGTGAGCCGGGGGAAGTGCTCCTCCAGCGTCCTGCCGTTGACGAGGTAGGTCCCCGTTCCCGGCCGGAGCGTGACCCTGGCGATCGCGGTCTTGCGCTTGCCGGTGGCGCGGTAGCGCGCGCCGGAGGCGAGGTCGATCGCGGCGGTGGCGATCGGCTGCGAAAGGGTGTCCTCGGACTCGGTCTCAGCCTCGCCCTCCACCTTCTCGGTCTCCTCCTCGACGGCGTAGGGGTCCTCGTACTGCTCGGTTCGACCGAGCGGGTCGGCTCCCTCGGGGACGATGTCGACTTCAAGGTGTGCACCGGGAACCGCGGGCTTCTCACGCGGGGCCTGCTCCTCCTCGTCCTCGGCGGCTGCCTCGGGCGCTGCGGCGGGCTGCTCGGCCTGTGGCTCTGCGGCCGGCGGCTGCTCGGCGGGCGGCGTTGCCTCGGCGGCGGGCGTCGACTCGACGGGAGCGGCCTCGGGGGTGTGCTCGGCCGCCTCGGGGGTCTCCTGCCCGGGCTGCGTGTTGTCCTCGTCTGCCATCAGCCCTTGATCTCCAGAGGTTGCGGGTTTTGCGCGACGTGCGGGTGCTCTGGGCCGGCGTAGATCTTCAGCTTGGTGATCTGCTTGCGGGCGAGCCTGTTGCGGGGCATCATCCCTTTGACTGCAAGCCGAATGATCTCCTCCGGACGGCGGTTGAGCATCTCCTCGAACGTCCGCGAGCGAAGTCCGCCCGGGTAGCCAGAGTGACGGTAGTAGCGCTTGTTCTGGCGCTTGTTGCCCGTCACGTGGATCTTCTCCGCGTTCACGACCACCACGAAGTCGCCCGTGTCGATGTGGGGCGTGTACTCGGGCTTGCGCTTGCCGCGCAGGACATCTGCGATCTGTGTGGCAAGGCGGCCGAGCGTCTCACCGTTCGCGTCGACGAGCACCCAATTGCGCTCGCGATCGGTCGGCTTGGCGACGTAGGTCTTTACTGAGGGGGCCATGGCGTGAAAAAGGCCACGCGAGAACGCGCGGCGTCGAACCATAATAGGCGAAGTTGGCGTTCTTCGCGGAACCGACCGCTGCCGCGGGCCTCTGCGCGGTTGGCGCGTGCGCGGCGAGTCCCCGCAGGCGGCCCGGACAAGGAGCTCGCCATGCCCCTGCGCGCCGCGGCACAGGAGGGGCGCAGCCGGTGAGCCGGGGCCTGCAAGGGCGTCGCCGCTACTCCCACTCGATGGTGCCGGGCGGCTTGGACGTGATGTCCAGCACCACCCGGTTGACCTCGCGCAGCTCGTTGATCATGCGCGAGGCGATCGTCTCGAGCAGGTCGTACGGCAGGCGAGCCCAGTCGGCGGTCATCGCGTCGTCGCTGGTGACGGCCCTGACGACGACCACATAGCCATAGGTCCGCTCGTCCCCCTGGACACCGACGGTCCGAATGTCGGGCAGCACGCAGAAGGACTGCCAGAGCTCGCGATAGAGCCCGGCCTTGCGGATCTCCTCCTGCAGGATGTGGTCGGCCTCGCGCAGGACGTCGAGCCGCTCCTTGGTCGCTTCGCCACCGACGACCCTGATCGCCAGACCCGGGCCAGGGAAGGGCTGGCGCCAGACCAGGCGCTCCGGCAGGCCGAGCTCGGCGCCGACGGCACGAACCTCATCCTTGAACAGGGCCCGCAGGGGCTCGACGAGGTCGAACTGCAGGTCGTCGGGCAGGCCGCCGACGTTGTGATGGGACTTGATCGTCGCCGCACCGGTCCCTCCCCCGGACTCGATCACGTCGGAGTAAAGCGTTCCCTGGACCAGGAAGGCGGCGTCGGCGTGGCCGCCGGCGACCGCGAGCTTGGAGGCCTCCTCCTCGAAGACGCGGATGAACTCGGCCCCGATTGCTTTGCGCTTTGCCTCGGGCTCGGTCACGCCCTTGAGCTTGTCCAGGAAGCGGCGCTCAGCGTCGACCGCGACGAGCGGGACCTTGAACGTGTCGCGGAAGGTCTTGACGACCTGTTCCCCCTCGTCCTTGCGCATCAGGCCGTGGTCGACGAACACGCAGGTGAGCTGCTCCCCCACGGCACGGTGCACGAGAAGCGCCGCCACCGAGGAGTCGACGCCGCCCGAGAGGCCGCAGATGACATTGCCGTCTCCGACCTGCTCGCGGATGCGGCGAACCTGTTCCTCGACGATCGAGGCGGCCGACCACGTGGGCGCGCAGCCGCAGACCTCGGTCAGGAAGCGGGTGAGTATCTGCTCGCCATAGGGGGTGTGGACGACCTCAGGGTGGAACTGGATTCCGTAGATGGACCGCTCGGTGTTCTCGACAGCCGCAACCGGGGAGCCGGTCGAGGACGCGAGCGCCGTGAAGCCCGGCGGGGGCTCGTAGACCGTGTCGCGATGGGACATCCAGCAGGTCTGCTCATGCGGCATCCCCTGCAGGAGCGTGCCGGCGTCGGCGACGTGGAGTTCAGAGCGGCCGAACTCCCCCACCTCGGCCTCCTCCACACGCCCTCCGAGCGCGTGGACGAGCAACTGCATGCCGTAACAGATGCCCATCACCGGGACGCCGAGCTCGAGCAGCCCCATCTCCAGGGGCGGGGCGCCCGGCGCGTACACCGAGGCGGGGCCTCCGGAGAGGATGATCCCGCGCGGTTTTCTCGCGGCGATCTGCTCGAGGGGGACGTGGTGCGGGAGCAGCTCGCTGAAGACGCCGCAGTCGCGAACGCGGCGGGCGATCAGCTGGGAGTACTGCCCGCCGTAGTCGAGAACGAGGATCTCCTCGACGGGCGCCTGGATCGGAGGGGCCTTGCGTGGAAGGGCAGGCGCGGCGACCGCGCCTGCTCCTGGCTCGTCGAGCAGCGCTGCAGCCGCGGCGCCCGGCCCCGAGTCGCTTGCCGGCGAGCGCGACCCGTCAGTCATTGACGAGGGCAGCGACCTTCCCGTTGGTGGCGCCCATGCCCACGCCCTGGTCGCGCTGAAGCGCCTTGCCCTCGGTCTGCAGCGACGGCGCCACGACGACCTCGGCTCGATTGAACTCAGCGAGATCCTTGTGGCCGCAAGTCGCCATCGACGTGCGCAGACCGCCGAACAGGTTGAAGGTCCCGTCGTTCTCGCGTGCCGGGCCGACCAGGATCTCCTCGAGCGTCCCGTTGCGTGTCGTCGCGACCCTCGCCCCGCGCGGGAGCGTCGGGTGGAATGTCGCCATC
The DNA here is from genome assembly GCA_963787115.1 of uncultured Solirubrobacteraceae bacterium. GTDB lineage: Bacteria > Actinomycetota > Thermoleophilia > Solirubrobacterales > Solirubrobacteraceae > Palsa-744. The sequence continues at coordinate 177,294 of CAWBBS010000017.1, forward strand.
CCCCAGTGGTAGCCGCGGCCCGGCGCCTCGTATGCGCGAGCGAGCGGGGAGCCGATCATGACGGCGTCCGCGCCCAGCGCGATCGCCTTCGAGACGTCTCCGCCGTTGCGCATGCCGCCATCGGCGATCACCTGGCTGTACTCGCCGGTCTCGAGCATGTGGGTCGAGCGCGCGTGTGCGACGTCCGCGATCGCGGTCGCCTGCGGCACACCGATCCCGAGCACGCCGCGCGTGGTGCACGCGGCGCCGGGGCCGACGCCCACCAGGACGCCTGCGGCGCCGGTGCGCATGAGGTGAAGCCCCGTGTGGTAGGACGCGCAGCCGCCGACCACGACCGGAACGTCGAGCGTGGGGATGAACTCCTTGAGGTTCAGGGGCTCGGAGACGGTTGAGACGTGCTCCCCGGAGACGACTGTTCCCTGGATGACGAGCACATCGAGGCCCGCCTCCATGGCGATCTCGTGGTACTGCAGCACGCGCTGCGGCGTAAGCGACGCCGCCACGACGACTTTCTGCTCCTTGATCTCGCGAATCCGCTGCGCGATCAGCTCCGGCTTGACGGGCTCGGCGTAGATCTCCTGCATCTCGCGCGTGGCCTGCTCCTTGGGCAGCCCGGCAATGCGCTCGAGCTGCTCGTCGGCGTCCTCATAGCGGGTGAAGATCCCCTCGAGGTTCAGGACCGCCAGGCCACCGAGCTTGCCGATGATTCCTGCGGTCTGGGGCGAGACGACGCCGTCCATCGCCGACGCGAGCATCGGGAGCTCGAACTGGTACGGGCCGAGCTTCCACGAGATGTCGATGTCATCAGGGTCGCGCGTCCGCCGCGAAGGAACTATCGCGATGTCGTCGAATCCATAAGCACGGCGGCCTTTCTTGCCGCGACCGATCTCGATCTCCATCAGCGCATCCTCTCAGCTTGGGCGGACGAGATGACCCCGCTCTCCGAGGCGCCCGAGATGGTGCTTGGGGGCTCGCGGTAGGCCTTGTCGAGGACGGCGGTCAAGTGAGGTTCAGCATACCAACGGCGGCTCCGGTCACGATGCCCTCGGATATCCTCGATCGCAATGAGCGATCAGCCCCGCACCAGGTATGAGCCGAAGGACATCGAGCCCGCCCGCCAGGAGCTCTGGCGCGAGCAGGGCGCCTTCCGCACGCCCCCGATCTCAGACGATCGCCCGCACCTCTACATCAAGCCCTCCGCCCCGTTCACCTCGGGCAACATCCACATCGGGCATGTCCGCAGCTACTCGATCGGCGACGCGTACGCCCGCTTTCGGCGTGCGCGGGGTGACGACGTGCTGTTCGCGTTCGGCTTCGACGCCTTCGGGCTGCCGGCCGAGCTCGGCGCCATCGCCGGAGGTGTCTCGCCCAGCGATTGGGTGGCCCGCTGCGCCGAGCACATGCAGGGGCAGCTCGAGCGGCTCGGCTTCTCCTTCGACTGGGACCGTGCGTTCCTCAGCTCTGACGCGGGGATGTACCGCTGGTCGCAGTGGCTGTTCCTGACCCTCCTCGAGGCCGGCCTGATCTATCGCGGCACCGGCAACGTCGACTGGTGCGACAACTGCGAAACCACACTCGCCTCCATCCAGGTCGAGGAGGGCGGCACATGCTGGCGCTGTCACGGTCCCGTGAGGCTGATCGAGATGCCGCAGTGGTACCTGAAGATCAGCGCCTACCTGGAGGAGAACGACAGCCGCATCGCCGAGCGCGCGGCGAGCGGCATGTGGGATGAAGTCGCTCTGGCGTCCCAGGAGATCGTGCTCGGGCGCCTCGACGGCGTCGAGATCGACCTCCGCGGCGAGAGCGGCGAGCAGTTGACGGTGTTCACGCCTCACGCCGACGCGGCCGGCAGCGCCCGCTTCGTCCTGCTCTCGGCGCGGCATCCCGACGCTGACGCGTGGGCGGCGGAGCCGGAGGTGCTGCTGCAGCTCGAGACGCTCAGGACCGGGGGCTGGGAGCGCAGCTCCCGTGAGGCGGAGACCGTCCCGGTGATCGACACGGGGCGCACCATCACGGGCCCGGCCGGAGAGCAGCTGCCGGTCTACATATCCCCCGTCGTGGACTCGCGCTTCGGCGTGACCGCGGTGCTCGGCGTTCCGAGCGAGGACCGCACGGACGAGGTGCTGGCGCGCCGGCTCGGACTGATCACACAGGACAGCGTGGAGCAGGAGGCGCCCGCGAGCGTTGCGGTGCAGGACACGAGGCCGGCCGTCCGATACCGGGCCTTTGACTTCACCATCTCGCGGCAGCGTTCCTGGGGAACGCCGATCCCGATCGTCTATTGCGAGCAGTGCGGCACCGTTCCCGTGCCCAGGGACCAGCTTCCCGTGCTGCTTCCGCTGGACATCCGTCCCACCGGAGCCGGCAATCCCCTCGCCGAGATCGACGAGTTCGTCAACTCGACCTGCCCGATCTGCGGCGGTCCCGCGCGCAGGGAGACCGACACGCTGGACTGCCACTTCGACGCGCTGTGGCTGTGGGTGCCGGCGTGCGTGCCGGCCAGTGAGCGCGACGGCACGCTCGAGGAGATCCTCGCGCTCGAGGACCTGCGCCACTGGCTCCCCTCCGAGCGCCTGGTCGCGGGCTCGGACAGCGGCAACTTCGTCTTCGACCAGCGCATCGTCACCAAGGCGCTGCGTGATATCGGCCCGCTCGAGTTCCTCGCCGACGGCGAGCCCTTCGCCGGCTGCCTCTTTCACGAGATGGTCATCAGCGACGGGCGCAAGATGAGCAAGCACCTCGGCAACGTGGTCGACCCGGACGCGCTCGTTGAGCGCTATGGCGCCGATACCGTGAGGCTCGCGGTCCTCTACGCGGCTCGCCCCCAGCGTTCACTGAACTGGAGCGACTCGGCCGTACTGCGGTGCAACCGCTTCCTGAACCAGGTGTGGGATTACACGCATGCCAAGCTCGCGCTGGCGCAGCGGCTGCGCGAGAGCGCGGCCAACAACGGCTCCTCCGGCGGCGCCGTGAGCGGTGAGCGCGATCAGACCGAGCACATGCGCCTGCGACTGTCAAAGTGGTGCGAGACCGGCGTGGAGAAGGTGACCGAGGACATGGAGGCACTCGAGATGCACACCGCGGTCCGCAACATCATGCGGCTGTTCGACCGCATCAAGGACTTCGAGAAGCGGGCGGTCGCGCGACAGGGCGAGCTCTCCGGGGCGAACGTCGAGGCGCTGCTGGATGCGCTCGCGGTGCTGGTGCAGATGCTGGAGCCCTTCACCCCGCACATGGCGGAGGAGCTGTGGCGATCCCTTGGACTCGATGATGGTGGCGCCACGCCGCCGTGGCCGAGCGTATCGTTAGGGGAGCCAGCATGAGCACTCAGACCCAACAGAGGTCCGGCCAGCGAACGCGCTCGTGCGCGACTGCTCTCGTCTGCCACCGGTGCGATAACAGCTACCCGCTGGAGCAGTCCATCTTCGCCTGCCCAGACTGTGGCAAGGGCCTGGACATCATCTACGACTACGAGCTCGCGGCTAGTCACTTCAGGGACTTCCCCGCCGCCGAGCGGCCGCAGAACATCTGGCACTTCGAGGAGCTGCTGCCGATCGTCGATGCGGCCGCGCAGTCGCGCGTCGGGCAGTTCGCCGGCTACACACCACTGATTCACGCCGAGCGCCTCGGCGCAGAGCTCGGCCTGAGCAACCTCTACCTCAAGGACGACTCGACCCAGCGGCCGAGCCTCTCCTACAAGGATCGCGTCGTCTCGATGGCCGTCGCGCGGCTGCTCGAGCGTGGAGGCACCGAGATCGGATGCGTCTCCACCGGCAACGTCGGCACCGCTGTCGCCGCGATGGCTGCCGCCGCCGGCGTCGACTCCTACGTCTTCTATCCCAACCGCCTGGAGGACATGAAGGCGCGCGCCTGTCGCGCCCTGGGCGCCAAGGTGTGCCAGGTCGAGGGCAACTACGACGAAGCCAACCGCCGCTGTCGCGAGCTCGCGGAAGCCACGGGCATGGACTTCGCGAACATCACCCTGCGCCCGTTCTATGCCGAGGGCGCCAAGACGGCGGCCTTCGAGATCGTCGAGCAGCTCGGCTGGAACCCGCCCGACCACATCCTGATCCCGGCCGCCGGCGGCACGCTCTCCTCGCGCGTGCACAAGGGCCTGGTCGAGATGAAGCTCCTCGGGCTCGCCGACACGGACTCGGTCCGCATCGACATCGCGCAGCCGAGCGGCTGCAACCCGATCGCCAGCGCGATCATCGCCGAGGAGGCGGAGATCGTCCCGATCACTCCGGAGACCGTCGCGCACTCGCTCGCGATCGGCGCCCCGGGGGACGGCTACCTCGTCATCGACGCGGTGCTCAAACGCGGAGGCAGCGCAGGGTTCGTCACCGACCCGGAGATCTTCGCCGGCATCGACCTGCTCGCCTCCACGGAGGGAGTGCTCACCGAGCCGGCGGGAGGCACCACGATCGCCGTCCTCGAGAAGCTCGCCGCCGCCGGCACCTTCGGCCCGGACGAGACCGTCGTCGTGATGATCACCGGCAACGGCCTGAAGACGCTCGACGAGCACCCACACAAGCCGTGGCCGGACAAGATCGACTGCGAGCTCGACGCGATGATGAACGCGCTCACCGAGCTCAAGGCCGAAGAGACGCTGCTCGCCGCCGCCCAGCGCAAGCTCGCGGGCTAGAGGTCCACTCACTGAGCCGCCGTGCCCGCAGTCGGATAGGGTGCAGTTATGGATGACTTCGATGCCGCACGAGAGCTTGACCTCCGCCGCGCCGAGGCGCGCCGCGCGGTCGACGAGGCCGGTGGCGGCGAGTCAGAGGGCTTCGAGCTCGCCGAGGAGGAACTGATCGAGCACACCTCACACGGCGATGAGCACTCCACTGCCCGCATCCTGCAGGACTCCGCCGGTGATGTCGGCGACGACGGCGACGCCACGTACGGCGAGGCCGACGAGGAGCTCAAACCGGACTGATCGGCGGGGGAGCGCGTCCTTTCGCGCTCGCTCAGATCCTCTTGCCGTGTCTGAAGTTCGCGCCGCGCCGTGCGTGACGCCCTCGAGATCACGGCATGCGCGAAAACGCACGGCCGGAGGTAGAGTGAGCCCACGATGAGCTTCCGAGCAACGACGACCGCGCTTGCGATCGCCCTGGCAGCAGTCGCGGTGAGCGGCGCCACATCGAGCGCCGCAAGCAGCTCCGGCCCGCAGATCCGAGCCGTCTACCGCAGCGTCCTTATCGCCGAGTACTTCGGCCCCGCCAGAGCAGTCTGCTCTCGCCTCACCGCCCGCGGCGTTAGATCTTTCACGGCGGGCGGGCAGGGCACCTGCAGAGGAGCATTCGGCGCCCTCCAGCACGTGCTGCGACACAAGACCCCCGGGGTTGACGACTCCGGCTTCACGGCCCGCCAATGGCATATGGAGGTCGCTCAGGTTATGGCCCACCTGAGACTCAGCATCCACGGGGCGCGCGCCACCGCGATCGGTCCGAGCGGGATCCCCGGCCTGACGACCATCGTCAGGGTCAACGGCCGGTGGCTCTTCAGCAGCTACCCCCCGAGCATCGAGCCCTAGCAGCGTCGCGCGCAGCGCCGGTCAGCGAGGCAGGTCACTGCTGCCCCGCGGTTCGGACAGGTTGGACGTCGCGCAGAGCCACTCGCGGCCCGCGGCCCACTCGACGGGCCGCAAATAGAAAAGCCCCGCCGGAGCGGGGCTTTTCCTTAGCAGGTCGATAAGCCGGATTCTGTCGTTGAGCAGCCATCCATCTGAGCGGCCTACCTGGACCTCGGCGAGCAGCCTGCAAACGGTCCTGTTTGGCCTTGCATCGAGTGGGGTTTGCCCAGCCGCCGCGTCACCGCGGCGCTGGTGCGCTCTTACCGCACCATTTCACCCTTGCCGGCCCGCCGTTCACGTGGGACGGCGGACTTAGGCGGTTTGTTTCTGTGGCACTTTCCCGCGGGTTTCCCCGGGTCGATCTTTCGACCACCCTGCCCTGTGATGTCCGGACTTTCCTCGAAGGCGAAACGCCTCCGCGGCTGCCTGACCTGCCCATCCAACCTACCGCGTGCAAGCCGGCCTGTGAAGCGGCGGGGGTCTGCGCCCGCGGGCAAGGACCGGCCGGCGGCACCCAGCCTAAACGCGCCTGAGCAGACCCACCACGCGACCGAGCACCTTGACCTCCTTGCTGCGGATCGGCTCCATCGCGTCGTTTTCGGGCTGCAGGCGAACGTGGTCGGGTTCCTTGAAGAAGCGCTTGACGGTCGCCTCCTCTCCGAGGAGCGCTACGACGACATCGCCGTCCTTGGCAGTCTCCTGCGGATGCACCACGACGTAGTCGTCTTCCAGGATGCCGGCGTCCTTCATCGATTCGCCGCGGATTCGAAGGACATACTCGCCGTCAGCTCCGCCTGCGATCTCGGGGACCGACACGTACTCCTCGATGTTCTCCTCGGCGAGCATCGGCTGGCCGGCCGCGACCGAGCCGAGCAGCGGGAGGCCTTCGGCCCGCATGATCCCGCGGACACTGCCTACTGCGCTCCCGACTGCGCGGTCGAGAAGCTCGATCGCCCGAGGCTTGGATGGATCGCGCCTGAGCAGTCCGAGCTTCTCGAGGTTCGCCAGGTGAGCGTGAACCGTCGAGGATGACGCCAGACCCACCGCCTTGCCGATGTCCCTGACCGTGGGCGGATATCCATAGCTGGCCGAGTACTTGCGGATGAAGTCGAAGATCTCCTGCTGGCGCTTGGTCAGGTCCACAGATGCATCCCTTCGCGTTGGATTGGAGAGCAGCGTTCGACGAACATGTGTTCGCACTCTATCGCCGCCCGACGACGGATGCAACGGCGCCGGCCCGCGGCCTAGCGCGGTCGCGGCTGGGGCAGGGATATACTCGCCCCCCTGCGCCCGTGGCGGAATTGGTAGACGCGCAAGGT